>DATKSR010000066.1:0-64775 GCA_035531555.1 Candidatus Dormiibacterota bacterium
TGATGCAGGCGGTCATCCCCAGGTCCTTGAAGGATCCCGTCGGGTTGACCCCAAGATGCTTCACCTCCAGCCGCTCCAGCCCCGCCCAGGTCGCAGCCTGCGGGGCGCTCACCAGCGGGGTTGAGCCCTCACCCAAGGAGATGTGGGGTACTTCATCGGCCAAGAAGGGCAGCAGCTCCCGGTACCGCCAGACCCCGCTGCGATCAACCTCCAAGTTGGAGCCGTGGCGCTCGCGCCAGAGCGAGCGCCACCGGCTCGGGTCGGCAGCGTCGAACCTGTATCCCACCTCCTGCAGTCCGCCGCAGCTGGCACAGGCGTACGAAATCTCCACTGACTCGCTCTCGGTGGAGCAGCCGGGATCGGCACAGCGCAGAAATGAGCTTGACATTCAGGCAGGCAGTTAGAGCCCGAACTCCTGGTGTGTTGCCCGCACCGCCGCGGGGATGTCCGACGCCTGGACCACCAAGGAGACACTCAGTTCGGAGGACCCCTGGGCTATGGCGGCGATGTTGATGCCGAGGCGGGCGATCGAACTGAAGATCCGAGCCGCGATCCCGGGCGTCCCCTTCATGCCCTCGCCAACCGCCACCACCACCCCGACATCCGGAAGCTCCTCGACGGCAGCGATCGAGGTACCGCCCCGAAGTGTGCCGCGCTCCCGCTCCAATCGGCGGCGCACCCGCGCGGCGTCGGCGCTGTTGACCACGAAGGAGATGACGTTCTCAGCCGAGGACTGGGTGACCACCAGGGTGCTGATCCGGTCTGCGTCCAGAGCTCCGAATACCTGGGCGGCCAAGCGGGTGAAGGGCATCGATCGGGTGCCGGACACCGTGAAGAGCGAGGCCTCCGAGGTGGAGGCGATCGCCCTGACCCCCGGGAGTCGCTGCTTCGATCGACCGATCTCGGTGCCGGGCGCAGCCGGGTTGAAACTGTTCTTGATCAGGACCGGAATCCCGGCCAGGAACGGAAGGTCCAGGGCCTTGGGGTGCAGCACCCTCGCGCCGAAGAATGAGAGCTCGATCGCCTCGCGGTAGGAGAGCTCCGGGATCACCCGCGCCTCTGGCACCAGCCGCGGATCGGCGGTCATCATCCCGTCGACGTCGGTCCAGATCCAGATCTCGGTGGCGGGAATAGCCGCTCCCAGAATCGTCGCGCTGTAGTCGGATCCGCCGCGTCCCAGGGTGGTGCAGCTGCCGTCGATGGTGGCCGCCCGGAAGCCGGTCACGACCGGTATCGACCCCCGCTGCAACAGCGGGCCTAGCCTCTGGCGGACCTTCTCGTTGGTCGGTTCGAAGAGGAGGGCGGCGTTGCCGAAACCATCGTCGGTCACGATCACCTCGGTGGCGTCGACTGCCTCCGCGTCCAGGCCCGAGGCCCTCAGGGCGGCGGCCACCAGGGTGGCCGACATCACCTCGCCCAGTGACGAGAGCGAATCCAGCGAACGCGGGGTGAGCTCCCGAACCAAGGAGAATCCGACGCAGAAGTCCTTGAACGTCGACATCTCGAGGTCGAGTTGTGCCTGGATCGTCGGCCGCTCCGCCGCCGAGACCAGCGCCTGGCACACCTCCTGGTGCCGGCGCATCAGCTCCTCGCCGATCGTCTGCCAGGCCTCGGTCTCGCGGCGACTGGCGGCGGCGGCCGCCGCCACCAGGGACGCTGTCACCTGCTGCATCGCCGAGACGACCACGACCAATCGGCCCTGAGCCGCCTGCTGGCGAATGATGGCGGCGGTCGCCGCCATCCGGTCGGGGTCACCAACCGAAGTCCCGCCGAACTTCATGACCCGCAGAGCGGGTGTGTGAGCGTTCACGAGCGGCTGGGCTCCTCGAGTCGACGACCTTTCGCGCCTTCGTTGTCCGCCATCAGAACGAGGGCACGGGCACCGACTCCTTGGGCGCGAAAGCGGGCCACCAGCTGGTCCGCTACCTCGGTGGCGGCCCCCTTGGTCATGGCCAACACCGAGGAGCCGGCGCCGCTCAGGAAGACGCCAAGAAGGCCCGGATACTCCAGCTCCAGGCACTCCCGGAGCCCGGGCATCAGCTCCCCTCGCTGAGTCTGGTGCCAACGGTCGGCGAAGAATTCCGGCTCGAAGTCGAATTCGCCGGAGAACGCCGACGCCACCAAGAGGGAGGCGCGCTGCATGTTGTGCACCGCGTCGGCGCGACTGTAGGTGTCAGGCAATACCGACCTCGCCTTCGAGGTGGGCAGCGGCCGGTCCGGAATCACAACCACCAGCTCCAGCCCGGTCGGCACGATGGCCTTGCGGGTCAGCACCCGGCCCGAGCCCGGGAGGCCTGCCGAGACGACCAAGCCGCCCAGGTAGGCGGCAGCGACATTGTCGGGATGACCGTCCAGCTCGGCGGCAAGGCCGATCAGGGTCGCGTCGTCGGGAGTGGTCGGGAACAACTGGGTCCCGATCAGGAGACCGGCGACGATGGCCGCGGCGCTGGAGCCCAGACCTGCGCCTACTGGGATCTCACTGTGCAGCTGCAGCCGCAGCCCCGGTGTGGGACACCGCGACCAGGCCGCCAGCCGGCGGATGCCCTGGGCCACCAGGTTGGATTCGTCGCGGGGAAGCTCCGCTGATCCCTCTCCCTGACAGTTGACCTCGAATCCCGGGGTGGCGAGGGGGGTCGCCTCCACGGTGAGCTGGAGATTGATGGCCAGCGCGGCGCAGTCGAAGGCGCACCCCAGGTTGGCGGACGTCGCCGGTACGACTACCTCGAGCACGCCGGGTCCGGCACGGTATGGCTCCATCTCTCCAGATCGCAGCAAAGCGGGCGGGGGCGAGTCATCGGGCGGCCTTCGATCGATACTGGCTGAGAGCGGACTTCCCTCAAGCCCTCACCCCCACCAGGGCCAGCTCCTCCTCGAAGGCCTTCAGGTTGGGTGCCAGGGCTGCGGGCGCGGGGAGCTCCTGAGCCAGGGCGTCGGTCGTCTTGAGCCCGTTGCCGGTGATGCAGAGCACCGTGGTCTCCCCCGGCTGGATCCGCCCAGCCTGGAGCAGCTTGCGCGTAGCGGCGACGGTAACTCCGCCCGCAGTCTCACCGAAGACGCCCTCCACTTGCGCTAGGAGCCGCATCCCCGCCACGATCTCGGGATCGCTGGCGGTCTCCGCCCACCCAGAACTGGACCGGATCACCTCCATGGCGCGGTAGCCGTCCGCCGGATTGCCGATCGCAAGCGACCGGCAGATGGTATCTGGTCGCTGCGGAATGATCTCAGTTGCCCCACCCGCGAGCGCTGTTGAGATGGGCGAGCAGCCGAGCGCCTGGGCCCCAAAGATCTTCACCGGTCGAGATTCCACCAGCCCGGTAGCGACCAGTTCCGCGAACCCCTTGGCAACCTTGGTGATCTGAGCTCCGCCGGCCATCGGAACCACCACGTTGTCGGGGAGCCGCCAGCCGAGCTGCTCGGCTATCTCAAAGCCCACCGTCTTGGAGCCCTCGGCGTAGTAGGGCCTCAAGTTGACGTTGACGAAGCCCCACGGGTGCAGCTCTGCGATCTCAGCACAGAGCCGGTTGACCTGGTCGTAATTGCCGTCCACCCGAACCAGCCGGGCGCCGTATACCGACGTGCCGACCACCTTGGCCGCCTCCAGATCGGCCGGGATGAACACCCAGGCCTGCAGGCCCAACCGGGCCGCCTGGGCCGCCACCGCGTTGCCCAGGTTGCCCGTCGAGGCGCACCCCACCACCTCGAATCCGAACGCCCGCGCCTGGGACAGCGCTACCGCCACCACCCGGTCCTTGAAGGAGAGCGTGGGGAAGCAGGCGGCGTCATCTTTGAGGTAGAGGCCCTGGCTTCCGAGCTCCTTCCCGAGGCGCTCCGCCCGCAGCAGGGGCGTGAACCCCACCGGCAGCTGGGAGCGGAAGCCCTCCGCTACCGGCAAAAACTCTGCGTATCGCCAGATGTCGCGGGGGCGACTCTCGATCTGGTCGCGGCTCACCGCCGCCCGCAGCGAGGGAAGGTCGAACGAGACCTCGAGCGGCGCGAAGCAGTCTTCGCAGAGGACCAGCGGACTGTTGCCAAACCGGCGTCCGCATTGCTCGCATCGCAATTGAAATAGCTCCGACACAGCTGGCTCCTTTGACTTTCAGTTAGGTGGATCGCCTGAGGTCATCCCGGGCCGTTGGTAGGGGCTCAGGGAGTCGATCCGGGGGAGCTAGCGCCTAAGAGGGCACTAGGACTTAGTTCGCGGGTCCCCCGTGGCGCGCCCCGGCATTCGGTTCCCTAGCGCAGGAGACCACGCCGGTCCGCAGCCAGTCAGACGCTGATCGTCAGTGAGCGAGGATCCGGAATTGGAGGTGGGCACGCTCGGGGAAAAGTCACCCGGAACTGCGCCGCCGCCAGCCGTCGAGGTACTCGCCATAAGCGAACTTTACCGGACTGACCCGTCACCGCGACCGGTCCGTCTCGAAGTCATCGGCTCGGGCCCTGGCAAACTCCACAGTGCAGATGAAGAGATTCCGCGTCGGCGTGCTGGGAGCGACCGGGGCTGTGGGCCAGCGACTGGTTCAAATGTTGGAGGGTCATCCCTGGTTCACGCTGACGGAGGTGGTTGCCTCCGAGCGCTCCGCCGGCCGCGCCTATGGCGAAGCGGTTGCGTGGCGGTTGGGCAGCCCCATCCCCTCGGAAGCCGCCCGCTTGGTGATCCAGCCGCTGTCTTCTGACCTGGCATGCGACCTGGTGGTGTCCGCCCTCGATGCGGCGGTGGCGGGCGAGGCCGAGGAGTCGCTGGCCGCAGCCGGGTTTCCGGTGATCAGCAACGCCCGCAATCACCGCATGGACGAGGACGTTCCGCTCTTGATTCCGGAAATCAATTGGGAGCACGCTGCGGTGCTCACCCACCAGCGGGGTCGTCGGAACTACACCACCGGGCTCCTGGCGACCAATCCCAACTGCTCGGCGATCGGGCTCACCCTGGCGCTCAAGCCGCTCCAGGACGCCTTCGGGCTTGCCGAGGTTTCGGTCGTGACGATGCAGGCTCTTTCGGGGGCCGGGATCAGCGGCGTGCCGGCGATGACGATCTTCGACAACGTCCTTCCTTATGTGTCTGGCGAGGAGGAGAAGATCGAAAGCGAATCCCTGAAGATCCTGGGCGAGCTGACGGGCGACCGCTTCGTTCCGGCTGATCTGAGGGTCAGTGCCCAGTGCAACCGGGTCGGAGTACTGGACGGCCACACCGAGTCCGTCTCGGTGCGCCTGCGCACCGCGGCCACGGCCGAACAGGTGCGTCACGCCCTAGCAACTTTCGTCTCTGAGCCTCAGCGCCTCAAACTCCCCAGCGCGCCTCCCCACCCAATCCTGCTGGTGGATGGAGTCGATCGACCGCAGCCGCGGCTCGATCGAGAAGCTGCGCTGGGCATGGCGGTGAGCGTCGGCCACGTCCGTCCCTGCCCCGTGCTCGACTGGAAGTTCACTCTGGTCGTGCACAACGCCATTCGCGGGGCAGCGGGAGCTGCAGTACTCAACGCCGAGCTACTGGTGGCCCAGGAATACATCGCCTGAGGAGGAGCTGAGCCGGCCCTTATGGGCCACTATCTAGAGTCGCTAGTGCTGGAACTGAAGAGCGGAGGCTGGCCTTGACCGTGATCTTCCCGGAGCTGCGCGAGCTGGACGTCGACCGAGATCCGCTGAAGCAGTTCGGGCGCTGGTTCGAAGAGGCGTCCACAGCGATGCCGCTCGCCGAGGCAGCCGCGCTGGCCACCGCCGATGATGCCGGTCGACCATCTTTGCGAATGGTCCTGATCAAGGGCTGGAATGCGCAGGGATTCGACTTCTGCAGCAACTACCAGAGTCGGAAGGGCGAGGAGCTGGCGGCCAACTCGTCGGCGGCGATGCTGTTCTACTGGCCGGCGTTGGGTCGCCAGGTGCGCCTCGAGGGTTCGGTGGAGCAGCTCAGCGAGACGGAATCCGACCGGTACTTTGCAAACCGCCCCCGGGCCAGTCAACTGTCAGCCGTGGCATCCGCCCAGAGCCAGACGATCGGTGGCCGGGACGAGCTGGATGAACGGGTGAGCGCCCTCGAGCGATCGCTGGCGGGACGACCGGTGGTCCGGCCCACGTGGTGGGGCGGATACCGCCTGCAGCCAGGCTGCTACGAGTTCTGGCAGCACCGGGACGATCGCCGACACGACCGCCTGCGCTATCTCCCCGAGGGCTCAGGGTGGCGGATGGATCGGCTCCAACCGTGAACGGGGCGCGCACAGCCCACTATTCGCTGCTAACATTCGCGCCTAACGCTCCGGGAGGGGGAGTCTCTCGAGTTCGGCGGTCGGTCGCAGTCGCGGTTTCTGGCGTGCTTTTCCTTGACTGCCCTGAACCAAGTGGCCGCCAGGCGGCCCCGGTGGAGCTGACGCCGAGGAGGTTTGGGGAAGGTGTCTGCGCCCGACCACGATCCTGACACCGGGCTGCCAGTGGGCGCACAAGTTGACCCCAGCGCAGCTCCGCTCCCCGGTCGGGTCACCCTGCGCGGTCGCTATGTGGAGCTCTCCCCGCTGGACGTGGCCAAGCATGGAGCCGCTCTCTGGGAGGAGGTCCTGGACCCCGCCAATGACCGTCTCTGGCGCTATCTTCCTGACGGCCCCTTCGCTGACCGCGCTGCCTTCGAAGCCAACGTGCGACTGCGTTGCAGTTCGGACAACCCTCTGTACTTCGCCATCCTGGACGTGGAGACCCAGCGGGCCCTAGGTTGGGCCTCGCTGATGCGCATCAAACCGCCCGAGCGCTGCGTGGAGGTGGGGTACATCCTCTATACCCCTGCGCTGCAGCGGACCAGGGGCGCGACCGAAGCCATGTACCTGCTCGCCAGGTACGTCTTCGAAGACCTCGGGTACCGCAGGTACGAGTGGAAGTGCGACTCCCTCAACGCACCGTCGTGGCGGGCAGCACTGCGACTCGGGTTCACCTACGAGGGCGTCTTCCGCCAGCACATGATCATCAAGGGGCGGAACCGCGACACCGCTTGGTTCTCGATTCTGGACCGCGAGTGGGCGGCCCGCAAGGCGCGGCTAGAGGCGTGGCTGGACCCATCCAATTTCGACGCCCAGGGAAAGCAGAAGCTGGCCCTGTCAGAGCTGGGCGTTGACCAACTAGCTCCGGGCTAGGGCCGGCCCCGGGCGCGCAATGCGGGCGCGCCCGATCGGCAGGTCGGTAGCGGATCACGTCAGGTCTTCGCGCCGATAGAGCCTGATCGACACGGGAACGAAGATCAGCAGGAGCGCCACCGACCAGAAGGCGGTCGCCAGCTCAGGATGCTGCAACGGCCACACCTGCACCGAGGCTGAGGGGTTCGGATTGCCGAACAGCTCGCGACAGCTGGCAGTCACTGTGCTAATGGGATTCCACTCGGCAATTACCCGCAACCAAACCGGCATGTTCTGCAGCGCCACGAAGGCGTTGGAGACAAAGATCATCGGAAAGAAGACCACGAACGCCATCGCTTGGGCCGACTCGGGGTTGTGTAACCACATTCCTGCTGCCGCGCCTGCCCAACTCATCGCGTAGTTGAAAAGAAGCGCCAGGGCGAAGCCGAGCAGCACCTCGGCGGGATTGGTGTGCACCCGCCACCCCACAGCGACGCCCACCACCACCACCACGGCCAGCCCGAGCACGGCGGTCAGCAGGTCGGCGGTCAGCCGCCCCGCCAGGACCGCAGCCCGGGACATCGGCAAGGCGCGGAACCGGTCGATGATCCCCGACTGGATGTCGGTGGCCAGTCCCACCGCAACTCCCGGGGCCGCCCCAGCCATGGTAATTGCAAAGATCCCCGCCACCACATATTCGCGGTAGCTGCCACCGCCAGGCAGCTTGATGGCACTCCCGAATACGAAAGTGAAGAGCACCACGAACATGATTGGTTGAATGGTCACGTCGGCGAGCTGCGCCGGGTTTCGGACCACGTGGATCAAGCTGCGCCGTGTCAGAACCAGCACGTCCTTGAGAAACCAGAGAAGTCGCGAGAGGCCGACTTCTCCCGCTCCGCGGTGCAACTCGGCGACTGGCGCAGCGTTCATGCTGCTTCCTCACTGCCCAGTGCCGCGGCATGCCCGGTCAGGCTCATGAAGACGTCATCCAGCGCGGGGCGCCGCACGGTCACATCGTCGACCAAGAATCCGCCCGCGTCCAAGGCCCGGACAACCGTGGTGACCAAACCCGCCTCAGCGGTAGCGGGCAGCGTGACGCGGTGCCGCCGCTGGTCGACCGTGACCACGGCGGAGGTCGCCGCGCGGAGGAGGCGTCCTGCTTCGTCAACGTCGGCCGCCTTCGGAAGGGATACCTCCAACACCGCGCCGCCCACCTGAGTCTTGAGCTGGTCCGGTGTTCCCGAGGCGATCACCTTGCCCTGGTCCACTACGGCGATCTCATGGGCCAGCTGATCGGCCTCGTCCAGATACTGGGTGGTCAGCAGCAGGGTCGTCCCAGCCTCTCCCAGCTCCCGGATAAGCTGCCACATCCCGACCCGGGCCCTGGGGTCGAGACCGGTCGTGGGCTCGTCCAGGAACAGCACCTCCGGCTGGGTGATCAAGCTGGCCGCCAGGTCCAGCTTGCGGCGCATGCCCCCGGAGTAGGTCTTGGTGGTCCGGTCGGCCGCGTCGCCCAGCTCAAAGCGCTCCAGCAACTCGCCCGCCCGCCGCTTCGACTCATCGCGAGGGATCCGGCTGAGCTCGCCCACCATCACCAGGTTCTGACGCCCGGTCAGGTACTCGTCGATGCTGGTCGACTGGCCAGCGATGCCGATGTGGCGGCGTACCTGGGCGGGATGCTCGGACACGTCGAAACCAGCGACCGAGGCTCGCCCACCGGTGGGCTTGGCCAGGGTCGCCAGGATTCTAATCAGGGTCGTCTTGCCCGCGCCGTTGGGTCCGAGCACCGCTACGACGCTGCCCCTCTCGACGACCAGATCTAAGCCGTCGAGTGCCCTTGTCTTGCCGTAGAGCTTCACCAGCCCCTCGACGAGGATCGGAGGTCCATCACCCACAATTGATCTCCGTACCATCCGGCCGGTAAACGGTGTCGCAGATGGTATAAGCTCAACCTACCGGCCGTCAAGTAGAATTACCAAAGTGAAGCAGGCTGAGGAGCTCGAGGCCCCCTCGACGAGAGAGCGGATCCTAGCAGCCGCTCTCGACCTGTTCACCGAGCAGGGGTTCGACAAGACCTCGCTGCGCGAGGTGTCGGAGAGGGTCGGGGTGACCAAGGCGGCACTCTATTACCACTTCCGCAGCAAGGAGGAGATGCTTTCCTCCCTGGTGGAGCGTGCCCACGGGATTGGCCATCACGGGTTCGACGTACTTCCGCTCTTCAACGGGCCGATCGATTTCGCGGCAGCGCTAGGGACCTTCAGTGCGCTCCTCGACCAGGTGCTCTCCAATCGCAAGATCTTCGTGCTCATGGAGCGGAACCGGACCGCCATCGAGGGCCTCGGCGATCATGATCCCGCACACCAAGAGGAGCACCGGCAGCTGGAGCGGCAATGGGCGGAATTCGTGGCCAATCCTAAGATATCGCTCCGTGACCGGGTTCGGGTCTCCGCCGCGCTGGGAGCGGTGATGGCCGGCGCTGTGGGCACCACGAGGGGCCTCGGCACAGATGCACCAGAGGGGCTCAAGGACGAGCTGCTTTCGGTGCTCCGGGATCTCTTCGGACTGGCCCAGCCCGCCTAACCGTCACGGGCCACGCCGGCGCCACTTCCGATCAGCTGAGGTGAACGGTTTGGCGGAGGGCCAGAGCCAGTCTCTCGCGCGCCGGCTGAGCGATCCACTCAGCTTCTGGCATGAGTACCAGGGAACCGGTGGTTCGGTCATGCCACCAGTATCTCCCGGGGGCTACCCCGAAGGTCATGACTCCCGCGCGTCCGGCGCAACGAGTGGCTACCGAAGCGTGAGTTCACCTACCAGACTGGCTGCGCCGCCCTCCAGTCGTTTGGCGACCGCTCAGTTGACGATTCGACTCGGCGCCGTGCAGGTGATGGTGAAGTCGGCATACGTCAACTCAGGACCGGACGTCACCAGAAACACCAGGGTTCTCTTCGCACCCACCGACGCCGCCGTCCCGGAGATGACCCCGTTGGTCAAGGAGAGGCCGGGCGGGAGGTCTCCCCCCACCAAGCCCCACGTGTAGGTGCCCACCGCTCCGGTGGCCGTCAGGGTATAGGTGAAGGACTGGCCCACAATCGCCCGAAGTGGTGTGGAAACGGCCACCAGTTGGGTTAGCGGCGCGATGGTATAGGTCTGGTCGGCTATCTGCGCGCCATCACTCACCTCGGCGGTAAAGGTGCTGGGGGCAGTCGACTGGGGCGTCCCGGAGATGACTCCCGTGGGCTTCAGGGTCAGCCCGGCGGGTAGGGCCCCGTCGGCCACCGACCAGATGAAGGGTTGCTCGCCGTCGACCGCTCGCAGCGTGAAGCTGTACGACTTGCCGACGATCGCCGGTGGGGGAGAAGACGGTGTGCTCGGGGTGCTGATCCGGAGAGAGTTTGACTCCGTCGTTCCAGCCAGTTCCAGCCACCACGCGGACGTGTCGGTCCACCCCTGACCAGCGAATCTCACGTAGCCGTTGTGCTGCCCGGTGGTGTCCACATAAATCACTTGCTCGCCGGCGCTTCCGTCCCGGTAGTCTCCAGATCCGATTTCGTTGCTCATGTTCTCGCTCATGATCTCAAAGCTGTCGGAACTGACGTCCTTGACCACAACGGCGGTATGACCGGACGATCCGCTCACAGCTGGTCCCGCGAAGCTGATCACATCACCGGGTAGCGGCAGCCCGCCCGTCCCTGGCTCTTGGCTCCCCACCTGGCTGCCGAACTCCGGGGTGCCGACCGGCGTGCCGTAGGTCTGGTTCACGTAGGTCGCGAGATCGGCACCGTCGATGTTTCCCTCGTCCGCGCCGGGTCCAGCCCATATGCCGTACTCAGCCCATAGAAAGCGAACCGATAGGTCTACGCACTGGAAGGAGATGTTGTCCGCCTCATCGAACGGAGTACCGGCGTTTCTTGTGTAGTACGGAGTACACGCGTACACGTCGTCCAATTCGTAGGGAGCTGTCACTTGATTGGGATTGGCCGCGTATTTGCTGCAATAGCCCGAACCCTTGGCCGCCGCTTGAGTTTGACTGCCCGAGGCTGGACCTGAGGCGAGCACCCAAATGCTGAACGGGCTACGTCGGGATTGAGTGCCGGAGGTGACGGTGACCGTAAACGGTTGGAGTTCACTCTCCTTCGCAGGAGTTCCCGACACCAACCCTCGGGACGAAAGTGCGAGACCGTCAGGTAGATCGGCGGGATCCACCGACCACCGGTAGACGCCCGTCCCCCCAGTCGCCGTTAGCTGGAAGCTATAGGGAATCCCCACCGTCGCGTTCGGCGGACTGGTAAGGCTGTTCACCGTGGTGATAGTCAGCGGACTGAGCGCCTGGTAAACCTCCGTCGCGAGAGTCTTGATCTGAGCGCGCGTCACCGACCACGGGGGGAAGTCGGTGCCCACGAGCGAGAAGGAATCCGTCTGGACGGTGAATGTGACGTAGAGCGCTTGATTTGACACCCACAGCGTGGCCGGGATGCTTGTGAGTTTCGTGCTCGACGTCGTGGAGGGCGGAGGACTGTTGTCGACCGAGTAGGTCTCCTCGATCGAGAAGGCAGGTTCGTTCGGATAGGTCGGGTCGAGATATGCGCACAACGCCTCTCCCTGCCCGGGAACCTCCTCGGATTGGATACTGGATCCCAGCATGTAGGTGACGTCGGCTAGCGGGAGAATCGTGCAAGGATCGGCGGGAATCGACTTCGCCATTGCCGGGGCCGCCAGGACACCGAGCCAGAGACTTGCCAAAGCTAGGGACAGCAGGACGCAGCGCCAGCGCTCCGCGAAGACGGATGAGGTACTCCCGGCGCTCACGGCCTGAATCCCAACTGACTGGTAGGCGTGGGTGTCTTCGCAACGCAGTTCGATGCGCCGTACCCCAACGACGACGGTGATCCCTCGCTTCCGTCAAGCGGGAGCTGGACCTGACGGGACTGTGGGCCAAACCTCCAACGGCAGTTTGGGCGGTCGTTCGAATCGGACATCCATCTCCTTGACGTCGCCTGCCCGGTCCCGGGCCGCTCCTCGTCTGTCGATCCCAGCGGCGGTGCTGCTCGACATCCGGCGTCGGCGAATCGACGAGAGCGTAGGGCCATCCAGCTTGGATATCGCTTGGAAGCCCCCGATCGGACGTTCTTGACCTCCATCGGCGCATCTCCCAGCGATTGACGTAATCAACTTCCTGTCATAAGGTCCTACCGACCTGAGTTGGTGTGACGCCGGGGGAAGGGGAACTAAGGAATGGTGAGCCGGGTTTTAAAGTTGTCCCCGGCGGCCCTTCTCCTTGCCGTGCTGTGCCTTCCTCTGGGAGTGGCCGCCGCCAGCGCCAACACCTACCTGGCACTCCCCAACCTCTGCTCGAAGCTTCCTCAGGCGGCGATCACAGCCGCACTGGGGAGCCCGGCGACCGGGACTCCCTCGGTGACCGCGCCCGGCACCCCGAATGCGGTCGCCTCGTGCAGCTATGGCGGTGGCGCCCTAATTCTCCGCGTCGGCTATGTCTCCACCGGCGCCCCGCCCCACGAGGGCGGCACCTCAACCGCGGTCCCCTCCCTGGGGCCGAGCGGGAACCTCACCACTTACGGGTTCTCCACCAGTGAGATCGCCTACCTAACCTTCATGACCGGCCCACTGACCCGTCCCTTGTACGGAACGGCGTACACGACTGGCGATCCGCTCTACCGGGTCGGCCTGGCCAAGTTGTCCCCGCTAGGGGCGCTGCTCTACACCCTGGCCAGCGACGACTTCACATCGGCCGAACTGACCGGCTACCGGGCGCCGGCTCCCGCCTACCAGGTCGTGGTGTTCAACACTCGACTCCCGCAGCTGGTAGTGCTGGATCCGGCGGACGGCCACGAGCGACTGGTCACCTTGCATTTGGGCGCGACTGCCTCCGTGCCGAATGGCCAGCTTGCCCAGCTGGCCTATTCGCCGGCCTCCCCGTACGTCTATGTGACCGCCAGCACTGCCACCGGAATGGGTGAGCTCCTGGTCGTGAATCTCGCCACCGGACAGCTCTTCGGTCCGCCGGTGCGGCTGGGACTGAACTCCAACCCGCAAGGAGTGGTGGTGGGGCCCGGAGCCCAGTTCGCTTATGTGGTGGAGGAGTCCACGGCGACCCTGGCTGTGGTGAACCTCTCCGACCGCCAGTTCACCGCGGTCCACCTGGGCGACCCCTCCACGATGGATCCCGAGGGGGCGGCCATCAGCCCCGACGGCCAGCAGGTCTACGTCGCTGATAATCGACTCCCCCAGATCAGTGTGATCCAGACTTCGAACGATACGGTCAGCACCATCAAGCTGCCCAAGGGCACTAACCCCTTCGCTCTGGTGGAATCCCCGGACGGCCAGCGCCTGTGGGTCGCCAACAGTAACGGCGGGACCGCCGGCCAGGTCAGCGAGATCAACCTAAGTGACCACCGGGTGCGTTCGCTGCCGATCGGCCCACTCACCCCGGTGGGGATGGGTATCACACCCGACGGTTCCAAGGTCTTCGTCAGCCACCAGTGGAACTCTCTGGGGATGATCACGACCCAAACGGGCGCTGACACCGAGGTCGGCACCGACGGGGTACCCGTGACGGCGGGGGTCGCGGTGAGCCCTGACGGCCGCTATGTCATCCTGGCCGGGTCGGGCATCCAGTTCGGCGACGGGTTGGTGATATTCGATATCGCCGATGGAGCCAGCTGGACCTTCCCGTTAGGCGAAGTCCCAGGTGAGGTTTACGCCGTGCCGGTGGTGGCAAGGCAGGGGCTCACGGTCTCCAGCCTCGCCTCATCGTTGAACACCCCTTGGCGCGCCTTCCGCTCGCCGCAGCTGGCTGCCGCCAACCTCGCGATCACCATTCCGCTGGTGCTCTTGGTCACCTTCCCGTCCTCCCTCTTCAACCACACGTTCCAGGAGAACTACGAGGAGATCCGCGAACTCGCCGAACGCCGCCTGCGGATGCTCCGACGGCTGCGCGAGCGGTACTCCAAGCCTACTGACCGACGCTTCGCCACCTGGCTCTTCGGGGGCACCCTAGCGGTGGGGGCGGTGCTGGACTCGCTGCTCAGCCCCAACTTCGGATTGAACGGGACCTCGGTGGTGAGCTTTCTGGCTACGGCGGTGGCCATCCTCGTCAGCCTGATGGTCGTCCCACTGGTCGACTACTTCTACCGGCGTCGGCGGGGCCTGGACCGCAGCTGGCAATTCCACGCCATCCCCATGGGGCTCGCGGTGGCGGCCATCTGCGTATTTATGTCTCGTCTGAGCGGCTTTCAGCCCGGTTACTTCTACGGCCTGGTCTGCGGAGTGGTCTTCGCTTCCCAGCTACGCCGCAACCAGCAGGGCCACGTCGCGGCCATGGGCGCCCTCGCCTACCTGTCGATCGGGGTCGTGGCCTGGTTCCTGTGGGCCTTGATTCGCGGGCCCGCCCAGTTCCCGGGAGCAGCCCCGCCGCTCATCTTCCTCGACGATCTCCTCGCGTCAGTGTTCGTGGGCGGGGTGGTCGGCAATGTGCTCGCACTCCTCCCGCTGCGCTTCACCCCGGGGGGAACCGTGGCGTCGTGGCACAAGGGTGCCTGGGCGGCAGTATTTGGGATCGCCCTGTTCGGAGTGATTCAAATCTTCCTCCACCCCGAACCGGGGGCGGTACATGTCGGCAACTCCCCGCTGGTCACCGTCATCGTCCTCTTTGCGGTTTTCGGCCTCGGGTCGGTCGGACTTCACCGCTACTTCCTCTGGGAGGAACGACCGAGCCGGACCCGAGTCGTCCCGTCCGGGGGTGGGGCCACCGCTCCAGACCCCGCTTTACCAGGGGTATCGCCCGGTCTGGAGGCGGCAGAGGAGGGAGGCGCAGGAGTTCCGCCGCCCAGGTGAGCTCGCGTGCAGTCGTCCTGGCGGTAGCTGGGCTTACTCGTGGCCCGGGAACTCTCGCTCTGCCACTTCACCAAGTCGGATCTGTGCGGCCCGGCCCCTAACACCACGCCCCGGGTTCGCTCCGAGATCTGGCGTCAGACTGTCAGCGATGCCCCGGTGACCGCTGCGGACTCCTCACTGCAGAGCCAGCCGATGACCTCTGCCACCGCCGCAGGTGAGACGGCGTTGCGCATGGCCTCGGCGCTCCGCTCCGCCCGGTTGGCGGGGGTATCGATGAGGGTCGGCAAGAGGACATTTACCCGCACCTGGTCAGTCTTGAGCTCTGCCGCCAAGACCTGGCTGAGCCGCAGCACGGCCGCCTTGGAGACGGCGTAGGCGGCGGAGCCGGCGCCTCCCTCCAGCGCCTGCCGGGCGGAGATGTTGACGATCCCCCCGCCTCCCCCGGCAGCGATTCGGCGAGCACCCTCCCGGCAGGACCACCAGCAACTGTCGAGGTTGAGCCGCAGGAGAAATCGGTAGTCCTCCTCGCTGGTCTCCAGGGCTCGACTGGCGCGATATCCCCCGGTGATGTTGACCAGCCAGCGCACCCTCCCACCGAAGCCGTCGATCCGCTCCCAGAGCTGCTCCGTCTGCTCCCGGTCGGTGAGATCTGCCTGCTCCCAGTTGCAATTGGGGACCGCCAGCTCAAGTTGCTCTCGCGGCTCTCGGGGAGCGGCGACGCCGATCACCTGATCGCCCCGCCCCATCAATAGGGTTGCCACCGCGGGCCCCAGGCCCCCGCTTGCTCCGCAGACGACGGTCAGCTGCGACATCGACCACCACCTCCCAGACCCGTCCAATCGAATCAAGTCATCCCGCTTGCGATACTACCGGCCGAGTTCGAACAGTGAGCGGCCGGCGTCGGATGGGATACTCAAGGGGCCATGGCGGACTTCCATACCATCGCTGACGCTGCGATCGACGACTTGCTTGAGCTGACGCCTGAGGAGGCAACCTCGCTGGGCGATCACCGCTTCGACGACCGGGTCTCGGACCGTAGCTTCCAGGGGGGCGAAGCGGCGGTCCGGCGGCTCCGGACCCGCCAGCGAGAGCTCGCCGGCGTCGACCAGACCTCCCTGGACCCGGAGAGCCGGGTGGACTTTGCCGTGCTGGCCAACCAATTGGAGCTCGAGATCTTCCGCGAGGAGGAGGTCCGAGATCCCAGCTGGAACCCTCTCGTCTACAACCCCGGCGACGGCCTCTTCTCGCTGCTGGCGCAGGAGACCCAGCCAGCCGAGCTCCGGCTTCGCGGAGTCTGCGGGCGGCTGGAGACCCTGCCCCACATGGTGGAGCTGGCCATCCGCCAGCTGGAGAATCCCCCGCATGTCCACGTCGAGACCGCGCTTCAGCAGCACCCCGGTGTGGTTCATCTGGTTCGGGGGGAGGTCGATCGACTAGTAGCCCGAGTGACCGATCCCGCATTGCGGGCTAGGGTCGCCAGGGCGCAGGAGCGAGCGCTCGGCGCCTGGACAAAATTCGGCCAGCACCTGGAGGCCTCACTGGAGTCGGCGAACGGCGATTTCCGGCTCGGCAAGCAACGCTTTGCGCAGAAGCTCCGGCTCTCTCTCCACTCGCCGCTGGATCCTGAGGAGGTACTGCGGCGGGCCAACACCCGCCTGGAAGTGCTGACCGATGAGCTGGCGGAGGCGGCGGGCGCCTTGGTCACTGGTGGAGGCACGCCAGCAGAGGTGATCCGCCGGGCGCTCGACCAGGTGGCAGAAGTCCGACCGACCAATGACACCGTGCTGAAGGAGGCTCGCGTGGCGCTCGATGCGCTGACGGAAGCGGTTGAGTCGTCGGGACTGTTCACGGTCCCTAAGGACCCATACGACCTGGTGGTCGTACCGGAGTTCATGCGCGGCATGGCGTCCGCCTTCTGTATGCCGGCTGGACCCTTCGAGGAGGGGGCGCACTCCCAGGTGATGATCGCCCCCACTCCCGACGAATGGCCCAGCGAGCGCGTGCAGTCTTTCTACCGAGAGATCAACACAGCGATGCTGATGATGCTGATGGCCCACGAGGCGATGCCCGGGCACGTTATGCAGCTAGCGGTGTCGCGCCGATTCAAGGGGCCCACCAAGGTGCGGGCGGCCCTAGCCAACGGCCCCTTCGTCGAAGGCTGGGCTTGTCATGCAGAGCGGATCGTTGAAGAACTTGGGCTGGGCGGCTTGCCGGTGCGTCTCCAGCAGATCAAGGTCCACATCCGGTGCACCATGAACGCCATCCTTGACGCCGCCGTGCACTCCGGCGACATGAGTCAGGAAGAGGCGCTCGCCATGATGATCGACCGAGGCTTCCAGGAGCCCGCTGAGGCTCAGGGCAAGTGGCGCCGAGCTTGCCTCTCCTCGGCCCAACTGTCCACCTACTTCGTCGGCTACACCGAGCTTCAGGACCTTTTTGACCAGCTATCCCCCATCGCCTCCTACGACGAGGTGCTGGCGCACGGGTCACCACCGACCTCGCTGCTGATGGAGCTGCTCAGGTAGTCGCCACCGTCCCCGAGATATCGGCGACCGTCTGTTTCAACATCCTCAGTCGGCGCACTCGTCGTATGCGGCCGGGGCAAAGTAGCACCGCGACGACTCCACCTGTGGTTCAAGAGAGCATTCCTGAATGGGATGTCTCCCCGGCAGTCAGTGTGTGCAGTATTCGCTGCCGCATTACGGGGAAAAAAGTGTGAACACGGTCGCTTCGCTATTACGCCCGTCCACCAGCGACGGTGTCGTGCAGGCTTGTGGACGCCCCAGAGTCACGTCCAGCTCACGACTATTGCTCAGGTGGAGCGCATCCGTGGACTGGGTGTGCGGCATAATTGAACCGAGTGATGAGTTCGCACGGGGCAGTTCATGCGGTGGCACCGTCGCCGCCGAACTCTGAGGTGCGTACTCTCGCCCCCCACTGTAGGGTCCCGCCGCATGTATGGTCTGGGTGGCAGCCACATGCCCGATAGCGAGCTGCCAGCGCCTCTTCATCCAAGTGACCGAGTTCGGGAGCAGACCCTGACCAACCAGGTTCTCCACAGCTTCGCCCGGACCTCGTCGCCGCGGCAGCGCGCTGTGCTTGAAAGTCTGGTCCGTCACTTGCACGGATTCATTCGCGAGGTCAGGCTAACCGACGATGAGTGGCGAGCCGGGATCGACTTTCTCACCCAGACCGGTCATATCACTGATGATCATCGCCAGGAATTCATCCTGCTCTCCGACGTGCTCGGGGCGTCGATGCTGACGGTCGGAATTAATCAGCCGGCGGACCCCGCTGCAACAGAGTGCACCGTCTACGGTCCCTTCTTCCTCTCGGAGTCGCCATATATCGAGCTTGGCGGCGATCTCGCTCAGGGAGCACCCGGGCAACCGCTCCTCGTCCAAGGCACAGTGCGCGGCCTCTCGGGAAAGCCGGTAAGGGGCGCCCTGCTGCAGGTTTGGGGAGCGGACGAAGACGGTCTCTATGACGTCCAGCACGAGGGCGAGCGAAGCGCCAATCGCGGTCACCTGGTTGCAGATGAAGACGGCAATTTCACCTTCTGGACCATACGCCCGGTCGCCTATCCGATCCCCTCGGACGGACCGGTTGGCGAGCTCTTGCGGACCACCAATCGCAGCCCGATGCGGCCTGCCCATCTCCACTTCATAGTGTCTGCGCCAGGGTGGCACACCCTGGTCACTCACCTCTTCGCTGCCGGGGACAAGTACCTCGGCAACGACGCTGTATTCGGAGTCAAGGACTCCCTGGTGGTCCCGTTCATCGAGCATTCAGCTACCGATGCACCACCCGACCGCCAGGCCGACGGGACGTGGTCGAGCGTCGCCTACGACTTCGTGCTGGCGCCGGCCGGGCCGCTAGCGGAGAAGGGGCCAGAAGATCGCCCTATTCCTCTGTGATCTAGCGCCCCGACCTTGCGGTGCCGGCAATCGCTTCGGGCCAGCTCAAGCCTTTCGACTCCCCATTTGTCGTACCCGAAAACCGCGACGAGGGGAGCTATGTGCCAACGAGCGAGGGACCCTTCGCTTCTTCGGAGGGCAGCCAGCACCGTCTCCTGGCCGATGAAAGGGCGGAACGTCTTCGACTCGATGGTCACGGGCGTCGCCGCCTTCACCCCCCGGCTGCGTCATCCCCACGCGCACCGCCCTCCGGTCAGGGGCGGTCGTCCGCAGTGCACAAGGAACGGTCGTCGTCTGGTGCATCGCCATGTGCGGCACCGGCTAGACCTCCTTTCCCACCTGAACCCAGCCGTGTGCGTCAGTCGCCTTTTCTATCGTCGATTCGGATGAGCTCCGCAGACCTGATCAGCCGGTCAGAGCCGAGTCTCTCCTGCTGGGACGGCAATTGGCGAATCGCGCTCCTTGCCAGCTCGCGGGCAGCGGCCGGTGCTTCTCGGGACCCGAGCTGGGCGATGCGTCGAGTGTCAACCGCTCCGCCAGTTGCGCAGGCGAGGAAGGGTCAGCCGGAGGCGCCATACCGCAAGCACCGCCCCCCCGGTCAGGACCACGATCACCAGTGCCAAGCGCAGGTACAGGGTCCCCGAGGGCGCGGCGGCAGTCCCACTGGCCAGGGATGCTTCCGCACGGAAGGTGCCCGGCATGACTGGGGTACTAAAGCAGAGCACCGGTGCAGGGTTGGGGCTGGTACCGGGGGGGCTGCCGGGGACGGGAGACACCGCCGGGAGCCGCTCATTGCTGCCCGATCCCCCGGACGACTGGCTCGTCGCGGGGCCAGGAGCGGGAGCAGAGCCACTGGTTGCGCCCGCCGCCGGGGCGATAGGATGGAACTGAGCCGGGCCCACCTGCACCGGTCCGATGCCGATGATCGGGCCACAGGTCGGTGTAGGAGTCGGCGACGGGGTAGGCAAGACCGTGGCCGCCAGCGGCGCGATCACCAGGCCGGCGGGTGCGGTTCCCCCGACAAGACTGATCGGGGCCTCGGCGGAGCCGGTCGCGAGATCGACCGGGACCAGCTGGCTGGCGCCGGCGGCGTCGGTGCCGTCCACGTAGGCGAAAGTTCCGTCAGGAGTGATCGCGATGGCGTTCGGGCTCATCCCCGGCGGCAGTGCGTCGACTGAGGCGTTGAGGGTCGCGGTCGTTGTGGCGATGCTGTCCACTTGCTGACCGCTGGCGTCGGTCAAATACAACTCACTGCCGTCTGCACTCAGCGCCAAACCCATAGGCTGGCTCGTTGCCGGCAGCGCCACCAGAGCGCCCACGACCGCCTCGGTGGAGGGATCAATCACTGCCACCGCGGGACCGGCGCTCGTGCTGGTAACCACATAGAGAGAGGTTCCACTGGGGGACATCACCATGGCACCCGCTCCAGTGGAGGTTTTCGCGGCCGGGGCAGCGGAACTGCTCGAGGTTATGAGTTGGATCGGAGTCAGGGAGACGGTGTTGGTGGCGGTGGAGATGACGCCAACGGAGCTGCTCTGACCCCCTCCATCGATGAAGATCGAGCTGCCGTCGGCAGAGATCGCCATGTTGAGCACGGGACCGGTTGGGATCGGCGTACCTACCTGGGCGCCGGTGGCGGTATCCACCTCCACCACCTGGTTCGAGCCAGACTCCGCGATATAGAGCTCCTCGCCGTTAGGCGTGACCACCATCTCCACTGGGGAACTGGTCCACCCGAGGGCTACCGGAGTCCCGAGATAGCTGTCGGAGGCGGTGTCGAGAGTGCCGAGCATGCCGTCCTTGAAGGCGACGTAGACCCGCGAGCCGTCGGGACTGATGACGAAGCTCTGGATCCCGCCCGACTCCGGGGCGGGAATCGGCGTCACCGTCCCATCACTGGGCTCGTCGGCATAGATGGTGCCCGAGCCCCCGTCCGCCACCAGGACCTGGTAGCTGGTCGCGTTCGCCGCCAGGGAGACGGAACTTCCGCCGAGGACGAAGCCGGCGAGCGCTGCTCCCATCGCCGTAGCGGCGAGAGCGAGCCGGTGCGGGCTCCGTGACCGAATCGAGGGCCGGGAATGCTTCTTGTCAGCGGTGCGCCGGGTGGTTTGGTTGTGGTACATGTCGGAATCAGAGACGCTGGCATCCGCCAGTTGGTTCCCTCGACTAGCTCTCGAGGGTCGCCTCGACCGCGTCGCCCCAGGTTCCGAGGAACTCCGCCAGGAGCTCCAACTGCTCGCCTGAATACCTCGTCAAGGCAGCCGTCAGCCATGTCTGAAGCGAGCCGAAGGCCTCCCGGGAGGGAGCGGCCACCCGGTCGGTCACGCGGACGACGATGCTCCGGCGGTCCTGGGCGTTAGGCTCGCGCTGGACGTACCCGGCGCTCTCCATCCGATCCAACGCGACGGTCATCCCACCGGTGCTCATCCCAGCGGCCTTGGCGAGGCCGCCCGCCGTCAGCGGCCCCCGGCTGGCGAGCAGATCCAGCAGGCGCAGGTCGGTCCGATTCACCCCGAAGATGGCGGCCGCGCGCCGATCCAGACCATCGATCGCGGTGGTCGCCCGCCGCAGCCGCGAGTCCACCAGCTGCTGCAGTTCGCTCCGGCTTGACATCCCCGACGGACCTCCTGTATCTTTCAGATCAAGATACTTTGAATATGAGACAATTATAGAGCATGAGCCAGCCTCAACGGAGCGGAAGCGGTCTGTCGCGCATACGCCGCCTCTCCCTGCTGCTGATCGTGCTATGTCTGATCCAGTACCTACTGGGGATGGCGCTCACCCTCTTCGTGGTGATCACCCGAAACCATCCAGGCAGCTCCGGCGACGACTACCTCGCTCGGTCCTTTCGGAGCGTGGTCTGGGGGATCGGCCACGGCGGTTTCCTGGCCCTCCATGTGGGGCTGGGAATCGTGCTTGTGCTGGGCTCCATCCGGTTCGCCGTGGCCACCTTCTACGCCCCCCAGATCAGGGTCCGGACGGTGGGAACCTTGGCCGCGGTCGCTGTCCTGGCCGCCGCCTTCAACGGCGCGTCGTTCCTCAACTACAACGACGACGCCAGCTCGATGATCATGGCGGTGTTCTTCGCGATCGCCGTCCTCTGCTTCGCCTGGGCGCTCTTCCGCGCCAGCGCCACCGTAGCGCTGCCCTCAGCCGGCTGACCGGTGGCCAGCGCTCTGGCCAGGCGGGGCCCAGGCCACCGTCATGACCTTCGGAGCATCGAGCGGCCAGTGCTCGCCGAGTGCGGAATCGATCTCGCGGTCACGATCGGGGGTCAGGCAAAGCCGCCTCCTGGCAAACGCCACGTAGTCGGTGCGACTCATGCTCGGAGCCCGGCGCGGGCGCGTGTAGGACTCCTCGATCGGCTGGTACCCCAGCTCCCGGACCACTTCCGAGAAGAGCTGCGCGGTCGGCTCCGACGGTCGGGCTAGCCCCCAGAACCGCTCCCAGAGGAAGTTGAATGGAGCGGTGGGATGCTCTGCAGTCAACTCCACCACCACGAGCCGCAGGGCACGCTCCGTCAGCGCTATTAGGAAGGGGTCGATCTCGGCCACGTTGTACGCAACGTGATGGCAGACGACCACATCTGACTTCTCCACCTCGCCGGCCACATCCGGCCACCGACCCTCCACTTCCTGGTGCATTACTCCGGCGTCCGAGCACGCCTGGGCGAAGTTGCGAAGCATCGACGCCCTACCGTCCACCCCGGTGATCCGGCTAGCCGGCGGAGCCAACGGCACGCTGCCGGCGCCACCCCCGCAGCCCACATCGAGGACCGAACCTTCTTGGCCCAAGGCCGAACGAGCCATCCGCAGGGAGGGGCGATCATCCGCCAGTTCGGGTTCGCCAACCCTGAAGAACTCCGGAGGAAGAACCCACGGGGGTTCCGGTGCGAGGGACTCAATCCGCTCTGGAATGGCCCACTCGGCGAGGGCGCTTGCCCACCGTTCAGAGGCCGACTGCGTCATGGTCATCTCCCATAGGTTCCGGGCCTGTTGCAGGGAGGACGTGGCCTCCCAGTAATGGGAACTTTCCTTCGTCGGACCCCTCGAACTCACCACCGCCGCCCCATCCGATTGGAGCTAGGTCTCCAACTGGGGAACCTTCCGCACCTTCGGACCAACGGGACGTCAAGTTCCCAGACCATGATCGCTCAGCGCGCCGCCCGGCCCGGAGCAGCTACCAACGGGCAGCGGCAGGGTCATGAGCACCGTTTCAGCGGCATTGGGAATGGGGATTAGGCGGGGCGTCCCGCGCTCGGTGCCGACGGTCCCGTTCCGGGACGGCGAAGATCATCCGGGAGCTGGGCAGGTCATAGGTCACGACGAAGCTTCTGAGCAAGGCGTCCCGGATCAAGCCGTCGTAGATGATCTCCTGGAACATCACCTCCGGATCTACTTGGCGGATCGCCGGGGCTGCAGTAGGCCCAAACGCACCCCGGAGTTTTGAGAAGTACCGGATGTAGGCGTGTCCGGTCTCGTCCTGACCCTCGACCCGGCCAGTGCTCTCCTGCGTGAGGTCGATCCCCAGCTCGCGGGCCAGCGGCGCGGTCAAGATCAGCGAGTCGCTGCCCATATCCGCCCCTACTGAGAGTGATTTGCCCCGGACCGACCCTCGCCCCGCACGCTCGGCGTCTGGTACCAACAAGTGTCGCGCCGTCAGTCGACGTCGGCTGTCGGGTTATTCCCGCGCGGTCGACAACTCCGTCCGGCGGCCGCAGTGACACAAGCCGTCCACGACGGACCGGGAGCCAATGAAGAGCTCCTTTGGCGTGGTGCGGCGGATCGTGGCTCAGGTGTCAGCTCGCCCGGCCGAACTGCTCAGTCGCTCCGTGCCGATGAATGCGCTAGCGTCGTGCTGACGTCGTCCCGAACTGGGAGGAGCGAGATGAAGATCGCCTGCTTGCTGGCTGAAGACTTTGAGGACTCCGAGTTTCAGGAACCTTACGAGAAGTTCCAGTTGGCCGGACATGTGGTCACGGTCATCGGGAGCGAGGCTCACGTGGAGCTGACCGGCGCGAAAGGAGAGGTGCGGACAAGCACCGATCAGGCCATCGGCGAGGTCAAGCCGGAGGACTTCGGCGCCCTGTTCCTCCCAGGCGGCTATTCTCCTGATCGGCTTCGCGCCGATGAGCGGATGGTCGAATTCGTGAAGGACTTCATGGACCACGGGAAGCCGGTTATGGCGATCTGCCATGGCCCGCAATTGCTGCTCAGCGCCAGGCGGGTCGGTGGCCGAAGAATGACCGCCTGGAAAACGGTCCAGGATGATCTCCGCCAAGCCGGCTCCGAAGTCGTGGATGAGCCGGCCGTGGTCGACCGCAATCTGGTGACCTCCCGCCAGCCGGATGACATCCCGGCCTTCGTGGCTGCCAGCCTCGAACTGATCGAGCGGTAGCCCGATGCGCTCTCGCCTGAGCTAGCTGCTGGTGCCACCTGAAGTCAGTCGTAGCGTCGGTGTTGCGGCACCCGTGGGCAGCTCTGCCCGAACCCCCCGGACAGCGCGGTGGACCAGAAGCTTCACCGCCTCCACGCTGCGTCCCATCAGAAAGGCGATCTCGCGTAGCTCCAACTCTTCTCCGTAGCGGAGCCAAAGTGCTCGCCGCTGGGGGGCCGGAAGGCTCCTGGAGAGCGTCCAGATCTCGCGCACCAAGTCTCTGGTGATCACGATGTCGGCCGGATTGGGAGCACTGTCGGCAACCTGGGTCACCGCGTCCAGCTCGCTGGTAGGACGAGCGGCTCGGTAGTGGTCCACGACTCGGTGCGCGGCGATCGTATACAGCCACGGCAGCGCTGAGGACCGCATGGTCCGGTAGTTCTTGAGGCCTGCGACCACCTTGCAGAAGACATCGCTGGTGAGGTCCTCCGCCTCCGCCTGAGTGGTGACCCGCGCCCTGAGGTAACGGAACACGTCGGCGCGGTGCTGGGCGTACATACGAGCAGCAATCGTCTCCAGCGTCGCCGCAGCTTCACGCCCAGTATTTGGTTGAACTGCTTCAGCTACGTTTCGGTCGATCAATACAGTCATCTCCTGGTGTTCCCGACCCTGCGACGCCGGAGAAACTAGCACAGCGGCCCGTCCCGGTGCAACCTTTTGAAAGTAATAATCCCTTATTTTTTGCGGGCATATTGAAAGCGTGTGAAAGTGTGTCAGGCTGCTATTTCAGGCTCGTGAATGTATGCCTAGCTAAGTAAAGTCACGTCATCAAACTCGAACACATTTCGTTCCTTCACGAAGCGAAATATCAACGTGGGGTGGCGCACCGCTCAGTGCGTGGTGAAAGGGTATTGTTGCGAAACGCCTCGCCGGAAGCCCCGTTATTCAGGGACGAGACCGCTTGGGACGCTTCGCTGGTCGGCCCCGGGGGCGGCGGTGCTGGATAGGTCCGGCACGGCCGAGAACTACCCGGGGAATTTGGAGGAGAGGAGTTGTCAACCACCGCCACCGCTAGCCCCGAAGGCAGATCCACCTCATTCTCGAAGTGGCTTCCCGGCGCAGGCAGGATGGACCGCGCCAATCGAGAGATCCGCTGGGCGTTGGCCCAAAGCCAGCGGAGGAGCGTGGTTCAGACCCGCAAGCGTCGCTGTCTCACCGCGATCGATGAATGCCTCACCAAGTTGGAGGATCTGCACGCCAAAGGGACCCAGATCGCGAGACGCGACGGATGCCGGAAGATGGTCGCCCAGTTGGTGGAGGCGGTCCGTGAGAACCCGCCGGATGCGGTTCAGACGGCCCGCAACTCCTATGACCTGCATTCGGCATTGCTCAACTGGGAGTCCTTGGTTCTGGACGCCTTGGTCCCGCACCGCCGAGAGCGCTTCCCCGATCTCAATCTGGAGCGGGACGACTGGCCAAGGCCGCGGCGGCGCCGCCGGCGAGCAGCCACCACCGGATCACTGGTGGCCGCGTGAGGTCAGCATCGGCGCAGCCGTCCCCCGCGCACTCGGCTGAAGTCATCCTGACTGCCGGTAACGAGTGCCGCCCCATAGACCAGCGTGGTAGCCGGGATCAGGGAACCAGGCAGACGATGGCAGGGTGCCGCACATTGGGCTCTCGATCATTGGCCTCCTCCAGAAGCCCTGCCCGGGTGATCACGAAGTAGACGAGTTGACCCGGCGAGCCGGGCAGTCGACCCCGGCATAGGAGAGCGCCTGGCGGCGGGGAGGTCCGGAATCGACGCCGGCAGCTGAGGATCGCGGATGCCCTGGAAGGTCGGCTCGCAGCTCGTGCCTGACTGCTGTCTCCCGCCGTCAGGTACCAGAGATCGTCCGGGACGCTGCGTGGCTATCGTCGGAGAGATGGAGGTACACCAATCACGACCATCCACCGACCGAACCGACGACTCGCCGAGGCAAGTTCGCGGTCGGGCCAGGCTCGGCCGGGTGCGGGCGGAACGAAAAGTGGCACTCCTCACGGTCGCGGTGGTCCTGATGGGCTGGGGTCTGGGGGTGATGGCGACTCCGGTCATGGCCGCGGTCGCGCCACCGGGGGGTCCTCCCCAGGCGATCTCACCGATCTCGCCCACTGGTACGGATATCTCGTATCCCCAATGCGGGGCGCGACTCCCCCTCGATCAGGCGTTCGCCGTGGTGGGGGTGAACTACGGCCTGGACAACACCCTCAACCCTTGCTTGCAGGAGGAACTCGACTGGGCCGAGTTCCAAACCACGGGTGACTCGGCGGAGCCCAATGTGTCCGTGTACCTAAACACTGGCGACCCGGGTAACTCATACCTCAGCGAGCAGGTCACGGACTGGCCCTCCGTGGGTAGCACGCCGTACGGAAGCTGCCTGCCCTCGGTGGTGGCCCCGCACTACTTGGGTCCGGGCGAGGTTTCTCTTCCCTGCTCGTACGAGTACGGCTTCCAGAAGGCGGAGCAGGACCTGTTCTGGCTCCGGGCCGCTGCCGTCAGCGACGGCCTCCCGTCCTCGCCCAGGAGCTACCCAACCTGGCTGGACGTGGAGACATCCAACTCCTGGGAGCCCGCCACCGATCTCAACGTGGCGGATCTCCAGGGAATGACGGCTGAGCTGCAGCAGGCAGGGGTGAAGGCGATCGGGCTGTACGCCCTCCCCGAGCAGTGGCAGGAGATCACTGGAGGAGCCAATGCGCTGGCCTTCGGGTCCCTCCCACATCTCCAGGACTGGATCCTGGGGGCGGGGTCGCTCCCGGCCGCCCAGGCGGAGTGCCAGAAGGCACCCTTCGCGGGGTCGTCGATTGCCCTCGCTCAGTTCCCGCTCGGTCAATTCGACGGAGACTTCGCCTGCTGAGCTGGGTGGTCAGTCGAGTCCCCGCCGGGGAGCTTGGGCCGCGGCATGCCTCCGGTGCGATCTCCCAACCAGGACTGTCCTGCCTCCCAGTTATGATGTTGCAGGCACAACCAACTCATCGGCGAGGAGGCCAAGAAGAGGATATGAAGCTGCCGCTCAAGACCCGTGACCTACCGACCCGGATCGCGACTGGCGCCTATATCCTTCACGCCGGGCTGGAGAAGTGGAGTGTGGACGAGGATCGAGCCAAGGGTCTTCACGCCATGGCCAGTGGTGCCTTCCCATTTCTGAGCCGTATCCCCCCGGTGCGCTTCGGCAAGCTGTTGGCCGGTGGTGAGATCGCCACCGGAGCGGCCCTCCTCAGTCCGGTGGTGCCGGCCTCTTTGGCCGGAGGTGCTCTGACGCTCTTCTCGGGAGCTCTGGTCGGCATGTACCTGAGGACGCCCGCCATGCACAAGCCGAACAGCGTCTGGCCCAGTCCTCAGGGGATCGGGGTCAGCAAGGACGTCTGGATGCTGGGCATCGGGCTAGGGCTCTTGCTCGAGGCCGCCACCGGCGGCGAGTAGCGGCGACCTCCACCGGCCGGCGCCCGACCGATGGCGGCCGGAAGCGGTCAGTCGCTGGCTGTTAGCTCCACCACGGGGATGACCCGCTCCGTCTTCTCCTGGTATTCGCCGAAGCCAGGAAAGCGGGTCGCCTGCGCCGCGTAAATTCGGTCATGCTCCGCGCCTTCGACCGGCACCGCCTGAGCCGAGAGAGTTTCGGTCCCCAACTCCGCCATCACCGAGGGGTTCGCGACCAGATTGTGGTACCAGCCAGGGTTCGTGGGCGCACCTCCTTTGGACGCGAAGACGAAGCGCCGCCCGTCCAAATCGAGATACATCACGGGGTTGACCCGCGGCTCTCCACTCTTGGCCCCAGTGGTGTGGAGCAGTAGCACCGGTGCTCCTTCGAAATTGCCCCCGACCTTACCTTTGTTGGCTCGGAACTCCTTGATCACCTGGGAATTGAAGTCGTTGGGGTCAGAGCTCATACGCCACCTCGCCTAACTATTTGCGACTTGCTGGATGCTAGCACCGCCCGAGGCCCTTTCGGGGGCCACAGTCGCGGCACCCCGGGCGCGATCGAGCCGTTCAGCTCCACGACGCGCCGCCCGGATCGCCTGCTTCACAGCCGTCGAGGAGGGCTTGACCCACGGCGACCGGGCGGTGGCGAGCGGCTGGGTCGGGCGGGCCGAGCGCCTCCTCGAGGATGTGCCGGAGTGCCCCGAGCACGGGTGGCCCCTGCTCTACCGGGCGTCCACCTCGGGCGACTACCAGCGCCCGGCCGAGGCCGCCCTGGAGGCCGAGGCCATTGCCCGCCGATTCGGCAGTCGTGACCTTGAGCTCTCCGCCCACGCCGGCCCGTGGGCTGGCCCTGGTACGTCTGGGCCAGGTCAACCCCGGGATGGCCCTGCTCGACGAGACCATGGCCGGTGTCAGCGCCGGGGACACCACGGCTCCCTTGGTCATCGGCGACTGCTTCTGCGTCACCTTAACCGCCTGCGAGTTGGCTCAGGACTATGGCCGCCCCGAGGAATGGTGCCGGCTCGGGCTGGCGACGGACGGCGATCGGCCCAGCGGCTTCCTCAAGGCCAATTGCCTGGCCAGCTACGGGTGGATCCTCGGCGTCTTGGGTCGAACCGGCGAAGGCGAGGCGCGACTGCCCGACGCGCACGCCACGTTCGACTCCGGGAAGCGGCAGTACGGGCACCATCACATCCGGGGCAACGTCCTAGTCAAGCTCGCAGACCTCTAGCGTCGCCGCGGCGACCCACTGGTGGCGGCCAAGCTCCTGCGCGACTGAGGTGACTCGGCAGACGCGCTGCGCCTCCGCGCCGAGCTGGCCCTGGACGCCGGCCGGGCCCAGAGCGCGCTCAGCCTTGCCCGGGAGCTCAATACGATCACCGGTCAAGAGCGAGATACCCGCCGAGTTCTGTCGCTACAACTCACGGTGCGCGCCGTCCCTCCCCTGCTACGATTGAGTGGGCGTCCGTGAATGGACAGGTCACTCGCGCGGGCATGACCAGGAGGGGGTACGTGTACGCTGCCACGGTCCCTTCCTCGCAGTCGGTGAGACACACAGAGGCGAGGAGAAACCGCTCAAATGCCTGAGTCAATCGTAGGTCAAGTCGACGGGCTGGCGGTGCCCCGGTTTGCGGGTCTCGCCACATTCGCGCGCCTTCCGTCCATCGAAAGCGTCCCGGGGTTCTCCATCGCCGTCGTCGGTATTCCCTTCGACGCTGGCACGACTTACCGCCCCGGAGCGCGCTTCGGTCCAGCCCACATCCGCGAGGCATCACGGCTACTCAAACCCTACCACCCCGACCTTGACAGCGCGCCGTTTACTACCCAGCAGGTCGTCGATGCTGGCGACATCGCGTGCAACCCGTTCGACATCGGCACCGCCATTGGGCAGATTCAAGCTGGAGGAACGAGCCTCCTGGGCGACGGACGTCGATTCGTGGCGCTGGGAGGGGACCACACCGTCGCGCTGCCGCTTCTCCGCGCGGTTACCGGTAAGGTCGGACCGGTGGCGCTCGTCCACTTTGACGCACACCTGGACACGTGGGACACGTACTTCGGCGCTCCGTATACCCACGGCACACCATTCCGCCGAGCAGCTGAAGAGGGACTGTTTGCCAGCGAGCGGTCGATCCACATTGGCATACGTGGCTCGCTCTACGCCGCCACCGACCTGTCGGATGACGAAGGTTTGGGCTTCCGGATTATCCGGGCCAGCGACTTCGACACCGTCGGGACACAGGAGGTCGTAGCCCGCATCCGAGACCGAGTCGGAGACTCGCCAGTGTATATCTCCATCGACATCGACGTTCTCGATCCCGCACACGCCCCTGGCACCGGCACTCCTTCGGTCGGAGGGCTGAGCTCACGAGAGCTGCTCGCGACCCTCCGGGGGCTGCGAGGCCTACCGCTCGCGTCAGCGGATGTCGTGGAGGTCTCACCGGCCTACGATCACGCGCAGATCACAGGGGTGGCGGCAGCGGAGGTCGTGTACGAACTCATCACACTAATGGGGTTAGACGTCCGAGGTCCGGCCCAACACGCTCATCAGGGAGAATAGTCACTCGAATCCGCGAATTTCAACAATAGACAGGGGGTGGTACAAGTGAACACTGAGACTGAGGCTCCGGTCCGAACCGACACCGGCAGGCTGATCGAAGGCCACAGCATCGACTTCATTCCAGACTCCGAGCGTCACGGCAAGCCAAGGAGCCTGTTCTTCATTTGGTGGTCTTCGAACATGCAGATGACCACCGTGCTAACCGGCATCATCGCTGCCGCGCTCGGTCTCTCGTTCCCGTGGGCCGCCGTCGCGATCGTTATTGGCCTACTGGTTGGCGGAGTGGTGATGTGCTTGCACAGCTGGCAGGGTGCCCGGCTCGGGCTGCCCCAACTTCAGCAGTCACGGGCCCAGTTCGGCTTCATCGGAGCAATCGCACCAGCGGCAGTCGCAATCTTCATGTACGTAGGCTTCTTTGCGACCAGTAACCTTCTCGGGGGGCAGGCGATTTCGGATGGAATACCGGCAATCCCACTCGCTCTAGGTGTAATTTTCTGCGCGGCGGCTACCGTGATCCTCGCAGTGTTTGGATACGATGAGATCCACCGCTGGGCTCGGTTGTGGGGATACCTGTTCCTCGTTGTATTCCTGGCATTTACCATCAGTTTGTTCACGCGTGGGTTGGTTCCCGCCAAAGTCTGGAACTTCGGTCCGCTCGCCGGGGGCCCCTTCGTCCTGATGATATCTATTTCAGCGGTGTGGATCATTTCGTACGCTGTCTACGCCTCGGACTACAGCCGGTACCTGCCTCGAGGGGCCTCGGCCGCGGCATCGTTCTGGTACAGCTATGCGGGAGCCGTGATCTCTTCGGGGTGGCTGTTGGCACTGGGAGCGCTGCTCGGGGTCATCATGCCCAAGGCCATCAGCGAAACCGTCGGCGTCACGCTGCACCTGGTGGGACCGGTCGCAATACCCATGATGGTGGTCATCGCGCTAGGGGTGATTTTTGTCGACGCCCTGAATGTTTACGGAGCCTCGCTGTGCCTGCTCACCATCACGGAGCAGCGGCGTCGGCTACTCGGGACTGGCCGACCGGCCCGAGTGGGCGTGATCGTGGCGATCTCGGTCATCGCTGTGGTCATCGGAATCGTCGGCTCGGCGTCGTTCTTGACCAACTACTCGAACTTCTTGTCGTTCCTCTTCTACCTGATCATGCCCTGGAGTGCGGTGAACCTGGTGGACTTCTACATCATCCGTCACGGCGACTATCAGCCCAACTGGTTCTTCGATCACAAAGGGCCGTACAGCGGCGTCGCCTGGAGCGCCCTCTTGGCCTATCTGATCGGGATCGCCTGCGAGGTCCCCTTCATGAGCACCACGATCTACGAGGGTCCGGTCGCACGAATGTGGGACGGAGCCGACATCTCGTGGATCGTTGGACTGCTGGTTGCCGGCTGCGTGTACTTCGCCTGTGCCAAAGCAGGGCTGGTACCGGTCGGTCCTGCGACCCGACCCAGCGGGCCAGCCGCGAGTGTGGATTCCTAACCGGTGAGCGATCAAGATCAAGGCCCCGAATCCGACCGGCGCTCCCCGCCGGTCGCGTCGATCGAAGAGGTCTTGGTGCCGGCCCGCACGGCCGCGACGGTGGAGCTTCGACGTGGCGCTCAGATGGAAATAGTCGACGTCGACGGTAAGCAGGTCGCTGATCTCGTGGCCTTTGTCCTGGACGACTTCACTGAGTGGCTATCGCCCGCCCACACCCGCGGATCTTTCCAGTCGCTCCGGTTACGGGCCGGTGGGGAGCTGGTGTCGAACCGTCGCCGGCCAATCTTTCGGGTCGCTGAGGACCACGTCGGCGTACACGATCTTCTGTTCGCGATGTGTGACGAGGCGCGGTACCGGCAGGACTACGGCCTCCCCCATCATGCGAACTGCCGCGACAACCTGACTGCCGCCTACGCCCCCTGGGGGTTCGCTGGGTGGCAGATACCAGATCCGGTCAACGTCTTCCAGAACTCGCCAGTCGATGAGCAAGGTGGCATCGCGAGCGCGGAACCGCTCAGCGGTCCAGGGGATCGCCTGGTATTGGATGTCTTGGTGGATGTGCTGGTTGGCGTTTCCGCCTGCCCGCAGGACCAGAATCCCTGCAATGGATGGAATCCCACGCCGATTCTTCTGCGACTGCACCATCTCGGGAGCGCCTAGTAACAGATGGCACACAACGGGCCTGGTGGCGACCTGGAACGGCTGGATATGCCCTTCACCGGCATCGCTTCCTTTCTGAGGGCGCCGGTCTGGACGCAGCTGAACTCGCTCGACGCGGATATCGCCGTGTTGGGGATACCAACCGACGAGGGATCGCCCTTTATGCCCGGCTCGCGCTTTGGCCCTCGGGCCTTACGGGAGCACTCGCTGCGATTTGTGAACAGCGAACCAGGCTACTACGACCCGCAGCGACGGCGCCGCTATCTAGGTGATGACCTGGCTCGCCGGCGGCTGGTCGACGTCGGGGACGCCGACATACTGCCCACGAACGTGGTTGGGACGTTCGCAAATGTGACTCGTGACGTGAGGACAATCCGCGACCGAGGCGCTCTGGTCGTGGCTCTCGGGGGTGACCATGCGATCACCTACCCGGTGGTCCGGGGCCTAGAAGAGCCGTGCCACATCATCCACTTTGATGCCCACCTAGACTACATGCCGTTCGTGCACGGGCTCGAGTACACCAACCAGCACGCATTTCGGCAGATTAGAAAGTTGGCTTCGGTCCAGAGCCTGACCCAAATTGGTATCCGCAGCATCCGTAACACCGAGCGGATGCTGGCAGACTCCCTCAAAGACGGCAACCGCGTGATCACCATGGAGGAGTTTCGTCAGGCGCCGTCGGCAGCCATCTCAGGTGCGGTGCCAGCGGGCGCGGCCTGCTACGTGAGCATTGACATCGACGTGTTGGACATGCCTCTGGTTCCGGGCTGCGTCTCGGCGGAGCCAGATGGTATGACCTATGCGGAGCTACGAGATGCGCTGCGCCAGGTGGCCCGATCCGCACGGGTGATCGGATTTGACCTAGTGGAGGTCAACCCCATGCTCGACGTAAAGACCGGCATCACGGCCTATTTGGGCGCCCACACCGTCATCGAGTTCCTGGGAGCCATTCGAGAGAGCTGAGCCGCGGGCAGGACGGGTGACTGACTCCTCCGGATGGGGAAGATCCCGGTGGCAGTGCAACGGTCGCTGGGAATGCCTATCCCACGCGCTCGCGGAGAGGAGCCGTGGTCGGCGCGAATGCCCGGCCACAGGAACTTCCCCGCTGCTCAGGGCTTCGTCTGGAGCGAGGGGCCGACCTGGCTCCGCAAGTAGGTCAGTCGCCGCCGGTACTCCTCCTCGTCGATCTCTCCTCTGGCGAACCGGCGCGCCAGGATCTGCTCAGGCCCAAGATGCCGTCCGGGGCCCTGGCCCTGAAAGTACCGCCGCCGCCGCGAGAACATGAAGATGCGCATCCCCAGGCTCACGGCCATGAGCAACACCAGGATCCCAACAATCCAGCCACCCCCGCCGAAGGGGCCACCGAACAGCCAGAAGAAGAACACCTCAGGTTCCCCAGCCAATACGCGCGGAGCTCAGCATGGCTGCAGGATACCCCGACCTGGTCCAACCACAGTCGGGGACATGCTGAGAATTTCCGGGAAGCCAAAGGACCCCAAAGAACCAGCCCAGACGCCGGCGTGCCGCTTCAGCGAGGCCTCCGGCACGCCAGAGACTCCCTGGCCCCCACAAGCAGCGGGCCCTTCCCGGTCAGCCGCGCGCCCTGGTCCACCAGGCCGGTCTGTGCCCGGTGGCCATGCCCCCGCTGGCGGCAAACTCAAACTCCAGTCCGCGATCGCGGAGCTTGTGCAGATGGGGCTCGAGTGCAGGCGCGGCAACTACCCAGAGAACCCCCCCAGTCTGGCGGTTGTCCACCACTGAGAATCCCTCGGAGCGCAGGAAGTCAGCCGAGGTGACCTCCCCTGCCCCTGGCCGGTGGTCCCTTCCATTTACCGGCTCCGCGGCCGGCTTGGCTCCCTTCGGCGGGATCCAGGAGGAATCCTGAGCGCCTCCGGGGTTGGCCGGGCTGCCGTGTTTCCACTTGACGAGCAGCGTCTCGTCGTAGGCGTCGCGCTGCGCGGGGTCGTTGAGGATCCGGAAGGCATTGTTGATCGCCGCCATCCGCGTGTGGCCGGCTTTCTCCTGGTTGCGATCCGGATGCCACTTCTGCGCCTGCTGGCGCCTTCCCCGCTTCAGGTCGGCCGCGGAGGCGCTCATGGACAGCCCCAGGAGGGCATACAGATCGTCGTCAGCGATTCCGTCGGAATAGCGCACCCGTCTAAGTTTGGGGGATCGGTCGGCCTTCCCCCAGAACGGCGAGGACACTGTTCGGAAACACCTCAGCAACTGAGAGAGCCTCCTTCTCGGGCAGCGCGGGACATCTCCTCTGGGTTCCACCCGCTGGACCCAACTGAAAGCGGAAGCCCACGCTCTGGCCGCGGTAACCCCGCAGTTGCGAGATCCTCAAGGCGCAGGTCGCCAGAATCGAGTTCTGCTTAGTCGACCGAGGGCGGAAACCGCGCCTCCCCCAGGTTCATCTAGTCGGCAGAATGGCAGGAGATGAACTCGACTACGAGTCGCCCGGCCACCCTGTTCATGGGGTGCGAGCCGAACGTCCTGTGCGACGGCTTGGGCTGGATCGTCGAGGTTGGACACGAAGCGCGGCCGGCGGCGCCGCCGGGCACCAGGGTGGTCGAGCTGGAGGGGCGCACTCTGCCGGGGTTGGGCGATGCTCACATCCACCTGGACGAGTTGGTTCTGCTCCGGGTGGGACTCGACCTTCGGGGGACCTCCTCGCTGCCAGATGTGCTGGACCAGGTGCGGGTTGCCGCCCGGTCCATCTCTCAAGAGCAGTGGATAGTCGGGGGAGGCTGGAACTACAGCGCCTGGCCCACCCCCAGCCTGCCGAGCCGGCAGGATCTGGATGAGGCGGGCGGTGGAAGGCCGGTTCTACTCTCCAGCAAGGACGAGCACTCGGTCTGGGTCAGCAGCTCAGCACTGCGCCTGGCAGGGATCGACAGGGCGACCCTCGCGCCTCCGGACGGAGTGATCGACCGGGACTCAAACGGAGAGCCCACCGGCATCCTTCGCGAGTCCAGACAGCTGTTCACGGGATTGATTCCTCGCCCTGACCAGGGCCGGTACGAGGAGCTGCTGGCCTTGGTCCTGGCCGACCTCGCCAGGGTCGGCCTGTGCAGCGTCCACACCATGGATCCCCCAGCGACCCTCTTCGCGCTACAGCGCCTGAGGCAGGCGCACCGGCTGGCGCAGCGGGTAGTGGTCAACCTGCCCCAGTCCCGCCTGCGGGCTGCCGAGGAGCTCGGCATCCGGTCCGGCTGGGGCGATGAGCAGCTCAGGATCTGGGGGGTAAAGGCGTTCCTGGATGGTTCGCTGGGTAGCCGCACCGCGGAGATGCTGGACGGGTCAGGCATCGCCCGCATCCGAGACCCCGAACTGGAGGAATTGATCCGACACTGCCAGGCGGCCGAACTCAATCTCTGTCTGCACGCGATCGGCGATGGGGCCGTGCATCGGGCGGTGGTGGCGCTGGAGCGGCACCGGACAGCGTTTCCTGGGTGGCGCCCTCGGATCGAGCATGCCCAGTGCGTCGACCCCTCGGACATCCCGCTCTTCGTGACCAGTCGGGCCGTGGCGTCCATGCAACCGATCCATGCCGTGGCCGATCGCGAGATGGCCGAGTCCGTCTGGGGCAAGAAGGCAGGTAATGCCTACGCCTGGAGCCGACTGGCAGAGGCTGGGGTGCCTCTGGCGTTCGGATCCGACTCTCCAGTCGAGTCCCCGGACCCCCTTTTGGGACTCCGAGCCGCAACCACCTGGCGCTCGGCGGTCGACTGGTACGCGGAGCTGGCGTTGACCGAGGAGAGCGCTCTCCGGGCGTATACGGAAGGGGTGGCCTTCGCCTGCGGTATGGAGGCGGAGTGGGGCAGGCTCGAGAGTGGCTATCGCTGTGATCTGACAGTCGTGAGCCAAGAGCGGGTCGTGGCCACGGTCGTCAACGGCCGCCTCGTCTACCGGGCTCCGACCTAGGCCAGCGTTAGGCGAAGACACGCCAGCCGGCGCTGCCGTGAGGGGTGATCCAGATCGGTCGTGGGGGCGCGCGTCCTCGGCCAAGGCTTCCCCAAAGTGACCTGTCCGAGGGCTTCCGCCTCTGATCACGATCCACTCTCGACCCGCCGAGGGGCGGCCAGGCGGTCCGCTTTAGGGGCTTGGGCCATCTTTTCTTGACCAAAGTGACACCGATTCGTCATGGACGACGCCGAATTCGTCTGGGAGCCTGGAAGTGACGTTATTTCAGCTGCGTTCGATGAGGCTAGCTGGCCGTGGGGTCAGACACCGGCGCAAGGAGTTCAAATTGTTCCAGTCCTGGTTGGCGCGAGTACAGAGCGACCCAGCGGAGACCGCCCCCGCCCGCGCGCTCGCGGAGCGAGGACAGGGAATGGTCGAGTACGCCCTGATTCTGGTATTGATCGCGGTCGCCGCCATTGCCGTGCTCATGGTGGTGGGCGGCACCACTTCGAATGCGTATTCGAACATCAAAAATGGCCTCAGCCTGACGTCACCGTCGCCAACCGCGACCGCGACTGCGACGCCTACCCCCAAGAAGACTCCCAAGAAGACCCCCAAGAAGACCCCCAAGACCTAGTCGAGTCCCGGGCAGCCCCTGGGATGATTGGCTCTGGTCGGGCGCTGGATCCGGGGGAGCTACCCCGGCTGCCCGCCGGGGGAATGACTTTCGAAGCGCGTTGGTCCTGTCAGGGTCCGGGCGCCGCTATGCTCCGCACCGGCACGCTACTGCGGGCATCTGCCATGCGGGCAGGCCCACTTCCTTGAGGCACTTGTGGGATAGGAGGAGGTTCAGATGAGCGAGACGGTACTTCTGATCGGGACCAGCAAAGGGGTGATGGTCGCCCGCAGCGACAAGGCCCGCACCAGCTGGGAGTTGGAACCGCTGCAACTCATGATGAGTTCCGTTTACGGGCTCGGAATCGATCGCCGCCGGAGCACCTCCCGTCTCTTCGCAGGCGCCACCAGTGAGCACTGGGGCCCCTCCCTGTTCCACTCCGACGACATGGGTCGGAGCTGGTCCGAACCCAAGGCAGCGCCAGTGGCGTTCCCCGCCGGCAAGGAAGTGTCGTTGATCCGGATCTGGCAGGTGGTACCGGGGCTGGATTCCCAGCCAGATCTCATCTATGCCGGAGTCGAGCCCCATGCTCTCTTCCGATCCCAGGACGGCGGTATCACCTTCGAACTGGTGGAGGGGCTTTACAACCACCCCCACCAGCCCCAGTGGGAGCCGGGTGGTGGGGGCGCCTGCCTGCATACGGTCGTGCCCCATCCGACCGACCCCGACCGACTCCTGGTCGCACTCTCCGCCGGCGGGGTATACCGGACAGCTGACGGCGGAGAGAGCTGGGAGCCGGCCAACCGCGGCATCCAGTCCTACTGGATGCCCGAGGACCAGCGTTTTCCGGAATTCGGCCAATGCGTCCACAAGGTGGGCAGCCATCCGTCAATGCCGGATCGGCTTCTGGCCCAGAACCACTTCGGGGTGTACCGATCAGACGACTACGGAGACAACTGGCAAGCGATCGAACACGGCCTGCCTTCGAACTTCGGTTTTCCGCTCTTGGTGCATCCCAATCAGCCCGACACGGTCTACCTCTTCCCACTCCAGGCGGACTCGGAGCGGATGCCCCCCGGGAGACGGTGCCGGGTCTACCGCTCCAGAGACGCCGGTGAGAGCTGGGAGGGACTCACCGAGGGACTCCCCCAGTCCAACTACCACGCCGTCGTGCTGCGGGACGCCCTCTGCAGCGATCAGTCAGAGAAGGCGGGGATCTACTTCGGAACCAGAGACGGCGAGGTGTACTGGAGCCTGGACGACGGGGACTCGTGGCAGCTTATGGCGAGTCACCTACCCGACGTGCTGGCGGTCAGAGCGGCCGTGGTCGGGTGACGGCCACCCTGCACCTGCCGGCCGTCCTTCGTCCCTCTGCCGACGGTCAGGGGACAGTCCCAGTCGAGGCAGAAACCGTAGGTGGCGCATTGGATGAGCTTTCCGGGAGCTGGCCCCAGCTGGAGCGGCGGCTGCGGGACGAGCAGGGTCAGCTGCGGCGCCACATCCGCATCTACCTAGAGGACCGGGACATTCAGGATCTCTCGGGTCTGGCAACTCCGCTTCCCGACGGGGCCCGGGTGCACATCATTCCCATGGTGTCCGGGGGCTGAACAGCGCCGCATGACGGCGCGGAGCCAGGTGTCCCTAAGGCATCGCCATGGATCCCGTCCCTCTACCAAGCCGGTTGAAGCGGACCTTTCAACCAAGCCCGCTGCGACCTCTAGGGCTGGGGCGTCAACCCCTCCGCCTCCTGGATCGCCTGCTCCAGGGCCAGCTGGCAGACCTTGCTCACGTTGATATCGATACCGCGTCCGCGCAGATCGTAGATCCGGGACAGCAGGTCTCCACCCAGGTACACGGTCGTCTTGTTCAGCGGGCTGGCGCTGGTGCGCAGAGCACGTGGCCGCAACCAGGCTGGATCGTCGCGATTTCCCGGGGTCAATTCGGATAGCTCGCGTTCGGCTTCCCTTTTCCCGGGGCCTCCGCGTCGCCAGGACGCGCAACGGGAGCATTCGCCAATGCCTCAGTCGCTCCACCGGTCGCTCCGCCGCTTCGCCGATACCGGGTCGCTGTCCCCGCGAGAGCGGCGAAGGCCGGCTTTGCCTGGCTGGCGGAGAAGTAGCTCATGGTGTTGCCGACCGGCACGTTGAGGGCACCGCCGAGCTGGTAGGCGTCAACGTCGGCGCCGAGAAAGATGAAGTCCCACCCCCGCTCCCGCCGCGCCCCGACCATCTGGAAGACCTGCTGCTGGGTGTACTCCCGGCTGGCGTTCTCCATGCCGTCCGTCTGGATGATGAAGAGTACGTGGTCGTACCGGTCCGAGACCTGGTCGGTGGCCGCGATCGTCTCGCCCACCGCGTCGAACAGCGGGGTGGTACCCCTCGGCTGGTAGCGGTTCTGCCTGCTTCCCAGGTCAGCAATTCGGCTCAGCTTGGTCGCCTGGTAGCGCGTCTGGCAGGTGGGCTCGTCGGCGTGGCGGTCGAACTGGACCAAAGTCATCGACGCCTCGCCCGCCTTCTCCTTCTGTTGGGCGTGAAGGAACTCGTTGAATCCGGAGATGGTGGCGTCGTAGCAGCTTTGCATGCTGCCAGTCCGGTCGAGCACAAAGACCAGTAGAAAAGTCTGCTCCGGACTGCTATGGGAGCTATCGGACCGGGATTTGATCGGGCTTGACATCAGATGCCCCTATGAGGGTTGGTAGATGGTGGCAGTATACATATACCTACCCGATAAATCAAGTCACTCTTCGAACGGGCCGCGCCCCGGACGCCTCATCGCCCTCACCTGTCAGGAGCGCGGTGCAACTACCGACTGATCCGCAGGCGAACCCCAATCCCGCCGCGCTCAGCGGCGCACCTCGGTGAACCCGGCAGAGCTGAAGTCGCCGTCAAACGCAAATGCCTCCCTGATCCGCATCCGGCGCATGGTGGCAAAGCTGGTGGCGTCCACGAAGGAGTACGGGCGCCCGTCGTGACGGATCAACCAGCGCCAGGCGTCGGCCTCGAGCTCCTCATCGACCGCCCGGACCACGACCGAGGTACTTCCCCGAGCCGCCGTGAGGAAGCGACACGCTTGCTCGTGGCCCAGTCGCCGGCGCAAGAAGGTCCAGATCTCTCCCAGCACATGACTACTGGTGACTAACGTCCCACGCTCCCGACTCCAGAGCACCCCTGCTTCGTCGTGATGCCTGTCGCGCCGGAACTGGAGGGCGACGAAGAACGAGGTATCGACGAACCTCATCCGCCGTAGACGACCTCGTCGATCCCGCCTGGGTCCTGGTCGTAGGCCCCGATCAGCTCGGCGAGCGGGTCAGATCCAGTGTCCTGCTGACCGAAGCGCTCTCTCACCCCCCTCCGGATCAAGGCAGCCTTGGACGTCTTGCCGCGTGCCGCCTCAGTGGTGAGCCTTTCGTCCAACTCCTCGTCGATGTATATCTGTAGCCGCCTCACCATGTCAGTACACGTCACACGTCTCAAAACCGCAGCGGATCCGAGGGTTGGATCCGCTAGAGGCGATCTAGACGGTTCGGGGGTCATCAGGAATGGGGAGTCCGCTCAGCCGCTCACCCTGAGCCGCCGAGCATCGCCCCGCCCGACCCAGGACGGTCGAATCAGACAGCTCCTGGTGGACCTGCGGCGTCTGGCTGTCTCTCGTACGAGTCTTCTAGAGAACTACCACGCGTACGCCTCGGGAGCTGCGCCCCCCGGACCGGGGAAGATCTGATCCAGCTGCTCCAGGTCTCTCTTCTTGAGCTTGATCTGCGTGGCCTCGATCGCGGACTCCAATTGCTCGATGGTGCGCGGTCCGATGATCGGCGCCGCCACTCCTTCCTGATGCAAGAGCCAGCCGAGAGCCACCAGGGCCGGGTGCTCGCCGCGGTCGCGGCAGAGGGCCTCATAGGCCTTGAGCTGCGGCTTCAGCCGCTCTACCCGCTCTCGGTTGTGTTGCTCGGAGCGCCGTCCCTCGCTCAGCTTCTGGAGTGCGCCGCCCAAGATCCCCGATGCCAATGGACTCCATGGGATCAGGCCCAGGCCATAGGCGCGACAGGCGGGCAGCACCTCCAGCTCGACATCGCGGGTGAGCAGGTTGTAGAGCGACTGCTCGCTGATCAGGCCCGTAAAGTTGCGCCGTTTGGCCCGCTCCTGGGCCTGGGAGATGTGCCAGCCAGCAAAGTTGGAGGAGCCGGCGTAGATCACTTTTCCCTGCTGGCGAAGGACCTCGTACGCCTCCCAGATCTCCTCAAAGGGGGTCTCACGATCGATGTGATGCATCTGGTAGAGGTCGAGGTGATCAGTCTGAAGCCGAGCAAGCGACGCGTCGCAGGCCTGGCGGATGTTTCGGGCTGACAACCTGCCGTCGTTGGGCCAGTCGCTCTGGCTCGCATACAGCTTGGTGGCCAGCACCACCTTCTGGCGGCGATCACCCCCCATGGCGAACCATCTGCCGATGATCTCTTCGGTGAACCCGAACTTGATCGATCGCCCGTAGGCATTGGCGGTGTCGAAGAAGTTGATGCCCAGCTCGAGAGCGCGATCCATGATGCGGTGGGCGTCCTTCTCAGACGCGTGGGAGCCGAAGTTCATGGTCCCCAGACAGAGTTGGCTGACGACCAGACCGGAGCGCCCCAGGTGGGTGTACTTCAAAGCGGTTCGACCTCATGGAATTGGCGGCTCAGCTGCAACTGATTCAGCCACCTCATTATTGCCGCTGCCCCTGCGTCCGGAGACTTGTGAGAGGAAAGGTGCCACCAGCAAGGCCGAACCTCCCACGCAGCACGTGCCTGGTCGCACCTCGCGCGCGCCCAGGGCAGCTTTCCTCCGAGCCGGCGTCACTTCGGGAGCCCGGGTTGGTGGCTTCACCCGCAACACCTGCAACGCCGGAGGCGCCCGCGCGATCCGGATGGTGGTCGTCCCGGGTGGCCACCGGAAGCGCCTGTTCGACTGCAGACGCCGCGATCAAGACCTCCGTCAGCGTCACCGCGCCTCGGATCCGGCCAGACGGCAGTCGGGACCATCCGGGGCTAGGCAACCATGACCGCCTCCGTGCTCGGGACCGGATGGGAGGAGGTGGTCTGAACGACTTAGAGAGGCAACTCGGGCCAGCGGGTTGATCCAGCGGATCGGGTGGTTAGTCGGAATCAGCTCTTCGGTGTCGATCACCTCCAACATCGTCACCTCGCACAAGGTAGTGCCCGGCATCCAAGACTCTCCCGCACCCTCGCCGCACCGCCCCCCCAGACGATCAGCCAGTCACGTCGCCCTGCTATCGAAGATCAATACCGTGCTCGTGCCCGCAGACGGCATTGATCCCGACCTGAGGATCTGCCGAACGGATAGTTACGAGTCTTCTGCGAGCCTCCAAACGACGTGAGGGGAAAACCAGATCTTGCTCATCCAGACCGGCCATGGGGCTTCGTCGACAGACCCCCGGCGCCGAACGCGCCAACACGCAGCCGTCAGCGTCATGGATTGGCCTGATCAGCCGCCTTGGCACCTAGTTCGGTATCGGGCGACCCAAGTGTCGCGGCGCCTCCCTCGTGTACGGCACCGGTTCCACTGGCTCGAACACGACCTCACCTCCTATCACGACAAGGGATATGAGGGAAGGGTGTCGTGAGTGGCTCACCACCAGATCCGCCAGGTAACCTGCCCGCAGCAGGCCACGGGAACCACCTATCCTTGGTACCGCCTTCGCCACGTTTCCGGTGGCCATAGCGACGGCCGTCTTCAGCGGCTGTGCCCCAGACCGCCAGATATCCTCGACCGCCTCGTACACCCCGTCCCAGTGGCCCGCCGCGTAATCCGTGGCTATTATGTCGGCCAGGCCTCTCCCGACCAGAGCCAAAAGCATCGCTGAGCTCGGCTCTAGTTCGCGAAGGCCCCACGAGTCGAACGTATTCACTTCAACGTATGCCTCGTGCTGCTTCATCCACGTGGCACTCGCGATCGCCTCATCCCGAGTGAACGTACCGTGGTTCGTGTGTCCTGCAATCAGGTTGGATCCCGCGATGACTGCCGCTTCTCTGCACGCCTCGTCGGACGGAGCCGAGTTGTGGACTAGTGCCGGCAGACCGAGTTCATTGGCAACCTGAGCCGCCTTAACGATCCCTTCGAGTGCACCGCGAAACGGTGGTAGCACCGAATCCTCAATGATCTTCACCACCCCATCTACCGTCAGCTTCTGCGACAACCGTAATTCGAGCAGCAACTTCTTCAGGAGCTTTCGATCAGGAGACCCTGGCTTGACGTGTCGCCCGAGTACCGCATACTTCAGAGCGGCCGCCTCCCGCGCACGCAGCCTCCTTCCGGTCGCTGCGTAGATTGCCGCAGGGATATACATGTAGTCTTGACCACCACCTCCCAGCGTCATGCCGGCGCCTACTTCCCCAATCACGCAGGCTCCCTGCTCCGCCATCGCTGCGGCGGTCATCTCACGGTTCATAGGGCTCAGGCCGGTTCCGTCAGTTGCGTCTGCGACTGCCCACATCGGATCAAAATGCACCGTCGCGGACTCCACCCGGACAGGTTGCCGGCTACGCACCTCCGCTGTTTCACTCGGGACTTTGAAACCATCCAGGTCCACGACCGTGGTGTGACCTTGTGCCATGTGCCGCCGTAGGTTACCCATAGCCTCTTCTAACGAAACCCCTGGCGTCCCACTCGCGAAACGCGGTCCGGGAGCCACCGCATGTGCATGCACGTCGACCGCGCCGGGCATCACTAGCGATCCGTGCAAATCTATCACCTGGTCATCAAGCCCACCGCTATATGAGCGCGCCTCCACTGCCGCGATCCGGCCTCCCTCCACCAGTACCGACCCAGACAATGGCTCCGACTCGCCGTCGCCGGACACGATCCAACCGTCACGTAAGATTAGCAAGGCGTGGCTCCACTACTTAGCACATAAATCACATCACACTCGTACAGTTGTCTTGCGGATCGCGGTGGCAATCCCACCCCCTTCGTTCTTCGTTCCCTCAGTACCACCGCAGCACCAATTGCTTTGCGAGGTACGAAGAGCATGCACCTGCCATGGCCCGACTAACCGGGCTCGCCGATACTGACCGCTCCTCGAGATCGGGTTTCGCGAAGCCGGTCTAGCCTAAACGACTCGAGCTCCGGAACGGGAAGCCCGGAGAGGTCAGCACAGACCAACCGTGCTAGTGCGGGAGCCAGGGTCGCCCCGCTGTGGGTGACCACGTGGTACAAACCGGGGGCACGAGGATCGACCCCTACGACTGAAATGCCGTCACTCGGCACAGGGCGGATTCCAACCCGAACCGACTCGATCCCTACGTAGCGAAGATTCGGCATGACCTGGCTGGCCCGAGCGATCACTTCGTCGCAGCGACGGTCCGAAGGGCTCCACACCTGCCCCTCCACTAGTTCAGCGTCCATTCCCTCGACTCGGATCATGACCCGAGTGGCCGCGTCGGGTCGAAGCGTTGTGCCCGGCGCGTGAACGACATGACGTAACTGGGACGGTGCCGATCCCGACACGAAGCTCACGCCGAGGCTCCGTTCGATTGTCAGTTCAACCCCGCTCCTCGACGCCAGTATCCCCGCGTCAGCACCGGCCGCGTTGATTACGACATCGGCGCCCAAGGTCCTGCCATCCCGTAGCTCGACAACAGGAGACTCGCCCGTGTGGCACGAGACGCTCTGAACCTCTTCGCCGAGCGCAAGCTTCGCTCCATATCGTCTAGCTGCCGCTGTACATAGCCGGTGTGCTAGCCCGCGGGACTCAACCCATCCGTCGCCCGGCATCAGATACACGGCTCGCACCCGCGACGGGTCGACGACTAGGTCGGGCTCCAACTTCTGTGCGTCAGCTACTGTAATTTCGTCAATGGCATACCCCAGAACCCGACATGACTCTATCTTTGCCGCCAGGCCGCCCCTGGCTAGCTCCGTGGTCAAGTCGACGTACCGACCCGCGTCACCGGCCGTCGGTTCATCGTTATCGGTCCTTTGGGCAACCTCGGCTTCCGGCTCCGCATACTCCCACATCAAGCCGCCGTCGAGGTGGAGGCAGTCCTGACTTCCAATCTCCTCTGCGATCACGCGGTGTTCGGCGATTCCCAACACGTTAAGCCGATGGTATTCAAGCGGGGGCTTATTGAATGAGTTGAGCCACGAGAACGTGGCACCGCTCGTGCCGGCTCCCGGAAAAGCTCGGTCGACGACTGTGACGGATGCCCCTGCCTCGGCTAACCGAAATGCTATCGCGGCGCCAACAATGCCTGCGCCAACCACAATCGCTCGCAATTCTAGTCTCTTCGCCACTCTACGCCCCTCCATGTTTCCTATGCCGGTTGAGACGGTCGCTAGCCACTTCACCGACCATTACTCCTACACCTGCATTCGATTACGTGATCACTTATCGGCCGGCCACGACCCATCTAGTATGCCGTGGGACGGCCAAGCGGATGGTGCCATTCGACCCACGACGTTCTGCTCCTTGGGCCGACGGGAAGCGCCGGACTGGTGGCGCAGTTCCTTGTTCGGTCGTCCAGACCTCAGCTCCGAGTCCGGTGCGGCGCTTCCACGACATTCCTTCAGGAAATCTCCTAGCAATTGGGTGTAACCACCATGAATTCACTCGCCTGTTATCGCCGGCGAAATTTCACGATCCCGTAGGTCAAGGCCTTCTGGATACGCGGCACCAAACCGACATAGATGTCTCCTATCTCGTCCACCTCAATCGCGTGCGCGCCTGCCTGTGGCTGATCCACACAGGCTCGAAACCGCGCCGCAATGTTCCCCTCTGGACCTAACACTGTCACTCGGCCGCCCTCCGGATCAAGTTCGGCCACGTAAATCATGCCAAGCGGCGACACGTAGAGGTCGCACGGCCGCTCTAACCCTGTGAACTCTCTGAAATATTCGCCATTCTGCGCGAAAACTTGAATGCGACCGTTCTCCCTATCAGCGATATAGACAAGCCCCTGTTCATCCGTAGTGACTCCGTGGGGAAGGCGGAATTCGCCCGGGCCCTCACCTGGCTCGCCCCAAGAACGGATTAGCACGCCGTCTTCGAAGCAGTGCACTCGTGCGTTGCCATAGCCATCCGCCACAAACAGCGCGCCTCCCGGCGAGCCCGCCGCCCCGGCAGGTCGGTTGAACGGACCACCGGAGCGGAGAACTGAGCGCGGCTTCCCCGGTACATACCCAGTGTTCGCGGGTTGGTCGGGCGCCCCCATCAGCCGCACTCTCGTGCCGGCGGGAAGGAACTCCTCGACAGTATGCCGGTCAACGTCCACAACGAGGACGTTGTCTGAGTGCGTCGTGCCCAAGGCGTGCGCCATTCTCAGGCTCAGCGGACGCTGCGTGAGAACCGACCCATCAAGGTCCAATCCGAAGAGCGCTGGGATCGCCCGTGTCAGTGCCCATAGCCTCCTTCGATCGCCGGAGAACGTGAGTCCGGGAACGCCAGTCGATTGGTAGGCGGCGGGAATATCGCCAAAACTACTACCGCTCTCATAACGCAAGATTGCGCCTTGTGCTTCTAGCACCAGCCACTCCGGGCACACAGTGTGCCTTCCATAAGGTCAACTGATACGAGCGGAATAGCGCACACCTGACCGGATCGGTGTACGCTAATGATCGCTCGCCTGAGAGCGCCCCGCCTCAAAAAGTTCTCTGGCACCGCTGAGGTCGGCCAGAGACGCCCCGTCGTCGAGTTTGCTCTTCGTGACAAGTTCTCCGGCCTCCTTGGTCGCGAGGAGTGGCTCGAGTCGGCTAGCATCCTCTGCACTGAGTACCGCCACTCCATTTTCGTCCGCAAAGATGATGTCGCCTGGGCGAACTGCCGCGCCGCCAGCCATAATCGGTACGTTGATGGCTCCTTCAACTCCAAGCAGCCGCCCGGTCAGTGCCGTTACCGAGCGAAAGTACATCGGCATTCCGATATCCGCGATTTCCCTAACGTCGGTAACCGGACCATCAATGATCACGCCAACCACGCCTCGGACGTGGGCTGCATAGGTAATCACGCCGCCCCAGCAGGCTCGGTTCGCGTCACCTAGCTGTTCGACGACGACGACATCCCCTTCCTTTACCGCGTCGAGGGCGCAGTGAACCGCCGTGGAGTCAGGATAGGCGATGCGAACTGTGACGGCCGGTCCAACAATTTTCATACGGTCCATGTTTGGGTGCAGGCCCCGCATAAAGCCGAAGTCCCTGAGATGGCCAAGAGTGGACGGGCTGACTCGACTCAGAGATCGCATAAGAGCTGGGTCAGCCTCGGGTCCCCGCGGTCCTTCTAGAAACACTGTGAGCTCCTCTGTGCACTCGCACGTTGGCCCTCCGTAGGGCGCGCGAATCGGAATTCGTCCACACCGAGTCGGCGCCGAGGCGCGGCGCGATGTACATCAGAATGATAGCAGGCGATGGGGTTCTATACAAGTAGATGGACTCGCGCGCCAATCGGCTCGAGCCACTGCAGCGGCTGTCTGCGAGAGTCGCTACGCCGTAGGTGGCCGAGGAGCGCCACACTGCTAACGCGAGTGCTCGTGTGCGGTGGCCGCACCGGCGACCAGCCGCAGCGGGTCATCGCGACTCCAGGTCAGGGATGGCCTCGGCGAGGATAGATCGTGCAAAGTATCGATCCACTTCCCCACTCGGGCTTGTGGGGTCTTGGTGCGGTCCCCGCCCCGGTAACTTCTGTAGTCAGTCCGCGGGCGACTGCTACTTCATGATTCCGGTCAACGCAAAGTCGTGTCTCCTAGAGAGGACGCTACTCACCCAGGTCGAACCGCCCTCGGCCAGCTGCTGGCGCCGTCGACGGCTACGAATTTCGCCGCGTGAGTCAGGTCTCACGAAGGGCCTGAGGATCAAGCCCCAAGATGTCAGCCAGCCGCTCTCCGGTCAGAAGGCGGCGCAGGTACCCTGCCTCCTTCTCGGCCAGCGCAGATGCGTCCGCCCGCACCTCACCCCAGAGCTGTGCTGGGACCACTGCGGCGCCGTCACGGTCAGCGATTACTTGGTCGCCAGGCCGCACTAGAACTCCACCCACCTCAACCGGCTGGCCGACTGACACGACCATGGCCTTCGCGCACTGGGCCGGAGCGGTTCCAGCGCAAAGAACGGGCAGGCCCAGCCGATCCAGGTCCGAGACGTCCCGAACTGTGCCTTCAACCACCAGGCCCCCGATCCCGCGAGCCACCGCTTCGGTCGCCATCAGCTCACCGAAGAGTCCGCCGTGAGTAGTTCCTCCGCCGGCACCAATGAGTATGCCTCCCGGCTTTGATCGGTAAAGAGCGATGTGGATGGCGAGGTTGTCATTTGGCGCGCAGTGAAATGTGAACGCAGGACCACATAAGTAGCGTCGCCCCAGAAAGTGGGTCAGACCCAGGATCGTACCTACCCTGTCACCGCCCGCTTGTACAACCCAGGGGACTGACAAATCCGCAACGTCCGCAGGGCTGCGCCGCCTATCTGCTGAGTTCACTCGGATCCTCCTCCGACTTAGCGCACGATTTGCTGGCGGCGGCTGCGGCCATCGGCTCCTCCCTCACCGGATTCCTCAACGTCGCGAGCTCTCCGAGTTGGCACTCCACGACATCACCGTCCACAATCGGCACCGCTCCTGGAGTGCCGGTAGAGATGATATCCCCAGGGAAGAGTGGCATGACGTGACTGTGAAAGCTAATGAGTTTCGCCAATGGGAAGATCATGTTGCCGAGCACATTGCCGTGCACCACTTCGCCGTTCAGAACTGTGCTTACTTCGATATCGTCGAGCGCCGGGTATTTTGCCAGAACTTTCGCCATGGGGATGATGGTCGGCCCAAAGGAGAAAAACGTTGGAAAGTTCTTGGCTCGTGTGAGGAAACGCGGGTTCCGGCGCAGAATGTCCTCAGCCGTCTGATCCAGGATGGGACAGACGCCGAATACGTACCGCAACGCCTCTTGCTCCGAGACGTTGCGGCAGTAGCGCCCGATGACAAGTCCCAGTTCTGCCTCCGACGTCACCCGTCGGCTCTGCCATGGCAATAGGATCGCGTCCTCGGGGCCAACTATCGTGTGGTCGGCTCTGAGGAACGACGCCGGTTCATCGGGGATGGGTGCCGACAGGTCCCTCGCATGGGCTGCAAAGTTCAGGCCAATGCCCAATATCTTGGGAGGGTGCCGGTAGGGAGGTGCTGGAAGGCCAACAGCCGCCGGCATCCCGCGGGAGTCGGCCGTCGCAAAGTCTGCGCTTAGCCCCCGATAGCGGTCCTCGACCACGACACGCATGGCGTCGCCTACGAAGCCGCGGTCCAAGTCTCGCAGTCGCCTTGCTCCTCCGCGGAATGTGCTCAGGACGGGAATTTCTGACGTACCCTCACGAATGGATCCCAGCTCAGGACTCTCAATAGCCACGGGCTAGACCCCCATCCACACGCATCTGGATTCCGGTAATGTAAGAGGATTCCTCCGAGCACAGAAAGCATGCTACCGACCCAAATTCGGCCGGTGTACCGTACCGCCGTGCCGGGATCATTTCCTCGGATCGCCTGCGAGCAGTTTCGACGTTGATGCTCTGTCGCAGCGCCGCATTCCGGTCTAGCTCCATCACGCGATCCGTATCGATGCGCCCCGGCAAGATCATGTTAACGGTCACCGCGTCGACCGCGACCTCTGATGAGAGTGTCTTCAGGAATGCTGCCAGCGCACCTCGGCCGATGTTCGAGACAGCAAGGTCTTCCAGCGGCTCCTGTACCCCCCGTGAGCCGATAGCCAGAACCCTACCCCAGCGGAGCGACCGCATTCTTGGCAAAACACGCGTAACCAATTGAATCTGTCTCAGTAGCAGCGTGTTAAGCCAGGGCTCCAGAAGCGTTTCCGGCAATCCGGCCGCAGCGGCGGGGGGGGGGCCACCGCTGTTGAGCACCACGATATCGACGCCGCCATAGATTTGCTCGACCGTGCTTATCGCTGTCTCGATCGATTCAGGGTCTGCTAAATCTAATGCTAGTCCGATCGCACTGGGCAGCCCCGCCGCCAGTTCTTCTGCCAGAGCTCGACGCCGACCTGTTATCACGACGTTGGCTCCTTCCTTGCCCAGGGCGGTAGCGACGGCAAACCCTAGTCCCGACGTGGACCCCGCCACCATAGCGGTGCGCTCGCGCAACCCTAAGTCCAAGCCTCCCTCCTTTGATGCGAGACCGTTCTCTCAGAATAGGCGCATGCGGGTATCGTCGCGTTCCGGGCCTGTGAAGGTGCCGCTATGCAGTCCATTATCGGGAGCCGATGCCCTTCCGAAGGCACGCCTGGACGACAGCGCGCTTGCTTGAGCCGCGGGAAGCGGTAACCCCACCTGCTCTCGGGCTCCGTGCCGCGTGGATACGACGAGCTCTCACTGAGGCACGGACGACAAAAACGTAGGTATCATCCGCACCTGAAGAGCGCTCTCGATCCCGGCCGCAATCTCAGTCAGCCGCCCCTCGTCCCACGCGGACCCAATTAAACATAGCCCGACCGGCAGGCCGGAGGTTATGCCGACGGGGATTGTTATCGCGGGATACCCCGCAATCGCTGCCGCCTTGAACCCATTGCGATGCGGCGGATCCCCGTTGACCAAGTCAATACACCAAGCAGGTCCTAGCGTCGGCGCCAGCAGCGCCACGACATTGTGCTCAGCAAGCGTTGCATCGATGCCCATTGTTCTGGCTCTGTGAAGTCCTCTAGCCCTCGCCCTGCGGTACATCGGGACCTCCAACCCCGCGGTCGCTTCTGCTTCTACGAAGATGTCTTGACCGAACCACGCAAGTTCACGATCTGGGTGGATCTGGTTGAACGCAACCAAGTCACTCAGTGACCGTGGCCCGGTGCCGGTCGGGCTGATCCGCCCCCGGAGGTACCTTTCGACCCCCACCTTGAATTCATGCAACAGGACGAGTCGCTCGTCGTGACTTTCTCTCAGCGCCGTGATGGTTCGGATATCCGCTGGCTCCACCAGAATCGCCCCGGCTGCGGAGATCTGCGCCAAAGCAGCCTCTAGCAGTGCGTCTGAGGCTGCAGAGTAGCCCCAGTGGTCCTCTCGGACGACGCCTATCCGGGTGCCGCGTAGCCCATCCGCACCACGTGCCACCGTGCCAGAGAAGGGCACACTCTTTGCACTCATTGTGGCGAGATCAGCGGGATCCGGCATCGCTATAGCCGCGAGGAGAATCGACGCGTCTGCCACCGACCGAGCGAAGGTACCGACTGTATCCTGAGTAAACGAGATTGGGACCACTCCCGTACGGCTTACGCGTCCCACAGTCGGCTTTATCCCCACGACCCCACAAAGCGCAGCAGGACATAAGATCGATCCGTCGGTCTCGGTGCCGACTGCGAGCGGCGCGAAACCGGCAGCTACTGCAGCAGCAGATCCCGAGCTCGATCCGCCAGGACTCCGATCGAGTACATAAGGATTGCGAGTCTGTCCTCCGACCGCGCTCCATCCACTCGAGCTCCTACGCGAGCGGAAGTTTGCCCACTCTGACAGGTTGGTCTTTCCGATTACGATAGCCCCAGCCGCGCGGAGCCTTTGGACAACCCATGCATCATCGCTCGGGATCGTTGCCTGTAGGGCGAGCGAGCCGGCGGTCGTCGCTGCCCCAGTTGCTGTATCTATGTTGTCCTTCACGAGGATTGGTATTCCGTGAAGTGGACCTCGGATAACCCCTGACAGTCGTTCTGAATCTCTTGCCCGCGCGGTGACGACCGCATCTTCGCTGATCGCTAAGACCGACCGCACGGAGGCGCCCGCGTGGTCAACTAGCTCTATTCGATTGATCAAACTCGTCACCACTTCCGACGAGGAGATGTCACGCTCCTCGAGGTGCGATCGCAACTCCGCGACGGTCCAACCCGCTGGATCGCCACTAGCCACGACTCCGTGCACTGGCTGCGTCGGTCCGCGCTTACGTGGCACGGTGTGCCGCACCTCTGGCACTTGCACCTGGCCGTCGCAAATGACGGCGCGCGCACGCGTTCGCAGTGGTCGGTCTGGGTACGCACTGAACACTCGCACCGCCAGTTGTGTGGGAAGGAGGAAGCTCGTGTCCGTGCCGCAATCCCCAGAGCGGTAGCACTCGTCGCACTCCGCGACTCGCCCGGGTTCTCCGCCAAACATGGCCGCTGGATGGTGCCTCCATTCAGAAGCCGCCCACGCGCTTCCAGAATGGCGCTACTTTCCACGGGACAGCCCGGTCCTGGCCGGGCACTGTCGTAGACCGGAGTGCCGCGCCCTCGGAGCGGGGCGAATCGCATGGGCCGGGTTGGCAAGCACCCATTAGCTGGTCCAACGCGCGTCGGACCAGCGCTCGACCCACGTACGCTCCACACGAGGTCTGTGCGGTCATGCGATCCGGCGACGCGCGCCACAAAGTCTGCTACTTATCCCTGCACTTGTAGCCTGTATGGCGGGTAACGCAAGTCCGGGTTCACGACGCCCGGCGGGCCCGGTGGACCCTAGCGGATGCTGCCAGCGCGGTATCGGTCCTTTGGCCGCTTGTGATGCGACCAGTCGGCGCGGGCCTTCTATCCGTGCTAGTGCGAGACAAGTAACGGTCTGCATCAGACGGAATATCCTCTGAATTGTCTACCCTCTCGTATAGGCCTCACTATGGGATGATTTGGATCCGCACTAGGGCTCCGGCCTTCTGAGCAGGCAGCTGAAGAACTGGGGCATCTCCACTTAGTCGCACTGGCTATGCTCACCGTGCGGCGCTCTCCAGCTCGGTCACCCAGGCGCGAGCCAGTGGCACGGCCGGCGTCAGTTCGAAGCTCACCCTACAGCACACTCGCGCGTCGGGACCGCCAATATGCTTTCCACCTCCGCTGCAGTCGCAAGAAGCACCCGGTCGGCACGTGGAGGCGCTGAGAGCTGTAGACCAATCGGAAGCCCGTCTCGGCTCCAGCCGCACGGCAGAGACAGCGCTGGTGCGCCGATCAGGTTGAAAGCTCTTGTGAAGACCGCCCACGGAACCCCTATCTGACCATCCCTGTCCGAAAGGTAACTGTCGCTCGCCAGTGGTGCTACGTGCGGTGTTGCCGGACTCAGCAAGGCATCTACGCCCATGTAAGCGGCCCACACGGACGGAAGCAGTTCATCTCGACGGCGACGTGCGGCCTCATACGCAGACCGCGTCGTGGCGGAGGCTTGTTGAAACTTCCGCAAGGTGCTCGCACCGTAATGCGTCGGGTTACTCCGGACACGCATACCGTGGACCCGCCACATTTCCCAGGAGGAGATATCACTCCAAGACTCGTAGAGTAGATCGAATACTTCCCCCGCCACCATCACGATCCTTACTCCCGCCCTGCCCAGCGCATCGATGCAATTAGCCAACGCATGAGCCACCTCGGGATCTAGCCGGGAGTCGACGACTTGATCTGAGATTACCCCAATCCGAAGTACCGAAGGTGGCTGCACCGGCCTACGGCGGGTCAAGGCCTCAAAGGTCCGTCGGGTGATTTCAACGTCGCGGCCGAGTATTCCCACGTGATCGAGTGTCGGTGCCAGTTCCTGCACTCCGACGGTGCTAAGTACACCGAAGGAGGGTTTGAACCCGACGACACCACAGAAGCTAGCCGGGACGCGGATCGAACCGCCCGTGTCGGTACCTAGTGCCACGGGACAGACCCCGACTGCTACTGCCGCGGCTGACCCGCCGCTTGAACCACCAGCTGTCCTGGCGAGGTCGAAAGGATTCAGCGCGGCCGGGATATCAGGGTGCGGAAAGCCCGCCGCGTACTCGAGTAACGAAGTGGTCGCCATCACGTCAGCACCCGCCTCTCGCAGAGACGCAACTATCGGGGCATCGGCTGCGGCCGGAAGATCCACCATGTCCTCGGGGTTGCCATTGCCTTGTGGAGTGCCCGCGATCTGCACGTTGTCTTTGACTGCGACGGGCACCCCGTATAGGGGAGCCTGCGCTCCGCCGCGACGCGATTGTCGCTCGAGGATGTTCACGACGGCGTTCACCATTGGGCCACGCACCGCAGCCCGCGCATACGCGGCCACCAGGTCAGCGCTTGCCGGATCGCTCCGCCATTCCTCATCGGGCATCTCGCCGCTCGCTCTCTCAATGCCTCGCTTCATCGGAGCGACGCCGCCTCGGCGGCGGGTAACCGCCAGCAGGTAGCCAGCTGGCCACAAACCTCCATTCGCCGACCCCCGGGATCAGCGTTGAGCCAGCACACGCAAGTACTCCACGCTATCCATGACACGGCTTCACACGCAGCGCAACGATCCCACCTCTCGGCCGAGCAGGAGCCGGGCCGATATACACCACCTGCGAGCCACCCTCGAGAATGCTTCGGGACGACGAGGAAACGCACCAACCTGAAGAGCCGCCCAACCTCAGGATTGACGATCGCGTTCGGACCCTGACCACCTTCACTTACTTCCTAAGGCGGCAAGCAGCGCAAGCGTGCCGCCTAACAGCGCCCGAAGCCCAATCGGCAACGCGCCTTCGTCGACGACGAAGTGCCCGTGGTGGTGGGGGTGGGCGATTCCCAACTCCGCGCTTCCGGCGCCGATGAAAAAGAAGCAACCTGGCGCTTCCGCTTGCAACGCGGAGAAATCCTCGCCACCCATACCAGGCACCATTCCGACGACGGCGCGAGCTCCGAACACCTCCACGAGGGCCGATCTGACTATTTGCGTAACGCGGTCGTCGTTGACGACGGCTGAGTAGCCGTTCTCATAGACGATCCTGTACGTCGCCCCGTGAGCCTCCGCTATACCCTTTACTATTCTCTCCATCTGCACAGGAACCGCTCGACGAACTTTAGGGCTGAAGGAGCGAACGGTCCCGACCAGCTCAGCCGAGCCTGGAATCACATTGTGCGCAGTCCCCGCCCCGAATTGGGTCACTGATACCACCAACGCCTCTTGAGGGTCGGTATTTCTCGCTACCAGGTGCTGAAGGTTCGTAACTATCTGAGCTGCCACGGCCACGGTGTCCACGGCCAAATGCGGCCTCGCCGCGTGGCCGCCCAACCCCTCGACAACAATATGAAAGGTGTCCGTCGCAGCCATGATTGCGCCTTCTTGGATGGCGATCGACCCCGTGTCTACGAACGACCGAAGATGGAGTCCTATCACCGCCTCGACGCCCGTCATTACGCCCGCGGCTACCATCTCCGTTGCGCCACCAGGAAGCAACTCCTCGGCATGCTGAAACAGGAAGCGAACTTCTCCGGGCACCGACTCTCGACGCTCACTGAGTACCTTGGCCAAGCCTAGGAGAATCGCAGTATGTCCGTCGTGACCACACGCATGCATCACTCCCGGCGTCTCCGACGCAAACTCTAGGTCCGTCTCCTCTTGGATCGGTAATGCATCCATGTCGGCTCGTACTGCTACAACCGGACCTGCCAACTCCCCCGTGAGGACCGCCATCACGCTCGTTCGGGTGGGTCGTGTAACGGTTAGTCCGGGAAACGTCTGAAGCCGGTCGAACACAAACTGGGATGTACGCTCCTCCTGGAACGAAAGTTCTGGGAAACGATGCAGGTCCCTTCGCCACGCCAGCACGTCCGCGTCGGCAGCTGCCAAGACTTCGTCAGTTCCAATGTCCATTGTCACGCCTCTGTCCCTCCTTATCTAGTGCGTAAATTTCGCGCCACCACACGTACCCGAGTCCGTACATCGCACCACTGCTCGTGACTACCTCCCTCAGTCGCGAAAGTGATGACGTCGCCTCTCGACGTGTCCTTTGGATTGTCTACGATGGCTCCTTCTACAGGGCAGTCAGAGCTGGCCAAGCGCATACGAGCGCAAGCACCCCCAGAGATCCGACTAGGTATGGCCAGACGTGGCGCAGCACTTGGTTTGGTTCTGCGCCGCCAATCTTCGCCGCTACGTACAAGTTCACACCCAACGGAGGTAGCACGAGGCCAATCGTTGAGTTGACTACAATTACGATACCCAACTGAATGAGACCAACATGCACGGCTGCGGCCAGTGGAACTAGGAACGGAAGCAGCAGAAGAATTGCAGGGAAGGGTTCCACGAACTCATGTAGCACCATAAACGCGAGATTAACCACGATCCAGAAGACTACGACCGAGCTGACGACCTTTGCCAGGACGCTGTCGATCTGGCCGGCTGTCCCCGAAGTGAACAACCCGTACTCCAGGATACCTACACTCGCCAGTATGAACATTACAAGTACTGTGGTGTCTGCCGCCTGGCGCACAACTCCCACAAAGTCGCGCAGCCGGACGTGGCCCATCGATGCGCCGGCGACGACGGCCGTCAGTATCGCTACCGCTCCGGCTTCGTAGGGTGCAAAGATGCCGCTAAATATACCAAAGTCCAAAATCACTGGGATTGCTAGCACTGGGCTAGCTCTTCCTGTAACTCGAAGAAGCCCTTGAAATCCGCGTGGACCGTCTCTCAGGCCCGACGAGTCGGTCTGAACTTCAGCACCCTTACCGACACGTCTCACAAGTAGTGCACGTATAACTACCACGATCATCATCACGAGTGTTAGGAGGACTCCTGGGATGATCACCGCGGCAAACTCGGCCGTCACGCTCACATTGACGAGTGTGGCGTACAGAATCAAAATGACCGCCGGCGGAAATACCATACCGAGTAGACCTGCACACGCCTGAAGTGCGGCCGCCTCTGCCCGGGAGTACCCCGACTTGATCAATTCCGGTAGAAACACGGTGCCGAGAGCTGCCGTGTCGGCGATCGGACTCCCGGTCATGTTCGCAAGAACTGCTGCAGCGCCGACGCAGCTCAAGCCCACCCCACCTGGTACACGGCGAAACACAAATTTCAGAAAGCTACCTAGGTCGTCAGCCAGTCCAGTTCGCGCGACGACCCCACCTAGCACCATGAAGAGCGGCAAGGCGAGGAAGGCAATGTTACTGACCGCGCCGAGAGCCTGGTCCATCAGGACTGTGATGCTAGTACTCAGGTTTCCTGCGAATACCACAGAAGCGCCGGCCAGACCCAGCGCAATCGCGACGGGCACATCCAGGATCATCATCGCTACAAGCGCCACCAGTACACCCGCGCCGCTTGGAATACCCGTTACCACGCCTACCCACACCAGAACCGCGACAAAGCCTGTGAGGAGGTAGTCCCTCCAACTCTTGCCGTCTGCAACCATCCGCAGGAGGACTAGCACCACACCAACTGCCGCGCCCAGCCCGATCGAGGCGGACTGGGCTATGCTCGACAACCCTAGGTCCGGTATTACGGTCGTGAAATATGTCGAGGCTGACGATATCGTTGCGTCTACCAGCAGGACGTAGAACACGAGCGTAGCTCCAGACGATAGAGCTGCTATCGCTTCGCGTTGAAAGCCCTGCGCGTTCTTCCAGAGGTTAACCCGCAATAAGTTGTCGATCCAGGAGGCCCGGCCGAGCCCGGCGAAAATTATCCAGACCAAAAGCAGTGTCATGAGCGGGTTTTCGTATGCTAGGTTTCCATTTAGCACATATCGCACCACGATTGCGACGAGTACTAAGGGAACGAGCACGCACAACGCTACTCCCTGGACCGCAAGCGACGCGGCACTCACCGCCCCCCCGATGGAGTCCGCGGTTCGGACCGCCCTGCTGTCAGGCCCCGTGTTGCTCTTCTCCAGTCCTACAGTGCTCATCTCATAGGTGTTGGCCCCGGGCCTCACTCCTTGTAAACGCCAGATGCACCTCATGGGCTGACGACCCTGGAGTTTGGTGTCCAAAACCCACGCCCTGCGCCGAGCGACCCGCGCACCCGATCACCTGTTCTACCTCCACGCGTTGCGATTCGCGGGACACGCCATAAGGGTCCGCGGCGGTGGCACGGATGCGTCCCGCCGCGAAAGTTCTGGTGGAGACCGCCCGCGCCGAATGCGTTCCCATCGCAGGCGGCCTCCTCGGAACCTATTTTGCCTCTTTGCTCACAACCGTCTGTAGCTGCTTAAGAAGGCCAGGAAAGGTGTGATTTATACTCGAGTCAGCGGCGGCGAACGCTTTTTTGAAAAGGGCAACATTGGGCCTGATAACGTGGACCCCTTCGCTCTCCATGCTAGACAAAGCCGTCGCGTTGGAGGCCGCCGTGTTCGCAACTGCCCACTTTAGCGTTGCTGCCATTCCCTGGTCAATCTGAGCACGCTCCGTTCCGTCCAGCGAAAACCAGAACTGCTTTGAAACCATAACGGGAAGGGGTACTTCCGCTTGATTAACGATGGTCAGATATTTCGCGACGTCTTGCCAATTTTCAGGCTGCATCTGATTCGGGGGGTCCTGCACAACCTGAATTAGATTCGTCGCCAGGGCAGTGTATGCCTCTGCGTAGACGATTTCAACTGCGTCTGCTCCAACGGCCTTGTATTCCGGGACCTCCACAGATGCAGTGAACGTGCGTACTTTCAACCCGTTCAGGTCCGCCGGTGTGTGGATCGGCTTCGTCGACAATAGGTCGGTCTGACCGGTGGCCAAAACCCCTAAAGCTACGATGCCGTGGCTTTGCAACTTACTCCATATGAGCGTCCGGACAGCCTTGCTATTGACGATGTCCTGAGCGATAGTGTTATTGGGGAAAAGATAGCCAGTGCTGAGGAGATCGATTGACGGTACGTACTGGTCTAGCGTGCCGTTCGCGGTAAATTGCACGGTGTTCGTTTGCAATTCAGAGTCAGTCGTCTCCGAAGAGCCAAGCTCTCCATTCTGGTACACTTTGATCCGAATTTGGCCATCGCTGTACTTCAGAACGTTTTGAGCGAATTTTACTGCTACCTGTCCCAGGAAGGCAGTCGGCGTTGAGGTCGATCCAAACTTAGCGACGATAATTGGCTGGCTTCGCGCGGAGTGGCTTCGCTTTTTTGCCAGTACCTGCGTTCCCAGCGTGCTTGCTCCCAGGCAGAGTAGGCAAGCCATCGCTAACCAGCGAGTCGTGCTTCGGCCCGATACGATCATGTTTCGTTGTCTCCCTCTGTTTCTTATGTACTGCGTTGGCAAGTGCTAGACGCAGGATCTCATTCGTCAGGACACGACCGTGAAAGCTAAGGGGATCGCCCGCGATCCGTCTCTCCGAGCTCGTAAGACAACTAGTCCGTACCTCCGGCACGACTCCGTGGCAGCGCGAAAGCGGGCGCGACCGCTATGCGACGCCTTGCGTCCCCGAACGCATGATCGGATACTGGCGTTGCCTCGTCCCGTCCTGCCTTTGATTCAAACTCACGGTACCGAGGCACTCGAGCAGCTGCCTGTTGTACCCAGACAGAGCCAGTAGACGTACGTTCAGTCTGTTGCCTGGGGTTGATCATGATATGCGCCGTTGAGCGCTGAACGGCGACAGATGTTTGCCAGTAATGGCTCGAGGTTAGGGTCTTACGCCGGTGCCCGGCCAGAGTCACCGGCTTCTCGCTTCCCAATGCGTACGTAGCTTGCACCAGTTCGGCTAGGTGCGCACTTGAAGTAGGATCGCCGATACGCTGCTGCAGCGCGCGCCGACGACCGGCATCTCCCCGCGCGCGCCGAGGTCGTCGTGCCGCCGACCTGACCAGATTCAATGTCGATCTCTCCAGTCGATATCCTCTCTCAGCCCCGATCACTGCGGTTGGGCAGAGGGGCAGTAGGGTTTGCGCGGAATGTAGCAGGTCGTCCGGACCCGGAACAGGTCCACTTTGCGTGCCTTCAGCGGAACCACTTGTGGGGCGCGACCCTGTCAGCCGCCGATATCAAGCGACCCGTCGGCTTCCGCCCGCCAAATCAGCGATGAGCGCCAGAGCAACAGGACCACCGATCGGGTCACCGACGAGTTCTGAATCGGTTCTGCTGGATCTGTTACTCGCCGCTTCCGCATATGACCGCGCCTGATCGTAGCGTGGTGGGCAACGGTGTCACTCGCGATATTTCGGCATGGGGTCAGCGAATACTTGTGCGCGGGCCGGAGGCTTTAAATCCGTGGTTCTGGTAACGTACGGCCGGTCAGCCGCCCGGGTCCGACGTGCGCGCCTTCTCTCATAGGGTAGCAGCGCTCGTCGGCCAGCTTGCGGGGGATGGACCAGGTAGGGCCCAGTGCTCCACCTCAATTCGGATGAGACTGGTCATCGGCCATGTGCATTCCAGTACCACAGCATCGCGCTGCCATCGGTCGGCGACTGGTGCCTGTCATCAATAGCTCTGGCTTCCGGGCTCCACCATCCAACGCTGCGTCGAGCAAAAATCTGACTGCCAACAGCAGAGCCGACCCGTACCAAGTCGGGGCGATCGATTCAGACGTTGGATTAGCCCAGCGCTCGAAAGGGCGGGTACAGCTGGTCTTGCGGGACGCACTCACGTCGCGCTGTTGGCTGGAAGGTCGGGAGACTTGCCCATGCTGACGCTGACTTCGCCACTAGCTCGATGCGCATACTAGTCGGCGGCGAAGCGCGGGCCAAGCCCGCGCACCTGGTGTCCGAAACGTCGCCCGGACATCCTTGAACATCAGCTGGCTTCGGCCAGTGTGGGGGATGGGCGCGTCGTCTTCAACGGGTACGCTGCGGTGAGGGACTCCACGCCGAAGTAGCGGCGAACCACGGCCGACTCGTCGTGCTGCTCGGCGACGATGGCGCCCGCCAGACGGCTCCGACCTCGGTGGTGAACACGTCCACCCCCATTACGTCCATGTGCCCAGCCCGGTTCCCTGAAGTCCTCACCTCCGCGGCCACGTTCACACTCCGCCCGCCCTCCCGGCCTCGGTGGGCCACGGCGTCCAGCCACACGTATGAGTACGCCCCTGGTCCAGCGGCCGGGTGCGGGAGTCCTCCGTCATCTCGTCCAAGCTCTGGGCCAGGGCCAAGACCTGGGACCTGGGGACCCGCTCGATCGCCAGCTCCTGTACGAGCCCCTCCACCCGTCTCGTCGGCACCGCGGCCAGGCAGGCGGACGCCCCACCGCCACCAGGACCGTGTCCGCCCTTCGCCCGCGGCTCCACCAGCCAGGTGGGGAGGTAACGTCCCGAGCGCAGCTTGGGGGCGCCAAGTCGATCGAGCCTTCCCTGGTTTCCCCATCCCGCACCGGGTATCCCTTGCGGGCATTCCCCCGGCCCGAACTCCGTTTGCGGTACTCCGCCCCGCAGATCGCTTGGCCCCAGCCCCCATCAGCGGCTCCACCACCCTCTGCAGCAGCTCCCGGAGCAGGTCCGGGTCCGTCTACTCGAGCTGATCGCCCACACACGCCGAGGTCTGAAGGCTGGCGCGGGCCGTTGGGTTCCGGACTCAGGTACTTGTTCACTTCCTGAAGGATGCCCGATGGCCCTCTTCCTTCTGCAGGGCCCCACCATGCGGGCCTTCGTACACCACACCCCTGGACGCTAACCGCTGTCCGAGTGACCGAGCCACCCGACCCGCCACCGGCGTGGGAATATCGTGCCGGCCGGGTAGGGTTGTTCAGGAGGGAACGCTTCGAGCAAACGATGTGGGTTCTACTCAAGTAGCAACGCGCAGGGCCGGGGCCCAACCCGGTGGAACGTGGGGATCGGGGCCCCTGCAAGGAGTCCCCACTCCACTATTCCGAGGTAGTCCGATGTCCGTTTCCCCTCACCAACCTCCGAGCGCCCGGCGCTTCAGGTGCTCGGACTTCGCTAACTCGGGGTCTGTCCGGTCCATTCCGCGCCTCAACGAGACGGCGACCGGCATTGGCACACGCGCCGGGGGACACCATACCGAGACGCTCAGAGTCGCCGCAGCCAGGGGCGGTCCGGCTCCATCGTCCGTAGGGTGCGAACCCTGTGGTACCCTCAACTGACCCATCTCCGACGACCGCAGAGGAACCAGTTCGTGGACCTACTTGACTCGCCACTGGATCGCTCTGGGCCCAGTCCCTTGCATCGGCAGCTGTATGCGCGCATCCGGGAAGCAGTTCTCCGTGGCACCCTGTTGCCAGGGACGAAGTTACCTTCAACTCGACGTCTGTGCGAGAGTTTAGGCGTGGGGCGGAATACCGTCATCGAAGCATTCGACCAACTTACCGCCGAAGGATACTTGGTTGCGTCGCAGGGATCTGGAACCTATGTCGCCACCGCGCTTCCGGAGGAGTACCTAGAGGCAGCTCGACCGTTCCCAGGCAAAAGGTCGCGACTCGATCACACGCTCGGTCAGTCGCCGATTCCCGTGGCTCGGCCGCGCGGTCTATCCAATCGGGGCAAAGCCCTAGCTCGCATCGCGTCGATCGCTCCTGGACCGTGGAAGACTCACCGCGCACTTCTGCCGGGGATTCCTGCGTACGAACTCTTTCCGTCTCGCGTATGGCGAAAGCTGCAAGCGCGGTACTGGACTTTCGAGCCCGACGCGCGCCACCTGAGCTACCAGCCCATCGCCGGATACGAGCCCCTGCGGACAGCCATCTCCCGCCACCTTCGGCTAAGTCGCGGCGTAGTCTGCGAACCCGATCAGATTATTGTTACTCCTGGGTCCCAATACGCGCTAGATCTGGCCGGGCGTGTGCTCCTTGACGCTGGTGACCCGATCTGGGTCGAGGATCCCGGATATCCACCGGGTCGTGCTGCCTTCATCGCGGCGGGAGCGCGGGTGGTGCCGGTCTCGGTGGATGCGGAAGGGCTTAGAGTCAGTGACGGATTGCTGCGAAGTCCCCGCGCGAGATTGGCATACGTCACCCCATCGCACCACTATCCCCTCGGAGTCACCATGTCGTTGGGTCGGCGAATGGAACTCCTTCAGTGGGCAGCCTCCTCGAACGCGTGGATTGTTGAGGATGATTACGATAGCGAGCTGCGCTACGATGGCCGCCCGCTGCCCGCCATGCAGGGACTCGATGAAAATGGTCGAGTCGTTTACGTAGGCACATTCAGCAAGGTCCTTTTCCCCGGGTTACGGCTCGGTTACATGGTCGTTCCGACTAACCTTGTGCAGCTGTTTCTCTCAGCTCGCGCGATTAGCGATCGGCACCCTCCCACCGTAAACCAAGCGGTGGTAGCCGACTTCCTGGCCGAAGGTCACTTCACCTCCCACCTCCGGCGCCTACGCGCCACTTATCAGGAAAGACAGCGAGCACTGCTACGGGCAGTGACGGAGGAATTAGACACTCTGGTTGACGTACATAGCGATCCGGCTGGAACGCACCTCATCGCCTGGCTGCCGCCGGGGGTTGATGACGTCGCCGTGTCGGTAGCCTGTGCCGAAGTGGGGATATCCGCGCCACCGCTGTCTGCTCATTTTCTAACCAAGCGTTCCCAAGGGGGTCTACTTTTGGGCTATACCGGGTTCTCAACTCAGATCATCGCCTCAAGCGTCGAGCGTTTGGCGCGGGAGGTGCCGGCAGCGGCCTGGCGCGCCGTCTCGAGTTAGGCTCAACTAACCGCAGGAGACGCGCTCACTGAACAAGGTTGCGGGGAGCGCCGGGGCCGGGCGGCTCACTGGATTACCGGCCAATGTGATGTCTCCCCGATTCACAACTGCTCGTCCCCCAAGTCCTCGGCCATTCGGCTCCGCCATCTGCGGGAGCCTGGGGCCGGCCCAGGAGCTTGCGAATCCCCATCCCAGGAACCCCGGTCAGACTTGGCATCACCACTTTGCGCGGGCAGGCGGCGAAGGCAGCTCAGATGATCCAGGAGCTATTGCCTAGTCCGGAACGTGAGGCTCTGTCCCACAACGTGGGACACGTATCACAAGCCGTCGGACTCCCGCTCCAGCTCTCCTTGGCCGAGCCCTCCATACCCAGGCGGGGATTGCCGCCTCCGCCTCACCTGAGTCCTCTGGCTTGGGGATCAGGGCGGCTGGCCCGCCAACCTCGAGGGCGTCTGGCAGGGCCGAGACCGGGCCGCCCCCTCCCGGATCTTGAATGAGTCTTCCCCCGTCGGGCCGTCCCCCTCTCGGAGCCGAATCTACCGGCTGTCGCCGTCAGGGACCTCGCAGGGAGTCTTTCCCCGTCTGGCGCCCCCTCGGGGCCGAATATGCCACCTCTCGCGGTCAGGAAAACTGGAATGAATCTTGCCTGGGCTGGGATTGGGCCGTCCCTTCCCGGGACAGAGTATGCCGCCTGTCTCCGTCAGGGACACCGGAATGAGTCTTGCGGCGGAAGGGGATGGGGGCGGGGACAAGAAGTGGAGCAACGAGTGCGCGGCGTACGACCTAGAGGCCAAGGTGGTGGCGCCGGCCGGTTTAGGAATCGCTAGAGACATGAGCAAGGGTTGCCGCCGTTAACTACCACTCCGACGCAGATGGCTTACGCTGCGCCAGCGACAGGAGGACGATCCGACCGGACGCTCTTCGCGCTAGGCCCGACTGCCGGGGTCTTGGCCGCACCTTGGGTGGAGAGCTTTGGCTTGTGCCGGGTCGCCATCGCGGTCATGGCATGGTGGGGCATTCGCCTTGTGCCCTTTGGATTCGGCGACTCCAGTCTCGTCGGGTTCATCGCCCTAGCTGTCAGAGGGGTCGTGTAAGGGCCCGTCCTCCGCTCCAACAGACGGTCGTCCAGCGCTACTCCCTTCCGGGCTCTCTCACCACCGTGGCCGCTGCCACCGGGACCCTCATCGTTCCGGCGGCGCCGATAGGAACCCCAGTCGGAGGACTACTGCTGGCCACTATCGGTCCTGGGGCTACTTTGCTCGCCTCAGGGCTCGCCACGATTCTGGCGGCAGCAGTTGGGGCGATGTTTCTCTTGGCTCATACCAAGTGGGGAGCCGCGATACACGCCTTGAGCCGACTCTCCCCTGTGCTGTCCGAGACGCCGAGGTGGCGTCTCAGTCGTCTTCGGATGGTAGCTGCACGTCAGTTTTCAGATGAGCCCACCCGCGTTCAACCGGACTCGCGCCGTCAGACGGGCGGCGCCTCGACATCGACGATAAGGTCGATGGTGAGTGGCAGCCCTAGGGCACAGGAGGCGACTCCGATCGTCGTGGCCTGGGCGATGGGGCGGCCAGGAAACACCTCTACA
>DATKSR010000067.1:0-3517 GCA_035531555.1 Candidatus Dormiibacterota bacterium
CTGAGACACCTCGGATTTGAAAGCCAATTTGAAAGCCACCATGGCGGTCAGCGGCGGTCGGGCGTGGTCACCCGCGGAACGCTTCTGAGATCGAAATGGAGCCGACGGGGAGATTCGAACTCCCGGCCAGCGGTTTACGAAACCGACCTACTTGAGATCAGCTCGGCGAGCCTCTGAAGTGGGCCTACCACTTAGCGGGTGACCTCCTTGGCGGCGGCCTTGACCGGGACATGACCCCACCGGGCAGGCTTCGGTAGCACAATGTCCCCATGATCTCCCCGAGCTGGTCGCGCCGGACCGTGGGGTTGCTCGCTCTCCTGCTGGCGGGCGTGGTGGTGGTGACCACCTGGCTCCGCTTCGACCACGCCGGAGGCCAGAGCAGCGGCTTACTCCTACTCCTGGGCGGCAGCGCGGCGATTGGGGCTCTTGTCGCCACAGTTCAAGTCTTGGTCAGGAGGAGTCCCGGTCGCTCCTGAGCAGCCACTCCGCTCCACCCTGCCACTGCAGACCGCGGTCCAGAAGGAAATGCTTCGGGATTCCCTGCCGCGAGAACATGGCCTCAGACCTCGCGCTCCCATAGATAGGTGACGTCTGGTTCACCCTCCTCGTTGGTTGTGCCATCCCCGAACTCCATCGCCCTGAAGTCACGGTGTTCGTAGAAGGTCCGAGCCCGAAGGTTGCGCTGAAAGGCCTTTAGGCGCAGCTGGCCCGAGCTTCGTGACTTGGCTAGCGCCAGCAGGTCGCTTCCCCGGCCGCAGCCCTGGGCCTTCGGGTCGACGTAGAGGTGGTCGACCCAACCATTGTCCAAGCTGAGGGCCAAGAAGGCGCTGATCGAGCTACGGCTCTCCGCCACCCAGACCTCGTGCCTGCGCTGGTGCTCAGTAGAGAACCATGCCCTTACTTCGTCGTCGCTGTGAGCCAGCTGGAGCGAGGGCATCGCCTGCCGGACTGCCCGTAGGTAGATCTGAGCGATGCGAGGACCATCCTGGGCGACCGCTGGCCGGGTGACGGCGCGGGAGGGATTACTCACGAGCGCCAAGTCTGCCGGCAGCGGGATCACGTCGTCAGCGAGGCTCTCATGCCAGTACTGCCCGAGTGGGACGACGAGATGTCCCGAAGGGAGTCCTTGCGGACTATGTACCCGCTCGTAGATGGCTGAGCAGCCAGAGCGGTCGGTCTCTCCGGCGGGGCGGGACCGGGTAATCCAGCATGCCCTTCCCTGGACCAGACGGGAGGACAATATGCCGCAACTGACCACCGGGTAATCGGGAGGAGGGGCATGGTCCTGCCGGCGCCGCCACGCCCTGAGCTAGAGGATGTCGGCCGAGCCGGACGCCGAGTCCTGCGCCTGGGGCTGAAGTGGGCCCGAGCCGACGAAGCCCCCACGCTGCCCGGCCTGCTGGCCGACCACCTCGGCCCTGATGCCGCCGCCTTGCCAGTGGTGGGCGAGACCTGGCCTACCTACGAGCATGTCAACCTTCAAGCCGGTCTTGATGCCTGGTTGGCCGGCGAGGGCCGCAGCCACCGACTGGTGGGCTTGACAGGTTTCCAGCACCGGATGTTCTCGCTGGCTGATTTGTCCCAGCCAGAGGCCGTAATGCACGGGCCGGGCGTTGGCGGCGTAGCCATGGCCAGGATGCCCGTCGGTCCCGACGGGGCCACGCGGCCCTGTGTCCGGTGCGGGCTCTACCTGGTCAGCAAGGACGGGGTCCACTTGGCCATCCTGCTCCGGAAAAACGAACAGCATGGACCCGACCCGGGCGTGGTCTTGGAGGTCCTCTGCGCTGACTGGGAGCTCGGCGATGCCGTGCTCGCCGACGTGCGCCGCCTGGCCCTGGTCCACAACGTGTTCCGGGGTCAGGTTGTGTCCTTCGGCTCCGAGATGTTCGGTCCCAGGGAAACCGCTCTTACGTTCCACGAGCGCCCACACCTTCCCCGAGGGGCCCTCGTGCTGCCTCCTGGACTCCTGGAGGAGATAGAGGCTCAAGTCGTGGGTGTCGCCCGGCACGCCCCCGAACTTCAAGCTGCCGGCCTCCACCTCAAGCGAGGGTTACTCCTCCACGGGCCTCCTGGCACCGGCAAGACCCACACCGTGCGATACCTCCTCTCTCAGCTGGACGGTCACACGGTGGTGATCCTTTCCGGATCTGCGATGCACCTGGTGGCGTCGGCATGCTCGGTTGCCCGAGCGTTGCAGCCAGCCCTGGTGGTGGTGGAAGACGTCGATCTCATCGCTGAGGCCCGGGGCATGCAGCCGGGCGGCCATCCCCTCTTGTTCCAGCTTCTCAACGAGATGGATGGTCTCGGAGAGGACGTGGACGTCACGTTTCTACTCACAACCAATCGGGCCGACCTCCTGGAGCCGGCCCTGGCCGCTCGGCCCGGGCGGGTTGACCTCGCCGTCGAGATCCCCTTGCCAGACGCCGCATCCCGCCGCCGCCTGGTCGAGCTCTACCGAGGCAAACTAAAGCTTGCTCCCGAGGCACTGGAGGAGGCGGTTGCGGGGACCGAGGGCGTGACCGCTTCGTTCATCAAGGAGTTGCTGCGTCGGGCCGCCCTGGTCGCTGCTACCGCTGGCACGAAACCCGGTCCGCTCCGCGTTAGCCAACCCCAATTGCACGAGGCTCTAGACCGGTTGCTCGGCGAGCGGAACCGCCTCACACGTGTGCTCCTCGGTGGCGAGGCGCCAGAGGCAGCGCGGCCTTCTCATGCCGCCTGGATGAGTGAAGCTCCGCCTCACCCCGGGAAGGGCCCGCCAAGGTAGCGACGCAGGCGACCTAAATACCGGACCAGTCCAGCGAACGGTGGAGCCGTCCCAAAGGAAAACAAAGGGACTGGCCGGCGGAGCACCCGGAGCGCTCTCACCGCCGGAGCCGGAAGGCGGAGCAGACAAGTGACCGTTTTTTCCCACCTCGCGCCGGAGTGCCCGGCCCGGCGGTCCGCAAGGGGGGTGCCCTGGACCTCGGCTCCGGCTAGATCGGCGGGAGCGGGACCGGCTGCCCAAGCGGTAGGGTGCCTGCTCCGTCCATCGCTGTTTAGCTAAGATCACGCGTCCGGTTCTGAGCTGGTCCGCCGCTGAGCCCGACTACTCCTCGCGACCCTTCTCATTGAGAAGAAAGTCAATCTCGTGGCGGACCTTTTCAAGGGTGACTTCGCGCTTCCGCAGCATCTTCGCAGCGGCCCCCTCGTCTTCGAGCAGCAGCCCTAGCAGGAGGTGCTCGGTGCCGACGTAGGTCTTGTGCATCCGCTTGGCCTCTTCGTAGGCCATCTCGATTACGACCGTTATCCTGGAGGTAGGGATGGCCTCCTGCCCTTTAGCCTGAGCTTTTCGGGAAGGAGCTGACGGAGAGGGGGGCCCAGTTGTTCAGCTACTTGATGCAGAGTAGGCGGCTGGTTCAGCGGGAGCCTCCCCAGTCGCCCCTCATCGAACCGGACATGAGGTTTTCCCTCATCCGGCTCTCCGACGGTGTTCACGTGGTTGCTGTCGCGGGCTGGCCGTAGCGAATCGTCCCAGAGA
>DATKSR010000068.1:0-6367 GCA_035531555.1 Candidatus Dormiibacterota bacterium
GACCGGGGCGTCGAAACGTTCGTGCGGCATGTCTTTGTCGACCGCCTCGGACAGAGCCCGCTCGCGGTCCCGGTGGGCATGGTTCGAGTCCGGGACGCCCAGGACGTTCCCCTGCTATCGCGCCTCGATCCGTGGGTGGACCGCGTCCGACGCGGCAAGAACATGCCCGCGACGGTCGCTACGGCCCTGCGCCAGTTCGACACGGCCGCGTTCGAGCTCGCCGCCAGGGGCGGCCCTGGGGAGCTGCAGCGGGTACTGACGGCCGCTGCTGATCTCGAAGCCGGAGTTGGCCGTGCGACGGCCTTTAGGAAGGGGCCACCCGACCTGCGACCGATTCAGGGGCTGGCTGCGTCGGCCTGGATCCCGCGCCTGGACGATGGGTCTGCGGAGTTCCGGCTGGCAGCCTCTCTGGCGTCCCAGCATGATGAAGGTGGCGCATGTCTGCGCTGGCTTCTGCGGCCCGTGACACGATCGCGCAAGACGTCCGGCCTCGTCTGGTCGGAGGCGCCGGCACCCGTTGTCGGGTTTGGCCACCGACCGATCCACGAGGTGCTGGCTCTGGCGCACGCCCGACGGTCCGTGGAGGCCAACGCCTTGGGCGATTCCCAGGAGGCACCACTGTCCTCCAGCTCGAACGAGGCAGGGATCAGGGTCCGGACAGCTTATCGGTGGCGCGTGGCCGGGCCTGGACGCGACGTGGCTCGGTTCGCCGCCGACGACCTTGACAGCGCTCGGCTGGGCGAGTGGCTGGCGGCGCTGCTCCTCCTTGATTGGGTGGCAGAGCGAGTGGACGTCTCAGAATGGTTCATTCCTTCCCTTGACTGGGTGGCCCTGGCCCCGACAGCCTGGGTGCTTCTCGCCCCCTTCTTCCACGGCCGGCCCATCCCATTCTCGGGCGACACCACGGTCCACCTCCAGCCCGAGGCCGATTGGATTGGGCGCTTGGCCAGTGGGGCAGTCGTCCCGGTGGTCGACGCAGCGCTACGACGGCTACGGATCGCTCACCTCAAGCCAGCGCTCACCGACGCGAGAATCGTGGGTCGGACCGGCCCGCCGGGTCTGCGCCTGGCGGCAGCTCTGCTGTCCCCCATCACCACACAGGATGCGGCGGCCCTGATCCGCCGGATAGTCCCACCGCCCCTTGAGTAACCAGGAGGTGTCATGCCCGTGACCACCGCATACCGACAGTTCCTCGACGTTGAGCTGAAGCCTGTAGCCGGAACTCGATTCCAACCCACTGGGTTTCCAGATCTGGGCCCGGCCCTGTTCGATCGCCCGGTCAGGAGGAACGGGACGATCGAATGGGTGCCGGCGCTGCTTCTGGAGTCAGCCCAGTCCATGGCCAACCACTTGGAGGCGGTGGGATGGGATGCGGCTTCCCACAAGCCAGCGTCCGCGCTCAGCGGGCTGCCCTATGTCCGGGTGGTGGCGGCCGAGGACGGACGGTACCTCACTTCCAGCCGGACCGAGGCCCACCGGCTCGCGTCGGCCTTTGTCAAGGACTCAACTCTCGATGGCAAGGGCATGCGCGAGGTGATCAGAGAGCGCCTGGGCCTGCGCGACGACACGCCGCTAGCCTCACGCGACATCGCTCGGGCGGTGTTCGCCCTCGATCCCCTGTGCTTGATCCACGGAGTGTTCTTCGCTGAGTCGGCCAAGATCTGGCCGGGCCAGCCGCGGATCGCTCGGGCGGTGACCAGCTTCATCGAGGCTGTGAACGTGCGCGCCGCCAACAGTGGCGGGGTGAAGCGCGACGAGGTTCGCCACCAAGTTGGTGAGTCTGGCGGCGCGACCGAGGGCTATGGGTTCGTTCCCTACCACCGGACCGAATACACGGCCGCCCACATCCAGGCCTCGTTTGCTCTCGATCTCGCGCAGCTCCGCAGCTATGGGTTGGGGGATGTGGCGACCGAGATGCTCGCGACCTTGGTCCGGTGGGAGATCCGAGCGCTGCTCGACGGCGGGCTTCGTCTGCGCACTGCCTGTGACCTGGCCGTGGTAGAGCCAGAGATTACAGACCGGGAAGGGGCCGCTTTGCCATCGCTTGCCGACCTCGAACGCGAACTTAGGCGGCTCATCGGCGCGTGTGGAGATCTGGCCGGCGATGGGCAGCCAATTGAGGTGGTCTGGTCAGGCGGAAAGAAGAAGCCGACGAAGTCTGAGCCCGAGGCCGCAGCGGACGAGTCCTGATGGGAACTTCTCTTGAGTTGAGATTCCCCTGGGGCCGATACCACGCCACTCCATGGGGGCGCAATGTGAACGAGGCCGCCATGGAGTGGCCTCCGTCCCCTTGGCGCCTCCTCCGCGCGCTCTACGCGACATGGCGGACTCGGGCTCCGCATCTGTCGGAAGCAAACATCCACAACCTGCTCTCCCAGCTGGCGGATCCACCGACCTTCCACCTCCCAGAGTTTGGAGAAGCCCATACCCGCCACTACATGCCCGATATCGGCCATGGTCATGATCTCGCGTTCGATGCTTTCGCCGTATTCGAGCCAGGGGCGGCCATTGTCGTCACCTGGCCGGTCGACCTCGAGCCTGACGCCCGCTCGGCACTGGATGAGTTGGCGCCCCTACTCCCATATCTCGGGCGAGCCGAGTCGGTGTGCGAGGCACGCCTCCTTCCGCATGGTGAGCACCACTCGGTCGGGTTGCAGTCCGGACCGGTCAGTGCGGCCGATCCCGTGGCCACCGATGCCCCAGACGCTCCGCTCGTCCGCGTTCTGGTGCCGGAACTGCCACTCGACCTCGACGCTCTCACGGCCCGGACCGCTGCTGTCCGAGCGGCCCGACGCATCGATCCTCCCGGAGCGCGCTGGCAGCCGTACGCCCGCCGTGTTCCCGTAACCCCTATCCGGGTTGTTCACCACACGGTCCGCCGCTCGCCTACAGCCGTTCGGTGGGCTATCGCCTCCGCGGCGCTGCCGGCGAGCTGGGCAGCGGTTGGCGTGACCGACATCCTGCGCCGAGCCTGCCTCTCACGATACGGACGGCGCTTCGACGGGGCACCGTCTCCCACGCTGGCGGGTAAGGATGCGGCCGGGCTGCCCATGGCGGGGCATCGGCACGCCCACTACTTCGCCCTCGACTTGGATGGTGACCGGTTGCTGGACCACCTCGTCGTTTGGGCACCGGATGGGCTCGACGAGGGGGTCGTCCATGCTATTGCGACTCTGGATCGCCTGGTCGGATATGCCCACGTACCTGACTTCCGGCCGGCGCGCCTCGGCCTGGAGGCGGTCGGGGACATCGCCGATGTCGCCCAGGAACTGGTGGGACCGGCGCGAGTGTGGCGGAGCTTCACTCCGTTTGCACCGGCCCGCCATCCCAAGCGCGGAACGCCCTGGGACCAGCATTTGGCGAGCCAAGTGGCCGAGGAGTTCGCGTGGCGCGACCAGCCGCCCCCCACCGGAATCCGGCCCATCGAGGGAGACTGGCTCTCTTTCCGGCGGTACCGACCGACGACCGACCATCTGCAGGATGCCAGGCGAGCCACGGGCCTTGAGATCACCTTCCCCGAGCCGGTCACGGGGCCCATCGCCATCGGAGCGCTCAGCCACTTCGGGCTCGGGCTGTTCGTCCCGGTACGGTAACCACCATGGATCCGGCGCCACAACGTCTGGTCCCCGCACGGATGCTCAACGAGTTTGCCTACTGCCCCCGGCTGTTCCACCTGGAGTGGGTCCAGGGAGAGTTCGCGCACAGTGAGGATACGCTGAAGGGCGCGCTGGTGCATCGCCGGGTGGACGAGGAGAGCGGCTCGCTCCCCGCGCCCGATGAGCTCGCCCCGGAGGACCGGATCGCGGCGCGGTCCGTTCTCCTGTCCTCGCCCGACCTCGGGATGATTGCCCGTCTTGACCTGCTGGAGGGAGCGAAGGGAACGGTCAAGCCCGTCGACTACAAGAAGGGGGAGCCCGGCCCCCAAGGCCCTTGGGAGCCTGAACTAGTCCAGCTGTGCGCCCAGGGACTGCTGCTTCGGGAGAACGGCTACCACTGCGAGGAGGGAGTGCTCTACTTTGCGGCGACGAAACAGCGGGTCCCTGTGGCCTTCGACGACGGCCTCGTGGCCCGAACCCGCCAGCTTCTGACCGAGCTGCGGGAGGTGGGAGCGCAGACGGTCCCACCTCCACCGCTGGTAGACAGCCCCAAGTGTCCCCGGTGCTCCCTGGTCGGCATTTGCCTGCCTGACGAGGTCAACCTCTTGCGCGGGATCTCGCTGGGAGAGGTTCGGCGCCTGGTGCCAGGCCGGGACGACATCGGCCTCGTCTACGTGGTCGAGCAGGGTGCGTCGGTGGGGAAGGCCGGGGAGCGCCTGGTCATCCGCCGTCACGACGGGCCTGCCGAGCAGATCCGCCTGCTCGATGTGGCGAGCCTCTCCTTGTACGGCAACGTGTCGATCTCCGCCCAGGCCATCCGGGCACTGACCGAACGCGAGATTCCGATCCTGCACCATACCTACGGGGGCTGGCTCGTCGCCATGACGACCGGGGTCGCCTTCCGCAACGTCGAACTCCGCAGCCGCCAGTACCGATTCGCCGATGACCCGGCGGCCTGCCTGCCGCTGGCCCAGGCTTTGGTGGTAGGCAAGATCAAGAATCAGCGAACTCTGCTCCGGCGGAATCACCGGGGCGATACCCAGATGGTGCTGCGTGAGCTCAGCAGGCTGGGCGTGCTGGCCCAGCGGGTGGCTTCGATCGATCAGCTCCTCGGCATCGAAGGCTTGGCGGCCAAGGCTTATTTTGCCCACTTCGCCGGGATGCTGAGAGAAGCCAGCGAATTCGATTTCCGCGCCAGAGTCCGACGGCCTCCGACGGATCCGGTCAATTCCGTGCTCTCGTTCCTCTACACCCTCCTGACCCGCGATGCCGTGGTGGCCTTGCTCGGAGTCGGTCTCGACCCCTACCGCGGGATCCTCCATCAGCTCCACTACGGTCGGCCCTCCCTGGCCCTGGACCTGGCCGAGGAGTTCCGCGCCCTGCTGGCAGAGTCAGTCGCCCTGACCCTGCTGAACAATCGGGTCCTCGGCACGGGCGACTTCCTGCAACGCGGCCGGGCCGTCGCACTCAAGGACCAGGCTCGCCGCACCGTCATCGGCGCCTACGAGGAGCGGATGGACACCGTGATCCAACACCCGCTGTTTGGCTACTCCGTCAGCTACCGTCGCATACTTGGGGTTCAGGCCCGCTTGCTTGCCCGTACGATCTCGGGCGAGCTTCCCGCCTATCGGGCGTTCACGACCCGATGACCCGGCCTCGCCACCGACTGCTCGTCTGCTACGACGTGCGGGAGCCCACCCGTCTGCGCCACATGCACGACGCCATGCTTGGCTTTGGAGATCCGCTGCAATACTCGGTATTCCTCTGCGACCTATCCGGTACGGAGCGGGTACTGCTGGAGACAGCCGTGCTCCGAGTGATGAGTCTGTCCGAGGATTCGATAGCTATCGTCGACTTGGGCCCCGCCTCGGGCAGTGGCTCAAAACGGATCCGCTCGCTGGGCGTTGGCCGCGTCCCAGAAGTGCGCCGGTACACAATCGTCTGACTGACCGCTCCTTGACAATCTCATAACTGCCGACATGCGAGCGGCGAGGTGGTGGAGACTCCCCTCACACCCGCTCGCAAGACTTTGGGCCGGGGTCAACGATCTCGCTCGATCAGGCGACGCACCCAGACCCTGACGCAGGCGGCGACTGGGTGCACCCAGCGATGGTCCCACCGAGTATCCTTTGCCATCGGCGAGATTAGATTCTGCCGTTTCCACGGCTGCAAGGCCGTGGCTCCATTGAAGGTAAGCTCGGCCAGTTCGGGGTCGGGGCCCCCGCCCCGTTTCCACGGCTGCAAGGCCGTGGCTCCATTGAAGGCGTCGAACGGTGAGGGGTGCGGTGGCCGCTGTCAGCGTTTCCACGGCTGCAAGGCCGTGGCTCCATTGAAGGAGCTGGGACTGGATCAGGAGGGCCTTTCCCGCCTCGTTTCCACGGCTGCAAGGCCGTGGCTCCATTGAAGGATCTCTGGGACCGCTTCATCGCGGCGAGTGGCGGCGTTTCCACGGCTGCAAGGCCGTGGCTCCATTGAAGGGCATCCGGCGAGTGCCGCACACGAAAGCCCATCACTACCTGTTTCCACGGCTGCAAGGCCGTGGCTCCATTGAAGGGCTTGGAACTGCTGCTGAGCCGACTGCGGGCACTGGAGTTTCCACGGCTGCAAGGCCGTGGCTCCATTGAAGGGTGCACGTCCTGACCATCGATGCTCAAGGCTCGCGCGGTTTCCACGGCTGCAAGGCCGTGGCTCCATTGAAGGGCTGAGGGAGCGGGTAGTCTGCGCTCTGGTCGATCCCGTTTCCACGGCTGCAAGGCCGTGGCTCCATTGAA
>DATKSR010000069.1:0-3514 GCA_035531555.1 Candidatus Dormiibacterota bacterium
GTGCGTCCTGGGTCCGACCGTGCCGCTCTGACGTGACAAACAATCGATATGCGAGGTCCCGGACCGAGTCGGCCATGTGGGCGTGTGGGAAGAGGGCTTCGGCTGCAGTCGCCTCGCCGGAGGCTTCGACCGCATGGACCAAGCCCTGGGTCAGTGCCCAGACAGTTACGGTGCCGGCCCGGGGACTGAGGGTCTCAAAGAGTTGTTCCCGGCTCGTGAGGGTAACCTTGCTGGCTCCGGCTTCTACGATTCCACTCTCCTGAAGATGGGATACCGAGGTCACCTTCGCCTTGGAAAGCGTCTCGGCATCTCCGTATATCCCCGTCCCGAAGCCGTGTTCATCGAACCAGGCGACAGCCCAGCGGCTCTCGGGGTCGAATTCGCCCTCTTGCTCGGCCAGGACCTCGTCGAGAGCCTGGTTGATGAGCCCAAGGGCTGTCCCCACCCGCATCGAGGAGCCATCGGCCTCCACGACCTTTGAGTGCTTGGAAAACACGGCCATACCCGGACCGATGGCAGCCTGGGCTAGGTCCACCGGGGCGATCAATCCCTCCTGGAGATCCCGGAGGGCTGAGGGCAGTCTGGCCCTCAGCTCAGCGATGAAGCCCCGACGATCGGTGACCTCAGCGGTGGCGACACGCGGGCGGCAGACGATGACCACAGACGACCCCAGCGCGTTGCTTCCTTGACTCCGCATGCGGGTTCGAAGTTCGGTCCGCATCGGCCATGTCCCCGTGACCGTCAATCCTCCATTGAGGAGGCCTTGCAGCATCGTCTCCCAGCCAGTGGAGACAAGCCCGTCACCAGCTGCTGTGTCCGCTTGCTTGAAGGCGTAGAAGATGGTCATTGGCACGACGGGATCCGCCACCCGCTGGAGCTGTTGGAATGCCTCGCCGAAGTCCAGCTCAAACTTGCGCTTGGCGTTTTCTTTACCCCCGGAGCGGTGGGGATCAGCCACCAACTCCGCTGCCTTCGGAGTGAGCACCGTTGCGAAGAGTTCGGGATACAAGCTTCCCATCGACCGGCGCAGCCAGATGTAGAAGAAGTCGGCAAGATTGGCATACCCGATGTTGTCGTAGTAGGGAGGGTCCGTTGAGACGACCATTCGAGCGCGACTCGCCAACTGTTCGGTGGCGTCGCGGTGTTCGGCGGTTCCCACTCGGGCACCCGTTGCCACGATCTGCTCAAGCGGATCCGCCTCCAACTCAACGGCGGCTGACCAGCTGCCAGTTGCTCTAGCCAGTGGATTCGGTTCGGCGAAGTCCCAGACCATGGGGATGGCTTGCCTCCCGAATATGTGCTGCGCCTTCTCGCCAACGGGGTTCCAGCGGACTAGTGAACTGCCGGTCATGGCTATCCGGTCGACCGCGAACGCCAGGTACGTCGCCACCGCATCCGCGTACCCGGTCTCACCGCCGTCGGCCAGAACCTGGGCTCGCGCTTCCATGACCAAGTCGGAGAATGTGGTGAGTGCCGTGAGCTGGCGGTTGGTGAAGAGGTCGGAGTGGTGGCTCATGCCGTAATTCGGAGTTGGGAGGTACTGGGGGTGAAATGGGATCTCTGTGACTGGCACATTCGTGGGCCGTGGGACTTCTGCTGCGGTTATGTGGTCAGCGTCGGCAGGCAGGTATACCCGCTGGCGTTGACCTGCTGCCACTATCGCGACCAATTGGGCACCGAGTCGGCCTGCCTGTCCTTCAGCCTTGACGTGCTTCAGAGGTATTGGAGCCCCGCACACAAGGCAGGTCGCACCGGTCCGGGAGACGGTGCCGGTCTCAGGGGCGCCCTTTCCCCTGACTGTTTCGAACCTTACCCGCTTGCCCTCAGGTATGGGCCGCACCCACACCTCCTTGCCGGACTTGGTAGATAGCGAGAAGGAGCGGATCAGAGGCGCCGCGGCCCCGCAGGCTGGATTGGGGCAGGTGACGGTCCTTGACCAAATCCAGGCGATCACGGGAGCCTTGTCCCCACTGGGGAGAGTGGCATTGGGGTAGAGGTGGCCGATCCGCTTCTCCGCTTCCTTGAGCATCCACTTTCCATAGTGACGGACGTCTTGGGCCAGACCACGGGCACCTGGCCAGGCCTCGGCCCCCAGCCGCAGTCCTTCGGGTGGGTGAAGCGGACGGCTCCCAGCGAACGTAGCAGGGAGCTCAATCAGCGCCTTGCAGATGAGAACAGCAACTGGATTGAGGTCGCTGGCGTGGGCCACGAGGCCCAGCCGCTGTGCCTCGAGAGGTATCGAGCCTCCGCCTGCGAAGGGGTCCAACACTGGCGGCGGATTCTCTCCCATGGATTTGCGGATCTCCGCCCGCGCCGCTGACAGAACCCGTTCGTTGGTCGAGTTCTCCCACTCCACCAGCTGTTCGATGATTCGGAAAAGCCGCTGCCGCTCAGCTGCCTGCAGTTCTGCGGTGGGGAACTGGTCGGGATGGGCGGAGGGGTCGTCAACCAGCTGGGCGAACATGACTGCGCGGCAGGTCGCCAATGGCCGACGGGCCCACCAGAGATGGAGAGTGGATGGGTGGCCGTGGCGGATCGACTTCTCCCGGGCCGACGCAACGTTGATCGCCTGGAGCGGGATCGCCACCTCGATCAGCTTGCGGGGAGCGGCCGCCGAGTCCCCATCAGCCATTGCCGCGACCAATCCATATGAGAATGGCTCCGACAGCTGCTGCTCCCATCGCGATCAGAGCTGCAGTCGTCTGCCGATTAGATCGGCACCTATCGCAGGCCAAGGTAACCGCGTCGGCGATCACCTCGATCGGCGGACCCCACCCGTACAGGCTGGCGAGGGGAACTAGAGTCTCGCGGACATCCGATGTCGTGGGCCCGTTCCAGAAGCCGCAGAGGTCCAACGCCGCAAACTGGGCGTCAGTCCCCAGGTCATCGGCGAGTTGGGTGGCGTCCCAGAGATTGCCGGCCGACCACCGGACCCACTCCGAGCGCTTCTCGGCGATGTAGCTGCTCAGCGCTCGTTCCTGGTCAGCCCTCACCGAGGGTGCTCTCCACACTTCCGTTCACGATGGATCTCCCGCAGCCTCCCAGAGCCGCCTCCAGTCGAAGCTGGTGCTTGTCTCGGCGAAGTGTAGTCGGGGCGACTTGCCCGAGAAGGGGTCCCGCAGGTAGCGAACTCGCTCGCCGCCTTCTGGGAGCACCTCAACCAGCGCCAGGACGTAGTTCCGGCTGGCATTCAGCCCGGTCAGGATCTCGGTTCTGGTGACGGTCACGCTCTCCGATCCCTCGATCCTTCCCTTCACCTCGATGAAGTGGAGGTGCTGCTCGGAGTCGATGGAGCGGATGTCGTACCCGGGGTTGTTGGGTGGCATCTCATCTGGGGTCCGCGTCAGCATCCGCTCAACTGCCATCACCGCATCCACTGCCCGCCGCTCCACCTCCTTGGTCTCCCGCGCTCGTGGGGGAGCTGAGTTAGAAGGGTCTGCTAGGTGACGCACCAGACCGGCTGGGACGACTAGTGCCGCTCCGACCACGACAGGCGGCAGCGGCTGCAACTGCA
>DATKSR010000070.1:0-25082 GCA_035531555.1 Candidatus Dormiibacterota bacterium
CTGAGCTCTGCACGGACAATGCCGCCATGATCGGGGCGGCGGCATGGACCAAAGTGGCGCGCGCCGGCTTCGATGCTGTGCCATTTGGGGTCGAACCGGGACTGCGCGCTTACGTCTGACCCGACCGATCGGGGATGGGAACCGGCTGACCATTAGGTCGCGCCCGCGGCCCTAGCGCTTCTCGGGCGGTGGTGCTAGCACCCGCGCGATGCCTGGGGAGGGTAGAGCGGACGCTCCGGCGCGCGCAGTCCAGGTATGTGCGTCGTCTGGGGGCCGGAGTGGGAATAGGGTGTGCCCTCTGGCTGGCTGGAGTCGCCGTGGCGAGCGCCAGCGCTCCCACGTTCAACGTCAACGGAGCCTGGTCCGTCACCGGGGATGGCTGCCGGGGCGCCAGCGTTCGCGATGGGACGCTGGTGATCAGCGGAGGGAATTCGTCCAGCGGCAAGTTTGACGGCGCCGATACCAGGGACGCTGTCTCGGGTGCACTAAACGGCTCGGAGTCCGGCGATAAGATGACCATTGCCGATCCCAGCCCCACCGTCAACAACGCGATCTCGGGACCGGTGGAGCGCGGCGCTTCCTCGCTCACCACCATGTTGCTGGCCATCTTGGCCTGGCTCGGGTGGACCGTGATTCACCAGGCGGCGGTGACTCCTGGAGCCGCGGCGCCAGTGGTCTTCATCGACGAATTCTTGGCGTCGGCGTTCGTGGGCGGTCTGGTCGGAAGCGGGGTGGGGCTGCTGCCCTTGCGGTTCCTGACTGGCGGAACGCTGGTCGCCTGGCGCCGGGGCGTTTGGGTCGCCGTGTTCGGACTGGCTACTTTCCTGCCGGTCCAAGTACTGCTGCGTCCGACCCAGTGGGCGGTCGATCCAAGCACTGCACCGGTAGTCACCGCGCTGATCTTGTTCGTCGGTTTCGGCGGAGCCTCACTGGCCTTCAGCCGCTACTTCTCCTGGTCCAACCGACCCGCCCGACTACCCGAGAAGGTGACTCCGGTCATTCCAAAGCATTTGACTGACGGGGCGGCGACGGGAGCGGTCCCGGTTCAGGACTCCACTTCGCCTAGGCCGACGCTGTCACCGGGACCGCAGTGACGCTCGGTCACTCCTCCGAAGTAGCCGGAGGCTAAACCGATTCCCGACCCTCAGAGAGGGAGAAATCCCAGAAGCCTCCCCGGAACGGGTAGCGGCGGCCGCAGGTGCGACAGCTGGCCGCGGCCAGCGTCCAAGAGAGCTCGGAGTGACAGCCAGGACAGCGGGTCCGTCGGGCCAGTTCGATCAGCGCTGAAGGAGTCGTGCGGGCCGTGGGCAGGAGGCGGCAGGCTTGGGCGCGACTTCTGGTGGCCAGGAGGAACTGGCTGGGGCCCCACCAGCCTCGCCCCAGCCGCTGGACGGCGAGCTCCATCGAATAGACCGCCGGACGTAGGCCATTCACCAGGCCTGTGGGCAACACCTGGTCCCACCGGCGAAAGTTGTTGACGCTGGCGGCGGCATGGCTGCGGAATCCGGCGCGGCGTAGACAGTCCCGGATCGCCGCCAACTGAAACGTGTAGAACGGGTACTGAGTGGAGCCCGTCACGACCGGCTCGGGACCCCTCACTTGCGCCGAGGAGCCACTGCGGACGCTGCGCAGCCGCGCTAGCGCGTGGTGCTTGATCGGTACATCCACGAGCCAACGACGGCCCACTGTGCGAGCCATCTCGGTCAGGCATTTGTCCGCGTCGGACATGTGGTGCAGTACCCTGACCACCATGGCGGCGTCGACGGCCGAGTCGACCAGCGGCAGCTGGGCAAGGTCGGCCCGGATCAAGGTGACTTGACCGGCCATGATCTCGGGCGCGAGCCGCTCAGTAGCCCGGGTTAGCTGGATCACCGAATAGTCCACCAGGATCACGTGATCCGCGACCCCGCGGTAGTGAATCGCGTTTCTCCCGAAGCCGCCTCCGAAGTCGGCAAACCAGCTCGCTCGACCCAGCCGGGGCAACAGCCGTCGAAGGGTGCGCGCCTCGACCCAATGCTCGTAGTCCCGGTTGCCCCAGAAAGCGCAGTAGTCGAATCCCCCGTCGTAATCAACGATCCTCTGGCGGGGAGGGGACGCGGGTCCTGGGGGAGTTGTCATGATCTCAAGGATCGTAGCCGCTGAAGCCGGTGGGACAGTGGATCCGAGGGACCCCGCGAGCGGACTTGCAGATGGGATGGTCCCCGGGATAGACTGTTAGCACTCACGAGGGTTGAGTGCTAACAGTGCAGGAGGTAGGGAATGGCCCTAAAGCTACGGCCACTAGCTGACCGTGTAGTCGTCAAGCCGCTGGAGCGGGAAGAGACCACCAAGAGTGGAATCGTCCTGCCGGACACCGCCAAGGAGAAGCCGCAAGAGGGGCTGATCGAGGCGGTCGGAAACGGCAAGTACAACGAACAAACCGGGCAACGAGTCGCCCTCGATGTAGCCATCGGCGATCGGGTCATCTACGCCAAGTACTCGGGCTCGGAGATCAAGATCGACGAGCAGGACTACCTGATTCTGTCGGAGCGAGACATCCTGGCCGTGGTCGCGTCCAACGGCAAGTCCTGAACAGATGAGCCGAGGGCTCGCGGGACCCTTAGCGGGGGTCACCGCGAGCCCCGCCCCAAGCCTAGGAGAGATCATCAAGTGCCAGCCAAGCAGCTGAAGTTCGACGACCAGGCCCGCGACGCACTACTTCGCGGCACGGCCCAGGTGGCGGCGGCGGTGCGGCCCACGCTCGGCCCTCGGGGCCGATCAGTCGTGATCGACCGACGTTACGGCAGCCCTCAGATCACCACCGATGGGGCCACCATCGTCCGGGATATCGAGCTGCCGGACCACTTCGAGAACATGGGGGCTCAGCTTCTGGCCGAGGCCGCCCGGCGCGCCAACGACACTGCCGGAGACGGGACCACCACGGCGGCGCTGCTGGCCGAAGCCATGGTCGAGGAGGGGGTGCGCAATCTGGCGGCGGGGGCCTCTCCGATGGGGCTCAAGCGGGGAATCGAGAAGGCGACCCAGCTGGTGCTGGCGGAGCTGGACCGTCAGAGTCGCCCCCTGGCCGGTCGAGGCGATATCGCCCAGGTGGCAACCATCTCCAGTGGCAGCAAGGAGATCGGCGAGATGATCGCTGACGCCATGGAACGGGTGACCTCTGAGGGGGTCATCACCGTGGAGGACTCCTCGGGGATCGAGACCGAAGTGAAGGTTGTCGACGGGATGCAGTTCGACCGCGGCTTCGTCTCCGCCTATTTGGTGACGGACCAGAAGGGCATGGAGGCGGTGCTGGAGCGGCCACTGGTCCTGATCACCCCTCGCAAGCTGTCCGCGATCGTGGATATCGTGCCGGCGATGGAGTTGGCGGTGAAGGCCGGCCGGCCCCTGCTCGTGATCGCCGAGGACATCGATGGCGAGGCGCTCGCCACCCTGGTGGTAAACAAGGTCCGGGGCACCATTGCCGCCTGCGCGGTCAAGGCGCCGGGCTTCGGCGATCGGAGGACTGCGATGCTGCAGGACATCGCGGTGCTGATCGGGGCCGAGGTGATCTCAGAGGAGCTGGGGCTCACCCTGGACGGCCTCACCGAGCCGCAGATGGGTTCGGCCCGCCGAGTAGTTGTCACGAAAGACGACACGACGATCGTCGAGGGCGCCGGAGATGCGGAGCTGGTTCGTGCCCGGGTCCGAGAGATCGATCAGCAGATGGAGCTGACCGAGTCTGACTGGGATCGCGAAAAGCTACAGGAGCGTAAGGCTCGTCTTATCGGCGGGGTGGCCGTGATCAAGGTCGGGGCTCCCACGGAGACCGCTCTCAAGGAGCGCAAGGAGCGGGTTGAGGACGCGCTCGACGCGACTCGGGCGGCCGTCGCTGAGGGGATCCTCCCGGGGGGCGGGCGGAGTCTGCTGGTGGCCGCCGACGCACTTGCAGCCATTAAGGGCACCGCCGACGAGGAGACGGGCGTCGACATCGTTCGCCGAGCTCTCCAGGTTCCCGCTCGCCAGTTGGCTGCCAATGCCGGCCTGGACGGGTCGGTCACCTTGGAGAAGATCTTGGGAATGGGTCCTACTGAGGGCCTCGACCTCTCGAATCTGAAGTACGGCGACCTGCTCAAGGCGGGCATCATCGACCCGACCAAGGTGGTCAAGACGAGCCTCCAGAGTGCCGCCTCCGTCGCCGCCATGATGCTCACCACTCAGGCTCTGGTGGCGGACGTTCCGGAATTGACGCCAGCGCTCCCAGGCGGCGGTGGAGACGAGGGCATGGGCGGCATGGGCGGGATGGGTGGAATGGGCGGCATGGGCGGCATGGGCGGCATGGGGGACATGGGCGGCATGGGGGACATGGACTTCTGACCGCTTGGGGGGCGGAGAATGTCCAGATGCCTCAGACCTCGCCGCTCAAGGTCGCGGTGTGCCAGTACGCACCCCAACTAGGAGCACCGGAAGGGAACGCGGACCGGGGAGCGAGGTGGATCGCCCGAGCTGCGGATGCTGGAGCCCAGCTGATCGTTCTACCCGAGCTAGCCTCGTCCGGGTACGCCTTCACCAGTGAGACGGAAGCGAGTGCGTCCGCCCAGGGAGCCGAAGGCCCGTGCCTACAGAGCTGGGTCGCGAGCTGTCGCGAGCTGGGGGTGTATGTAGTTGCAGGGTTCTGTGAGCGGGCAGCTGAGGGGCGATTCAACTCCGCAGCTCTCCTGGGCCCCGACGGTCTGATCGGCATCTACCGGAAAGCCCATCTGTTCTACGAGGAGCAGACCTACTTCCAACCCGGAAACCGCGGCTTTCCGGTGTTCGACCTGCCTTTTGGCAAGGTGGGGATGCTGGTCTGCTACGACCTTTGGTTTCCGGAGGCCGCCCGCTTGCTGGCCCTGGCTGGGGCTGACGTGATCTGCGTCCCGACCAATTGGGTCGCCAACTTCCGGAGAAGGGTCGTCGACGAGCGGGGCTGGGTCATGGGCAACTACGCCTCGGTGGCCGTGGCTACCCAGAACCAGGTGTTTGTGGCGGCCGCGGATCGCATCGGCCGGGAGCACGAGGTCGAGTTCATCGGTGGCAGCTGCATCGTCGGTCCGGAGGGTTGGCTGCTGGCCGGTCCGGCGTCCCGAGCCGATGAGGCGCTGCTGCTGGCGGACCTGGACCTGCGTCAGGCCGCTTCGCGGAAACAGCGCACCCCCCGCAACCACGCCTTTCGAGACCGCCGTCCAGATCTCTATCGGGAGCTCGGCAGCACTTCGGCCCCAGCCAGCGAGTGACTCACCCAGCCGGACTTGGTCAGTCGGTCGGGTCCGCGGTCGGGGGAGATGACGAGGAGCTGCTGCGGGGGCTGAACCCGGCTCAGCGAGAGGCGGTCGTGGCCCCCGACCGGCCGGTGTTGGTGCTGGCCGGTGCGGGGTCGGGCAAGACCAGGGTGCTCACCCATCGGATCGCCTACCTGCTCGCGCAACGGCGGGCCGCTGCCGACCGGGTGATGGCGGTCACCTTCACCAACAAGGCGGCCAGGGAGATGCGCCACCGGATCACCGGTCTGCTCGGAGCTGAGCCGCACGGGATGTGGCTCGGCACCTTCCACGCCTGCAGCGCTCGGATCCTGCGGGACAAGGGAGAGTTGATCGGGATTCCGCGCAACTTCGTCATCTACGACGAGGTCGATCGCACAGCCCTAGTCAAGGAGGCGATCCGGCAGGCGGGGCTGGATGAAAAGCGGCTGAGCCCGGCCACCGCCGGAGGGGAGATCTCCCGGGCCAAGAACGAGCTGAAGGATGCTCGGGCCTTCGCCGACAGTGCGGTCGGCTACACCGAATCACAGGTGGCCCTGGTCTATCCGCGCTACCAGACACTCTTGGAGGCCGCCGGCGCGCTCGACTTCGATGACCTGCTCTTCCGCGTGGTGGAGCTCTTGCAGCAGTCCGAGGAGGCGAGGACCCGCTACCGACACCGTTTTGACCACGTTCTGGTCGATGAGTACCAGGACACCAATCGGGCCCAGTACCTCCTGCTCCGGGACCTGGTTGAGGAGCATCGGCGCATCACCGTGGTCGGCGATCCCGATCAGTCGGTCTACAGCTGGCGGGGTGCCGACATCCGCAACATCCTGGAATTCCAGCGCGACTACCCGGACGCCCTGGTGATCCCGCTCGAGCAGAACTACCGGAGTACCAAGGCCATCCTGGCGGCCGCCCAGTCGGTGATCAGAGAAAACTCGGAGAGAGTTGAGAAGGACCTCTGGACCGAGGGTGCGGATGGGACCGCGGTGGTCGTGGCCCAGCTTTACGACGAACGCGAGGAGGCGGCCGCGGTGGCGCGGGAGGCGCTCCGGCTGGTCGACGAAGGTGATTGCGACTTCGGGGACATGGCCATCCTCTACCGGACCAATGCCCAGTCGCGGGCTCTGGAGGAGACTCTGCTGCGGGCCGGGATGCCCTACCGGCTGGTCGGGGGGGTTCGTTTCTACCAGCGCCGCGAGGTGAAGGACGTGTTGGCCTACCTCCGACTCCTGGCCCATCCACGGGACCGGCTTGCCTTCGAGAGGGTGGTCAACGTGCCCAAGCGGGGCGTGGGTGCGCAGTCGCTCAGCGAGCTGATGCGGGCCGCCGGGGAGCGTCGGGTGTCCCACTGGGAGCTCTTGGTCGATCCCCAGACAGCAGGGGTGCGGGGTGCCGCCGCCAACGGGCTGCGGCGCTTCCGGGAAACCATCGAGGAGGTGGCCGAGTGGGGTGCCCCCTGGCCGCTGGTCACCGTCTTGGACAAGCTGTTGGACCGCAGCGGCTACCGACAGTTCGTCCGCGATGGCAGCATCGAGGGTGAGGAGCGCTGGGCGAACGTGGTCGAACTGCGGGGACTGGCGGCGGAGCAGGGGGACCTTCCTAGCGTGGAGGCACTCCCGGTCTTCCTGGAGCAGGTGGCGTTGGCTGGGGAGGTGGACCAGATGGATGACTCCAACTCCGCACTAACCCTGATCACGCTGCATCAGGTGAAGGGGCTGGAGTTCCCCGTGGTGTTCATCACCGGGGTGGAGGAGGGCCTTTTGCCACACAGTCGCTCCCTGGACACGCTGCGTGAGATCGAGGAGGAGCGTCGGCTGCTCTATGTGGGAATGACCCGCGCCAAACGGCGCCTGTACCTCAGCCACTGCTTTAGGCGGCACGTCTACGGCAGTCCCGCGCCGGCCATCCCGTCCCGATTCCTGGCCGCCCTGGGAGACCGGGCGGAGGTGGAGCGGTGGGACGCCGGCCCGTCGGCTACCCGGGGGTACGAGGACCGACCGCTCGGGGGGAGTCGCGAGTTCGTGGCCCCGGTCGCGGCCCGGGGCCAGCCACTTCCCCTGCGCCGCGCCCGCGACGCGGTGTTCGAGCACGCCACCGCTCCGGGACCGAGGCCGCCTGTCGTGAGCCGGTTCCAGGCCGGCGACCGGGTGGAGCACGCACGTTTCGGGAGGGGGGTCATTCGCGCCAGCGAGATGACCGGGGCCGGGGAGGAGGTGGTGATCGACTTTGAATCCGCCGGGCATCGCCGGTTCGCGGTCAGCGACGCAGTGCTGCGTCGGGTGGAAGGGTAGGGGCACAGATGGCGGAAGAGCCCGTCCCCAAGTTGGCCCGGCAGCGAGTCGCTGAGCTTCGAGAGGAGCTGGCCCACCACAACTATCTCTACTACGTCCTGGATTCACCGGAGATCGCCGACTCCGAGTACGACGCCCGATTTCGGGAACTCCAGGAGCTGGAGGCGGCCTACCCTCGGCTGCGAGGCAAGGATTCGCCCACCCGCCAGGTGGGCAGCCGCGCCGCGACCCCTTTTCGCAAAGTGCGCCATCGGGTGCCCATGTTGTCCCTCCAGAACGCGGTCTCGACCGAGGAAGTGAAGGCGTTCAGAGATCGGGTCAGGCGCCTCTCGGGGGCGGATCCGGACTTGGACACAGAGCTCAAGATCGATGGGCTGGCGGTCAGTTTGACCTACGCCAAGGGGGTGCTTGAGCTGGGGGCGACTCGCGGCGACGGCGAGGTAGGGGAGGACATCACGGCCAACATCCGCACCCTCCAAGGGATCCCCCAGCGCCTCGATCCCAAGCAGATCTCGGACCTACCTGCTCGATTCGAGGTGCGGGGAGAGGTGTACATGCCCAGATCCGTGCTGACCGAGCTCAATGTGCAGCGGGCGGAGGCCGGACAACCGCTCTACGCCAACTGCCGCAACGCCGCCGCCGGCAGCCTGCGCCAGCTGGACTGGCAGATCACCGCCGGCCGGCATCTGGAGGCCTTCTGCTACGCCTGCGACCCGCACCCCTCTGACGTGACTGGCCAGTTCCAGCTGCTCAGCTGGCTGGCAAACGCGGGCTTCCCCGTCAACCCGCATCGCCAGCTCCTGCACAGCGACAGCGAAGTGGCGAAGTACCTGGAGCACTGGCGAGAGGCACGGCACCAGCTCCCCTACGAGACCGACGGGGTGGTTCTGAAGGTCGACGAACTGAGCGTGCAGCAGGAGCTGGGCGCGGACAGCCGCCGGCCTCGGTGGGCGATCGCTTTCAAGTTTCCCCCCGAGGAGAGGGAGACTACCGTGCTGGCGATTGAGGTCAGCATCGGCCGGACTGGGGTGGCGACCCCGGTCGCTGTGCTGGAGCCTGTCCTGGTGGCCGGCTCCACGGTGGAACGGGCCACCCTGCACAACGAGGATCAGGTCAAAGCCAAGGACATTCGGGTCGGTGACCTGGTCATCATCCGGAAGGCTGGTGAGGTGATCCCGGAGGTGGTGCGGGTGGTGACGGAGCGCCGACCAGCTGGCTCCAAGCCATTTGCCATGCCTCGAGACTGTCCGATCTGTGGCGCGAGGCTACTACGGGAGCGGGGCGAGTCGGCCACCCGGTGTCCCAATCCACTCTGCCCCGCCCAGCGCCTCCAGCGGATTCTTCACTTCGTCAGCCGCGGGGCGCTCGACATCGACCGCTGCGGTCCGTCAGTCTTGGGCGAGCTACTGAATCGTGGGCTCGTCGAATCCCCGGCGGACCTGTTTCGACTGACGCAAGAACAGCTAGAGCAGCTGCCACTCTTCGGGAAGAGGTCCGCTCGCCAGCTCGTCTCCGCCATCAACGCGCGGCGCAACCCCCCCCTCGAAAGACTGGTCTACGCCTTGGGGATCCGCCATGTGGGCGAGCGCACCGCCCGTCTTCTGGCGGAACACTTTGGCAATCTGGACGCGCTGCGCCGGGCCACCGTCGGGGATATCCAGGCTGTCGGCGGAATCGGACCGATCGTGGGTGAGGAGGTGGCCCAGTTCTTCGCCAGCCCTGGCGGCATCGAGCTCCTGGATCAGCTCTTGGAGGTGGGGGTAACCCCTAAAGGGGCGGTGGGATCGGATGGCCCGTGGCGGGGCAAGACCTTTGTCCTGACCGGCACCATGAGCCGCTGGACGAGGTCGGCAGCGGAGCAGGCGATTCGTGAGTTGGGTGGCACCACCGCCAGCACCGTCTCCCGGAAGACGACCGCGGTCATCGCGGGGCAGTCTGCTGGCTCCAAACTCCAAGCAGCGGAGCGGCTCGCAGTGCTGGTCTTGACTGAGGACGAGCTCGCCGTCTGGTTGGCGGAGCCCGAGAAGGATCCCACCACATAGGCGCGGGGACTCACCGACGTCGCGCCCGGGCTCACCTGGGCTTCTCCAAATCTTCCCGCAGGAGGTGCACCGCTCGCTGGGCAGTCTCGAGGGCTTCAACCTGGGGCGTGCCCAGCGCGGTAGCGGCTTCCCGGCAGGCTAGGAGCGCCGCCTCCAACTGCTCCAGGCCAATCGTTAGGGCGTACCGCTCGACGAGCTCGACCAGCTGCTCCGCCTCGATCTCCAGGTCGACCGCGATGCCGCGCATCAGGGCGGCCCACCGGTCACGGGACTCTTCCACCTTCCGGGCCGCCTCCTCGAGACTCGCCTGAGCCTTGGTGCTCGCCCGGCGAGCTCCGGGGATCGGTCGACTGCGAATGACGGCTGCGGCGCCGCGCTGGCCGGCCCCGTCCAAAAGTCGCCTAGCCGTGCGGGTGGCGGCGAACGCCACGGCCGCCGCATCGAGGGCGGCTGGTTGCGGGGCGATCGGCGCGCCGTCGGGGTCGGTGATGGCAGGCACTCCTGGGGTGTTCCGATCAGGCGATCCTATAATCCAGGCTCTGTGGCGGAAGAGCGAGCGAGCGCACCCCAAGCGGGCTCGATAGCCCCGTCCGAGGTCGCCCACGTTAGTCGCCTGGCTCGCCTCGGCCTGACTCCCTCCGAGTTGGAGAAGTTGGCGGCCCAACTTGAGGTGATCGTAGCCGCGGTGGGCAAGCTCGCGTTGGCCGACACCTCCTCAGTGGAAGCCACCGCCCAGGTGGGGAGTCTGCGCAATGTGACCCGGGCCGACGAAGTAGCCCCCGGGCTGAGCGCGGATGAGGCGCTGGCCAACGCCAGCGTTCAGGTGGCCGGGTTCCTTCGGGTTCCGGCGATCCAGTGACCCTGCTCGAAGAGCCCATTCGCGAGCTGAGCCGTCGACTCCGCGCTGGCGAGGTCTCGGCAGTTGAGTTGACCCAGGAGGCCCTGGCCCGGGCGGACCAAGTCGACGCCGCGCTGGGAGCCTTTCTGAGGCTCACGCCGGCACTCGCCCTGGAGGCGGCAGCAGCAGCCGACCGGCGCCTCCGAGACGATTCGGGGGAGGCTCCCATCCTCTGTGGCATTCCGGTCGCCTACAAGGACGTCCTCTGCACCAAGGGAGTGGAGACCACTGCCGGAAGCCAGATCCTGCGCGGCTTCGTGCCGCCTTACAGCGCGACCGTGGTAGACCGGCTGACGGCCTTGGGAGTGGTGCCCTTAGGCAAGCTCAACTGCGACGAATTCGCCATGGGCAGCTCCAACGAGAACTCCGCCTACCAGGTGACTAGGAACCCATGGGACCCCGAACGGGTGGCCGGAGGCAGCAGTGGGGGTTCCGCGGTCGCGGTGGCGGCTCGGCTCGCCTGCGCCACCCTCGGAAGCGATACCGGGGGCTCGATCCGCCTCCCCGCCTCCTTCACCGGTGTGGTCGGGGTCAAGCCGACCTACGGCCGCGTCAGCAGGTATGGGCTAATCGCCTTCGCCAGTTCCTTGGACCAGATCGGTCCGCTGGCCAAAACAGTTGAGGACGCAGCCCTGGTTTTGACCGCCATCGCGGGTCAGGATCCGCGCGATAGCACCAGCGTCATGGCTCCCGTGGAGGGCTTCCTGGGCGAGCTCAGGAAGGGGGTCAAGGGCCTGCGGCTAGGGATCCCGCGAGAGTACCTGGAGGTGGGACTGGATCCAGGAGTCCGGGCGGTTTTCGAGCGGTCGGTGAAGACCCTGGAAGGGACCGGCGCGGTGATCAAGGAGGTCAGCCTGCCGACCACTGAGTACGCCCTCTCCGCGTACTACGTTATCGCTCCAGCCGAGGTCAGCAGCAATCTGGCGCGGATGGACGGGGTGCGGTTTGGGCCAGGGTTCCCGGAAGCGGAAACGCTCAGAGACGCTTACGAACACTCCCGCCACGAGGGCTTCGGTGCGGAAGTTCGCCGCCGGGTAACCCTCGGTACCTATGCCCTGAGTAGTGGGTATTACGACGCCTACTACCTGAACGCCCAAAAGGTGCGCACCCTGGTCGCCCAGGATTTCGACCGAGCGTTCGCCGAGGTGGACGCGATCATTTCGCCCACCGCCCCGACAGCCGCCTTCCGGCTCGGCGAGCGGACGGCCGATCCGATGGCCATGTATGCCACCGACATCCTCACCCTGCCGGCCAATCTGGCGGGGATCTCCGGGGTCTCTGTCCCGGCGGGGTTTGCGCAAGGACTGCCGGTCGGGCTGCAGGTGCTCGGCCCCTACTTGGGGGAGGCGACCTGCTTGCGGGTTGCCCAGAGTCTTGAGAGTGAGGTGGAGCTGTGGAACAAGCTCCCCCCGCTGGCGCTGGCAGCCCCGTGAGCCCGGAGGCGCAATCCCCCTGGGAGGCGGTGATCGGCCTCGAGGTTCATGCCCAGTTGCTGACCAAGAGCAAGATGTTCTGCGGCTGCCGGGCTGACTACCTCGGGCTGCCCCCCAACACCAACACCTGTCCCGTGTGTCTGGGGCTGCCGGGAGCGCTTCCGGTGATCAACGCGGAGGGGATCCGGCTCACGCTGCGAACGGCGCTGGCGCTGAACTGCGAGATCCCCGAGTTCACCAAGTTCGACCGCAAGAACTACTTCTACCCGGACCTTCCCAAGGGGTACCAGATTTCCCAATACGATCTCCCGCTCTCCCTCAACGGTGGGTTGGAGTTCGAGGCGGACGGTAAGGCGGTTCGTGGTGGGATCACCAGGGTGCATCTGGAGGAGGACACCGGCACGCTCCACCATGCCGGCGAGATCCAGAACTCTGCCTTCTCGCTGGTCGACCTGAATCGGGCCGGAGTTCCACTCATGGAGATCGTCGGCGAACCGGACCTGCGCTCGCCAGCGGAGGCTCGAGCCTATCTGGTGGCGCTGCGCCAGCTGCTCATCTACATCGGAGTCAACGACGGAAACATGGAGGAGGGCAGCCTGCGCTGCGACGCCAACATCTCATTCCGCCCGGAGGGAGCCGACGCCCTCGGGGTCAAGGTCGAGATCAAGAACATGAACTCCTTCCGCAGCGTCCTGCGGGCCCTGGAGTACGAGACGGTGCGGCAGCGGGAGGTCCTGGACAGCGGAGGCACGCTGAGCCAGGAGACCCGGGGCTGGAGCGAGCTGGAGCAGCGGACGGTGTCCCAACGGAGCAAAGAGGAAGCTCAGGAGTACCGGTACTTCCCCGAGCCGGACCTGCCCCCTCTCCTGATCTCTAGGGCCCAGGTCGAAGCGGTGCGGGCGGGACTTCCCGAGCTACCGGCCGCCCGCCGGGGGCGATTCCAGAGCCAGTACGGTCTGGCGGACGAGCAAGCCCTGCTGCTGACGGCACGCCCGGCCGACTCTCAGTACTTCGAAGAGGTCGTCTCGCGCGGGGTTACCCCTCAGCTGGCCGCCAACTGGCAGCTCGGGGACCTGCAGGGTCTCTGCAACGCCGCCAACCTGGAGGTCGAGAAGTGCCGAATCTCCCCGAAGGCCCTCGCAGAGCTGCTCCAGATGGTCCAGAGCCAAGAGGTGACCGGCAAGGTGGCCAAAGAGGTTCTGGCCAGAGCCTTTGAGACGGGAGCGAGCCCAGCGGAGATGATCCGCGACCAGGGTCTAGGGCAGGTCTCCGATGTCGATGAGATCGGCGCGTTGGTGGATCGGGTGCTGGTCGATAAGGCGAAGGCCGCATCCGACTTCCAGGCGGGCAATGACCGGGCGCTCGACAGCCTGGTGGGGGCGGTGATGGCGATGTCCAAGGGCCGAGCCAAGGCCGAGATCGTTAACCGGCTATTCCGTGAGCGGCTGCCCCGCCCGGGAGGCTGACCGCCCTGCCGTCTCGCCTGGGGGAGGGGTCCGAACTGGTCGGCGCCGACCTGCCCAGCTCCGACTCGGCCCCGCGACCGCTGCGCCCAGGTGACCTGATTCGACTGGAGTGTGTTGAGATGGCGCACCGCGGTCTGGGAGTGGGCCGGGTCGCGGGCTTGGTGGTCTTTCTGTTCGGGGCCTTACCGGGGGAGGAGGTGTCGGCAACCGTCACCAAGGTCCGCCGCCGCCACGCCTTCGCCGACACCGTCGAGGTGCACCGCGCCTCCGAGCAGCGGGTGGTTCCCCCCTGTCCCTACTTCGGGCGCTGCGGCGGATGCCAGCTACAACATGCGAATTACCCATTCCAGCTGGAGAGCAAGCGGTCGGTGCTGAGCCAGGCGCTGATTCGGGAGGGCATTGAGATGCCGGCCGAGGTGGAGGCGGTAGGGGCGACGGACCCGTGGCGCTATCGCTGGCGCGGGGAGTTCCACCGCAGCCCGAACGGGCCTCCCCTGGGCTTCAAGAGCCGCTCGAGCTATCAGGTGGTGGGCGTCTCTGACTGTCTGATCCACCACCTCACGATCACTGGAGCTCTGGGTGCGATCGGTGCGGCGGTGCGGAGTCAGGGTCCCGCGGTCCAGACGGTGCAACTCACAGTGGGCGACGAAGGGCGTCAGCTTCTGGTCGATGCGCGTCCTGACGGGTGTGCCAGTGCGGCCATTGCCACCTCAGCGTCCTCCCGCCTTCCGGGCGCAGTTGCCGTAACCGACGAGGCGACCGGGCTGCGATATCGCGACCGGGACTTTCGGGTCTTCCCCGACTCCTTCATCCAGGTGAATGAGGCAACCGTCTCGGCACTGTACGAGAGCGTCGTAGAGTTCCTCGGGCCCGAAGTTTCCGGGATGCACGTGGTGGACGCTTACGGCGGCATGGGCGTCCTCAGCCTGCGCTTGGTCGATCTCGGCGCCCGGGTGACGGTGATCGAGGTTAACCCGATCTCGGCGCGCCTGTGCGAGCTCCATGGGGAGATGTACGCCCCGGGACAGCTCCGCATCGTCTGTGGCCCGGTCGGGACCGAGCTTCCCCGGAGCGATCCGGCGGAGGCGGTGGTGCTGGACCCACCTCGGGCCGGTCTCGGGCCCGAGGTGCGGGAGTGGCTGAGCCTCTCCGGGCCACCTACCGTCGTCTACCTCAGCTGCGAGGTGTCCGCTCTGGCCCGCGACCTCAACACCCTCTGCCGGGTGGGTCCGTACCGATTGGAGCGGCTCCGGCTGGTCGATATGTTCCCCCAGACGTACCACTTTGAGACGGTGGCGCTTCTCCGGAGAGGCTGACTACGGTGGCCCGGTCCAATCTCGGATACTGATGCCCTGAGGGGGAGAGGACTCCCCCAAACCAGGAAGCCTTAGCCCTCCTATGCCCTCTGTCGAGTTCGCCCACCTCCATACCCACTCCGAGTACTCTCTCCTAGACGGAGCGGCTCGGGTCAAGGAATTGGCCCAGCGGGCCCACGATCTAGGGCAGACGGCAATCGCCGTCACTGACCACGGTGTTCTGGCTGGCGCCATCGAGTTCTATGAAGCTGCCACCCAGGTGGGGATCACACCGATCATCGGCTGCGAGGTCTACGTGGCGGCTCGCTCGCACCTGCAGAAGGAAGGGAGGGCCGACCGTGACCCCTTCCACTTGGTGCTTCTGGCTCGAGATCGGCAGGGCTACGCGAACCTGGTCAAGCTGGTGAGCAAGGCTCACCTGGACGGCTTCTACTACAAGCCGCGGATCGACCACCAGTTGCTGGCCGAGCATGCAGCAGGGCTGATCGGGCTATCCGGCTGCCTTGGGGGCGAGGTGCCTCAAAAAATATTGGCGGGCGATGCTGACGGGGCGTTGGCGATTGCTCGAGAGTACTCGCAGATCCTCGGTCCGGATGGGTATTTCCTGGAGATCCAGGACCATGGGATGGAGGAGGAGAGAGTGGTGCGGGAAGGGCTGATCCAGCTCGCCCGCCGGACGGACATCCCGCTGGTGGCGACCAACGACTGCCACTACGTGGATAAGGACGACGCCGAGGCCCATGACGTCTTGCTCTGCATCCAGACCGGCAGCCGGCTTGACGACCCCAAGCGGTTGCGCTTCTCCGGATCCCACTTCTACGTCAGCTCAGCTGAGGAGATGGCCGCCAAATTCCCTTATTGCCTGGAGGCGGTAGGCAACAGCGCGGCCATCGCCGCCCGATGTCGTTTCGAACCGCTGATGGACCAGCATCTGCTGCCGCTCTATGACGTGCCGCCGGGCCAGGACGCCGACGGGTTGTTGGAGCTGGTGGCGGCCCAGGGGTTGCGTCAGCGCCGGGGTGGTGAGGACCCTCCGGGGGAGTACGTGGAGAGACTGCGCTACGAGCTGAGTGTGATCCGCGAGACGGGATTCGCTGCCTACTTCTTGATCGCCTGGGACTTCACCAGAGCCGGCCGGGAGGAGGGAGTCAAGATTGGACCGGGGCGTGGCTCCGCGGCCGGGAGCCTAGTCGCCTACAGCCTGGGGATAACCGGCATCGATCCTCTCCAGTACGGGCTCATCTTCGAGCGGTTCCTCAATCCCGAGCGAGTGTCGATGCCGGATATCGACATCGACTTCGACGTGGAGGGTCGGGGTCGGGTCATCGACTACGTTACCCGTCGCTACGGTACCGACCGGGTGGCGCAGATCGTCACCTACGGGACGATGGCGGCTCGGGCGGCCGTGCGCGACGTCGGCCGAGTGCTCAACGTTCCCTTGCCAGAGGTCGACCAGCTCGCCAAACTTATCCCGACCAGACCCGGGGTAACCCTCGACTCCGCCCTTTTGGAATCGAAGGAGTTGAAGGCCACCTACGACAGCCAGCCGTGGGCGAAGCGGCTTGTCGACACCGCGCGGCGGCTGGAGGGCATCTCTCGCAATGCGGGCACCCACGCCGCCGGGGTGGTGATCGCGCCCGGGCCACTGACCGACTACGTCCCTCTGCAGCGCGCCACCACCAACCGCGAGGCCGTGGTGACCCAGTTCGACATGGACGGCGTCCAGAAGATCGGGCTGCTGAAGATGGACTTTCTGGGACTCGAGAACCTCACCATTTTGGAAGAGACCCTCGACAACATCGAGCGGCTGCGAGGTACCCGTCCGGACCTCGACGCCATCCCGCTCGACGATTCCGCCACCTACGAGCTCTTAGCCAGAGGGGACACCCTGGGGGTATTCCAACTTGAGCAGCAGGGTGGTCGCCGGATCGTGATGGACATGCGGCCGCGCACCATCGAGGACATGGCCGCCGCCGTCGCCTGCAATCGCCCAGGAGTTATCGAGGGCGGCGCGACCGACCTCTACATGAAGCGTCGACGCGGCGAGGAGCCGATCACCTATCTGCTCCCCGAGCTGGAGCCGGTGCTCAAGGAGACCCACGGGGTGATCTTGTATCAAGACCAGGTTATGCAGATCGCCGTCGAGGTGGCGGGCTTCAGCCTGGGCGCCGCTGACCTGCTGCGGGCTGCCATGGGCAAGAAGGACAAGGTGAAGATGAAGGCCCAACGGGACCGCTTCATTGCGGGCGCGGTGGGCCGCGGAGTGGTGGAGAAGACAGCCGTCGAGCTCTTCGAGTTCATCGACTACTTCGCTGGCTACGGCTTCAACAAGGCCCACTCCGTAGCCTACGGGCTGATCAGCTACCAGACCGCCTACTTCAAAGCGCACTTTCCACTGGAGTTCATGGCCGCACTTCTCAACAGCAAGGCCAGCGACTTCGAGCGCCTCAAGCGAGCGATCCAGGACACCCAGGCCCGGGGGATCGTGGTCCACCCTCCGGACGTCAATCGCTCGCGCGCTCCCTTCAGCGTCGTGGCCGCCCCGGCGTCCGACGAAGCGGGGGAGCTACCAGCCAAGAGCGAGATTCTCTACGGCCTCCAGCACATCAAGAACGTCGGCGAGTCGGCCGCCCAAGCGCTGGTGGCGGTGCGCGAGGAGGGTGGTCGCTTTCGTTCCCTGGTCGACCTCTGTACCAGGGTGCGTGGCCGCGAACTCAATCGGCGGGCCCTGGAGGCGCTGGTCCGGAGCGGGGCGTGCGACGGGTTGGGGGACAGGGGAGTGCTCCTGGCCCAGTTGGACACGGCCATGCGTCGGGCCGAGATCGCCGCCCGTGAACGGGACTCTGGACAAATAGCGCTCTTCGACACAGAATCGGCCGATCTGACGGCACCCGAATTTCCGATCGAGGCCGGTGCGCCCGCCACGCCGCCCGCACTTACCGAGGAGATGCAGCGGGAGCGGCTAGCCTGGGAACGTGAGCATCTGGGCATCTATCTCAGCGACCACCCGCTCCAGCGACTCCGCCAGGAGCTCAGCCAGCGGACCGACACGGTGGTCTCCGACCTGGGCCGCTTGGAGGGCACGGTGGTCCAAGTTGGAGGAGCGGTGAGGGAGTGCCGTCGGGTCCGGAGTCGGAGAGGGGAGGCGATGGCCTTCGCCCAGCTGGAGGACCTCACCGGCGTCTGTGAGGTGGTGGTTTTCCCGTCGCTCTACCAGCAGGCAGCTTCGCTACTCCAAGCGGATGCGGTGGTGGTGGTGCGCGGCCGGGTCGAGGTTGGGGCCAGGCGGGGATTCGGCAACGGCAATGGAGGTGCCCCGCCGCCGCCCGGACTGGAGGGGGAGGAGGCGTCGGAGCCGGCGCTGGCCGAGGAGCCGGAGGAGGCACGGGTCATTGCCGAGGAGGTGCTGGCCCTAGACGACCCGGCCCTGGCCAACTGGCGGGCGGCCGCGGTAATTCACGTACGCGCGCTGGACGGGGGCGAGGAGGGGCTGCGAAGTCTGGCTGGGCTGCTCACTGCGCACCCGGGTGAGTCGCGAGTCGTGCTGCACCTGCGGGATGCCGACGGCGATCACGAACTGGAGCTTGGTACCGAGCACCATGCTGCCGGTTCGCCTCAGCTGGAGGCGGAGGTGACCGAGCTCTTCGGACCCGGGTCCTACCACGCCGACCCGATCAGGGCGCTGGCGCCGCCGCCCCGCTTCCGAGGTCGCAGCCGCTAGCCTTCGCCTAGGCTAGATCTGCTGCAGGCTGTTCAACAGCGACGGGAAGAGGACCTCGGCCAAGGCGATGTAGACCACAATCGCGATCACCAACCCGATCACCGCGGCCATCTCGGTCTGAACCTTGGCAGCGCGCTCGATCGGGGCGATCAAGCGGTCGGTGATCCGCTTGATCGAGTAGACAAACGGATGCCAAGGGTCGAGGTGGAGCGCGGTGATCAGGACTCGGATCAGCAGGAGCACCACGATCACCAGGGCTACCGCGCTGATGAACTCGAAGATCACGCTGAAGATGATGCTCACTGGGTTGGCGAAATCGCTCGAGGCCAGCTTTTGCAGCAACTCCGCCAGGGCAAAGACCAGAATCAGCGCGAGCAACGGGGAGAAGTCGAGCCCGGCGATGGGAGGAAGGACCCGGCGCAGTGGCCGAATCACCGGCATCACCAGCGCCTCCAGCAGATGCCCCACCGGGGTCGCGTAGGCCTCCGGGAAGAAGGACATAAAGGCCCAGGCCAGTATGCACAGCGCATAGATCTCCAGGAGTACCGAGACGTCATTGACCAGGATCTCAGCGAGGTGCATCGGCCGGAGTATAGATCGAGGCGCTTCAAGGTCCGGCCGGGTCCGAAGAGGTTTCGAAAGCGAGTCGGGAGTTTGGCGGGCGACAGAGTCGGCTTTGCCGGAGCGGCGCCGGGCCGCTGCCCGTCAGTCCTCTACGTATCTGTCGGCCACGTCCAGCGCCTGGTCGAGACGGTGAATGCCGTCCCGGAGTTCGTCGGCTGTGATGATCAGCGGGGGAGCAACGTGGATGCGGTTGAAGTGGCTGAAGGGCCAGAGGCCGAGCTCCCGGCACGCGGTCACCAGCTGGGTCATCGGTTCCTTGTCCGTTCCGCCGGCGTTGTACGGCACCAGCATCTCGCGCGATTGGCGGTTTTTGACCAGCTCCACGGCCCAGAACAACCCCCGTCCACGTACTTCTCCTATCGAGGGATGGTGCTCCATCAGGTCGCGTAGCGCGGGTTCGGCTACCTCCCGGCCGAGCCGTCGGACATGCTCCAGCAGATCGGTCTCCTCGAACACTCGAATGCTGGCGATGCCTGCCGCGCAGGCCAGAGGGTGCCCGGAATAGGTAAGCCCGCCCGGATACGGATGATCGGCAAATGACTCCCAGATCTTCCCGGAGACGATCACCCCGCCCAAGGGCACGTAGCCGGAATTGACTCCTTTGGCGAAGGTGATGAGGTCAGGTGTCACCGCCCAGGCGTCGACCGCGAACCATTCTCCAATCCGCCCAAAGCCAACCATGACCTCGTCGCAGATCATTACGATCCCGAACTCATCGCAGAGGGACCGGACCCCCGCCAAGTAGCCGACAGGTGGCATCAGAACCCCGTTCGTGCCCACCACCGTCTCCAGCAGGATGCCGGCGATGGTGCCGGGGCCTTCCAGTTCGATCACCTCGCGGAGGTGGCTGAGGGCAGCGGCACACTCCTCTGCTTCGGTGTGAGCTCCGAAGGAAGACCGGTACAGGTACGGGCCCAGGAAGTGGACCACTCCGGGGATTCCGGGCTCGTTGGCCCACCTCCGGGGATCACCGGTAACCGTGATGGATCCGCTGGTCGCGCCGTGGTAGCTGCGGTAGGCGCCCAGGATCTTCTGCCTGCCGGTGTGCACCCGGGCCATCCGGATCGCGTGCTCATTGGCCTCGGTACCGCCGTTGGTGAAGAAGACGTAGTCGAGGTCGCCGGGGGCTCGCTCGGAGATGAGTTCGGCGAGTTCGCTGCGCTGGTCATTGGCGAAGTCGGGAGCGAGAGTACAGAGCTGGCCCGCCTGCTCCTGGATTGCGGAGATGAGCGACGGGTGCTGGTGCCCCAGGTTGAGGAAGACCAGTTGGGAGGCGAAGTCGAGATAGCGCCTCCCCTCCGCGTCCCAGAACCAGCAGCCTTGCGCCCCGGCCGGCTTTAACTGGCGCACCTGCCGCTGGGCTGTCCAGGTGTGGAAGACGTGATCGACTGCTACCCTTCCGGCCGCTTCAGTTGGCACCACGACTCCCTTCATTCAATTGGCCGGAAAGGAGAAGTTGATGGCAGGCCCGACCTCTCCGGACTCCTGCCATCTTCCAGTCACGACCTTGGTTCTGGTGAAGAAATGGATCCCATCGGGGCCGTACATGTGGCTGTCGCCGAACAGTGAGTCCTTCCAGCCACCGAACGAGAAGGTGCCCACCGGCACCGGGATGGGGACGTTGATGCCGACCATGCCGACGTCCGCTTCCCGGCAGAACCGGCGGGCGGCCGCACCATCGCGGGTGAAGATGGCGCCGCCGTTGCCGTACTGATTGGCGTTGACCACGGCGAGTGCGTCCGGGTAGTTGGGGCAGCGGACCACGCACAGCACCGGACCGAAGATCTCGTCCTGGTACACCTGCATGTCGGGAGTGACGTGGTCGAGCAGCGTTGCTCCCAGGAAGAAGCCATCGCCCTCAAAGGTGAGCGACCGACCGTCTACCACCACCGTCGCCCCCTCTTGCTGCCCGCTGGCGATGTAAGAGGCCACTCGATCCCGGTGCGCGGCGGTAACCAGGGGTCCCATCTGGGAAGCAGGATCAGTGCCCGCGCCGATTCGCAGGCGGGCCATTTTGGCGCTGACGAGGTTGACCAGGGGATCTGCGGACTCCCCGACCGCCACCAGTACCGAGATGGCCATGCAGCGCTCGCCGGCCGAGCCGAAGGCGGCCGACACCGCGGCATCGGCGGCCGCTTCGAGGTCAGCGTCGGGCAGCACCACCATGTGGTTCTTGGCGCCACCCAGGGCCTGCACCCGCTTCCCGTGACGGGCTGCCCGTTGATAGATCTGTCGGGCGACAGGCGTCGACCCCACCGAGCTCACCGCCGCCACGTCGGGATGGTCCAGCAGCCGGTTGACGGTGCTGGCGTCCCCGTGGAGGACAGACAAGACCCCGGCCGGCAGGCCCGCGTCGGCGAACAGCTCGGCGAGCAGGACCGGGGCGCTGGGGTCCTTCTCACTGGGCTTGAGAATGAAGGCATTGCCGCAGGCGATGGCGCTGCAGATCATCCAGAGCGGAACCATGACCGGAAAGTTGAAGGGGGAGATGCCGACCGCGACCCCGACCGGAAAGCGGTACTCCTCGACGTCGATGTTCGTCGAGACCTCAACCGACTTGCTGCCCTTCAGCAAGTGGGAGAGCCCACAGGCGAACTCCACGTTCTCTAGGCCCCGGGAGATCTCTCCCCGCGCGTCACTCAGAACCTTGCCGTGCTCCTGGGTGATGGCGAGGGCCAGGCGGTCGGCGTTCCGGGTCAGTATCTCCCGAAAGCGGAAGAAGACCTCGGCCCGCTGTGCCAGGGTGGTCGCGCCCCAAGCTGGCTGGGCTGCCCCTGCCAGTGCGACGGCCTCGTCCACCTCCCGTTCGGACGCGACCGGCACCGATCCCCGCTGCCGTCCGGTGGCAGGGTCATAGACCGGCAGGGAGCTGGCCTCGGGTACCAGCCGCATCTGGCCGCCAACGAAGTGAGGTATACCCACAATCTCGGCGGCTGCTGTTCCCACCTGCCCGGTTGTCATCCCCACAGAGCCTTCCTCCAAAGAGCTAGCGCAGTCGTCCACTCCAACCTAAGCGCCCTCAGCCTCCAGTTCACAGCGACAGCCCTCCGCCGTCAAGCTCGAGTTGCCTCCCCGGGCGCGGCCGGGCCAGGAGACAGTCTCACCGGCCACGACCCGTCCACCAGTCGATCGCTGTTCCCCTGCCGTCGCAGATACGCCTGGAGATTTGCCGCCTGGTCTCGAGCGGCACCTACCTGCAACTCGTGCAAGTCCCGAGGTGCCAGGTTCGCGATGTCGGGATACCGACTGGCGAGGGACCGTGCGACGCCCAGCGCAGCCAGTGCATCGCTCCGGGCTTCGTGGGCCGCCTGCAGCGGAACGTCGTATATCCGGCAGGCGTCCGCGAGTCGGCGCCCGCCCGGGCGGTAGCGGTCAGCGCTTCGGTCCAGCACCAGGGGGTCTATCAGAAGAGATGGCAGACCGCCGAGCTGGTCTTCCAGGGTCGGAATCTCCCAGCGGTGGCACTCCCGATCCAGCAGAGTGAAGTCGTACGGGGCGTTGTAGGTGACGACGGCGACCCCGGCGCGGAGCGCCTTGATCAAGGCGGCGACGATCTCCGTCAGCGCCATCGCCGCCGACATTCCCCGGGAACGCGCCATTTCCGTCGTGACTCCGTGGACAGCCGTGGCCTCGGCCGGAATGTCGACTCCGGGGTCGATCAGCCAGCTCAATTCACCGGGACCCCCATCGCCCAAATACGCGGTCACAATTCGCGCCGTCTCGACGTCGAGTCCGGTGGTCTCAGTGTCGAACGCGACCAGCGCTCCCGCGGCCCATCCGGTCATATCGGTCGGCTGGCGGCGGGGGAGTTGCCTCGCCCGCGGGAAATTGGGGTCGTCATCCCTTCAACTCTAGCCAGTGGCCCGGCGGGCGCGAGGCAGCTCCTAGCTCTCGTATCTGCGGGTGAGAGCTTTCAGGTGGTGCCAGATGGGCATGAGAGGCCAAAGAAGCGGGCCTGGAGAGAACGGGTTAGAGAACCGAATCTCTCACGCTGGGCAGGAGAGGTGGCCGTCGCCGGCGCCCTCAGCCACGCTGGTATCCTCGCCGGTGGTCGCGATCGACTTGCCATGACAGTCCGCTCCTGGGAGATCCTGTGTTCTTTTTTTTCCGATTCCTGCGGAACTCCACACACCCAGCGCTGAGGTGGGGCATCGCCGCCCTGCTAGGCGCTTTGGGAATAGCCCTCATCGTCTGGGGCCTTGTTGACCACAACACAATCATTGCCATTCGCGGGGTCGTGGAGCTGCTGATCGTGGGTTATCTATTAGTGCGTGTGTACAGACCGCGCCGCACTCCGGGCGGAGGAAGCACCGGCCGCCTGATGTAGCTGCGCGGCGCGTTGTCTGGATGCGTCAACGGTGCTAAGGCTGGCAGGCGACTGGTCGCGGGGGCAGCTTGAATCGATCGGGAACAGTCTTTCTACCGCGCTAGGGGGCATCCCGCGGCCCGTTCTCCCCAATCGTGTCCAAATCTCGTTCTGAGCGTGGCGAAGGTTCCGAGCCAGAGGCAGACGGTTCGCCCGGGATGAGCGGCTTCGGCACGCAGCGGGCCCGCTGTAGCTCTAGCTGACTTTGGCGGCCAAGTCTTGATAGGCAGGGAAGAGCTCCTCCCACCGCCCCTCCATGGCGCGGCGCTGACGACCCTCGATGTGCGCGGCGAGATCTTCGACATGGATCTGCACCCCAGCGCCGTAGGCGGCGACCAAGTCCAGGGGCATGCCCCGTTCCTCGATCACCAGGATGGTTTGGTCGCCGGCGGTGGTCAGAGTGGCCTCGATGACTTGCTCGTACGGCTCGTCCGGATCCTTGGTGAGAACCAGCAGTTGCTGCGGGGGCGCGCACGCTTCCACGCGCCCCGTGCCTTCCCATCCGCTGGCAAAGAAGTGGGCACGGAACTCACCGCCCAGGCGCAGGTCGCCCTCTACCTTTCCGAGCCAACTGGCGAGACGGCCGGGGTTCGTGAGTGCCGACCACAGGTCGTCGATATCGGTGTCGAAGCGATCCTCCATGCGCACGACGCCTTTGCCATCGGCTGACCGCAGCGTGCCCAAGATGTGGCCTCCTCCGCGTGCATTGCTGGTCATCTGGTGCTCCTTCGTTTCGGTTTCCCCCGGGCCACCTCAGTGTGTTGTCGAAAATACGGCGCCTCGGCGCGGAATGCAGCGCCTAGTAGCTAGCGATCCCTCGGCCGATTGGCCCACTGATGCTGTGGCTGTCGAATTGGCTGTCAAGCCGTCAGTTGGGAAGTAGCGTCCAGCGGGCGAGGGGCAAACTTTGAGATCAAAAAGCTGGCGCCAGCAGTCGGAGTCGAACCCACACGAGCTTGCGCTCAACGGTTATGCAAACCGCTGCGTGTGAGATCGATCCCGCTTCGCGCCGAGGTGGGATGACCCACAAGCTGACCCACAGCGGGTTCAGAGACCGACGCAGGGGGCACAGGTGTTCGCCGTTGGCTCCAGAATCTCCCTGGGGTCGCTTGGGCCGGTCGTGCCCGTCTGCTCGCGACAGAGGGCCGCACAGCGCCCCGATGCTTCCCGACCCGGGCGGGTGAGGTCCGAATTCCCACCGGTGTCTCTGCGGAGCGGGCGGCACGATGCCAGCAGGGGGTTGCATGAGGGTTCCGATGACGGGGGAGGTTGCATGAGGTACGCGAAAACCGGGGCGGTTGCATGGGGTCCGGGTCAGCGCGTCTCATGGGGTAGAGGTGAGGAAGAGCTGCGGATCAATTCTCTGGGCTATCGGCCGAAAGCTCCGGACGAGCCCCCGGCTCCCACCCCCACTGGCCACCCGGGCGGGGAGAGGCAACTAGCTGAACATTCTGTCTCCACTGCCCTTTCTGTGGCGACAGTCCGGGGATAAGCTCGGCACACTGGGTACCGCGAGTCGACCCGCTCTGGCAGTACGGGCGGCGGGCGACGCCGCTCATCGCCCGCGACGCGAGTCAGACCCGGTCTGGGGAGAGTGGAAGTCTCACGCCAGCTGTGCCGGCAGTGCGGCCCCATCTCCCATGGCGCTGTCCAGCACCGAG
>DATKSR010000071.1:0-3062 GCA_035531555.1 Candidatus Dormiibacterota bacterium
TTGAAACCAGCAGGCTAACCACCGAGGTCGCCCAGTAGAGGCCAACTTGGCGGGCGGCGCCCCGGCGGTCGGCCTCGGACCAGATCCAGTAGCGACTCAACAGGTAGGAAGGAAGCGCGCCCGCCAGGTTGGCAACGATCGCGGCGCCCGACGCTCCCAGTGACCCGGTGGCGTAGACCGCGATCAGGGTCACCTCGCTGACCACGGTGGCCACGCCCGAGGTCAAGACGTAACGGATCAGCTTGTTGATGGCAGGACGTTGGGCCAGCCAGGCCTTCGACCGGGAACCCGTACCGGGGCGGGAACCAGTACCCGTCGCCGACTCTGCCCACTTTCGGTTGCTCTTTACGCCGTGTTGCCCAGTCCGCACCCTCTCCAGTGACTCCACCGCGATAGCCTCCCACCTCAGGCGGTGCGCATCCTTACAACAGGCTGAGAGTGGGCCGCCGGACTGGCCAGCAGGTTTGGGGTCAGGCACGCCTCCCCAGGCGCTTCCGCCTCAAAGTGTTGCTCACCTTACATGGGTCCGAGACGGCCTGGTGACGCTGCGATGCTAAGCATCGCATAAAGTGGCGATGTGGGCCGCTCTTTCCAGCGTCCGGAAACGGCCGTAGTCGACGGCAAGGCGTCACCCCCTACTAGATCACCCAAGCGCGGCGCCATGGGCGGCACCCCTCCGCGATCATCCCTCGCACGCCACCGTCCGTCCATCCCAGTTCTCCCCAACGCAGACGCCCGCTATCGCGTTTTATCCGACCTCGCCGAGGTCGCCGTCTTGCTGGCAGATGTCCAAACGCTTCGCATCGTCGACTTAAACGCCAGCGCGACTCATCTGACTGGATACACGCGCGCTGAGCTGATTGGAGCATCCGTCGGTAGGCTCGTTCCCCCCAAGGACCGAGCTGGCCAGCGCATTCGCATCGCCGCGGTGACCGCCGATGTCTCTCAGATTTCCCTGGCACGGTTTCGCCGCAAGGACGGCTCTGTCATCGAAGTGGAGATCCAACAGCGCAGGCTGGATGATGGAAGGGTTCTCGCGGTGGTTCGCCGTACCGGCCAGCGCGGACTTGGGGAAGCCGAGTTCAGCCAGATGCTGCCCTACTTCGACTTGTTCGTGGCGACTGTGGACCGCGAGGGACGGATCTCCTACGCAAATTCGGCCCTGAGTGCGTTGACCGGATGGAGCGTTGACGAGCTGATCGGCCGCTCCGCTCACGAGCTGCTCCCTGTCAGCGGACAGGAGCTGCCCCTATCCAACGAGCTCGTGGCGGGCAGTCCGGCGCGCCCGATCACGACTGAAATCGTGACCCGATCCGGCGAGCGCCGTCTGGTCGCAGTCAGCGCCACCTTGCTCCACGACCCGCTTGGCGGCACCGTGGGGGCCTCTATTCTTGGCCAGGATATCACCCAGGAGCGAGCCAGTCAGACGGCGCTGGAGCGAGAGCTGCGCGAGCGGGCGGATATTGCTGCGGCCCTAGCGCGACTCCAGCCCGGCGAGACTACCGAAGTCACCGCCCGCGCCATCTGCCGAGAACTCCGCGGCCTAGGTGGTGTGGACTTATCGGTCGTGCTGGTTTTCAGCCCGGGCGGTGGAACTAAGGTGCTGGCCCGTGACGCGCCTCAGGCCATCTCCCATGAGGCCGGAGAGTACCTACCAGCCGGCCTGAGTGCGTACCTGATCGAACGAGCGGCAATGGGACCCTGGGTAGAGCGCTGGACGAACCGGTCGGAGTACGGCGAACTTGGCGCGGCTCTGACTGAGGTTGGGCTCCAAAGCGTCTCCTACGTGCCGATTCGATACCGCGACTCCACGCTCGGATTGGTGCTGGTAGGCTCGCTAAACCGCGAGGTGGATGGCCCGATCTTGGACAACCTGCCCGTGATCGCCGAGTTTGGCTCCGCAGCGAGCGCACTCCTCGCCGTCGAACTTCAGGCGGACCGCGTGCTCGATCAGCGCCGCGCCACAGTACATGAAATAGTGAAGAGCCGCGCATTCCAGCCCGTGTTCCAGCCCATCGTCTGTATCGACACCGGGGAGATTGCGGGCTATGAGGCACTTACCCGCTTCAGCGACGGAGAGCCTCCCGATGAACACTTCTCCGACGCTTGGAGCGTAGGCTCAGGAGTGGAACTGGAGCTGGCCACCCTGAGCCGTTCCATCCACGTCGGCCGACAGCTACCTACCGGCCTTTGGCTGAACGTCAACGTATCACCGAGGCTCCTGGCTCACCGCGCCGAGCTCGGGGCCATCCTTGACGAAGCCAGACGGCCCCTGGTATTGGAGATCACCGAGCACGAGGTGATAACGGACTACCAGGGTGTTCGGGAGGCACTCCGCAAACTCAGCCCACTTCGCATCGCGGTCGACGACGCCGGCGCGGGGATCGCCAACTTCGAACACATCGTGGAACTTCAGCCCGACTTCGTGAAGCTCGACCTTGGACTGGTTCGAGGTGTCGATACCGACCTCGCCCGGCAGGCCATGATCGTTGCCATGCGCCATTATGCCGGGGCTACCCACTGCCAGCTAATCGCCGAGGGCGTCGAGACCCGGACCGAGGCCAGGACCGTCGCGGCGCTGGGAGTCGCCTACGGCCAAGGCTACTGGTACGGACATCCGAAGGCCATCGATGCCCTGGTCGCGTCTCCGCACGGGGACCTAGTCACCGGCCGCCGCTGAGGCTGAGCCCTCGGGCGGGTCGCAGTCCATCGACCGCTTGACCACCGTCACCCGGACCGAGAGCAAGCCAGCCGCACCGGGGCTGGCCAAGGCCTGGTTACCGGCCCGGTGCGGAAGGTGCCAACTCCGTGAGCGGTTCCGGACGCAGCCGTCCAGCGAGCCCTTGCCCGACTAGGCCAACCAGGCAGATAACGAGGAGGCTGCCTGGTTGGGGTTGATTCGGATCCTAGCCAGCTGCCAGACCAGCTGGGTCGACTGAGCATCGGAGTTCGTACGCGCGTCGATCAGCCCCCCCACATAGCCCAGCTGCCCCAGCTCGCCAAAGAGCTTCACCTCTTGGGGCCCGACTTGTTGCGCGGTGGGGTACGGCCACAGCCCGGTG
>DATKSR010000072.1:0-6966 GCA_035531555.1 Candidatus Dormiibacterota bacterium
GGTGATGGCCACCGCCGCGCCGTTGCTGCTGTTCGCGCCCACTGCCTCACAGCTGGCGTCGCCGGAGCAGGCCACGCCGTGGAGCGAGGTGGCCCCCGAGACCGCCACGGCGCCGCCCGCGGTGCCGTTGGTGATTGGCACCACCACGCCCACGAATGAGGAGCCCACGCCCACCGCCTCGCAGCTGGTGGCGCTGGGGCAGGCTACGCCGGCGAGGTACTCGGTCCCCGAGACCACCTGGGCGCTGCCTGGGATGCCATTGGTGATGGTGACCACCACGCCCTGGCTGCCGTTATCGCCCACCGCCTCGCAGGTGGTGGCGCTGGGGCAGGCCACGCCGTAGAGGACAGCGGTGCCCGTGGCCGCCACATTGGCGGTGCTGGCCGAGGCGGAAATGGCGCCGCCCATCACCGCGACTGACACCGCCAGCGCACCGGCGCCGATCACCGCCGCCAGGCGGGAACGCAACGAGCCTTTCAGGGTGTGCCGCCGCAGAGTGGTGCCCAGCCGACCGCGGACGATGGATGCTCCAACTCGGATCTGCATGAGCCTTCCCCTTCTGCTTGAGCGGGCAAGAACTCGCCCCAGGGGTTCCCAGGCTTCCCTAAGCTGAGTCTCGACAGCAGGTCTATAGCAGTTCGGTGACCGACTGTCAACCGCGAGTGCAACAGTTTGTGGAAGCTCAGGGAATCTGTCACTAGCTAACAGCTCAGCGACTCTGTCACCCCATGGAAGACAGGATCATTTTGAACTCAGCTAGGCAGCGGCGGTGACCGTGGTGGAAACGGCCCAGGTGGTGGGCGAGTCGGAGCGGCAGATGAAGCGGCTCTGGGCGCGTTACCGGCGAGAAGGGACCAACGCCGTGGCGCACTGCGGCCGTGGCAAGGTGCCGGTGAACGCAGTGGAAACGGGGCTGGCTAGGCGGGTGGCGGAGAGGGCATGACCACATACCAGGGCTTGAACCAGCAGCACCTGACGGAGATGCTGACGGCACCGGAGGGGCTGCATCTCTCGCGGCGCACTGTTCACCGGCTGCTGAAGGCGGCCGGAGTTCCGCCCCCTCGAGCTGCTCCCGCAACCTCGACTTAGGCACCGTGCTGGCACCGGCGATTGGGTCCCTCTCTCAGGTGCTTCAACAACGTCCTGAAAGATGTTCGGTGCCTCTCTGCGTTCTGCGCGGCCCTCCCCCCGTTTCTCCGCGTACAGCTTGTCCTGGCCGCTAACCGCAACTCCCCACACTAGTCCGAGACCAAGAGAGTCCCTTGAGGTAGCAACGGCACCCCAACAACGCCAAGGCGCGGCTCTCCAAGATGCCGACCAGGGATGAAAAGCTGCGGGCTGGGCCATCCGCCACCCCGCCGATCTCGTGCAGGCACTCAGGAAAGGCGGTGCTATACTCGCCCAAGGTCATCCTAGGGAGGTTCGGCCATGCTCTCTCCGACCCATATAGTCTTTCTACTGCTGGTGATTCTGCTGGCTCTAGTCGTATTCGGGCCAAAGCGGCTCCCCGAGTTGGGCAGCAGCGTCGGCAAGGCTCTCCAAGAATTTCGGAAGGCCTCCGCCTCAACGATGGATGAGGTGAGATCGGTCACCAATTCGGTGAACACTGCCCCGACGAATGTCGAGGCCAAGACCCCGGAAGTGGAGCCGGCGGTTACCGTCGCTCCCGTCAGCGAGTCCAAGCCGACCGGCTGAGTCCGCCGGCCCCACGGCCTCCGCCCTCCGGCGCTCTCGCTAAGTGCAGTCCTTACCCCACTGAGGGATCCCCGGTGCCCAGCCGCTACGCTTTTGCCATGGCGGTTCCCCAGCGGAAGCCCGGCAACGAGGATCTCCGCGGCCGTTGCCACTGGGCGACCGGACCTTGGCTCATCCCTTACCACGACTCCGAGTGGGGCGTGCCGGTCCACGATGAGCGCCGGCACTTTGAGCTTCTGGCCTTGGAGGGCGCCCAAGCTGGCCTGAGCTGGCTCACGGTGCTAAAGAGGCGTGATGGCTACCGCCGGGCATTCTGCGACTTCGATCCAGTTCGGGTCGCCTGCTTTGACGCGTCGCGGGTGGAGGCGTTGCTCACCAATCCGGGGATCATCCGCCACCGTCAGAAGGTGGAATCAGTAGTCGGCAACGCCGCCGCCCTGCTTAGGATTCAGCGAGAGACTGGCAGCTTCGACTCTTATATCTGGGATTTCGTGGGGGGCTGTCCCGTGGTGAACCACTGGAGAATCCCAGAGCAGGTTCCGGCCGCCACCCCGCTCGCGGAGACGGTGAGCTCCGACCTGCGGAGCAGGGGATTTCGCTTCATAGGTCCGATCATTTGCTACTCCTACTTGCAGGCCGCCGGGCTAGTGGTTGACCATCTCACCGGTTGCTTTCGCTTCGTCGAGCTGGAATCCGGGCGGTGATGACCCTTGGTCGAGGGCCGGTTGAGAGGGGCGCTCACGGGTCCGGCCAGATCATCCCCGTGATGGAACCGGGTCGGTACGGCGAGCGATCCAGAATTTAGTCAAACTCGAACCACAGCCTTGTGGTGAGATTGGGGGGCAGACCGCTGCGGGTCGCGGCTCAGTGTCGGCGAGTCCGCCGCCGTTGTCGAACAGTGCGCGCTCGGCCTCGGACCTTTGGACTGGAGCGAGCGGCTCATCGATGGCGAACTGGTCCGGGTACCATGGTTTCGTGAGCCGCTTCCGAACCTAGGCCGCCCTGCGCGTGCTTCCCGCGAAGCGGGTGGAAGTCGGGGAAGCTACAGCGCTAATGTAGTCCTCATGGAGAAAGGCGACCTCGTGGCCGACTTCGAGTTGCCCGACGAGACGGGAACCCGCCGTCGCCTCTCCGAATTCCTGACGCGCGGCCCGGTCATCTTGTTCTTCTATCCGGCGGCCTTGAGTAGAGGCTGCACCGTCGAGAGTTGCCAGTTTCGCGATCTGGCCCCGGACTTCGCCGAACGTCACGCGCAACCGATCGGGATCAGCACCGATCCAGTCTCAAGGCAGAGGGAGTTCTGGGAACGTAACTCCTTGGCCATGCCTCTTCTGTCCGACATGGACGGAGAAGTTGCCCGGCAGTTTGGGGTCAAGCGACGGTTCGGTCCGATTCCCGTCAAGAGATGGACCTTCGTTATCGACATCGATCGGAGGTTGCTGGGGGTGATCAAGAGCGAAACTCGAATGACGCGCCACGCTCATCGCGCACTCGAGTTGTTGCGGGAGGCCGCCTGAGACCGGTCCGCAGGTTGGGATTCCGCCTCGGGTGCCTCTTTTGACGCGCCATTCCCCTCGGGCCGCCACTGTGACCGCCAACCCGTCGGGCTACTGATCGCGGCTTCCGGTCGGCCGACCCGGCGGTGGCGTCGAAGACTCACTCCCGGGGATGGTCCGCGCCTATCGTAGACCGGCAAATAGGTCGGTCTCGGGCAGTGGCGAACCGCTCTGGTCGATGGCGCGGATGTAGTGTTCGTGGCCCATGATCATGGGCGCGACCTGATCGGGGAGTCTGGCGAAGAACGCGTTGTCCATTTGGCTCGAGTGGGCCCGGACCGCCGCCAGCTTGGCAGGCACGTCCGCCATTACGTCAACAATCGTAGTGATCAAGTCGTCAGCCACCCCGAAGGGAGGGTTGTCCGGGTCGAAGTCGATCTCGCCCAGGTCCCAAGGGTCGATTCCAGCCTCCTTCATCTGGGCCAGCACTCGGCGGGCCAGAGACTTCGGGAAGACGGTGTAGTAGAGCTTGCTCACCGATCCACTTGCTAAAACCGCTCCACGGGCCACTTGGTGGGTTCGAATGTGATCCGGGTGCCCGTAGCCGCCGTCCTCGCCATAGGTAACGACGACCTGAGGACAGTACTCATCAATCAAGGTCGACAGCCGCGCGATCTCCTCATCCAGATCCGAGCTCGCGAAGGTCCCGGCGGCCGCCTTGTCCCACTCCGCCATGCCAGAGTCGCGGTAGCCGAGAAGTTCCAGCTTCCAGACTCGCAACTCTCGGCAGGACGCCTCCAACTCCGCGTGGCGGGTCCGCTTCACCGCTTCAGGATCATGACCAAGCTGATCCGGCTTGAGTCCTCCCGGCCCATCCCCGAGGTCACCATCGGTGCAGGTCACGAGGACTGTCCGGATCGACTCCCCGCTGTATTTGTGAAGCACCCCTCCGGTGGAGGTGGCTTCGTCGTCTGGGTGGGCATGCACGGCCATCAATGTCAACGGTTTGGTGCTCACCCTTATATTCTCTACCCTGAGTCAGGTGACCATGCCACTTCGATCTGCCCCACTAGCGTGGTCCGAGCAGCAAATCAGGCGGGGTCTCGGGAAGGCCTCGGGGCGCGTCCAGTTGGGCTACCATCGGCCGTGCCCTCCCGGCACAGGAAGGCAGAGCGCCCTCCGTTGGGGGCTCGCGCGCGCAGGGCCGTCGAGAAAGGCTGGCGGCTGGGCTCGAAGCCAGCCGGTTTTTGCTAAGGTGGAGATAGGTCCCTCTAGGATGCGAGAGAGCTTCCCGGCTTACGAAGGGTGGGTGGGGCGCTGGTGCTATCCCCAGGATGGCTTGAACTGGAAGGGTGCTTCCGCATGAGTAGGAGAGAAGTCAATCAAGCAATCTGAGGATCCGGCGCTGATTGGAGTGGATGCGACGGTGAGTGTCATCGTTGTGACCTTTGAAACGACCGCGGAAATGCTCAGCAAATGCCTAGAGTCGGTGATCAGCTCTGAGCTCAAGGCGAAAGAGATCGTCGTTGTCGACAACAGCACTACTAGTCGTGTGGCCGACTTCCTTGGCACATGGGAGGCTGGGCGCGAGTCGAAGGAACCGGTGTTGATCCTTGCGCGCCAGCCCACCAATGTGGGTTACGCGGCCGCGACCAACCGGGGAATCGCCTTGAGTGCGGGAGACTTCGTCCTGCTCCTCAATCCCGACGCTGTCTTGCGACCTGCAGCGCTAGCGCTGATGGTCGAGGCGGCGAAATGCCATCCAGATGCAATTGGGTTTGCTCCCAAGGTTACCCTCGCCTCCCACGAGCTGATCATCGACTCGGTGGGGATCGGCCTCCATCTGGGAGGCCAAGCGTCGCAGCGGGGCCTTGGCGAACCTGATATAGGCCAGTATGCGACCGAAGAGAGGATTGCTGGCCTGTGCTTCGCTGCCGCACTGGTACGCCGCGCCGCCTTCTCGCCTGAGGCAGTCGGACTGCTCGATGAACGGTATTTCATGTTCTATGAGGATGTGGACTGGTCCATGCGTGCCAGCATCCTCGGCGAGACATTCTGGTCGGTGCCCGGTGCTCGCGTAGACCATGTCCACTCGGCAAGCACCCGTGATCTGCCGGCGGCCTTCAAGAGTCGGCTGATTCAGCGCAATCTAGTCTGGACCGCTGCCAAGAACCTGGAACGGCATCGCGTCGTAACCGTGGTGCCAGCTCTCCTGGCGAGGCAGGTGATCAGCGGTCTCACACACCGACGTGGCTGGATGTCACTGCGGATCGCCTTTGACTCGGTCGCCGGCCTGCCGCGACTGGCGCGGTCTCGGAGAGAAGTCCAAGCACGACGAAAGCTCGACGACCGATCCGTCCTGACAGAGATCGATCGAACAGTGACCTTCGACTCTGAGCGCTACCTGCCGGTTGTCTCCTTCGCCTCATTGGTCGGAGTACTCTCGCGCTTGTATGCGGTAGCGCCGACGCCAGCCTTGCGAGACCTTGTTCTGCGGCTGAGACTTGCGGGAGAGGCATCGATGACCGCCGATGGGGCTCGAATAGCGTCCATGGTGCGCGAGTCGGGCGTGGAGCTTGAACCCGGTCTCGAGTGGAGTCTACGGCAATTGGAAGGCGGTGACCGAGGGCTAGGCTGAGCGCGGGGCGTGGTCCAGCCGACCGTGACAAGTGCCTGGAGGACAACATAGGACCAGTCGCCGCCACGACTCCTACTCGGGCCGAAAGTTGTCGGTGTAGAGGGGGCTAGATTCGGCGCCTTGATGGTGGAGTGGGCGCTGGCTCAGACGGGTCAATGCCCCAGCCCTGCGCGTTGCCTGCGTCACCAGGGACTTAGGATGTGGAGTGTGGAGCACTTGAGTCGAAGTGGCGTCTCGGCTGCTCTTGCCATCTCGCCGACGGGGAGGATAGATTTGCCGGGAAAGGAGAAGAGGGTCTTCTCCTCGTGAGCCGACCCCTCGCGATCTTCGGGGCAGGCGGGCAGGCCAGAGAGGCGCTGCAGCTCGTTCGAGACATAAACGGAGCCTCGCCTGCGTGGGACGTCCTAGGCTTTCTTGTGGACGAGGGATACCTAGGTCAGGGGACAGTCCATGGGCTCCCCGTCCATGGGGCCCTGCCGTGGTTGAGCGCCCACCCCGAGGTCTCCCTCGTCGTGGCGGTCGGATCCTCTTCGGCTCGCTATGGCATCGTGGAGCGACTCTCCTCCCGGGCCCCCAACTCATTTGCCACTCTGGTCCACCCCAGTGCGTGGCTCGGCGACGGGGTGGAGATTGGGCATGGGAGCCTCGTCTGTGCCGGCGCGCTGCTCACCACTGACATCCGCGTCGGACGACACGTTCACGTGAATTTGGCCTGCACAGTTGGTCACGACGCCGAAATCCGGGACTATGCCACTCTCAACCAGCGCGTGAGCGTCGCCGGCAATGCCCGTGTTGGTACGGGCTGCGAGCTAGGAACCGCCTCATGCGCCCTTCCTGGCGTCGAACTCGGAGATTGGACGATCCTGGGCGCTGGCACGGTTGCAACCGAGGACCTACCGGCTAATGTTACTGCTGTCGGTGCCCCTGCCCGGATTGTGAAGAATAGACCACCAGGCTGGCACTCTCCCCACCCAGGCGAGCCGTGGTGAAAAAAAAGCCCGCTTCCTTTCCTGAGCCCATTTTCGTAACGCAACCCCTGCTCGCTCCCTTGTCTGAGTATCTTCCGACGCTCGCTGAAATCTGGGATGCACACTGGCTTACCAATGGGGGAGAAAAATCCTTGGCGCTTGAAGCGGA
>DATKSR010000073.1:0-7402 GCA_035531555.1 Candidatus Dormiibacterota bacterium
GTAGTGCACCTTCAGGAACTTGCCGAAGACCAGCGAGTACACCAGCATGAAGATGAGGGGGTTCAGCAGGGTCCACCCCACCCCCAGGACCGATCCCCGGTATCGAGTCTTGATATCCCGCCGGACCAGCTCCAGCAGCAGTTCGATGCGGCCCGCTAGTGGACCGGCGTGGGGGGCACGCGGACGCTGCTGCAGACTCCTCTCGGGGAGCAGTTCGGTGCTGGCCACTTCGGGCGAGTCTATCAGGAGCCCGGAATCACTCCACTGACTTCCAGATCGGTGCCCGTGACTTCAGCTCGTCGATGATGAATTCACAGGCGTCAAGAGCCTGGTGGCGGTGAGCCGCCCCCACCACCACGGCCACCGAGGTGACCCCGGAGGGCACCGGACCAGTGCGGTGCTGGACCCTCGCCTCGGTGGCTCCGAAACGCTGGCAGGCCGCCTCGCAGATCTGCGTCAGTACCGGTTCCGCCATTTCCGGATAGGCCTCGTAGAGAAGCTGGGGGACCGACCGCCCTTCGTCGGGGTCGCGCACAAATCCGACGAAGGTGGCAATCGCCCCGATGCCGCGGCGTCGGACGGCATCGCTCATCGCCTCCAAGACGATCGGGTCCGGCCCCACCCGGATCTCGATCGTCGGCTCAGGGCTAGTTGCGCCGCCCGAGACCGGAGGCAGAAAAGCCAGCTCATCCCCGGAGGCGATGGTTGTCTTCCAGTCGACATACTGCAGATTGCGCGCCGGCCGCACCGAGTCCCGCCACGAGCCAAGCCCGGGAAACAGTTGGCACAGTTGCATCCAGCAGTCCTCAACTGAGTTTGAGCCGGTCAACTCCAGCTCCACGTCGGGAGTACCGGCGAGCTCACGCAGGGAGGCGAAGAGACGGACGCGCACCGTGGAGGTCGCCACCTGACGAGCGTAGCAACACTCCCGAGCTAACGACGGAATATGTCGTGCGCCGCGTCCCTTAGCAGCGGCGCCGATCCCTGGTCGGGTCCGCTCCAAGTGAGCCCCCGCACCACCGCCATGGGCAACCCGTCGACCTTGCCCATCATGAGCTCACCGAGAGAGGCGATTTCGTCGGCGGACCCGATGGTGGAGGCGTGAAGTTCGTATCCCTGGGGATCCTGGAGGCCGCGAAAATCGCTGAGCGCGGGCATCCCGGCCACTCCAATGGCCACGTTGACCGACCCCTCCCGAAACGGGCGGCCGAAGGTGTCCGAGACGATCACCGCCAGAGGACCTCCGCCGGCCAGGGGCAGCCACTGTTCCTGGAGGGTCGCGGCGGATCGGTCCGGGGCCAGGGGAAGACAAGTGATCGTCTCGCCTCCCCCGACGTTGCTGCGGTCCACCCCTGCGTTGGCGCAGACGAGGCCATGCTGGGTCTCCGTGATCAGCACCCCGGACTCGGCCCGGATGACCCGCCGGCTCTCCCGCAGCACCGCCTCAACCATCCGCGGGTCCTGACCGAGCTCGGCGGCCAGCGCCAGGGCCGCTGGCCGGGGGTCAAAGTCGGACAGGGGGTAAACCCGACCCTCTGCCTTGGAGACAATCTTGTGAGTCACCACCACCACATCCCACGGTTGCAGTCCACCCGAGCTCACTAACGGAGCGACTGCCAACTGACCCAGATCCTGTCCGTTGGTGACCTCGGGGATGCCGGACACCGCCCATGAGGTAATGGAGCGGGCCCGGACCACCGGGCGCTCTGGATTTAACTCAGGCGCCAAGTGGAGACTCCAGCGAGGAGGGTCGGCGGTCGAGGGCGGCTATCTCCTTCGCCCAGGCCACGACTGGGTGAGCCCCCTCGCCGAGCCGGGAGCTTGGTGGTACTAGGTCCTCCGGACGGTCCACGTCCCAGGCGAGGTGGGGCAGGTCGAGAACAGAGACGTGGAGTCCCAGCCTCTCCCCGTTCTCTCGGTGCCGCCGCAAGGAGTCTGAGCCGAACGAGAATGGGTTCGAGTCCGCGGGGTTGACCAGCAGACCATTGGTGCCGGAGCCTGCCCGGTCCGGGATCACTGCCAGCGAGTTGGCAGGTAGCTGGGCGGCGACCTCCCACAGCCTGCGAAGATCAGGGGCCTCCACTCTCGGCAGGTCGGCCGCCAGCGTGGCTAGGGTGGTCGCTCCTCTCTCCAAACACCAGAGTTGCCCCGTTCTCACGGCCTCGCTCTGCCCTCCCCCCTCGTCGGGCAGAGTGGCCAACCCGAGCCGGGCGCAGAGCTCCGTGATCTCGACATCGTCGCCGACCACGACCACCCGGGACGGCGCCCAGCCTTCGGCGGCACAGCGGACCATTCGGGAGGCGAGGGCCCGGCTGACCAGCTGCCGCACGTCGTCCGGTAGCTCGGAGGCGAGTCTCTGTTTGGACCCGATCGAGCGCTTGACCGGGATCACCAAGTACGTCCCGGTGCCGTCCTTTCCCGACGAGACCTCGAGACTCACTAGGTACGGGCCGAGGTGACGGGGATGATCGAGGCGGATTCTAGAACGGCGGTCGCCAGCCCCTCGCGGGTGGCCTGGTCGACCATCAGGGTATTGGCGAGGTGCGGTCGGATCCCGAGAGCTGTGACCGCACCGGTGAGATCGGCGTCCTTCTGGTCCATCACGAGGTCCGAGATCAGGTCCGCGTAGAGTTCGGCCACACCGGCAGCGCTGGGAGTCACCCCCAGGCTCTCCAACATGGGAACGGCCGGCCCCTTCACCGCCGCACCCGCCACGATCGGGCTCACGGCGATCAGCTGCGCGGCCGCCATCAGCTCGGCCCGTAGCCCAGGCAACGCCAGGATCGGCCCGATCGAGATGACCGGATTGCTGGGTGCGATCACCACCAGGTCGGCCAGACGAATCGCCTCTCTGACCCCGGGTGCCGGCTGGGCACGCTCGACTCCGCGATATTCGATTTTCCGGATCTCTGGCTGGCAGGAATCTCGGACCAGGTACTCCTGGATGTGCAGGTCCTGTCCGTCTGCGGTGAGCACCCGGGTCACGACCGACTGGTCACTCATGGGCAGCAGGGTGAAGCCCAGCTGAAGACGCTCGGCCAGCCGGCGTGTCACCTCCGAGAGCGGTCTCCCCCGCCGGAGCTGCTCGGTGCGCCAGACGTGGGTCGCCAGGTCCCGATCTCCCAGCTGGAACCAGGTGTCGTCCCCGAGGCGCCGGAACTGCTCGGCCGCACCCCAGGTCTCGCCTCGCAACCCCCAGCCGCGCTCCCAGTCCCCCAGACCCGCCAGCGAGTAGCTGACGGTGTCGAGATCCGGACTGACGTGCAGCCCATGCACGGTGAAATCGTCTCCGGTGTTGCCGATCACGGTCAGCTGGGCGTCCGGGGCCACCGCCACCAGGCCGGCGAGGAACCGGGCTGCGCCGACCCCCCCGGCTAGCACAACCAGGCGCAGTTGCGATCGATCGGAGGTGATTCCTCGAACCGATCCCGTGCTCCCTTCTCCCCGGGCGCTCATCTCTGGCTCTCGACCCTTGCGGCCTGGGGTCGTTGGCGGATCCGGGCCATCTCCTGGCTCAGGCGACCGATAGCGCTCGGAAGGTGAGCCCCGCAAAGAGCAGCGACCCCAGCCCCAGGTAGATCGCCTCGTGGCGGCCCCCGCTGCGGGCGCTGAGCCCCCACGCGATCGGCAGCACCAGCGCGCTCAGGACGCCGTACATGACGTGGAGTAGCAGGTTGCTGGGCCGGTGGCCCTCGGCCAACAGCAGCAGACCGAGCAGATCCTGAATCAGGACCAGCGCCCAGCATAGGATCAGGAAGGCCCGCACCCCTCCCGAAGGCTGGCCTTGGCGGCGCAGGTCAACGAAACACCACAGCGCACCGACCAGCCCCAGCAGAATCAGGACCAGCGCGAATTTCTGGTGGAGGCTGAAGATCAAGCCGGGCGCACCCGGTTGAGGATCAGCTCAGCCGGCGCTGCAGGACTTGGCGGCTCCAGCCTCGTCCCCGGCGTCGAAGGATGACCCGCAAGAGCAGGTCTTGACAGCGTTGGGGTTGTGAACCGTAAAACCGCCGCCCATGAGGCTGTCGACATAGTCGATCTCCGCCCCCTCCAGGTAGGTGGCGCTGTACGGGTCTACGAACACCTTCACCCCACTGTGCTCAACCACCTCGTCGTCCGCGGCGGGCTGGTCGTCGAAGCCCATGCCGTAGCTGAATCCAGAGCACCCACCCGGGCTCACGTAGACGCGAAGTCCCATGGTCGGGTGCTCCTGCTCGTCCAGCAGGTTCTTCAGTTGCGATAGTGCTTGCTCGGAGACCGTGATCATTCTCGGTATATCCCTTTCTCAGGATTGGTAAGTAGTCCGCCTCGTTCATCCTATCTGATCTGGGCGAGCCTCGGTCGCGGCTGTCTGAGATCGAGTTCACTCCGCGCTAGACCACCCCTCTCCAGTTGGGGCGGAGATCGACCGCTATCCTCCCCGCCGTGAGCAGGGAGTCCCCCGCGGCCCGGTCGAGCGGACCCCTCCCGCGTCGAGGTTAGCCAGCCACCCGGCTGTCGGTAGGCTTGGGGCTCGGGGACAGCAGGCGAGGAGGATGAGATGGGCCAGGAAGCGGCGGCAACCGCCCAGTTGGAGCGAAGCCTCGAGGAGGAGCCTCCGGTATTACGGGCACTCACCATGGCCATCCAGAAGCTCATCGGAACGGAGCTCCCAGGAGTCGAGGAAAAGCTCAACCCGTGGCACGTCTACAGCTTCAAAGGCCGGGACTACTTCTGCTACCTGGCGGTCTCCAGCCGGCACGTCAGTCTCGGATTCCTGAAAGGCACCTCACTATCCGACCTGGGCCGGCTGTTGGAGGGAACGGGCAAGAATCTCCGCCACGTCAAGTTCCGGAAGGTGGAGGACCTGGACCGGCCCGGGTTGCGAGAACTGATCGCAGAGGCGGTCGAGCTGGACCGGAAGAAAGGCTAGACCTTGCGGTACTTCGGCTTCCAGCTGCCGTCCTCGGCGCGCTGAAAGTCCTGGAAGACCCCCGAGGACTCCTCCACCATGATCTCCCCGATCCGGCCGAAGATCAGCCGCAGCTCCTCCTCGGCGCCGGGATCGGTACGCATCTCCACCACGTGCCGCAGGGTGCGCAGATTCATGGTCATGATCAAGTCGGTGCTGACCCCGATCGGAGCCAGCCGGCGCAAAGCCGAGGTGACCTCCTTCTTGACGTGGAAGGGGATGCCCTGCTCGTCGATGCGCAGCACCCTGGCCGCTCCCACCTGGAACTCCTCCAGCTTCTCCACTAGCGCGATGCACTGTTGGCGCAACGGTTCCAGGGCCGGCGGCACCCGGAAGCCGATGTCCACCAGCCGGACGTAGCGCAGGCTCTCCTGGCTGTAGGCGGCGCCAGCCCGGTGGCGCACGATCTCGTGGGTCGCAACCCGACTCACGTTGCGCAGGGCGAAGGTGTAGTTGGCGTGCTCCAGCACGCTCCCGTGGGCACTGCTGAGGATGTTCTCGAGGTACGCGCGGGGGTCCGTGCGGACCCGGCTGACGTTGGGGTTGAGTCCCGGTTCCCAGCTCCGGTAGCAGGCGCGGCCACTGAACTCGACCAGCAACTCACCCTGGTTGGGGTTCCCTTCAGTCTCCTCCAGCCGGCGGTCCAGCCAGGACTGGCCGCCCACCTCCTGGAGGTAGCCGCGCATCGCCACTAGGTCGACCGCCGGGCGGGCGATCAGAAAGATGCTGGGAGTGGTCTCATGCATGGGGAAGGACCTCGAACCGGCCGATCGCTGAATTCGGACAGCGGCGCCCACCCCCGCCCAGGGGCTGGCTCAGCCGAGCGACTCCAGCATCTCCGCGACCTCGGTCCTGATGCAGGTGAAGCTGGGGACGTCCCGAGCGGTGTAGGAGGAGGCCTCGGTGTCCCGAAGTACCTGCACGCAGTCTAGGAAATCGGCCGCGCTGTCTGTTTCGAAGGCGACCACGAACTCCTGGTCGTCCAGCCCAAAGGAGTAGGTGGTGTTGATCTTGACGCTGGGGAACTTATGCCCGATCCGGATGTGCTCCTCCATCATCCGCTGGCGCTCGGCGGCGGGAAGCGCCCACCAGGCCCTGGTCTTGACGAAGGGATAGACGAAGAGGAAGCGCCGACTGCCCGGAGCCAGCACCAGCCGGTCCCGGCCGCTGCCGGTGTTGGGGTGGTCAACGTCGACGTAGATGGAGCGCTTGGTCATCGAGGTGTAGCTGTGGGAGCAGCCGAGATATCCCGCCAGGGCGGTGCGATTGATGTCCGAGAAGAGAGCCTGAAGCCGCTCCGGCTCCTCACTGACCGCCCAGATCATGAAATCGACATCACCCCTGGTCCCCACCAGGGTGTAGGTGCGGACCAGCAGGCGGGAGGTGTGCTGTGAGATCACGCGGGTCAACTCCTCGCGATGGCGCGACCTCTCCACCAGATCGAGACGACGCCACTCCGGCATCACCTGGTAGAAGGCGAACCGGACCAGCTGGCGGGGCGCCGGCTGGGTGGCGTCCCGGACGCGCACCGGTCCTACCTGCGGCTGGCTCCGCGACTTGGTGGCAGTGGTCTCAGTCATCGGGTTGGGCTCCCATCACGCGCTTAGCGCACCCCTTCGCTGGAGACCGGAACCGTGTGGCCGCAATCGCCGCAGACGAAGACCCGGCCTCGCCGGACGACGTCGCGGCCGCCGCTGAGCGTGACCGTCTGGTCAGCCCCGTCCACCAGCTTCCACGCCGTGGTGCGTTGGCGGCAATGATCGCAGGTGTCGGGAGGTGGGTTGTAGAGCATGCTCAGCCGGCCGATTACGCCAGGTACCTGAGCGCAGCACGGGTCAGTACTTCCGCTCCGATCGGCAGGCAGGCCTCGTCGATGTCGAAGTCCGGGTGGTGGTGAGGAGCGGTGATCCCGCTCGACTCATTGCCCGCCCCCAAGAGGAAGTAGCAGCCGGGGACCCGGCGCAGGAAGAGGGCGACGTCGTCGCCGACGGTCAGCGGCTCAGGCTCAATCAGCTCCGTCCCGGGGGAGGCGGCTACCGCCTCCCGAACCAGCTGGGCCATGGAGGGGTCACAGATGACCGGTGGGCACCCGGCTCCCCTGACCATGGTGGCGCTTGCCCCGAAGCCTCCGGCGATCCCCGACGCCACCTCGCCGATGCGCCGGAGCAGCCGCTCCCGGTCGTCCTCGGTGAAGGCTCGCACCGTGCCGGTGAGCTGGGCGGTCTCCGGGATCACGTTGAAGGCCTGGCCCGCCTGGATGGTACCGACGGTGACCACTGTGGACGCGTAGGGCGAGGTCTCCCGCGATACCAGCGTCTGCAGCGCCAGCACCACCAGGCTGGCGATGGGAATGGGGTCCAGCGCCTGGTGAGGGAGAGCTCCGTGGCCACCCCGGCCACGGATCTCGACCGCGAACTCATCGGCGGACGCGAAGATGGCCCCGTCTCGGAC
>DATKSR010000074.1:0-4703 GCA_035531555.1 Candidatus Dormiibacterota bacterium
GTCGTTGGGGTGGTGCGGTCTTCGGCAGGGCCATTAGCACGTGGTGGACGCGGCCGTGGCGCTGGTGGCGCGGCTCGGGCGGACGAGTTCCGCCGTACACAGACCGGCTTCCATCATGGCGGCGGTGGTCTCCGCCGTATAGTCGTGGACTACTGAAGGATCAGCGGCTCATAGGAGAAGAATGGCGTCGGGGCGCCCCAGACAGAGCCGTTGACGTAGAGGTAGACGACTCCGTAGTAGTTGCCAGGACGTGACGACACTAGGTCCGATGGCCATCCCATGCTGGCGGACGCTGTCTGTCCCGGTTGAAGCGTGATTTCGGTTGTGCCATCAGGCAATGCTTCTTGCGAATTCCAGACAACGTGAGTCCAGGCACTCGGTGGGACGGTAGAATCACCACCCAGCGTAAACGGTAGACCACCATCGGTAATCAAGAGCTGGTAGCTCACTGTCTCGACTGAAGACGTCTCATTCCCCATAAACACCGTGATCAAGGGATCGGCGCTTGTCGTGACAGTACGGGGCATCTCCTCAAGCACATTCGATGGTTGGGGCCCGGTTAACGCTCCGCTCCAGGAGGCCAATAGTGGAATCTGGAGAGCGACGCTAGCTCCAGGCACGGTAGTGGGTGCTGTGCTTGTATCGAGGTGCGGTCTTGCACTCTGCGCGAAGCTAATGAGGCGAGGCGAATGCCTCGAACTTACCGGTCGGCTCGAATTCGTCGAGGCGCATCCTGCCGCTGCCGCCGCCAAGAGCAGTATCCCGGCAATCAATCCCAGTGACTTCAGACCACGTGTATGACCGTACAACCGGTACGCCACTCCCGGCCGTTCTCGATGGGCACAGGTTGAGTGGGCCATAGTCGGATCATAAGCCATCTTCTATAGGCATCAAGCGCAGGGTCTGATTGGTGACGCGACCTAGTCTGCTCAACGTCGGCCCCATACAAGTGGTTACCTCCAGGCTCTCTGACCCCGGCAAAGCGGGACGTCGGTCGCTCTGGTTGTTGGGAAGCTCCCCCATAACTGACGAGTGGCTCAGTGCCACCGCAGGTCGATGACTTGCCGAGTGACCACTGCAATCAGCGGAACGGTGCAAACGGTTGCCGCCGCGACAGCCTCCCGGTACCTGGTCGCGTCAACTTCTCACCACCCACCGACCGTACACAGGGGACGATGGCTATTCGCCAACGGCTTAGTCGATCTTGGTCTGCGCCAGGGTAGGCCGAGCCGCATCTGGAGCGGACCAGCTAAACTGGAGCAGTTGTGAGGCCAACCCTGGAACGCGACAGCCCGGTGCCGCTGTATCAGCAGTTGGCAGATCACCTGCGCCAGGACATAGCGGAGGGGCGCCTACCGACGGGGGTGGCTTTTCCATCGGAGCGCAAGCTGATGGCCCGGTACCAGGTCACCAGGACCACGGTGCGGAGCGCGATCGGCCTCCTGAAGCAGGAGGGGATGGTGGTCGCCGAACACGGGGCTGGCAGCTTCGTGCGCGACCCCAAGGCGGATCGGAGACTAGTGGACGCGACGCAGGTGAGCTCGGCCCGCTTGGCGGCGTCCGTGGATGAGGGTGCGACCGGATCTGGTCCCGGGAGGCCGTTCCGGCTCAGCGCGCCGATCGAGCCGGCGACGCGTCGGTTGCCCGCGACTCCCTGGATATCTGGTCTGCTCCAGGTGGAGGCCGGGACGGCGGTTCTGGTGCAGGAGTCGGTGGGATACGGGGCCGAGGGCATCCCCTCGCTCCGTCGTGCTTGGCTTCACCCCAGGGTCGAGCAGGACCTGAGGTTGACAGAGGCGGATCTGGACGGTCGGTGGCTTCCCGATCTGCTCGCAATCCGGGGGATGACGGCAGCGGACGGTGAGGATGTCGTTGAGGCGCTGATGCCGGCGCCTGACCTCAAGCGGGTCTTGGCCGTGCCGGACGGTGTCCCGGTGCTTCAGCTGTACCGGGTCATGAAGCAGGGTGCCCGGGTGGTGGCGGTCATCGAGGTCCACCTGCCAGCCGACCTGACAACCCTGGTCTTCCGCCGGACTCCGCTCGGCCGTTGAAGGGGTAGGAAGAGCCCGGTCCATCCAAGGGGATGCCCATTTGGATGGGTGTCCCGCGGTCAGTGGCCGAGGGTTGGGCTTGAGGGCGAGCGGGGGTTCGCGCACCTCTTGACCCCGCATGTGGTCGTGATATAATGGACCGTACCACATGGCGCGGTGCAGCGAATCACCAGGAGGCGAGAGATGGCGGAGACTTGGCGAAGCACTCTTAGGCTCGCCGCTCTCACGTGCTCGATGCAACCGAGTGAGTCAGCTGCCCGACCGATGTGGTCCTGGCTCGCGAACGGGGTGGTCGAGGTTGTGGAGCTCAGCCGCTGTGCCCTGCGCGCAAACGGGGCTACCCGCGCCGCCAATGAGGCGGAGAGCGGGTGGCCCGGTGCTCGTGCTGGAGAGGAGAGGGCGGCTTGGGTCAACCTCGGCCGCTTCATCACGAGGGCCAGAGTCGCCGCCGGCTTCGGGCAGCGGCCAACCCGACTCGACCTCAGCGGATGTGAGTGTGGTCCAGCCCGCGTGAGCGGAGCGAATCCGCCAGACAAAATCGCGGTCGGCCCGCTGCCGGCCGTGCGTGTCAGGTGGAGTTCCATCAGCCCACAGCCACCAGGGGTGCTTGTAACACCCTGGTGGCAAAGTACATTGGCTCGAGATCAGGACGAGATCGAATGAGCGTGGTTCACCTCCTCGCCTCTGGAGTGGACACGATCCACGCCTCCGCGCCGGGTGGGCTGCGCCCCGGCCTGCGCCAGGAATTGGGCGAGCTCCGGAGCCAAGCCGGTGCCGACGGGTCCATGGTTGACCTCGGCGACAACCCCGAGGGCTTCATCCTCAAGCCGCACGGCTGGAGGGGCTACCCGATCTGGCTGCGCTCGGCGCGGATCGAGCTGATGCTGGGCGCGGTCGACCCCTTCCCTCCGGCCTTCGTGCAGTGGCACTCGCCCTTCATCCACGCCTACGGGGTGGAGGCCGCCGTCGCGATGGTGGAGGGGTGGCTGGACGAGGCAGTGATGGAGGTCCGGGGCCCGCTGCGGGTGTCGAGGCTCGATCTGTACTGTGACTTCCAGGGTTGGGTCCCCGTCGCTCAGGACCTCCCGGACTTCAGCTGCCGGGCCACTCGCCGCCGGCTCTTCGAGGTGCCCCGTCAGGCGCACCTCAGCGGCCACAGCTTCTCCGGCTTCACTTTCGGCAAGGGCGACGTGGTCTGCCGGATCTACGACAAGTCGCTGGAGATGGCGGGCAGGGAGCAGCACTGGCAGGAGGAGATCTGGTTGGGCCGCGATCCCGGGCAGCCCGTATGGCGGGTCGAGTTCCAGTTCCGACGCCGCGCACTGAGAGGGTTCGGTCTGGAGACCCTCGAGCAGGCGCTCCGGTCGCGCCAGGAGCTTTGGGAGTACGGGATGGGGTGGATCTCCCTGCGCCGCCCGGGGAAGGACAGCAACCGCTCCCGGTGGCACCAGGACCCGGTCTGGACCGAGCTCCGCCGGACCGAGCTGGGTTCGCCATCCTCGCCACTGGTGCGGCAGCGGGTCCGGGCCGCCGCTCAGGAGAGGTTGGTGCGGGGCTTCATCGGCTACGCCAGCGCGCTCGGCGCGCTCTCCAAAGAGGACGACCTGGCGGCGGTGCTGCGCACGGCCGGTTCCCTGGCGACCCGCCATCTCCAAGAGATGGGCAGGGACTTCGAAGGGTTGGTGGACGCCAAGCGCGACCGCCTGCGTGCTGAGCGGATGTTCCGGATGAGTCCGGACCGCCTGTCGGAGCTGATGCGATGACCGAGAAGCTGCTCCTCGACGTCAACGAGGCCGCCTCAGTCCTGGGCTGTGGACGGACCTATGTCTACGGAATGATCCAGCGCGGAGAGCTTCCTGTTGTCAAGCTGGGGCGGCTGACCCGGATCCCCGCGCGCTCCTTGGTCGAGTTCGTTGCTGGCGAGGAGAGCTTCGTTGGCCCAGGCTTCTCGGCCGCCGATCTCTGGAGCCGGCCGCGGCAGCGGTGAGGGGACAGTCCGCTATGCCGCGCAGTCGGAGAGGAAAGGGTGACGGCAACGTCAGCCAGCGCAAGGATGGCCGCTGGAGCGCGTATCTGACCGTCCCGGGCAAGGGCCGGCGATATGTGTACGGTCCGACCCGCCGCGAGGCCATCGTCGCTCTGCGGGCTCTGCAACGAAGCCTGGCGCAGGGCCGAGGGGTCGGCTCTCCCCGGCTTCGGCTCGGCACCTTCCTCGAATCGTGGCTGGTGGCGGTCGAGCCCAACCTCCGCCCCCAATCGTGGCGCCGCTATCGGCAGCTGATGCTCGACCACGTCGCGCCGACACTGGGAGGACGGCCACTGATCAGGCTGGAGCCGGAGGACCTCCAGCAGCTCTACGCCGCCAAGATTCGAGAAGGTCTCTCGCCGGCCACCGTGAGGATGGTGCACTTCATCCTCCACCGAGCGCTGCGCGACGCGGTGCGGCGGGGGCGGTGCGGGCACAACCCGGCCGACCTGGTCGACCCGCCACGGCTGCCGAGGAAGGAAGCTGCGGTCCTCGGACTCGACGAGGTCAGAGCAGTGCTCCAGGCGGCGGCCGGGCACCAGTTCGAGCTCCTCTTCCGGGTGGCGCTCAAGACCGGATTGAGGCGCGGGGAGCTGCTCGCCCTGCGGTGGCGCGACATCGACCTT
>DATKSR010000075.1:0-6248 GCA_035531555.1 Candidatus Dormiibacterota bacterium
GATGCGATCCACCAGGACCGCTCCGTTGAGCGCGGAGAGCCCAATTGCACTGATCCAGGCCCCACCGGCCAGGGGCAGGGCCGCGAATTCCAGGATCACCGCCAGGTAGTTCGGGTGGCGAATCCAGCGATACGGTCCTAGCGTCACCGGCTGCAGGTCCTCCGGAACCGCGGCGCGCACGTTCCACTGGTCTCCCAGAGAGCGGATGCTCCACCACCTGAGCCCGGTGGCGGTGGCCAAGAGCGCGAGCCAAAGGCCGACCCAGTGCGGTCGGCGATGGGCCAGGTGGGCCTCCAGGGGCGGAAGCACGAACAGGCCCACATGGACTGCCACCATCAGCGGGAAGCTTCTAGCCGCGGCGTGGCGGCCGGGACGGGCCGCCTCCAGCCGCTTGGACAAGGCGAGCTCGCGCCTTCGCTGCAGCGCTAGCGCCCCCACCAACACGGCGTACCAGGCTCGCACGCGGGCTAGCTTAGGAGCAATGAGGCAGCCGACCGCCGGGGGAGTGGCGGCCCAGGCTCTATGGTGATGTGGGCACGGGTATAGATAAGAATTGACGCGTGGGCGGACTGGGCGTGCCCTTGGTATTACATCGGCCCGCGGCGCCTTGAGCAAGCGCTGGCTGAGTACCCTCACGCGGGCGAATTCGAGATCCCATTCCGTTTCTTCGCACTTGATCCGCTAGCCCAAGTGGCCCAGGACTCGACCTTGGGATGTGACTCCCCTGAGGTAAACCTGGGAAAGTCTCGGTTCAAGGCGACCCTCAGGTCGAGAACGGTGGGACTAGATCACCGCAGCGACGGCGGAAGTCAGCATGGGTGAACCCGCTTGCGGACAGCTCGGTCCAGATCGCCGCTGAACTCCGCCACTTGCCGTTTCAGGGTGAAGGCCGATGGCAGTCTGATAATTTCACCCTGGACGACGTACCAGCCAGGGACGACGGTCTGGCGGTTGCGTTGCGAGCCTCACTGGCTAGGAGCAATGGGACCAGGAGCTCCTGGCGAGTGAAATTGCCTCGGAGTCCTCCCCGGCAACGTCCTAGCCGGCGTCCGTGCTCGAGCCCCGCTGGATCGGAGGCTGACTGGGTACTTGGGGGTGGCCCAGCGTTCTCTTCTCAGAATGTGGGTTACAGATCCCGCCGGGGTCGGCGTCGCGCTCGATGGCTGGTTGGAGCGAGAACTTCCGGTTGCCTTCGCGGGTTCGCCCGCGTCTTCGGCGGGTGGGATCGACCTGACCGTCTTTCGGCGACCTGAGCGGCTATCGGGCTCTCTGGCACCGCGGGTTGCCCGTGTGATCTTAGTGGGAGGCCTGGCCGCAGCTTCAGTGGGTGCAGCCCACGAGTTCGGACACCCGGGGCTTGTGGCGGCACCTCATCCTTCGCCGTCGGCAGCGATCAGCGCATCGTCGCGGTCTGCAGGGCCTTCAGACCGGGTCGGTGCCGGTCTTCCGATGGAGATCGGCACGTTTGCCACCGGGCGAGGCCGAGGACCGGTCGCAGTGCCGCCCGGCCACGCGCGGGTCGCCACGTTCCCGGGGAGCTCCCAAGCGCCACCGGAGGCCGAGCCGATCCACGCCGTCGGCCGAGGTCCCGCGGCTTCGACCAAGGGCGACCGTGATCGGGATCGTCATCAGTGGAAGCCCAACTACCTTCACGAGTTCGGGGAGACGTGATGTCGTCGGCTAGCCGGACGCGACGGCAGCGCGGGCAGGTGGCAGTCGTGTTCGCACTCGCGGCCGTAGCGATCATCGCCGTTGTCGGGCTAGCCATCGATGCGGGTCGCGACTTCGTGGACCAGCGGGCGCTGCAGGCTGCCACCGACACGGCCGCCCAGTCAGGAGCCAGCATGTTAGCCGACGACTTCCACGCATGCATCTCATCCGGCTTCGTCCCCTATGCCGACTCCCAGATTGCGGCGGCCGTCAGCAAAATCGCACTCGCCGCCGGGGCCGCCCAGGGAAAGGCGACCGGGACTCCGAGCGCTGACTTCGTGAGCTACCCCAAGGGGGGAGTGCCGACCTCGCTCGGACCTGTCTCCAGCTACGCACAGCCGTACTGTGTCGCCAGCTCATGGACGGGTCCGGCTGGCCTCCAAGTGACAGCCCAGGACGCGCACTCCACGCTGATCCTGCCCATCGTAGGGATCGACAACGCCGTTGAGCGTGCCACCTCAATCGCCCTGTTCGGTACCGTCGCGGGAGGTGCCGGCGCGCCGTTCGCCGCCTGGGATGCCTTTTGCTACACGGGCAGCGGCGGGCCGCTGGCAGTCGGAGACCAGGTGGTGCTCCTGGATCCTTCCTGGGATAAATACACCTGCGGGTACGGTCCGCCGGCCAGCTTCAAGGGCTACCTCGACCCGATTGCTCCGGTCACGCTCCCGATAGCTGATGGTGCTTGTATCCAGACCGGCCCAGGCGTCGGCCTCAAGACCCCGCCGGCGCTCGCCGTTGGGAAGACCTATCTAATACCGATCATTAGCGCTTACGGCAAGGGGTACTGCCCCGGGTACTCCGCGGCCAACGCTGGGCCGTACAAGTTGACCTACTCCGGGGTGGCTGCGGTGAGCATTGTCTCGGCATCGCAGGTTCAAATAATCGGCAAGGTCACCAGCACCAGCCCAACCGTTCAGGATCTGACTATCTGCCCGGCTGGCGACCCCACCTGTGCCCCGGCCACCAAAACTACACCCACCAGTGTTGAGCTCTACCGCTAACGGCGCCATTCGCCGACGTCGGGGCCAGAGCCTGGTGGAATTTGCCCTGGTGTTGCCGTTGCTCCTACTCCTCCTGAGCGGGGGGACCGACCTCGCACGGGCCTACTTCGTCGGCATCCAGGTGGCGGACGGAGCTCGTCAGGCAGCTCTCTACGCCTCAGGAAACGCGCCCGTGCTGGATGCATCGGGATCGAGCTATCTGTCAGGTTCCGGTTACTCGGCAACTCAACTCCAGGAGGTCGCTGAGAACAGCTCCGGGTCCGGCTTGCTCAACTGTCCCGCCTCGGGCCTGACGGTAGCCACCAGTCCCAGCATCCCCAGCCCTGGCGGATCCCCTTACTACGAGTCGGTCACGGTGACGTGCAAGCTTCCGCTCCTCACCCCCTTTCTCCCTTCGCCGGCGAGGATTGGCTCGACGGCCGAGGTTCTGGTGGTCCCGGGGCAGTGAGGGCGCCGGTGGAATTGAGGTCGGCCCAACGCCCAGCCGAACCCCGGGTGTGCTCGGAGCGGAACTGGCAACCGGGGTCCGCGATTGTGGAGTTCGCCCTGGTTGCACCCCTCTTTCTCGCCGTGATCGTGCTCATCGTCAGCGCGGCCACTTACGTGTTCGAAGTCCAGGTCGCCAACGACGCCGCCCAGGCCGCCGCCCGCTGGGGGGTTGCCACCGTCAATTGGGCTGGATCTCCCGTCTCCCAGCCGCAGTGCCCGTCAGTGATTCCACCGGCGGCGATGTTGGCGGCCGCTCGTGGCGCGGCCGGACCGTTTGCATCGTCGATTACCGCCGCCACCCTCACGGCGGCCGCTGCACCCACAGCCACCTCCACCGGGCTGACCGCTGGAACTTACGGATGCGCGATCACGGTGACGATCCCGTATGTCAATTTCGCAGGCTACTTTGGGCTGGGACCGGGCACGATCACGGCGAAGGCCGTCGACTACGTAACCTAGCCTGTTACCGATTTGGCATCCAGGTGTGCTTCGGGGAAGGTCCCATAGCAGATTTCGCCCGCCATACTCAAGCTAGTGGCTGCCATCGAGTACCGGCCCGGCTCGGAAGCTGACTTTGATCGACTTTACCGGGACGAGCGAGGGAAGCTGCTCCAGACGATTCGTGCCATCGTGGGCGAGGACGCAGAGGATTGTGTTCAGGACGCGTTCGTCGAAGCATTTCGCAACTGGCGGTCTTACCGCCCAGAGGCGCCAGCGTCGGCCTGGCTGCACCGAATCGCCATCAATCGAGCGATCTCCATGCGTCGGCGCCAAAAGCTGCGGAGCGCGACCGAGATGGTTCGTCGGCTCGGTCGACCCGAAGCCCAGCCAGATCCCGGTCAAATGGCGACGTCCTTTGACCTGGCGCGGGCCCTTCGCCGCCTGCCGCCGCGGCAGGCGGCCGTCATCGTCCTACGCCACCTTCACGGATACAGCAACCGGGACATCGGCGTCGCGCTGGGTGTTCCGGAGCGCACGGTGGCGTCACGATTGGGCGCGGCGAAGGTTAAGTTGCTGATCGAGCTCGGACCGGAGTCGTCGCGAGCCAGTGTTCCGGAACCCTCGTTGCGGCACATCCCGCTGATGGCGGATTCGCGCGCGGGGCAAGAATAGGATGGCAGACGATCTTGATCGCTGGCTTACTAGCCAGCTGCAGCACAACCTGCCGGTGGAAATTGAGCCACCGCGCGGAGTTCCCCGGTATCGTGAACCCCGATCGGCGGGATGGCGAGGACAGCTCCTCACCCTCCGGCTCGCTCCGCGCTTCGCGGGGATTTTCCTGGGGATTCTTGGAGCTGTGGTGCTCGCCGGCGGCGCCACCGCCGCAGTGCATGTGCTCACCAGTCCGGCGCATCCGTCGCCCTCAACCCACCACTCGGCTGGAGGAGCCGGCTGCACCGTCGGCCCGGCCTGTTTTGGCCCTTCCCCGGTCCCACCGACCCAAGGCGGCGGCACCCGAGTCTCACCTTCCCCGAAGCAGGGACATGGACCAGCGACCTCCAGTCCATCCGCCAGCACAGTCACCGGTGGGTCCGGCAACCGTCAGGGACCACCCTCAACGCCGCCGGCGCAAGGTGGTATGGGCAAGTCCATTGGCGCTGGCAAGGCCAATCCAGGGGGCAAGGGGAGTGCGAAGGCTCACGGAACTGGTGCGGGTATCCCCGCCCCATAAGATGCGGCGTGCGCCGCGGCTAAGAAGCTGCTCTCCCGGCCCTCATCCGTTGCCTAGGACGACTACCACGCGAACCCAGTCTGACGACGCAGTTCCATCACTCCCGGGTAAGCAATTGAGCGAAGCCGGTCCCCGGAACGGTGCGCGGCAAAATGGTCTCCGGGCTGCTGACCGCCATACACACCGGGAGACACGATGGCCCGCCGACGGCATCCCACTGGAGGCGCTTCTTGGGTACCCGGTGAACTCGGATCAGGACCCGTGGCGGGAGATCATGGAGCACACCCTGCAGCCTCTGCTTGAGGCCGAAGCGGCAGGTGGGGTGGGACGGGACCTCTCGGCATCGCGAACTAACCTCGAGACTGGCGCCTACTGCGAATCGGTCTTGGCGGACGACTAGGAGGCAGCCGAGTTGGGCGTCACCGGGGCTCTCTCCACGGTATGGGGAAACCGGTAGGGAGTTTCGGGGGTCCAATCCTCAGAGATCTTTCGGCGTGCCCTGGGCCAGGCCCGGGGGGGGACTCGGCTCGATGTCAGCTCGGCCTGATCCTCGTCAGTCTCGGACCGCCGCCACGGCGAAGCCCAAGGCGACCAGGCTGATAATCCCACCCAGAGCCGGTCTGAGCCCGCCCACGTGGGCGGCGGCGTGGATGGCCGTGAGGCCCACGCTCCCGATTGCTACCAGCACCGCCAGCACCAAGATCCCTTGTTCCAGTCCCCGCGAGCGGTGGCCGCTGGCGGCCATCGCGGCCAGCACCGTCAGGGCGATCCAGAGGATCAACCCCAGCACCGATCCCGCCGCCCGGGAAGGAGCCGAGCTGAACATCCCGGAATTGGTGGCCAGGAACTGGGCCACCTCGAGGCTGCCAATGACCGATACCCCGGTCAGCCACCAGTACCAGTTTCTAAGAGCGATCACGCCCCGCGGAGCTGCCGGGGCGGGGCCGGGGGAATCGGGGGGGTTGGCATCCATTCCGCCAGAGTAGTGGGTGCCAGGGCGCGGCCGTGGCAGACTGGACGACGGCCATGAAAGAGATCCGACTGCGGCGTGTTTACGAGCCAGCGCAGCCCCAGGACGGGACGCGAGTGCTGGTTGACCGGCTCTGGCCGCGCGGCGTGGCCAAGGAGGCAGCCCACCTCGACGAGTGGCTCAAGGTGGTCGCCCCCTCGGACCAGCTGCGCCGCTGGTATGGGCATGTGCCGGAGCAGTTCCTAGAGTTCCGGAGTCGGTACCTAGCCGAGCTGGCCTCGCCGGAGCGGGCATCCGCCCTGGCCCATCTCCGGGCGATCGCTCGATCGGGGACCATGACCCTGCTGACCGGCACCCGGGACGCCGCTCACAGTCAAGCAGGGATCCTACTGGAGCTGCTCAGCTC
>DATKSR010000076.1:0-107330 GCA_035531555.1 Candidatus Dormiibacterota bacterium
GCAGGTACCGGTGGTTGCCGGCTTGCCGTTCTTCAGTTGCGTTGGCTGGGGGTTGGAAATCTCCCGCGCCGTCTTGCACTTCATGCAAAAGCCGGTAACGGCCATCTTGGTACCCCTCCGCTGGAAGTAGAGCCCGAACTCGGAAGCAGGGCGATCAGCCGCATTGTATTCACCAACTCGACCGCCCGCAACCTCAAACGCATATCTGGTCACTTTCCGAGGCCGCCGCAAGGCGCCTTGCGGGAGCTCTCGGAAGCTAATTCAGCTCCCTGGGGGCTGAGATCGCGATTCTCGCTCCAGCCAGCCGAATAGTCCCGCGGCGTTCGATCGAAGGCCGGTCAGGGTCTCCGTGGCGGCTTTCCGGTCGGAGTACTCGGCAACTGGTGGACCGATCCGCTCCCGAAGCGCCTGCTCGATGTGATCGACCTCTGGCCTCTCTCGGTAGGCGTCCTGGGCGATCGCGGCCCAGGTACGAAGCTTCTCCTCGGCCTCGTGCAGCACCTCCTCCGGATCGCCCGCGGAACCGTAGTGGGTCAGGATCAACTGTTGGGGCGCCAACTCCAGGAATTTGTGCAGAGAGCCGATGGCTAACTCCAGGTCGAAGTCGTCAGGCGGCGTCGCCGGGCGAAGGGGCCCAGCCCCTGGCAGCTTGACCCCCACCGCATCGCCCACCAGCAGAATTCCGGACCCGGCCTCCAACACCCCAATGTGGTGCTTGGCGTGGCCGGGGGAGTTGACCAAATTCAGCTGCTTGCCCCGGCCGAGCGCAATCACGCCGCCGTCTTCGGCGGCCACCAGCCGATCGGAGTCGACCGCCGTCATCCGTCCGTAGAGGGAATCCATTCTGGCGCCGTAGACCTGGGCCGAGGCGGCGATCAGCCGAGTGGGATCGGCCAAATGTCTGAGCCCCTTCGGGTGGCAGACCACCTTGGCCTTGGGGAACCGCTGGGCGATCTCTCCCACCCCTCCCGCGTGATCGAGGTGGATATGCGTGAGAACCACCCATGCCAGGTCTGCAGGCTCGAGTCCGTGGCGCTGGAGCCCCGCGAGGACCTGGTCGACGTCTCGTTGGGGGCCGGTCTCGACCAGGCAGGGCTGATCTGCGTCGATCAGGAAGACCGAGTTGACCTCTTCCCAGCCACCCAGGAACGTGTCGATCTGCCAGACGCCGTCCGCCAGGAGTGTGTCCACCTACTCACCTCCGTACCACCCGGCCGGTCCATTCTCGGACCCTGTCTCCAACCGTAGCGACCGGACCCCGGGCCGCATGAACTTGTCCACCTCAGACAACTCACAGCCCATCCCGAGACGACTCTCAGCCGGATGGGCTCTACTTCGGGTCTGGCGGGATCCGCCCCGCACTGCCACCGGGAGGATCTTTGTACTTTCGCTACCTTGGGCGCGAACTCCGCCACCGGGCACGATCAGCCTCCGTGGTGGCGATCGGTCTCGCTCTCGGCGTGGGTTTGGTGATCACCGTCACGGCGGCGGCCGCCGGGGTGAAGACGGCCCAAGGTCAGGTGCTGCACTCTCTCTACGGAGTCGGGACCGACATAACAGTGACCAAGGCGGCGACCCCGGGGAGCGGAGGGGGCTTCCACTTTGGCGGCCGGGCGCCCACGGGCACCGCGCCGTCGACTCCCTTCAGCCGAGATCGGCTCAGCTCGACCGCAGGGCTGACGACCATCGATGACTCAAGCGTCGCCGCAATCTCGAAGCTGAAGGGAGTTGCCGGCGCGACCGGCACCCTGAGCCTGAGTTCGATCCACATCAGCGGCACCCTCACCTTCGGCGGCGGAGCGCCCGGATCCTCCCCCAGCCCAAGCTCGTCGTCAGCACCTCCGTTCAGCGTCTCGACCTTCACGGTGGCCGGCGTCAACGCCGACGACTCCGGTCTTGGCCCGCTGAGCGCCGCCAACATCACCTCGGGCACCAAGACGGTGTCTGAATGGTTCCAGCGGGTGCGCCACAGCTCCTCCACCAGTGACCAGCTACTGGCCCTGGTGGAGAGCAGCTACGCCAAGCAGCACTCCCTCAAAGCAGGGTCCACTGTCACCGTCGCCGGGACCAATTTCACGGTACTGGGCCTGATCTCACTCTCCGCGACAGCCTCGTCGGACGACATCTACCTGCCGCTGAGCCAGTCCCAGAAGCTGGCGAGTGATACCGGCAAGGTGAACACGATCTACGTCACGGCCGACACCGCCTCGGATATTTCCGAAGTCCAGACCGAGATTCAGCACCTGATGCCCAAGGCGACGGTCACGACCGCGCAGGATCTCGCCAACCAGGTCACCGGCTCGCTCAGCACCGCCGCCACCCTGGCCGACTCGCTGGGCGTCTGGTTGGCGGTGCTGGTCCTGCTGGCCGCCTTGATCTTGGCCGCACTCCTGACCACTGCGTCGGTTAACCGCCGCGTGCGCGAGTTCGGCACCCTGAAGGCCATGGGCTGGCACAGCCGCCGGATCGTCGGCCAGGTGATTGGGGAGTCGGTGGTCCTGGGGGTGATCGGAGGCGCTCTGGGGATCGGTATCGGAGTGCTCGGTGCCTTCCTGGTCACCAAGGTCGCTCCCACCTTGACCGCCAAGATCCTCCCTCCCGGATTGGGGACTGGCACAAATAGCCCCTTCGGGAGGGCTGGCCGAGGTGGATTCGGGGGTGGCGGAGCAGGAACTGGCACGGGTTCGGGGGCCCGGGGCAGTTTCGCCCACACTTTCGCACCCGCCAGTCACAACGTTCTCCTGCACTTGACCGCACCCCTCAGCCTGGCGGTGTTCGGCTTGGCGGTCGCTCTGGCGATCGCGGGGGGGCTGATCGCGGGGATCCTAGGCGGCTGGCGGGCCGCCCGTCTGCAGCCCGCCGAAGCGCTGCGGCGGGTCGAGTGAGTCGATTGAATTCCAGCCAGCTGACCCTAGTTCCGCGTGAGCCGACCGCCGAGGCATCTCATGTATGAGCTGAAGAAACTTTCCCGGGTCTATTCCAAAGGACGTGGCAAGGTCACCGCCCTCAAGGACGTGAACCTGTCCCTTCAGGACGGTGAGTTCCTGACCGTTCAGGGGCCCACGGGCCACGGCAAGACCACCCTGCTCCTGCTTCTCGGGGGGCTCGACCGACCGACCTCGGGGAGTGTCGTCTTCGACGGTCGCGACCTAGGTGCCCTGGGTGAGTCTCAGCTGGTCGACGTGCGCGCCCAGAACTTCGGATTCGTATTCCAGAACTACAACCTCATGCCGACCCTCACGGCGGCCGAGAACGTGGAGGCGGCCCTGGTCCCGCTCAAGATCCCCACCGCTCAGAGGCGATCTCGATCGGTTGCTGCGCTGGCTGAGGTGGGACTGGCGGACCGGGCAGCCCATTTCCCGGCGGAGCTCTCCGGCGGGGAACAGCAGCGGGTCGCAATCGCGCGGGCCCTGGTCAAGGAGCCCAAGGTGATCCTCGCCGACGAGCCGACCGGTAACCTCGATGAGGTCACCAGGCGGGAAATCATTGGTCTGATGGAGCGGCTCTGGAAAGAGCGCGGAATGACCCTGGTGGTGGTCACTCACGATACCCAGGTGGCCCGGCGGGCGCCCCGCACGGCAATGATCACCAACGGGTCTCTCACCCTGCGGTTGAACCGTAAGAAGGCTCCCTCAGGGCAGTCCGACCCGGCGACATCGGCCGAAGCGCCGGAGATCTAGCGGTCCCGGGGGCCGACCTATACTCGTCCCGTGGACCGACCGGACGAGGTGCCGCCCGCCCCTACTGACGAAGTGGAGCCCGAAGGAGGCCCGCCGCCGGAGTTCCTCAACCCGGAATCTCCCCGGTACCAGCCCTGGGCCGAGAAGCGCATCACAAATGCAGTCAAGGAGAAGCGGCCACTTCGGGAATTCATGGCCGAGTTCGACACCCGGGTGACCGCGTACGGGGAGATTGGCAGCGGGAGCTGGGACCCCGAGCGTCAAGAGACGCTGCTGGCCAAGTTCAGCTCAGTTCGGCCGAAGTCGGCTCCCAGCCGCCGTCGTCGTCGCCGCCGGCCCGCGGGCGCAGCAGCCACCCAGCCCGCCCCAGCTCGGGGCCAGGGTCGGCGTCCCAGCATCGGAGTCCCGCCGCCCCAGGTCGCAGCCGAACCAGGCGCCGGAGCCGAACGCCGCCGACGCCGTCGGCGCCGACCCAGAGGTGGTCGCCGGCCACCCGAGGCCGGCACTGGCGGGTGAGCCTGGTGGAGCGTCCCACCGGAATCGGCTTCGACTACGGCCGCACTCTCGTCGACTTCATCAGACCGGACGCGGCCATTGCGGCCGCCGGTGAGACGTTGGAGGCGGAGTTGGAGCTGTGCAACAGCAAGTGGCATGGAACCGCAGGGGAATTTGCCCTGGCGCTCGACCAGCTGGTGGACCAACTCATCGACCAGGGTCAGCGAGCCAACCGGTGGCGAGAGGTCGACTTCCAGGAGCTGCACCGGATGGCGATGCACCACTTGCTGGGTAGCTGGCCGACGGATCAGCTGAGCGCCCTAGTTGGGGTGACCCTGCAGCGGGCCTGGGTCGAGGGGGTCGTGCCGATCGAACCGGCCCGTGAAGTTCTGTCCAGACTGAAGGAACGGGGGATCCGGCTGGCGCTCTGCTCCAACGCTCCCTTCCCGCCCCGTCAGATGCATGAGCAGCTCGAGCGCTTCCAGCTGGTCGGTTACTTCGACGCCGTTCTCTTCTCGAGCGAGATCGGCTGGCGCAAGCCGGACTTGAGGATCTTCGTCGAGATGCTAAAGCGGCTCGGGGTACCGGCCCGATCGGTGTGGTTCATCGGCGACGAGTGGGAGGCCGACATCGAGGGCGCTACCGCCGCCGGGATGAAGGCGATCCTGGCGCCCGGCGCCAGAGCGCCTGAGTCGGGAGCGGATCAGCTGACCGTGTGGAGCGATCTTTTGGCCCGTCTCGACTGAGCCGGGAGGCGACTCGCCGCCATCTCTGGCGAGGTCAGGGGGCTTCGTACACTTGAGCGATGCGAGTTAGCGCCCTATTCGGCTCGACCAGGCGCAGCGCCCCCACCGAGGAGCTGGAATCCCATCAGCTGTTGCTGCGGGCGGGCTTTGTGCAGCAGCTGGCAACCGGGATCTTCAGCTACCTGCCGATGGGCTGGCGCACCGAGCAGAAGATTCGCCAGATCCTCAGGGAGGAGATGAACGCCCTGGGCGGCCAGGAGCTCTGCATGCCGGTGGTCCAACCGGCGGAGCTTTGGCAGCGGAGCGGGCGCTGGGATCATATCGACCAGGTGCTGCTGCGCTTCCAGGACCGACGTGGTCGCGACATGGCCTTGGCCTTATCCCACGAAGAGGTGGTGGCCGATCTCACCGCCTCGAACGTGAGCTCCTACCGGGACCTGCCCCGGATTGTCTACCACATTCAGACCAAGTTCAGAGACGAGCCCCGGGCTCGGGGCGGGCTGCTGCGTACCCGGGAGTTCACCATGAAGGACTCCTACTCCCTGGATCGTGATCAGGCGGGGCTGCAACGAGCCTATATCGCCCACTTCCACGCCTACTTCAAGATCGCAGCGCGGGCGGGCGTCCCGGTGGTGGCGGTGCTCAGCGACGTCGGGGTGCACGGTGGCCACCTGGCCCACGAGTTCATGTACCTGACTGAGCTCGGGGAGGACACCCTGGTGTTGTGTGACAGGTGCGGCTACGCCGCCAACCAGGAGGTGGCGGAGACCGCGCTCCCCGAAGCCGAGACGGAGCCGGAGCGAGAGATCGAGGAGGTGGAGACGCCGGGGGCGGCCACCGTGGCTCAGGTCGCGGAGTTCCTCAAAGTGGAACCCTCTCGGATCGCCAAGTCGGTCGCCTTCATGGCGGAGCTCCAGCGCGGCCAGCCTCTCAAGCTGGTGGTGGCCCTGGTGCCAGGTCCGGCGGAGGTCAACCTGGCCCAGCTGCGCAACGCCACGGGCGCCGTCGAGCTTCGCCCAGCCACCACGGAGGAGGTGGAGCGCGCCGGAGGAGTGCCTGGGTACATGTCACCTCGAGGGCTGGCGGGGGATGCGGCCGTGGTGGTTGCCGATGAGGTGATCACCCGCCGACGCAATTTGGTGACCGGAGCCAATCGGCAAGGCTGGCACCTGCGCAACTTCAACCTGGCTCGCGATTGCCGGGTGGACCGGGTGGTCCGGCTGGCCGCGGCCACCGACGGGGACCCTTGCAGCAACTGCGGGGCACCCCTGCGAATCCGGCGCGGCATCGAGTACGGCAACATCTTCCAACTTGGCACCCAATACAGCGTCAAACTCGGGGCGCTCTACAACGACGAGGCAGGCCAGCAGCTGCCGGTGGTGATGGGCTCATACGGGATCGGGCTCGGCCGGTTGCTGGCGTGCGTCGCCGAGGAGCACCACGACGACCGCGGGCTGACCCTGCCGATCGGGGTGGCGCCGTTCGAGGTGGCCCTGGTCTCGGTTGGCCACGACGAGCCGGTCACTCAGCTCGCAGAGTCCACATATCGGGAGTTGCTGGCGGCCGGAGTCGAGGTACTTTTCGACGATCGAGAGGCCAGCCCCGGGGTCAAGTTCGCCGACGCTGATCTGAGGGGAATACCCCTTCGCGTCACCATCTCGCCGCGCAGCCTGCAGGCCGAAGCTGCCGAGTTCAAGCGGCGCACAGGTGAGCCGCGCGCGGTGCCCCGGGGCGGGATCCTCCAGGAGGTGCTCGGGGAGTTGGAGGCACTCCGGCGCGAGGAGAAGGAGTGGGTCAGCGCGCAGCTGGACCCGGTCGAGGCGTTGGCCAGCCGGACCTTCAGCGGGGGGAGCTGACCCCGCGGGCCCGAGCCGATGGCGAGGACGCGAACGATCCTGCACGTGGACCTGGACGCCTTCTTCGTCTCCTGCGAGCTGCTGCGCCGGCCAGAGCTGGTCGAAAAGCCGGTGGTGGTAGGCGGCGGCCACGAGTCGCATCCCGGCGAGCCACGGAACACCGGTCGCGGAGTTGTCGCTGCGGCCTCCTACGAAGCCCGACGCTTTGGGGTTCACTCGGCACTGCCGCTGGGCCGGGCCTTGGGCCTCTGCCCCGAGCTGATCGTTCTGCCGGTTGACATCGCGGAGTACGCCCGGATCTCCCAGCAGGTCTTCTCGATCTTCGCGGAGTTCACCCCGCTGGTTGAACCCGGTTCACTGGACGAGGCCTACCTCGACCTCACCGGCACCGAGTCGCTGAGCGGAGGCGGTGCGGCGGCTGCCCAGGCGATCAGCGCCAGATTGGACTCGGAACTGGGCCTTCCCTGCTCGGTCGGGGTGGCCACGACCAAGGTCGTGGCGAAGGTGGCGTCGGACCTCCGCAAGCCCCGGGGGCAGGTGATCGTGCTCCCAGGCGAGGAGGCCGAGTTCATGGCCCCATTGGCCGTGGAGCGTCTCCCGGGCGCCGGCCCCAAGACGATCGCCAAGCTCCATCTCCTGGGCATCGACACCCTCGGGCGGCTGGCGCAGGCGCCGACCGCCCTGCTCCAGGAGACTCTCGGGCCTAATGCCGAGGTGCTCCAGCTTCGAGCCCGTGGGCTCGATCCAACCGTGGTCACGCTGCCGGGCATCCCCAAGTCGGTCAGTCGTGAGGAGACGTATCCCCAGGATCTGACCTCAAGAGAAGAGCTGGAGGCTCATATCGGAGCGCTCTCCGCCGGAGTGGGGAGGCGCCTCCGAGCCTCGTCCCTCACCGCCCAGGCGGTGACGCTCAAGATGCGCTTCGCGAACTTCGAGACGGTCATCAGGCGGCGCCACCTGCCTGAGCCGACCTACGCCGACCAGGAGTTACAGGGCGGGGCCCTCGAGCTCTTCTATGAGAACTGGAGTGAAGCCCTGGCGGTGCGGCTCCTCGGGGTTGGCGCCGAAGGGTTGAGCGAAGCCCGGCAGATGAGCCTGTTTGAGCGGGGTACCGACCGCGGCGAGCGCTTGGACGTGGCCCTGGACGGGCTTCGCGACCGCTTCGGGGGGAACGCGATCGTCCGAGGCACAGGGTCGCTGGAGGACCCTCTGGACTGGAACCGAGACCACCTGCGGCGCCTCACCGACCGTTAGGCGCTTCGGAGTTCGCAGTTTGGCCACGTATCATCTGGTGGCCCCGGTGGCGGTCTCTGCCGCTCCACGCACTCAGGCGAGGGGCCATCGGCGGGACCTGGTCGGGAGGAGACGGCAGCGATGACCAGGGGTTCCCGAGGCCGATGAAGACCGAGTTCCGCTTCTGTCCCACCTGCGGCGCGGCGCTGGGACTCCGCCAGATCGAGGGACGTGACCTGCCGGCCTGTCCGAACTGTGATTTCGTGGCCTGGAAGGGCCCAAAGGTGGCAACGGCCCTGATCGCCAGCGATCCTGACGGGCGGCTCCTGGTCATCCGCCGCGGAATATCGCCCGGTCTAGGCGGATGGGCTTTCCCCGGCGGCTATGTCGACGACGACGAGGACCCGGCCTTCGGAGCGGCTCGGGAGTGCCGTGAGGAGACTGGGTGCGACGCCCAGGTAGAAGAGCTCGCCGGAGTCTTCCACGTCGTGACCGAGGAAGGGGGGCTGGTGGTGCTGGCCTACCGAGGCCGGCTGACCGCCGGCCAGCCCACCCCCACTCCCGAGGCGCCCGAGCTGGGGTGCTTCGACCCGGGGCATCTGCCTGACCTGGTGTTCTCCTCCCATCGGCGGGCCTTCGCTGCCTGGCAGGCGGCTAACTCGCAGGCCAGCTGAGGTGCTCGGGGCGATTCGGCGCGGCTGCACCTTCAACTGCCTGGGGTGTCTGATCCCGGTGGTCGTGGTGGTGGGCCTGCTGCTTTTCGCAGTCCACCAATGGACCACGCCTCCGGACTACCCCCCGGTGAGCCCGGCGCCGCCGTCCGCCCTCCAGTTGAGTGCGGCTGAGGCGGTAGCCTCCGCGCTCTCGAGTGGCCAGCCGGTCGCGCTGGTACACCTGACCGACGCCGAGGCGACCGGGCTTCTGGCCGATACCCTGACCACCTACGATGGCCTCTCTCAGCTGGAGGTTCACGTGCTCCAGGGACAGGTGGTGGTGAGCGGCCGGACCACCATCCTCAACCGACCGTTGGTGATAAGCGGCCCGGTGGACTTCGGGGGCCTGGGAACGTCCACCATCAGGCTCGAGTTCGCCGGTCTATCGATCGGCCAGATGGGCCTTCCCTCACTAATACCGCAGGCCTTGGCCCGGGGGTTCCACCCCTCGCTGTCGCTCGGGCTGATCGACGTGGGTAGGAGTTTGACCTTCTCCTGCGAAGCCGCGCGCCCCAACGATCTGATCGTGGGCGTGAGCTTCGGAGCGGGGGCGGTGTCCAAAGGGGTCAACGCCTGCGCCGCGAGCTCATGAGCGACGACAGCGCTTCGGGCCTCAGCCACCTGGACGCCCGGGGGAAGGCCAAGATGGTGGATGTCGGCGACCGCCCCAGCACCGACCGTGAGGCGACGGCCGAGGGCGCGGTGCGGCTTAACCGGGCGGCCTGGGATGCGGTCTCCAGAGGGACCGTGACCAAGGGAGACGTCCTGGAGATCGCCCGATTGGCCGGGATCATGGGTGCCAAGCGCACCCCGGAACTCATCCCACTCTGCCACCCGCTCACCCTGACCCATGTGGCTGTCGAGGCAGACCTGGCCACGGATCCCGATCGAATTCTGCTCCGGGCGACTGTTCGGTGCCACGGCACGACCGGGGTCGAGATGGAGGCGCTCACGGCAATCAGCGTCGCCGCCCTGACCGTGATCGACATGGTCAAAAGCCTGGATCCCTGGGCGGAGATTGGCCCGATCGCACTGCTGGCCAAGCGCGGGGGTCGCTCCGGCGAACTCCGCCGTCCGGGCACTGCCGCAGAGGCATCGGGAGACGGCTGAGGTGGCCGCCGCCGCTCGGTCGGGAGCCGCCCGGGAACGGGAGCTCAGAGAACTCCTCTACCTACAGAAGCTGGCAGTGGAGGCGGCCTCCACCATGGAGCGGGACGAGCTCCTCTCCCTGGTGCTGCGCGAGACGACGGGCGTTCTCGAAGCCGACGTTTGCTCGCTGTACCTCTACGACCAGGCCCGGGAGGGGCTGGTCTTGACTGCCACCAACGGGCTCAATCAGGCGGCCGTGGGCAAGGTCGTCCTCGCCCCGGGGAAGGGAATAACCGGCGCCGTCGCGGCGTCGCGTGAGCAGCTCTCGGTGGCCGACGTGGCGACCGATCCGCATTTCGAGTGGATCGAGGGACTGGATGAGGAGCGCTTCACTTCAATGCTGTCGGTCCCCATCCTCGCCGGACCGCGCATGGTCGGTGTCCTCAATGTCCAGACCGTCGAGCGCCGGGAGTTCCGCCAGGACGAGCTGGCCGTCCTCTCCGCCATCGCGGGCGCCCTGGCCGGCGTCCTGGAGCGCAGTGAGCTGCAGCACCGACTGGAGCTGCAGCTGGTCGAGATCCAGCTCTCTCAGACCGTGCATGAACGCTTCACTGAGCTGGCGCTTTCCGGAGCCGGGCTGCCCAAGATCCTCGATGCCATCGCGGGCCTGGCCGGCGGCGAAGTCGGGTTGTACGACCCGCTTGGCTTCCACCTGGAGCACGGTGCCGGGCCGGGCCTCGAGGCGCGCCGACTCCTGATTCCGCCCTCGCTCACTGGTCCAGCGGCAGCTGGACCGGTCGGGATCAGCCTTACCCGTCCGCGGATCGACCTCATCCTCACCCCGGTGCGCGCCGGCGAGGAGCTGGTCGCGGTGCTGGCGGTGGAGGGCACCGTCGCCACGGCCGGTGCGGGCAAACGGCGGGCGCTGGAGCACGGTGCCACGGTGGTGGCTCTGGAGCTGCTCAAGGAGCGGGCGGCGGCCGAGGTCGAGCGTCGGCTGCGCGGCGATCTGCTGGAGGGCCTGCTTACCCCCGGGCAGAGCCCCGAGGACATCGCCCGGCTGGCGGTGCGGGCGGAACGGCTGGGCTACCGGATTCCCGACCAGGGATGGGTGCTGGTGCTGGAGCCAGACGACGAGCGCACCCTGGGCAAGTTTCAGACCCAACCGCTCCAGGAGCGGCTGCAGCGCGATCTCAGCGAGCTGACCCGGCGCCGGTTTCCCGGGTCCCTGGTAGTGGCCAGAGCGACCTACTCGGTGCTGCTTATCCCAGCGCGTGCCCCGACTCCCAAGGACGGGCCGGCGGAGCCATCGCCCGCCGCGTTGGAGGAGTTCTCCCGGTCGATCCTGGTGCTGGCCCAGGGATTGGGCAGGAGGCTCTGCTTCTCGGTGGGCATGGGCAACCTGGCAACCTCGGCCCTGGAGCTCTCGCGGGCCCACGAGGAGGCGCGCCAGGCTCTGCGGCTCTCCCGTCGCGCCGGCGGTGCCGGGCAGGTCACGTCATACCGCTCCCTGGGCGCCCTGCGGCTGCTGTTGGAGGTCCGAGATCCCGACGTCCTGCGCCGGTTCGTGGACGAGACTCTGGGTCCGATCCTGGCCTACGCCCAGCGCCATCGAACCCCCCTGCTGCCCACCCTCGAGGCCTTAGTGGCCCAGCGCTGGAACCAGCGGGCCGCGGGCCGCCAACTGCATGTGCACATCAACACCCTGGCCTACCGGGTGCAGCGGATCGAGGATCTGCTGGGCTCCTCGCTGGACGACGCCGAGACGAGGGTGGTGCTGAGTGTTGCCCTGCAGGCTCGGCAGCTGCTCTCCTCCTCCGCCGGCGCCGCGTGGTAGCGTCCCGCAGTACGCCAATCCAGAGAAGGAGGATAGTGATGTTGCAGCCCGGTGACCAAGTACCCGACTTCACGCTCCAGGCGGGCACCGGTCAGACCGCCGACACCGCCGCACTGCGCGGCCAGCGCTGGGTTATCTACTTCTACCCCAAGGACAACACCCCGGGCTGCACCATCGAGACGGGGGAGTTCGGCCGGGCTCTCCCCCAGTTTGCCCAACACCAGGTGCAGGTTTTCGGCTGCTCGGTGGGCGATGTCGACGCCAAGGCCAGGTTCGCCGAGGCCTGCGGAGCCTCCGATCTTCCCCTCCTCGCCGACCCAGACCACCAGGTTGCGGAGCTCTTCGGGACCTGGGAATCGAGCCCCCAGCGGCCCACTGGGGGCGTGGCCCGGGCCACATTTCTGATCGGCACCGATGGGCGAGTTGAGCGGGTCTGGGAGTCGGTTACCCCGGCCGGGCATGCGGCGGCCGTCCTGCAGGCTGTCAGCTAGACCCGGTCCTGCCCGCGAGGACCGGGTCTCAGGCCGGGGTCAGTCCGCGCCCTTGGCCCAGGTGAAGCCACGCTCTCCGTCAAACACGGGCAGCCGCTCAATGTGCACCCAGCGATGCTCTTGGGAAACCCGCTGCAGTAGCGCGATCACGTCGGCGTCCTGCAGATCTCCCGTCCGGTCGCGAATCAGAAAGCGACACGGCCAGTGGTCGATGCAGTCTGTCGTCGCCCCGCCGGTCGCCGGATAGACCTGGGTGCCACGGTTGCTGATGGTGGCCAGCCGCAGCGCGGTGCCCTCGGTGGCTGATTCCAGGCTGTGGCCCAGCTCCTGCGGCGAGAGTTCCGGCGCGATGAACACGTCCAGACCGATGTCGTGCCGCTCCTGGGCATGCACCAGGGCGTAGTCGGAGGAGACCTTCGGTAGCTGCAGGGGATGATGTTCCCGCACCGACCAGTCGGTGGAGCGCTCGCCGAGGTGAGAGATGATCGCGTCGGTGTACTCGGTGGTGGAGGCAGCTCTTCCGTCACCCGCGATGTCCTGGGTCTTGACCCCGGACTCCAGGGTGAGCAGGATCGCGTGCTCGACCTTCTCGGCGGCTTCCACCTCGCCTAGGTAACGCAGCATCATCACGCCGGTGAGGATCAGTGCGGTGGGATTGATGACGTTCTTGTCGGCGTACTTCGGTGCCGAACCGTGCACCGCTTCGAAGACTGCCACGTCGTAGCCGAGGTTGGCCGAGGGAGCACACCCCAATCCGCCGACCAGAGCCGAGCTGAGGTCGCTGATGTCTCCGTTCATCTCGGTGGTGACGATGATGTCGAATTGCCCCGGTCGCTTCACCAGCTGATGGGCGCAGTTGTCGATGATGATGTGATGCGAATCGATGTCTGGATACTCGGGCGCGATCTCTTCAAAGGTGCGCTTCAGCAGGCCTTAGCTGAATTGCATGATGTTGGACTTGGTGGCGCAATGCACGGTGTGTCGGCTCTCGGAGCGAGCGAACTCGAAGCCCATGCGCACGATTTTCTCGCGTCCTGTGCGGGAAATTAGCTTGAGACCCTCGGCGACTCCCGGCATCTGCATGTACTCGATTCCCGCATACAGATCCTCGATATTTTCGCGCACCACAACCAGGTCGATCCCGCGGCCGCTGTAGGGCGTGGTAACACCCGGCAGCTCACGCACCGGGCGAATGTTGGCGTAGGTCTCGAAAAGTCTTCGCAGCATCACGTTGGCGCTCTTCTCGCCGAATCCCACATAGGTTTCCAGAGGGGCTTTGAGCACGACCCCGGTGCGTCGCGCCGACTCGACGGTTTCGTGGGGCACCCCCGAGGGCAGACCCTGACGGAAGATGCTGGCCCCGGCCGGGTACTCCTCCCAGTTGATGGCGGCCCCGGAGGCCTCAATGACCGCGTGGGTCGCCCGGACCACCCCGGGTCCGATCCCGTTCCCCGGAGTCAGCGCGACTAGCTGGCGTTGAGATTCGGCTAGGGCCACAGGCATGCCTCCCCGCAGAAACGCGTTTACCTAAGCCCCCCGAGCGAGCATGGCGACCGGGCCTCCCGGTGGGATCAGCCCACCAGCTGGGGCAGGATCTCCGAGAGGCTGGAGATAGTCCTGCCCGACCACTGCGGGTCTGGGTCGTACTGCAAGAGGGTCTCGCCATCCGGCCGGGCTGCCAGCAGCCGGCAGGCGCGCATCCCTGATCGCTCGGCACCGCTGAGCTCCTGACTTCCGCCGTCTCCGACATAGAGGCACTCGGACGGTGCCAGATGGAGCAGTTCGCTGACCTTTTGGTACAGAACCCGGTCGGGCTTGCGCACGCCCTCACACCAGGAGAAGACGGCTGCTGCTATCGGCTCGGTCCAGTTCAGCTGTTCCCAAATGAGGGGGGTCTCGCCAGAGCAGTCACTAATCAGACCGACCCGGAACTTGCGGACCCGCAGCTCTCCCAGGAGGGCGGTCACCCCGGGGCGGGGCTCCCGCAACACCTCGCGGAACTGCGCGATTCGGTGGATGGCGGCCCGCTCCACAGCCGCCTCTGGTGGGTCAACGCCGGCCATGGCGCTGAGCCGGCGCATCATCTCCGCCGGAGCCCCCAACTGGCCATTGGCCCGGAGCGTGTAAGTGGTCTCCAGCAGCTCTCGGAAAGTAAGCGCCGGAACCCCCAGAATCTCGGCGATCTCTGCCGATTTACGGGCCGCGGTCTGCTGCCCCCAGCCTTCCACCAAGGTGCCGAAGAGGTCAAACACCACACCCCGCAGCACCACCCCCAGAGTGTAGGTGGCGGGCCGGCTCAGTCGGCTGGGACCTCCCCTAGGTGGCCGGCCCCGGTGCTGGCCTGCGGCAGGCCGGCGATCATCTCGAGGGCGTGGGGCAGTGCGGCCCAGATTGCTTCCAGGCTTTCTCTGGTGGCCTTGAGCGCTCCGGGGAGGGCGAGCACCAGGGTGCTGCCGTTCACCACCGCCACCTGGCGGGAGAGCATTGCGTGGGGGGTCTGCGTCAGCCCGGCGGCCCGCATCGCCTCGGCGAAGCCGGGCACGTCGTACTCGCCAACCGACCGCACCGCTTCAGGGGTCCGGTCCCGGGGATGAAGCCCGGTGCCGCCGGTGCAGACGATCAGCGCCGGGCGCAGCTCGCCCATCGCCCGGCGTATCCAGTCGGCCACCTGATCGGGTTCGTCCGGCAAGAGCGCCCGGGAGACCAGCTCTCCAGGCAGCTCCAGAAGGCGGCTGGCGAGCCAGTCCCCGCTGGTGTCCTGGCGCCTTCCGGCAGATCCCTCGTCGCTGACCGTGAGCAGTGCCACCGGCCACCGACCGCCAACCTCGGGGGTCTCGCAGCGGTCGTCCTGGCTCACAGCTCGGTCCCCACCCTCTCCTCAGCCAACAGCCGGGCCAGACGGTGATCCGGGATTCGGGCCTGGCTGAAGTCCTGGAAGCGGGAGCGCAGGGCGGCGTACTGGGCGGCCAAGGCGACATCGTCGTCGCCGGGGGGCAGCTGCCAGTCCTCCAAGTAGTGCACCGCTGAGATGCCCGCCTGGAGCGACTCCTTGAGGCAGCCGAAGCAGGGGCGCATGGTGGAGTAGAGGGTCGCTCCCAGTGTCGACTGACCGAACCGTGCCGCCGCCAGCACCGCGTTCTGCTCGGCGTGGACGCAGATGCAGAGGTCGTATCCGCGGCCCGCGGGATAGGCCTCGGACTCCCGATTGGCGCAGCGGTGGCAACCGTCCTCCGAACAGTTCGGCATCCCGATGGGGGTGCCGTTGTACCCGGTGCTGATCACCCGGTCGTCCCGCACCACCACCGCACCGACTCGGCGGCCCAGGCAGTCGGCTCTGGTGCGCGCCGCCAGCGCCAGCAGCAGGAAGTACTCCTGCTTGGAGGGCCGAACCGCCGGTTGACTGTTCACCGGGACGGGTCAATGCCGGAGAAACTCACCCAGGGAGTTTGCCAGCCCAAGGTGGCAATCTCGCGGTCCACTACGGGCCGGGGTAGAGATTGGCTGTCGCCAGCGACGTCTTGGCCATCCGTCGACGAAGCTCAATCGGAGACAGGACCTCAACTTCCGGTCCCAGGCCTAGGAGCTGCGGCTGCGCGTATTCGACTCGCTCTAAGTCGAGCACCAGCTGGTGGCGGCGACCGACCTTTCGCTCCTCCCGCAGGCTGGCCGTGAGGCGGGCCCTGATGGCGCGGTACCCGGCTTCGGTGGCGCGAACGGTGACTCGATACTCGGGCCGTGAGCGCTCGAATTCGAGAGCCTGACCCCGCCAGAATTCAGCCAGGACGAAGTTCGGGGGGCGCTGGAAGGTCTGGGTCGAGATCTGCAGTTCGGTGACCCGACTGAGGCGATAAACCCGGGGCGCGCCCCCCTCGGGCTGGGCCGCCAGGTACCAGGTGCCCGCCTTGGCGACCAGCCCCAGGGGTTGCAGCTGGCGCCGCACCAACTCACCGGCCGTTCGCTGATACCGAATCGCGATGCCCCGTTCTTCCCAGACGGCCTTGGCCAACTGGCTCAAGTAGGGCGTCGGCTCGCCGGGCTGAAACCAGTCATGGAGGTCGACGTGGAGCCGTTGGGAGGCACTCGACGCGCGCGCTCGCAGCGCGTCGGGGAGAGCGGAGAGCAGCTTCAGCTGGGCCTGGGCCAGGGCCGGGCCCCGGCCTAGCTCCGCCACCGGGCCCGAGACCGAGGAGAGGAAGAGCACCTCCGCCTCCGGGCCGCTCAGCCCGGTGAGCCGGGTCTGGTATCCGTCGACCAGCTGGCAGCCGCCGTGCCGCCCACGCTCGGCGTATACGGGCACCCCAGCCGCGCTGAGTGCGTCCAGATCCCGATAGACGGTCCTGACGGACACCTCCAGCCTCTCCGCCAGTTCGGCAGCGGTGCTTCGACCCCTCGCCTGCAGCAGCAGAACGAGCGACATTAGGCGGCTGGCTCCCATCTGAGGATCTTTTCATAGACATGACATCCTTTGTCAGCATTGACGCGTTAGGCTTCGCAGGTGCGTTCTGGGCTGTGGATTTCCCCGGGTCACCGAGGCGGTCCAACGCCGTCCACTTCGGGTCGACTGATGACCACCCCGCCAGCTCGCGACCTGACCGGCAAGATCGCCCTGGTCACCGGCGCCAGTCGCGGTCTCGGAAGGGGGGTGGCCACTGTTCTGGGAGGCGCCGGGGCCACCGTGTACGTCACCGCTCGGAGCGGCCGTGATCGGCCGGCGGTGGCGGAGTTTCCGCACTCGGTGGACGAGACCGCCGAGGAGGTTTCGGCAGCGGGAGGCCGCGGCATCGCGGTGGTCTGTGACCACACCCAGGACGAGCAGGTCCAGGATCTGTTCGCGCAGATTCGGACTGAGCACGGGCGGCTCGACGTGCTGGTCGGCAACGCCTGGGGAGGCTACATGCCGTATGCCGAGCACATGGACTGGTTTACCAAGCCGTTCTGGGAGCAGTCCATGGATCGCTGGGAGGGTATGTTCACCGCCGGACTGCGCTCGCATTTGGCGACTTGCTTGTACGGCTTACCGCTGATGCGCGAGACCGGCCGTGGATTGTTGGTACTAACCACGTTTACCAGGGGAAACCGGTACCTGGGCAATGTCTTCTACGACCTCGCCAAGAACGCCGTCCCCCGCTTCATCACCCTACTGGCGGACGAACTCGACGAATCTCAATTAGCGGTCGTCGGCCTCTCCCCCGGGTGGGTCGCGGTGGAGCGGATGACGGGCCTGGACGCAAGCCAGCAGGCAGAGATGGAGTCACCCAGCTACACCGGGCGGGCGGTACTGGCGCTGGCGCTGGACCCGGCGGTCGGGCGGCGCTCGGGCCAAACCCTAGCCGTCGGTGAACTGGCACGGAGCTACGGCTTCACCGATCTGGATGGTCGCCAGCCCACCCCCTACACCATCGAGCCCTAGCTGCGAGGCGCGGCGCTAGCCGTCCCTGGCCCCGGGGAGAGTGGGCTGGAACAGCTCGATCGGGTTTCCCGATGGATCGTCGAGCAGGATCTGCAGGCCGCCCACCCCGGCCACGATGTCATTGCGGAAATGGACCCCGGCTAGACGTAGCGTCGCGACCTGCGCGGCCAGTTCTGGGACCTGGAGTGAGATGCGGTTCCATCCGCCCGGCTCGGGACTGGTCCCGTCTGCGAGCACCTGCCCACCGCCCGCCTGGGCACTGGGCGCGCTGAGCAGAAGACGAAGTCCGTCTCTCGCCAAAATCGCGAAGGTGGGTGCCGGATGCATCTGTTCGACGAAGCCCAGGTGGCCACAGTAAAAGGCAATGGCCGCGTCGACGTCATGAACTATGTAGCGCACGCTCACCGTTGTCATCAGCCGTCACTCCCTGCCTCTTGACGGTGGGCGGAGGAGTCCTTGCGTCCGGGTCATCGGATGCTGGCGGACAACGCCCTCAAACAGAACGATACTGCGCAGCGGCCGAAGCCATGCGGTGGTGGATTTCGGTAGACCGTCCGGCCATTTTCGAGTCCTGGGTCAGCCTGCGATCAGCTCCGCTGACGTGACCACGGTCGCGAACTCGTCGTGCAGGCTGGCGGCGGTGGCTCGGCAGATCTCATCGGCGGTCACCGTCTCCCCGTCGGGTCCCAGGCGGTCGAACGCACGGGTGGCGTCCAGGGCAAAGTAGGTCTGGTAACCGAGGTCACCGGCCATCCGGGCGGTTGTTTCACAACAGTGATCGGTGGCTATGCCGCAGATCACCACCGCCGCCACTTGCCGCCTTTGCAGCCACTCGTCGAGGTTGGGACTGCCGTAGAACGCCGAGTGGACCTGCTTGGTAATGAGGAGGTCCGGCTCTCCGCTGACGGCTGGCTTGAACGCGTTCCCCGGCTGGCCCGGAGCGAGGGGGGAGCTAGGCCCCTCGTCGGAGTCGTGACGAACGAAGACGACCAGCTGGCCGCGCTCCCGCCAGACCCGAACCAGCGCCTCCACGTTGGCCTCGCAGCCGGGGTTGTTGCGCCGGCCCCAGACCGGTTCGTCGAAGCCCACCTGGACATCGATCACCACCAGAGCGCAGGGCTCTGGTACGACCATCAGCCGGCGACGGCCTTCAGGATCTCCGGGTCCAGTCCCGGGTACTTGCCCAGGTACTCGGCGCGCTCCCGGCGCAGCCGGTCGACGGTCGCCTGGTGCTCATCGGCGCGGCCCTGGCGCTGGTATAGGAGGCGCGGCTGGAGCAGCTCTTGGTCTTCGATGCCCGGTATGGCGGTGGCCACCTCGTAACCGAAGTCGGGATCCCGCTCCCAGGTGATGGTTCCCTCGGCGATGGCTTTGACCACGGCCGACGAGTGGGGGATGCGGATCTTCTTCGCTTGGGGGTCGCCATCGCCGCCACCGACCCAGCCGGTGTTGAGCAGGAAGACCTCGAAGTTATCGTTGGCGTGCAGCTCTCGGAAACGGTTCCCCTGCTGGGCATGCAGGAGTGGGAAGAAGGGGTTGGTCCCGGGGACCCGGAGAGACTTGCCGGCCTCGGCGGCTCCTCCGGCGGCGGTGCCCTTGGTCTCCCCCAGCATGAAGTAGGCGGCTGCCTGGGCCACGGAGAGCCGGGCCACCGCCGGGATGATCCCGTCGTTGCGGTTGAGAATCAGCAAGGAGGAGACGGGGGCGATGTCGCGGGCGTCCCGCGACCAACCCAACGCCTCCATCGGGAAGACGGCCCGACCGTTCTGGGTGTAGGTCTCATCGAAGAAGTCGACGGGGCCACCGACCTGCTGCTGCGAGACGTTCTCCAAGAACGCGACCCGAGAGGTCACCGCCCCATGGATGGTCGGCTCGTCCTCGGCGCTGAGCGCGTAGGTCTTGGCGAAGCAGCCGTTCTCGGATCCGTAGACTATCCCTCCGGGCATCAGCGCCACGAAGTCGTCCTGGACCGGCTTGCTTTCGTTCTGTCTGGTGAAGGTGGTAGTGGTCTTGCCGGTCCCGGATAGCCCGACGATCAGAAGGGTCCGCTCACCCTGGTCCGTGGGGATCACTTTGCACCCCGCATGCAGCGGGAGGCCGCCCCTGTCATAGACCAGCTTGTTCCACATCCGCAGGAGCCCTTTCTTGGACTCTCCGAAGTAGTCGGAGTTGAACACCCTGGTGATCCCCTGCTCCAGATCGACGGTGATCAGACGGTCCTCGGGATAGCCGGGCATGGTCAGCTTGGGGGTGTAGATCAGCGTGAAGTCGGGACTGAACTCCTTCCCGAGCTGCTCGTCCTTGAAGAGCAGGTGGTCCTGCATGCCGGCGATGTTGGCGCCCGCCTCTTCAATCACCAGCCGGACCGGGGAGCGGAATTCCGGGTCGTTGTTGACGTAGCCGTCGATCACGATGACGTCCTGGGCCAGGAGGTACTCCTCCTGCAGCCGGGCCACCCGCCGCCCCTCCTCGGAGCTGATCGTCTGGCCGGAGGTGATCTCGGGGCTGTCGGTGATGATGTAGGTGGAGCCGGTACTCCGGGCCAGAACCTCGGTCTGCACGTTGTAGTTGTCGTAGGCGGTGAGGCGGGCGGTCGGCATCTTGGCGGTCAGCTCTCGTAGCTCTTCCTGTGAGGGGTTGAACCGCGTGTGCCGGGCGGAAGGCGAATAGGGGTCGGCGACCTTGCTCATGAAGACCTCTCTACTCAACTCTGAATGGTGATTGCGGCACATTAGCAAAAGGCTGGCTGGAGGGTGGTCGGCCGCGAGCACCCCCCGAGCTGGTCACCCGGCGTTACGCTGCGCCATCATGGGCGCCTGGCGCCTGCCTCCCTCCAGTTTGAACCAAGGAGACACTGGGATGGCCCCACCGACTGAGCCGCGCCCCCAGGGCGAGGCCACCGTGGCCGCGGTGATGACCCGCGCCGTGATCACGATCGGCCCCGAGGCCAAGGTGACCGAAGTGGCGGAGATGCTCGGCCAGCACCACATCACGGGAATGCCGGTCATGGACGACCACCATCGCGTGGTGGGGGTGGTCAGCGAGATGGACGTGGTCCTGAAGCCCGGGACGACGGTCGCCGACATCATGTCGCGCGAGCCCCGGACCATCGAGGAGGAAGTTCCACTCAGCAAGGCGGCCGAGATGCTGATGGCCCAGCGCATTCGGAGGCTGCCGGTGGTCCGCCACGGCAAGCTGGTGGGCCTCATCTCCCGCACAGACCTGGTCACCTTCTTCGCCCGCCACCAGTGGGTCTGCGGGAAATGCGGCGGCACCCAGCGAGGGCTGGAGCCGCCGGACCGATGCATCGTCTGCGGAGCCGAGGGCGAAGGCTTCCGTTTGGAGGACGCTCCCGGAGGAATGTGACCCCGGCCGATCAGTCAGCGAGCCGGGACATCTCGTTGCGAAGCTTTAGCTGGGCCAGGTTGTGGTACGCATCGATCCAGCGCACGGTCCCGCTGTAGGAGCGCATCACCACGGAGTGAGTCTCAACCGTCTCGCCCGAGAACCTCACCCCGCCCAGCAGCTCTCCGTCGGTGATCCCGGTCGCGGCGAAGAAGATGTTCTCGCCGCCACAAAGGTCCTCCGCCCCGAAGATCTGCTCCTCCGAGTATCCCTCGCGCCGAATGAGCTCGCGTTCCTCGTCGTCCCTGGGCCAGAGGCGGCACTGCATGTCGCCCTGGATACTGCGCACCGCGCAGGCGGTCAGGACCGCCTCGGTGGCGCCGCCGATGCCCAGCAGGACGTCCAGCCCCGTCCGCTCGGGGAGCGCCGCCATGACTCCCGCGGCGACGTCCCCGTCGGTGATCAGTTTGACCCGGGCCCCGGTGGCGCGGATCTCCTTGAGCAGTTCCTCGTGCCGGGGCCGATCCAGGACAACCACCGTGAGGTCGTGCACCGGGCGGGACTCGGCAGCGGCGATCCGCTGCAGGTTCTCGGTGTGGGAAACCCGGAGGTCGATCACCCCTCGCGCCCGGGGGCCGACCACCAGCTTCTCCATGTAGGCGCAGTGGGTCTTGAGGAGGGTGTCTCGCTCCGAGAGGGCGACGGTGGCAATTCCTCCGGGCAGGCCTCGGGCCACCAGGCGGGTGCCGTCGATGGGGTCCACGGCGACGTCCACCAAAGGGGGGTTGCCGTTGCCGATCTGCTCCCCGATGTACAGCATCGGGGCCTTGTCCTTCTCCCCTTCGCCGATCTTGACGATCCCAGCCATGTCCACGTGGGAGAGGCTGCGGCGCATCGACTCGACCGCCGCCCGGTCGGCAGCTATCTTGTCGTCCCGGCCCATCCAGCGAGCGGCCGACATCGCCGCTCCCTCGGTGACCCTGACCAGTTCGAGGGCCAGGTTGCGGTCGATCGGCGTCCCGGGGTCGGCGCCGATCTCGCCCATCTCAAGCGGCTCTCCGGCTTTGCCCATCGAGGGGCAGCATACGGTCTGGGCTCGAGCGGACAGCGGCAGTTGTCGTGGCGCGAGGTGGTCGGGTTCTCCCGGCACCCCGGACAGCGGCCACAATAGTCGCAGTGGTCGACAGCCCAACTCCGGCGCACTCGATCGACAGCACCACCCCCCGCCGGTTCGGTTACGACGAGCCGGCTCGGGCCCTGCTGGTGGAGTGGATGGATGGCCTTGGCCAGGCGATACCTTTTGCCAAGCTCAGGCGCTCTTGCCCCTGTGCCTTGTGCACCGGAGAGCTGGGACGTCCGGGCCGCTTCCAGCTGGATCCCGAGCTCCATCCGGGGGAGGACGAGGTCGCCGACATCCAGCTGGTGGGGAATTACGGACTCAAGGTGATCTGGGGCGACGGCCACGACACCGGGATCTACCGCTTCGAGCTGCTGCAGCAACTTGGCGCGACCAGCGAGAGGAAGTAGCGCCTCGCGCCCGTGAGGCCCGGAGGAGGAGGAGCGCCTGACACCCGCTTCAGTTGGTGGAGATGGACGAGTGGGGTGGTTCGGAGGGCTCTCAGCGGTGTCGCCTGATGGGTGAGTTGCAGTTGGCTGCCGTGGAGGCCCGAGTGATGGTGGCCCCCATGGGGGCGGGCCTAGCACGCCGCCGCTGGTGGCAGCGGTGGGAGACGCGGGAGGGCTCGGGTTTCTGGCCGGTGGGTACAAGACCGCCGGGCAACTGGCGGAGGAGATCCACGCCGTCCGGCAGCTCTCGAATGCGCCGTTCGGGGTCAATCTCTTCGCTCCGATCGCGGTCTCGGCCGCCGAGGTGGCTCGCATCCCGGAATATGCAAAGGTCCTGGCCACGCGAGCCGAGTCCCTCGGAGTGAACCTCGGTGAGCCGATCCGCTCCGACGACGACTTCGCCGCCAAGGTTGAGTTGGTTCTCTCAGAACGGCCGTTGGTGGTCTCATTCACATTCGGTCTCCCACCGACCGAGGTGGTGGACCGTCTGCGGCGGGCCGGCGTCATCGTCCTGGTGACGGTCTCCTCGGTCGGCGAGGGCCAGCAAACGGTCGCAGAGGGGGTGGACGGCCTGGTGGTCCAAGGCTGGGCGGCGGGAGCGCACCGGGGTGGCTTCACGGATGGTCAGGAAGATGAGGAATTGTCTGCTACCGCTGCTGCGTCTGCTTCGCCGCCGGGTCGATCTCCCGATGGTGGCCGCAGGCGGCCTGGGGGACGGGGCGGGAGTCGCCGCCGTACTCGTGGCCGGCGCGTGTGCCGCGATGCTGGGCACCGCCTTCCTGCGCTGTCCGGAGGCGGGTACCTCCCCGCTTCACGCCGGAGCGCTGGAGGGACCGCATCGGACGGTGGTCACCCGCGCCTTCACGGGTCGTCAGGCGCGGGGGCTGCAGAACGCCTTCATCGACGAATACAGTGCGCTGGCGCCGGCCGTCTATCCGGAGGTTCAGTACCTGACTGCTCCCCTGCGGGCGGCCGCTCGCCGGCAAGAGCAGCTCGACGACATGCACCTCTGGGCTGGCCAGGCCCACGAATTGGGCCGCCCCTTGCCCGCGGGCGAACTGGTCAGGCAATTGATGGAGGAGGCCCGGGTCGCCCTCCATCAACGCTTCTGGCCGGAGCTCTCCTAGCCGACGCTCCTCGGCGAAGGCGCCGCCCACCAGCGAATTAGGGGGCGTCTCAGAAGCGGAGCTAACCGAGGACGCAGAACTCGTTCCCTTCGGGATCCGCCATCACGACCCAGGGAACGTCGCGCTGGCCGATGTCCACCCGCCGAGCGCCGCGTGACTCGAGCCAGGCCACCTCTTCCTCCTGAGTCCGGTCGACCGACCAGATGTCGAGGTGCGTCCGGTTCTTCAACGTCTTCGATTCTGGAACCGGCACGAACACGATGGTGGGCACTTGGGCGGCGGCACGGTAGGCGTCCTCACTCGGGCGTTCTTCTCCCGCCGCCCAGGCAGATATCCCGACCCAGCCCTCCTTGGCCGGCGGGGCCACCTGGTAATCGAGCACTTCAGCCCACCACTTGGCGAGAGTCATCGGATCCTGGCTGTCGATGATGATCTCGGTGACCCTACTTGTCATCTCGACATCCTATCCGGAGTGACCCTGACAACTGTGAGGGGTCAGGCCGCTGACCTCGAATGCCCTGCGGGTCCTGGTACTGGGCGTCCGCCCCGGGTAGGTCGGCGGTGAGTCAGACCTGCTGGCCTAGCAGTCGCCGGATGGTGGCAGCCACCACCGTGGGCTTGAACGGCTTGGTGATCGCTTCGCGAGCTCCGGCCGCCAGAGCCTTCTCCCGGCCCTCCGGGTCCCGGTGCTCGGGCATCAGGACAATTCCGGAAGGCGGCTCCAACCCCTCTCCGATCAGACGGCGGCAGAGGTCCCGTCCGTCTTCCTCAAGCGTTACGTCGCACAGCAGCAAGTCCACTCCACCCCCTCGGACCAGAGCTTCGGCCTCCCCAGCGCTGCGCACCCAGATGAGGTTGTGACCCTCCATCTTGAGTTTGAATTCCAGGATCCGGCCGATCATCGGCTCGTCTTCAGCGAGGACCAGGGTCGCCGACGTTAGGGGATCCACAAGATCGAGTCTAGAGGTCGGGCGAGACCGCGCCTTCAGTTCCAGTTACGTTCCGGAAGCGGGTCTGCGACATGGGGCGCTGATCTCCCGATGCGATCGAAGAATTGCTCTTCGTGGACGGGGCCAAGAAGTGGGGGCAAACTGCGGTGGCCGCGGTCGTCGCTGGTGCTGGTGCGCTGGCATTGATCGCCGGCACCAGCGCGCCCCTGGCGACCGCCAGTTCCAACTCGAGCTCCAACTCCCCGACGACCCTCGCGGCGCTGGTCGCCAAGGCCAAGTTGGAGGTGGTCAATCTCGGCGCCGAGGTGCAGACGGCGCGCGCTGCGATCGCCAACGACAAGACCCAGATCGGCCAGGAGCGCCGCCAGCTGGCGAATCTGTTGTCCGCGGAGTACACCGGCGCTCCCAACGGACTGCTATCGGTACTGGCCAGTCCGGACTTCAACTCCGCACTTGACACCCAGATCGCATTGGCCCAGCTCACCGAGTCGCAGCGTCAGCTCTTGGTGAAACTGGCCCAGGACGTTCGCAACGAGCAGGCCAGCGAGGCCGCCCTCCAGGTGGAGCAGAAAGAGGAGGCCGGTACTGAGGCCCGACTCCAGGCTGAGGAGCTGGTGGCTGAGTTCCAAGCCACACAGGCGAGCGAAGCTGCCAGCCAGCCGAAGGGTCAGGCAGGCACTGAATCAAATTCCGCGCCGGGCTCCGCCAGCGCCAGTTCAACCCCGAAGCCAGCAACCACTCCCACTCCGCCGGCTCCGACCGGTACTCCCACTCCGTCGGTGCCACCAGCGACAGGCGGTCCCTTCACCGTGAACACCAACCTAACCCTTCCGAGCGGAATCACTCTCGGTCAGATTCAGGAGTTCCTGCAGGGCACACCGCTGGAGGCCGACGCTGGCTACTTCGTTCAGGCAGAGCAGACAGACCACGTGAGCGCGATCTATCTGGTCTCGGACGCGATCTTGGAGACCGGATACGGAACTTCACAGCTCTATCTGGAAAAGCACAACTTGTTCGGATTCGGGGCCTATGACGCCGACCCGTTTGCGGACGGCCAAAGCTTCTCTAGCGACCAGGACTGCATCTCCTTCGTTTCCTGGTTTGTCTCGGTGTACTACTTGAACCCTCCGGGCTCTCAGGTTCCCAGCTATGGGGGTCAGCCGGGCACCGTGCCGACCGGTCAGTTCTACAACGGAGCGACCCCGGCCGGAATGAACGTGGACTACGCCAGCGACCCGCTCTGGGCGCAGAAAATCGCACAGATTGGAGTCCTGCTCCAGTCGGCATAGTCCTAACCAAGACCCCGGCCCACTCGCCGGTGAATCTGGTCGATGACCTGGATCGGCCGGTAAAGGAGTACTTCTGTCTGGCCGACGGCCGGACTGCTGCGCTGGTGAGCTCCGATGGCCGATGCGACTTCTGGTGCTGGCCACAGTTCGACAGCCCCCTTCGCCTGGGCGCGCTCCTCGACCATCCGCGAGGTGGTTCCGTCGGGGTGACGTCGGCTCGCGGTACCGCTCCCGGGGCCAGGTGGTTCGGGAGGTCGCGGGTCATCCTGTTCGAATTTCCCGGCGGCCTGCGGACCCAGTGCGGACTCGTGGACGACGGCACCGGCTCGAGCGCGCTGGTCTGGCTGGTGGACGGCCCACCGGGGGAACACATCCAGATCTCGCTCGCGGACCCCAGAGCCGGAGGCGAACTCGGATGGGCTCCGACTCCTTTCGGGGCGGAACTGGACCCAGGAGCTCAAGAGGATGGCCCCGGTGGTCCTCTGGCTCTGACCGTGAGCGGGTCAACTGAACCCAGCCGGGGAGGTTTGGTCGCCGAGCTTCCGGATTATGGGTTGATCGTCTCGCTGGGAGTTCCCCGAGACCGGGGAGAGCTTCCGCCCCACCTTGCCATGACGGCAGGGGCACCTCGAGCTGCAGTCGCGCAAACCAGGGAGCTGCTCGGCGAGGTCATAGTCGGGGACCCCACCTGGTTGGATGTGTTGCACTAGGCGCCCCCTCTGGGATGCCTTCTCAGGAAGGGGCCGGCCTGGGCGGTCGCGGCCGTCGACCGGTCACTCCTGACCCTGCGCGGGCTCCAGGAGCACCACTCTGGCCTCCTGGTCGCCTCGCTGGTCACCTCGATACCCCAATCGCCGGGCAGTGAGAGGGCCTGGGATTACAGGTACGCCTGGCTCAGGGACTGCGCCAACGCCGGGATCGCGCTCTGCCACGCGGAAGCCTTCCCCGAGGCGGGGGAAGTGGCCCGAGGCCTGGCCGAGATGCTCGGAGAGCGGCCCGACCTGGCCCCTCCGGTACGCCGAATCTCGGGAGGCGCTCTCCCACCCGAGCACATTTTGAGCCAGCTGCGGGGCTACTCGGAGGCCTTGGTACGCGTGGGAAACGGGGCGGCGGGTCAGGTGCAGCCGGACACCTTGGGGGAGGTGGCGCGCCTGGCTCTGGAGCTGGATCAGATGGACCGCTGCCCGGAGGAACTGCTTATGCGCGTCCCAGCCTTGGCTGACGCTGCAGCGCGGCGTTGGCGGCTTCCTGATCACGGGATTTGGGAGGTACGTGGAGTTGCCCAGGACTACGTCCACAGCAAGGTGATGGCCTGGTCGGCCCTGCGGAGGGCCAGTCTGCTCGCCGACCTAGGTCTGGTCGACGGCTCGATAGCCGCACGGCGAGAGGAGGCGACCGCGATCCAGCGCGACGTCATGATCCGAGGGCGAGGCTCGGACGGGGAGCTGGTGACGTCCTTCCAAGACTCCAGCGCCGACTCCGCCTTGCTCGCCGCCTACCTGGTCTCATTCGTCCGACCAGAGGAGCCCGGAGCGGAGCTAACCCTACGTCGGATTTCCGGGGAGCTGGGGAGAGGTCCTCTGGTGGCTCGGCACTCCCCGGAGCGAGACGGCCTCGCCTCTCCCTGCTTCCCGATCATATTCCCTGGGGCCTGGGCGGCCACTGCCGAGGCCCTCCTCGGCCACCGGTCCGCCGCCGAGGCCCGGCGCCTGGCCATCTGCCAACTGGCTGGGCCGTCCGGACAGCTGTCCGAGGTCGCCGATCCGGAGTCGGGCGCGCTTTGGGGCAACTATCCCCAGGTGCAGAGCCATGCGGCGCTGATCGACGCGGCGCTCGCCATCTTGTCCGTCAGATCGCTCTCAGGAGCCTCGGGGCGATCAATGACGGCCCATATACTGGGTTGTGGAGGAGCCCGTACTGCCTTGAGCACTCTCGCCCCGTTCGTCTAGTGGCCAAGGACACCGCCCTCTCAAGGCGGAGATCAGCGGTTCGAATCCGCTACGGGGTACCACACTCGCCGCCTTGTGCGGACATCAAAGGGGAGCCTTGAGCAACACGCCGGAGAATCCTGCGAACCCGCAGCGTCCCTTGACCAGCCTTCCGGTAGCGCCCCACGGGCACCAGATCCAGCACGCTCACCGGACGGTGCTGCCCGGGGAGGACCCGCAGGCTCTCACCACCCTGGCGGAGATCCTCGCCCCTTCAGGTGGCGCCCCCGGCGCGGGGCTCCAGGCTTCGCTCAGCGACCTCTGTGCCAGCTACCCGTCATTTCTGGACGGCTGGGCCCGGCTGGCCGAGGCCGCCTATTCCGGCGGGGACCCCGTCGCCGCTTATGCCTTCGCCAGGGTTGGGTATCACCGGGGACTAGATCGGCTGCGCAAAAACGGCTGGGGAGGCACTGGGGAGGTGCACTGGTCAGAAGCCACGAACCGAGGCTTCCTGCGAAGCCTCTACCTGCTGATGGCGGCAGCGGCTGCCATCGGCGAGAACGATGAGGCGTCCCGATGCCACCAGTTCCTCCTCGACCTGGACCCCGATGACGGCATCGGGGCAGGAGCCGTGGCTCCGGGGGCGCGGGTGGAGTTGACCGAACTGCCCTAAGGAAGAGTCGGCGAGTCGTCTCCCAGGGGAGGAGCCAGTTTGCCGTCCTTGGGCACCGGTCCCTTGAATCCGGCCGCCGTGCGGTGGCCGCCGCCACCGTAGCGCGCGGCGATGAGGCTGACGTCGACGCCACCGGGGGTCGAGCGCAGTGACCAGCGCGCCATGTCGCCGCTGCCCTGCCACCAAACGCCGGCGAAAGGGTGCCCGGCTGCGAGCACGTCCCCGAGTTCACTCTGCAAGACTGCACTGTTGACCGTCGGCACCACCGTCCCCAGTATGTCCACCATGCCCGCGTGGGCGGCAACGCGCTCGACCATCCGCCGTTGGTAGCGGAGCAGGGCACGACCTTCGACGCGCAGCTGCTCTACATCAATGGAATCCCATGTTTTGAAGTCAAAGTCGTGGGCGCGGAGGGCAGCTGACACTTCTTCGCTCTCGGGAAGATCGTGACGCCAGAGGTCGCGATCCTGGACGTACCGCAGCAGCGCCGGAACCGGCGACTCGTGCAGATACTGCCACGCCATCACCGCACCGCTGCGGTTCATGTCGAAGACGCAGTAAGGGAGGTCCGCCAGCTCGCTGGCCGCGGACCGATGATGGTCGAGGACCACCAGGCTCGCCGAGGACGCAGCCAGCTGCTCGGTGGTTCCTCGGTCGTAGGCGAAATCAGCCATCAGGACGTGGCGACCCTTGGTTTTGGGGGGTGGGTCGCCGTGGCTTACTGGCACGTAGTCGGCATCCTCGCCGTACCGTTTCCAAGCCGCGTAGGCAGCTCCGAACCCGTCGGGACAGTCGCCGTGATACACGACCAGCGGACGAGAGCCCGACCCGACCGTCGAATCCGTGCGATCAGGCGCAGTCAGCAACAACGAAGTACCCCTCTCTGTAGTGATCATCGATTAGGGGTAGATGAACCCCAGTACGCCGGATGTGTTGGGCACGAGGCGGGTATCTTCATGACCGCTGATGAAGTTGGCTTCTTCCACGACGAACCCCTGACCGTTTGTTCCGTCGCCAGTCTGAATGACCCAGGCTACGTGACCGAGCGAACTGTACGCTCCCCCACCGCGCCACACGACCATCGAATTCACTTCCGGCGTGACACCGGTGCTGTAGGGCTGGAGCATGCTGGCATTCCCCGAGATCCACCCGTTGGCGTTCGCCGACCAACCCACGTACGCCTGTGATGCCACAAACCACGTGCACTGGCCCGGTGGGTAGTTGTCAGCCGCAGAGCCGAAGTTGGGGTAATTCGGATTCGAATAAACCTGCAGGATCGTGCCCCCGTCCCCCAAGGACCCACCACCTGCGGAGGCTGCTTCCTCTTCTTGCAGTACCTGTATCTGGGTGGACAGGCTCTGTATTGCGGCGGAGATCTGTCCGGCCTCTCCCGTCAGGCTGCTTTGCTCCTTGCTGTAGGTGGTTTCGGCCGCCTGAAGCTGATCGCTCTGGCTCTGGAGTCCACTCACCAAGGCAGTGACCTGCTGCTCCTGGGTCGTCTGCTGGGCTTGCAGCGTTTTGAGCGCGGTGGCATCGGCGATCAGCTGCTGGGTGAGCGAGTCAAACTGTTGCCGCACGGTCTGCAGATCGACCGAGTCGTCCACCAGCTTGGAGATACTCGAGCTGTTGGCGATGGCCGCGGCCAGCGAGTTAGTGGCGCCTCTCTGGTAGAGGACAGTTACCAGTGCGGCGAGCTGGGTGCGGTCACGGGTCATCTGGGCCTCTGTGGCGGTCAGTTTATTGCTCGTGGCAGTGAGTTCAGCGTTTACTTGGCTCAGCGTGATCTGATCTTGCGAGAGCTTCTGCTGGATCGCGGTGATCTGTTGTTGCGTGTTCGCTGCATTCTGACCAGCAGAGGCGGCCTGACCCTCCAAGGATTGCAGTTGGCTGATGAGGTCGTTCTGCTGCAGCTGGTCGGCGGCGATCTGGGACTGGTAGCTCGCGGAGGCCGTCCCGGTCGATAAAAGCGACGCCGCCATTGCGGCAATTCCGAACACACCCACTTGGGCGGCGGCGCGTAGGGCTCGCTTGATTCGGATTTGAGACATAGGCAAGGACGTGAGATGTGATTGTCTCGGCCTCCGACTCTATCAGCGATCACGGTGGCCTGCAAGTTCCGTGACAAGTTCGTACTGGAATCACGCGTCACTGTCGGCGCTCGCGAGAGCCGTTAGCTAGCCTCGTCGGAGCGGCACGCGTGAGTGCAGATGGTCGTCCGCCTCCCGTGGAAGAGGCACGGAGACCGATGCCGGCCGCCAGATGGAGCTCGATGCCGGGACAGTCCTGGTGTAGAGGAGGACCGCCGCAGCTGACCCCACCGCCACCATGCCTAGAACCCGAGCGACATATCCGAACGCCCCACCAGCATCGGCGTCGCCTGCGGCTCCGCAGAGGCCGAGCTGGCCCAGGTCCTGAACGAGGCGGACGACGCCATGTACGTTGCCAAGCGCCGGGGCGGTAACTCGTTCGTACTGGCGGGGGCCACCTTCGCCGCCGAACGGGCTCGGTAGAAACTCACCCGCCGGAGGAGACTCTAGCCCCCGTTCTTGGTGTCCTCCCCGGGCCCCCCACCCGCCTTCAGAGACCGGCCGACCGAGGTAGCAGATCGCTTGGGGGCGGCGCGGTGAGCGCGGCGCTGCTGAGTGACTTGAAGGAGGTTCTCCATCTCCTTGGTGGGGGTCCGGTGGGGCGGACGCACCGGGACCAGCGAAGACTCGAGCCGGCCCCGACGGGTGCCCGACCAGGGTCCGGGTGGGGCGTCGACCAGAGTGGCCAGGTGATAGGCCAGGCTCTCGTAGTTCACGCGCCATCCCCGGAAGTGCGGCCAGGCCTCTTCGGCCGTCCGCTCAGCCTCCCAGCCGACCTTCAGTACGCGGTTCACCCCGAACTGGAACTCCTCGAAGGTGAGCGCAATCGGATCGTCGGGATGCGGGTCTGCCTGGAAGGCGAATCCGGTGACCCGCGAGAGTGCGCGAAGGCAGACAACTCCCATCCGAAGGAACGGACGTGTCGAGGCCGGAGCGGTGAGCGGATTGAGCGACAGCTGCATCGCCGCAGCGTCCATGCAGGCGAGCAGAGCCAGCGTCCACGACGTACGGGGCTCTGGGGATCGGAAGTAGAGCAGGGTGGTGTAGCTGGTGTGGCTTTCGGCGATATCGGCTGCCCACTCCTCCCAGTTGCGGTAGAGATCAGTCAGGTGGTCGAGATTGTCGATGAGGGCATGGCGGGCCAGGATCTCCGGACCCCACGGCGGCGAGCCGCTGCTGCTATCGAGCATGGTCACCAGGGTCTCGCGCTTGTTGAAGGAGCTATAAAGCGCCGGCAGGTAAGCGATCTGGAGGGCGACGACGATCACTCCGGAAGCGGTCTCTACGAATGCGATCGCCGTCTCTAGGCCGGTCTCTGCACGGGCGATCCCCAGGGGAAGGATCGAGGAGGCGCTGAGTCGGACCGCCTCGGTGAAGTTACCGGAACCACTTCCCCACAAGAGCAGACTGAATCCGGCCACGAGCAGACCGATCCAGACCACCAGCCGCAGGACAAGGAAAAGCGGAGCCCCCTGGGCCAGGATGCTGTCCCGAGCCATGTAGTCAGACCTGGTACGGGCCGCGAAGGCGGTCGCCCCCTGGACTGCGGAGGCGACGACCGCGGAGATCCGAGAGGAAACCGCTCTGGGCACCATGACCGTCCGGATCACGCTGCCCAGAGTCCCCAGCGTGAGGAACAGTCCGGCGAGAACGCTGAGGAGGCGAACGGCAATCATCACTTCACCTTCTAGCAGATCGGTCCATCCGCCGGGCTTTGCGCCCGGAGGGCCAAAGTCCCCTGCAGCAGCGCAGTCGCCTACAGAGCGACCGACCCGCTGGGTGCGTCTGGGCCGTTCAGATCAGCGACGGTTAGCTGGCGGTAGCCGCCGACGAGGCTGGCCAGGAGCAGCACGCAGCCGCGGCACCTCGGGAGGCGCCTTTCGTGAGTTGGCCTCCAGGGCCGCGCCGGTGAGCCGCAAAACTGGTCCCAGCCAGTTCGCCCGGGGCTTCCTGGCTGGCGCGGTCGAGACAGCCGATCCCACCGGCACCACCCAGCGGGTGCTACTCACTCGTAGGCGCCACCGTCCCAAGGTCCGCTTCACCATCTCGATTTCCGTGTGCTCCACCGCCGCAGGCGCGGGCTCGAAGGGGGCGGAGGCGGTCAGGGTTCGGTGACGACCCTGGCTCCACCACCACCAGCCCAACCGCGCGGCGAGTGGCGCCGTCGCCAGCAGGGCGGTTGCCACCCGTGCCCCGGTGAGCGGCCGCGGTCCGGGACCCACCAGCTCGGCGACTACGGGGCGGCTCGGTGCATTCTTCAACGTGGTCAGATGGTAGCTACCGGACGTCGCCAGCGGACCTCGGATGCAGCCCGCGGCGGCGGAAACGGGCCAGTTAGGCGGGTGTCTGATCCGAGGCAGGCAGGGCGGCGGACGCCGATTCATCCATCTGCTCCAGGGCGGCGATCACCTCTCGGGTCAGGCCGGTTGGAGTAGAGGCACCGGAGGTCACCCCCACCCGGTTGCAGCCAGCAAACCATTCGGGTCTCAGATCAGCGACGGTATCCACCAGATAGGCAGGACGCTGGGCCAGCTCCTGCACCACTTGCACCAGACGTTGACTGTTGCTGCTGCGCGAGCTGCCGACCACGATCACTACGTCGCAGTCCTTGGCGGCCTCGACCGCCGCCTGCTGGCGGTCCTGAGTCGCGCTGCAGATCTCGTTGTGAACCTCGATGTGCGGGAAACGCTGACGAAGTCGATCGATGATCGACTGGGTGTCCCACACCGAGAGGGTGGTCTGGGTGGTCACTGCCAGCTTGGGGGTGGAGAATTCCAAGGTGTCGACATCCTCCAAGGACTGCACCAGGTGGATCTTCTCGGGCGCCTCGCCGAGTACTCCCTCCGGCTCCGGATGGCCGGCCTTGCCGATGTAAATGACGGTGTAGCCCTCGCCGGTCAGCCGCTGCACCAGATCGTGAGTCCGCACCACGTCGCTGCAGGTGGCGTCGACCACGTTCAGGCCCTTGGCCTGGGCTCGCTCCTTGACCTCCGGGGATACTCCGTGGGCGGTTAGCACCACGGTCCCCTCGGTCACCTCCTCCAGGGCCTCCAGGCGGGAGGGGGCATCGATCAGCTTCACCCCCCGGTCGGCGAACTCCCTGGTCACGTGCTCGTTGTGGACCAGATAGCCGAGCATCGCCACTGACTCGCCCTCGTGCTCTTCCGCAGCCTGGCGGAGAGCTCGGACCGCCTCGACCACGCCGTGGCAATACCCGCGGGGCCGAATCTTGACCACTTCCACATCTCGATCGTAGCAGTAGCCGCTGAGATCGTCGATCTCACACGGGCTCCCCAACGCTCCTCTGGCTAGCGGTCTCGAGACGGCTCGGAAACCGTGCGCTCCGGCCGAACCAGCCGTGGCCAGCGGAGCCTGCGCTCTTCCTCACCGACGCGTTCCACCTCTGAGGGAGCCATTGCGGGAGCTCGAGAGCGCGACTTTGGTGGCTGCGGCTCATCGCCGGGATCGGACCGGTTCAGGTTCCGCCGGACCGTTGTCGGTCGCCTGGACGCCTCAACTACGGTCTCCAGCCACGCCCACGCCCGGTAGGCGGAATATCCGCCCAGCGCCAGGAGAGTGACCGATCCGACCCCATTCAGGAGGCCGGCCAAGGGCGGAACCACGATTGAGAGCGCGGCGCACGCTCCGACCAGCGCCAGCGCCGACTTCATCCGACCCTTCCCCATCACCCATAGCTGTCCGCCTCCCCGCCCCCGGTGGGGCGGGTACGATCCTGGCCAGATGCCCTCCAATCTGGCGGCCGGCTCCGGCCAAGGCGCGCACGGTCACCGGACCTGGCTCCACCTGCTCCCCGAGGACCAGGCGTTCATCCCAGGCCCCGGGCAGTTGGAGGCTACCGCCGACCTGCTGGTGGAGTGCGGCCTGGCGGCTCGTGGCTCCGAGTCCAGCTACTTGCTGCCCGGACCCACTTTCGCCCGACTCCTCCGGGCCTCGGGGCAGCTACCGATGGCCGGACCGGTGCGCGGCGAGGTCCGACTCGAGGCCGGAGTGCTGCGCTGCTATCCGGACCCTGGCCCCGATGGCTTCGATACCGATCCGCCCCGGGGCTATCAGGCTGATTGCCCCAGCTGTGGCAATCAGCTGGAGTTCTTCCGATTGCGCTTTCCCCACCCCGATCCCATGCGCGCCGCCTGTCCGGTTTGTGCCGAGAGCTTCGACATCTCGGCACTAGCCTGGGAGCCGCGGCTGCCGGTGGCTCGCGCAGAGCTGACCTTCGGCGACATTGAGGGGCGGCCGACGCTGCGGGCTAGCGACTTCTTCGGTCAGCTAGAGCGCCTCTGGGGCGCGGTCCTGGTAGAGGCTCACGTCACCCTCTGAGGCCGCAGCTCACAGCTCGGTCACTGCCAGCCTTCGCGCTGCACGGACCCAGCGTCGTCCCGCTCCTTCAGCGCTGGACCCGTAATGCGACGCCACGTTCAGGGCGCCGGGAACGCGCAGCATCAGGTACAGCGCTGCGAATGCATAGAGGATGCCGATCACTCCCTGACCACGTGCAAACGCCAGCGCGATGGCACTGCGAAGCACTAGCAGCTGGACGAATTGCATGAAGAGGGTGACGACAAATAGCCGCAACCACTGACGTGAAAACGCCCTAGTCTCGGGAAGTATCCAGGCGATGGCAGCGAGTGGTGCCGCGGCGCAAAGGACCGCCAATAAGGTATAGCGGACCACGTATGCGAGCACCAGAATCACCACTGCGATGACCAGCGCCGCCGCAAATAGCAGTAAGAAAATGTTGGTGGAAGCCGACTGCAACGCGGAGCCACTGAGTGGCGAATCCCAGGGCAGTTGCGCGAGGCTGACACTGCCCCCGCCAGCGACGACCGCGCTCAGTGCGTTGTTGAGATTGATGGCTTGCTGGAGCAGCGGCAGGCTCACAAGGCCCGAAGCCAAGGCGACCAATACACGGGGTAGGACCACCTGCAGGTGGTGGCGGGCGTCGCCAGCGCTGGCCACAGTGCGGAGCGCGCTGTAGAGGAAGACGGCCACCAGCAGGGCACCAGCTGCCCCCAACAGGACGTGATTGAGCTGGGCCACTCCGGGCGTATCCGTGAAGGGGTGGTGCAGTTGCTGGCTAGCGGCGTCGTAGGTGCCGAAGAGATATGTCTGGAGCGCGGCGTTCAGAGCCGCTCGAGACGAGGCAACGAAGGAGCTCAGCGTTCCGCTGATCAGATGGGTGAGCAGGGAGAGCGGATGGAGATCGAAGGTGGGGAAGGTCAGCGCGACCAAAGTTCACCCCAGGCTGTGGGGGACTGCCGCCAGCAGAACGTGCGTTAGCACCCCGGCCAGCTCCACTCCCAGCGTCCCGACGGCAATACGTCCCAGCCAACGCTGCGCCTCCATGGCGCTGTGAGGGCTGGGAGCGACTACTCGCCAGACAAAGGCGCTGACAAAGGCCAGGGTGCCGAGACTGCCGATGACCCCCTGGCCGATCAGCACCCAGGAATTGAGCAACGAATTGAGTTCGCTCACGTGATGACTCCCTGCGGACTGAGATGCTCCCTCCCCTATGTCCGCCGGGACTTCGAACTGGTGCCAGTCAGCCGCAGTCGGCCGACCAGGGAGATTCGGCGCTGGTGGCCACGATGGTCACTGGTCCGTCGTTGACGGAGTCGACGAGCATGTGAGCTCCAAACCTTCCCTGACTCACTCGAGCCACCCCCAGGCGACGCAGTTCTTCGCCGAACGTCTGGTACAGGTCGAGCCCGCGATCCCGCCCCGCCGCGGCGGTGAACGCCGGCCGGTGTCCCCGACCTGTTTCGGCGAAGAGGGTGAACTGGCTCACCACCAGCGCCTCGCCAGCGATCTCCAGCAGCGAGCGGTTCATCTTGCCGTCGCCATCGGGGAAGATCCGGAGCTTCGCGAGGCGGCCGGCGAAGTGCCCGGCGACGTCCGAGTCGTCGCTCAGCGCCACTCCAAGATAGATCACCAGGCCGGTGCGGATCGCCGCCACAAGCTCGCCATCGACGGTGACCCGGGCCCGCGTCACGCGCTGAACGACCGCCCGCAAAGGATCAGCCGATCGCCCGCAAGCTGCGGTAGATGCGCATCGCCTCGGCTTCCGCTTCGAGGAAGCCCAGGGCCTGGTCTTGCATCCCGTGGATGGCAAAGCTCCACCAACCGGGCGAGCTGGCTGGACCGGGAAGGGTCACCCCGCGGTAGCGAGGTGGGTAAAAGGTGATGGTGCCCCCGGGGAGCCGTTTGAAGATCGGTCCAGCCACCATCACCTCGTCGATGCTGCGGGGTCCACTCACCTCACCTTCGACCACCGCCAGCTCACGCTGCTTGCGAATGGGGTTGTCGGGATCGGTGACCACCGCCCGGCCCCCCAAGGTACGCGTGAGTTGGAGCAGGCCGAAACAGACCGCCAGGGCGTCGGTCTCGTCGCCGGCCAGCCGGACAAAGCCAGCCCCGAAGATAGGCTCCCCGGCCTCCAGTCGGAGGTGGCGCAGGTACTCCATCTCGAAGAGTCCCGGCGAATTGTCAGTCGCCAGCCAAAGCGGCTGGCAGCGCCAGGTCCGCGAGGCGGCGAAGCCTGCGACCGCGTGCGTCCACTCGGACCCGCTGGCCCGGCCGGGATTGGTCAGACGCACGAACAGCACCCGGCCCATGGAGATCGATTTTAGCCCGCGGCCCGCAATCGCTTGCTGCGCCCTGCCGGTTAGTCGCTCGGGTCAGGACGGTCCGTCGGTGCTGAGTAGCCGGTGATACAGCTCTGCGGTCTCGATCTGGATGGGCGAGCGCCGTGGGCCAAGGAGCAGGAGGAACTGCCCTCGGGTAGCTCGTTCCAACCACTGGCGCTGGTCGTCATCGAGCAGGAAACCCTGCTGCAGACGGAGTGCCGCCGCCGGATGTTGGCTGCCCAGGAGCATGGTCGCCGAGTTGACCGCCATCACCTCCCCAGGGGCGCTTCCCAGGAGGTCTCCCGCTGACTGTGTCAGCAGCACCAGGGACCCGCGGTATTTGCGGATTCGGCGCGCCAGCTGAGCCATGAGCCGCTGCAGCGGTGCATTGTCTGCCAGCAAACCCGCCTCATCCACGATCGCTTGCTTGCGACCGTCTTGAGAGCGGATCCAGGACCAGAGCCAGTGTGAGACCAGCAGGGTGGCGGCGGGCACCCAGGCGGCCGGCAGCTCGCGGAGGCCGACCGCGGCGGCGATCTCGACAGCTGGGCCACGTCCGGGGGAGTTGAACAGCGCCCCGGGAGTGCCATCGAGCCACGGCACGAGCCGGTGGGCTACCGCCTCGCCAGCCTCGCTCTGGCGTAGTCGGGGGAGGCAGTCCGAAAGCACCGCCGTGCCGGATCCGGCCTCAGCCAGGGTCCACCTGACCGAGTCAGACACCTGGCCAATCTCCGGTGGGGAGAGCTGGCCGCAGAGCAGGGAGACCAGCTCTGCCACGGCGCTGGGAGCCTCGCCCGGATCCGCCATCTCCAGCAGATTGAATCCGCACGGGGCGGACTCCCCCAGTGAGAGGTACTGGCCTCCGACCGCTTCACACCACCGACGATGCTCATTTTCAGGATCCAGCACCACTGTACGGACGCCCAGTCGGACGGCCTCTAACCCCAGCAGGCCACCGAGATAGGACTTGCCACTTCCGGACGCGGCGACCACCCCCAGATTGGCATTCGGCAGGGCCGACGCGTCGTGCAGATTCAGCCAGACGGGGGCCTTCGTCCGCAGGTGCCGACCCAGATTGACCGCCCCCGTCGTCCTTCCGTCCCAGTCGTCCAGCCAGGGCCAGAAGGACGCCAACTCCTTGGTTTGAACCACTCTTCTGGGACCGGCCGGTTCGGTCGAGAGTAGCTCTGTTTGTAGTCTGGCCGGTCCCTGGCTACACCAGGCCGGGGCCAGCGCTCCCCTAAGGGCGGTCATCCGAGACCGCAATTGACCCGCCAGGCGGCGGGTTTCACCCGGGCTGCCCCCGGCTACGGTCACGGTGATTGCCAAGTCGAAGAGCTTCCCCTCGGATCTAGCCAGCACGGCCCGCAACCGGGCCGCTGAGTCGAGCGCCGCGTGCAGCCGAGGGTCCCCCTCCTCCCCGCGCTCCCCTGCAGCCAGCTCTCTGGCTCTCAGCCCGAGCATTCGCCGGCGCAGCGTCCGGTCGGCCTCACCAGGAGCCCGCGGCCAGATGTCCAGAATTAGGTCGAAGTCCGCCGGAACTCCGACCAGCGCCCACAACCAACCCGGGGCCACCGCCACTCCCGGCAGTCGCTCCAACCACAGGGAGGTCAGGCAGCGTCCGCCTGCCAGGAGGAGGGTCGGGCGCTCCCGCCAAGGACCCTCTGCCAGGAGGGGTGGTCGCTCCGGGACCTTCAGCCCACCCGCCGACAGCGTCGGGAGCCCGGGATCGGTGGCAGATCCGAGCTGGGTCAAGAACACCTGCCGGCGAAAGACCGGCCGCTCTCCCTGCCCTTCGGCGAGGTGGTCGTCCAGTACCCGCTGCAGTTCTAGGGCAATGCGACCCGCCGAGGAACTCGCATCGAGGGGTCCCCGGGGCTCGCGTCGCGAACACACCAGGAAGCGCACAGGCTGTCGGAGCTGCTCGAGCCAGGTCGCCAGCTCGCCGGCCAATTTCTGGCGCTCCGGGGCGACCAGGTCGAGGATATCGGGGGCCTGGGTGCGCCAGGTTGGCGAGGCGCCGCTCTCCGCCGCGGCGAATCTCACCCGGATCTCGAGGCGGCGAGCACCTCCCGAGCCAGCATTCTTACCGCGTCCGCCGCTGGAGGGGCGGTCGCGGTCATCGAGGCGGGGTTCCAGTCTCCGAGTCGCCGGTCGACCGGGATCGCGCCGGCCAGCCGGGCACCGGCTCCGGCGATCTGGGCCCGCAGTCCGGAGGAGGACTGCGCGCGGTTGAGTGCGACCAGTACCTCAACCCCAGAGAAATGACGTCGCAGCATGGCGACCTTGTCGGTGAGCTCCCCGTGGTGGCTCTCGTTGCCATCCAAGACCAGAATCAACGCAGCCAATCGAGAACCGAGAGGCCGGTTCTGCGGACCTGTCCCCCAATCGAGTAGCAGGAGTGCCGGCCGGTTCGAACCATGGCGGTTGGCTACGGCCCAGAGCAAGCCGTCTGACCCCGCCTGGGATCCCCCTCCGATCTCCTGACCATTCGCTCGCAACTGGTTCTTGACCGCTTGGAACACCGTGGTGCAGCCGACTCCTGGCCGAAGCGAGAGGAAGGCAACCAGGGCCGCATCCTCGTCCGGACTCCAGGTGCCCGGTGGCTCCCTCGGTCCCGGATCCGCATCGACCCAGCGGTGGTGGAACTCCCCGGTCGACGTGGCGAGCCGGCTAGAAAAACCCAAGAACAGCCAGGCCCAGCGAGCGACCGACACCCCTTGGACCTTTCCCCAGGCCAGGATGGCGGTGGTGAGTGCCAGGAGTCCGGCACCACCCAGCCGGAGCGGGGCCGGCAGCGGCAGATCAGCTACCGCCCACGCGCAGGCAGATCCCAGGCCCGCAAGCACGAGCCGGGACACGGGAAGTCCCAGTGCGACCACTGCCTCACCGTCCAGGTTGTCCGCAAATCGAAAGGTATCCATGGTGGCTCGGGGAAGTTCCCGCTCCACTGCAGTCCGCCCGACCAGACGACTGGGGCCGCCGTCAGCGCGGTCGGGAGACCTCCACCGCGAATCCTGTCTCCTGGTGGGGCAGCCTGGGGGGCTTGGTGACCCGGACGTGCACCCGCTCCACCTTGGGCAGTCGCAACACTGCCTCGGCGATGTAGGACGCCATCGCCTCCACCAGGTGGAACTGGGCATCCTCCACGATCGCCCTCACGACCTCGTATAGATCCACATAGTTGACGGTGTCGGCCACGTCATCGGTGGCCTGAGCCCGGACGACGTCGGCTTCAACCTCCAGATCGACTCGGAACTCTCCCCCGGCCTGTCTTTCTGCGGCGGAGACCCCGTGGTGGCCAAAGAACCGCAGCCCCTTCAGCACCAGCAGGTCGGACCTGGGCCGGACGAATTCCGGATCGGTCGACCTCAAGCCGAACCTCTCCAGGGTGCCGTCAGTGGCCCTTGGGCTTCTTCTCGACGGCTTCGATGGAGTCGATGTGGACCACCTCACGTCGGTTATCCCGGGTGGGAAACAGCACGACCAGGGTCTGGGAGAGAGCGGCGATCACCTGACCGACATCACCGACGGAGATGCCCTCGATGACCTCGCCGGTGCTGTGGCGCACCACGTCGTTCACCTTCACCCAGGTGCCCGGAGGCCAGCGCATCTCGGGAGTCAGCTCCTCCGGACTGAGGTCCTCGATGGAGACCGCCCCACGATTGCCGCCCCAGGGACGGGTCGGGGAAGGCCGGGGCGCGACGCGAACCACCGGGGCTGGCGGCGCGTCGGCCACGGTTTCCGGCTCGGCTTCCTCTGCGATCTCCAGCTCCTCCTCGTCATCGTCGACGTCTACCACGACCGGCTCGGCCGGTTCTTGGGCGTCAAGGCCGGGAGCGGGCTCTTCCGATTTGGTCGTGCGCTTGGGACTCATAGGCACCGGATCACGGAATAGGGACCTGCCGCGGGGCCACCGCCACGGGTTGGCTCTGCAGTGGTTTCAGCCTACCATGAGCTTCACGGGAACTCAGGTTCGGGTTCACTCCTCGGCGATCGAGGTGACGCGCCACGGCTCGCGCTGGCCGTCCAGCACCATGCGCAGCTGCACCGGCTCATTGGTCGTGCTGGGAGAAGCCTCGGTGGTGAGAAAGCTGGTGCGATCGCGATACCGGAGCCGCACGGTGGCCCGACCCTGGCCAGCGATCTCGGAGATCTCAAGGTTGAGCGACTCTCGGAACGGACTGACCTGGATTCCCGCTGACTGGTAGGCGGTGAAGCGCGCCTTGAGCTCAGCAAGCGCATCCCCAGCGAAGGCCTGCCCGAGCCGACTCATGTTGCCGCTCACCGCAGCGTCGTCCAGCAGCGCCAGGATCCGCCGCATCTCACTGCGGATCCGCTCGACCAGCTGGGGGTCGGGCGACTTGCGCCGCTTGGGCAAGTTGGGCATCTACTCCTGCTCGGTCCTTGGCCGAAGCATCCGTAGCAGGTCGGTGGGCAGGTAGGCCGAGGCCGATTGCTGGGGCCGGTCGGAGACATCAAGGGTCACTGAGCTCGCGTCCTCATCCTCGATGGCTCCATCCAGGGACACCGGGGCCGGCGGCACCTGGACGGTCGGCGAGTCGGCCCAACCGAAGTCATCGCGAGGCGGGGACGTTCCATTGGGCCGCGTGGCGTTCTGGACCTGGGCCGCCTTGAGCCGGCTGACCGATTCCGCCGCCTCCAGCCCGGACCCGGTCGGGATCTCCTCGTACCCCGGGCGGCGGACGCCCTGAACGGTGCGGCCGACCAGCGCCACCGGCAGACTCTCCAGATTTTGGAGCAGGGTCATGCCGGCCGCCTCCACCAGACATTGCAGGGTAGGCAGCGGCCAGGGCGAGTCCCCCGGGAAGACATAACAGCGATTTGCGGGAAAGTGGCGGAGCTGGGAGAGGACGGTGAACCCCGGGTTGCCACTGCACAGAACCGCCGCCGGAGGCTGGCCCCGATCGAGCATGGCCCCGATCCGGGCCAGGCTGGTCGCGGGGTCGGCCAGCTCAAGGTCCTCGACCGCTCCCACTACCTGGAAGGAGGGCACCAGTTCGGCGGCGCGGCGAGCCAGATTGGCCTCGCCGACCACCACGAGCGTGTTCTGCTGATTGGGGTCTTCCACTTGCGGCTCGATCGTACCCTAGGCCCGAGCGATCAGTTGCCCGGAGACGAGCCCACGCCGCTCAGCGCGAACCGAGCTCCTCCAGGTGGACGGTCGTCTGCTCCAGGCGCCGCTGGTCCAGCTCGACCCCCAGCCCGGGAGAGGTGGGGACCGCCAGCGTCCCATCCCGGGCCAGCTCGAAGGGCTGGCGCAGGATGTCCTGCTCGAAGTAGCGGCCACTGGCGGAGGTGTCTCCGGGAAGCGTGAACCCGGGCAGTGAGGCCAGAGCCAGATTGGCGGCCCGACCGATCCCGGTCTCCAGCATCCCGCCGCACCACACGGGCCACCTGGCCTTCTTGCAGGTGTCGTGGAGCTGGACCGCTTCAAAGAGGCCCCCGACCCGCCCAGCCTTGATGTTGAGGATCCGCCCCGAGCCCAGCGAGATCGCAGCCCGGAGGTCGGCCAGTGACTCCACACTCTCGTCGAGGCAGATCGACGTTTCGATCTGGGCCTGCAGCGCGGCGTGGTCGATGAGGTCGTCGTGGGCCAATGGCTGCTCGATCATCGTCAAGTCGAATTCGTCCAGCGCCCGCAGCTGGTCCAGATCTCCGAGCGAATAGGCGCTGTTGGCGTCCAGCATCAGCGGGGTGCCGGGGAAGCGCTGCCGGACCGCCCGGGCCAGCTCGATGTCGTACCCGGGCTTGCACTTCAACTTGATCCGCTGGTATCCCTCACCCAGATAGCCTTCGATGGCGGTGAGAGTCGCTCCCAGCGACGCTTGGATGCCGATGCTGACTCCGCAACCGATCCGGGAACGGGATCCTCCCAGGATCTGGGCGAGGCTCCGACCGCTGGCCTTGCCCGACTGGTCCAGCAAGGCCATCTCCACCGCCGCCTTGGCCATGTGATGGCCGCGCACCCACGCCCAGCCCTTGGCGTGCCCCGCCACGTCGGCCTTCGGCCCCCCCAGCACCGAGGGCAGGATGTAGTCGCGCAGTGCCAGCAGAGCCCCGGCGCAGGTCTCCGAGGAGTACCCGGGCTCGATCCCAGCCGCACATTCACCGACGCCCGCGACTCCCTCTCCCTCGACCTCGACCAAGAGCGCCCTGCGCACCGTCTGAGTGCCGAAGCTGGTGGTGAAGGGTGAGACCAGTGGCAGCTCGACGATCCTCAGCCGAGCTCGCTCCACACGAAGTTGTGGCAGCTCTCGGGTCATGCCTGCCTCCCCTCCCAAATCCGGACCACCAGCCCTGCCAGCAGCGCCGCCCTCTCGGGGATCGAATCGGCCTGGGCCCACTCGCCCTCGGCATGGGCGTTGCCGCCCACGATCCCGAGCCCGTCCAGGGTCGGCACTCCCAGCGCCGCAGTGAAGTTACCGTCGCTGCCACCGCCCACCGTGGCTCCCTTGAACTCGGACCAGTTCAACTCCGCCGCAATCTGACCGGCCAAGGCGAAGAGCGCTCTGGAGGAGTCCGGCTCGAAGGGCGGTCGATTGGGGCCACCGGTAACCTCTAGAGCCGCCTCCGGGACGGTGACCTGGAGCCGTTGCATCGCCTCCTCAACCCGATCCGCTTCGGCGGCGGTGGCGAAGCGCACGTCGATCTCGAGCACTGCCTGGGCCGGGATCACGTTGCTCCGAGTGCCGGCCTGGAGGACGGTCGGGGAGACGGTGGTGCCCAGCTCGGGTCGGGCCAGCGCCGCCACCTCGGCCACCAGCGCAGCGATCGCCACCAGCGAGTTCACCCCCCGTTCGGGGTCCAAGCCAGCATGGGCCGCCCGGCCCCGGACGGTGACGCGGTACCCTCCGACGCCCTTGCGAGCGACCTTGACGGCCTGGCCAAGAGGGGGCTCCAGCACCAGCACCGCCCGGCACCCGCGGGACTCAGCCTCGATCAGCTCGCGGGAGGCGTGGCTGCCCACCTCCTCATCCCCGGTCAGCAGCAGGGTGAGACCGCCGGAGAGGGCACTTGCCCCGCGGAGCCCGGCCAGAGCTGCCAGAGCGACCACGACCCCTCCCTTCATGTCGAATACCCCGGGACCCTGAACCCGTCCCTCCGCGGCTTGGTAGACGGGTTGGAATGAGCCCTTCTCCCAGACCGTATCGAGGTGGCCTAACAGCAGTGCTGCGTTTTCCCCGCGGTCGCCCCAGCGCAGCACCAGGGATGGGCCTCCGTCGCTCTCCGTCAGCCGGATTTCGGTCGGCTCGACCTCCGTTCGGAAAAGGTGCTCGACGACCCGGGCACACGCTTCGATCGCGTGGGGATCTCTGCTTGGCGACTCGCAGCGGACCAACTCCTCCAGCGCCTCGAGCCACCTCGGCTGGCGGTCGCCGAGCCACCTGCGTAGAGAGGGCAGATCGGGAGACCTGTCCGTTGGAGCCACCCGCCAAGTTTACATCGGGCCCCGACTGAAGGAGGCGGGTTCCATTCGCCGCGACGAGTTCCCATTTTGCCGGTTGGGAACGGGGCCAGCCGCTCAACCTATTTGCAGACCCACTCCCGGGATTCGCCGATGGAGAACATCTTGGCGGCGATATCGGATTGCTGAACGGGGTCCCAGATGTCGGTGCCGCCATGACCGTGGAACGTGGCGGGCATGAACTGGAACAGCCCGCTGGCTCCCGAGGACTTGTTGACGTCGGTGGGGTCCAGACCTGACTCACACTGGGCCACCCCGAGCAGCCAGGTGTAGGAGACGTCGTACTGCTGGGCCGCAGACCAGATGATCTGCATGATGGTGCCGGCGGGTGGCTCCGGTACCGCTTGCCAGAAGGCCGAGCCATAAGGCAATCCGGCAGCTACTGCGGGCGGTGGAGGCGGCGGTAGTACTTGAGCCTCCTGGAGGGGTAGGGTCACCTGATAGTCGGTCACCGCCAGGACACTCCGGGCCTGGCTGGCGACCTGAGCGATGGCGGCGGGGGCAGTTGATGGTGGCCCGGTGGCGCCTCCGGTGGCGAGGGCGCCCACCACCGGCGTGCTGATCAGCAGGAAGGCCGCCGCGGTGATCCAGCGCAGACGGCTCGCCAGGAGCGGGATCCGTCGGGTCGGAGCCTTCTCCTCAGAGCGAAGACTGAGCGCGACCCTGGGGGTGTAGGACGGCCAGGTCAGCTGCGCCAAATCAGGAACTCGGTGTTGGCGGGTAGATGAACCCGTCGAAACCGGAGCCGGAGTCGGGCACAACCCGGTAGTCGACCCGGTCGAACCCTCCTCCTGAACCGTAGTAGTTCATCTCGGAGACTTCGAAGTTATCCGGAGAGCCGGCTCCCGGCACGTCCACCGCGGTGACATAGGCGACGTGGCCCGCATCAGAGGCGCCCCCCGAGTTGGGAGGCCAGACCACGATCGCTCCCACCTCCGGAGTCCTGCCCTCCGCATGGCCGGCGGCGGCAGCGTTGGCCCACCACTGGTAAGCGTCGCCGCCCCAGTTGACATCCCAGCCGTTGGCCCGCCACTGGCCCGCCGCCCAGTAGGTGCAGGTACCGAAGGCGAAGGCCCAGTCACCGGTGCTAACGGTGGGAGAGGGGTGAACCAGCTCGGCCAACAGCTCGTTGGACTGGACCCCCAACTGCCCTTCGATCGACTCGGCACTGGCCTCGCCGGCCAGCAGCTGCTGGTCCGCCTTGGTGATCGACTGCTGGTCGTGCTGGATCGACTTCACCAGCTGAGTCACCTGGGAGGCGATGGCTTCAGGCAGGGTGGAGTTGTCGAAGAACTGGGTCATGTCGGGAGAGGCCAGGGCGGTGGCCACCTCAGCGGCACCGTTGCCGTCGACGTAGGCGGTGCTGACCAGACTGACCAGGGCGGTGCGATCCCCAGCCAGTTGAACCTGCAGAACCTGCTGGGTCGTCTGATCGTTACTCAACTGCTGGTTCAGCGAGTTGAGCTGGTTTTGGTTCGTCTCGATCTTTGTCAGCAGGATCTTCACCGAACTCGCGTCGGCAACCTCTCCCTGGGCCTCTAGCTGATCCAGCAGTGAGGTCAGAGCTTGCTGATTGACGGAGTCGGTCGACTGCTGAGCTGTGGCCCCTAGGCCTGGTACAAAGATCGAGGAGACCCATACCAATCCGGCCACGCTGGCAGCAAGCCAGGCGCGCCCAGCGAAGCGGGCTCCGCGCATACGTCCTCCCACATAAGCGCGTACGGTGCGAAGCTGGAAGGTAACCCATGGGCCGCGCCCTGGTCAACCTCCAGTACCCGCCCTGGCCGATCCTGGCGAATTCCCCAGCAATTTGCGGGGGATCGTTAGGGCGGCGTCGGCGCGGTCCCTACCCCGCGGGGACCCCACTGCCAGTAGGACCCCACCCATGGACCAGCTCCACCAGCCGGTGGAGCTGGTCTGGGCTGGAATCCGGGAGCACTCCGTGCCCCAGGTTGAAGATGTGCCCCGGTCGGTGATCGGCTTGCCGCAGCACTTCGCGAGCGCCGGCCTCCAGCACCGGCCAGGGGGCCAGGACGGCAGCCGGATCCAGGTTCCCCTGGATGAAGCGCTGCTGACCCACCCGTTCCCAGGCCTCCCCGAGTGGCAGACGCCAGTCGACCGACAATCCGTCAGGTCCGGTGGCGACCACCGACTCCAGTAGGTGGCTCGAGGCGGTGGAGAAGTAGACGACCGGTAACATCGGGCGCAAGCGCCGGATGAGGGACCGGAGATGGGGAGCGACGTGGCGGACGAAGGTGGGGCGGTCGAGCACCCCGACCCAGCTGTCGAAGAGCTGAACCACATCAGCGCCCGCTTTGGCCTGAGCAGTCAGATACCGAGCCAGCACTTCGGTCAGGGTGGTCATCAGCTGGTGCCAGAGCTGGGGCTCGGAGTGGATCAGGGCCCGAACGTGCGGGTAGTCTCGGGATCCCTGGCCCTCCACCAAGTAGCAGGCGAGAGTGAAGGGGGCGGCTCCGAAGCCGACCAGGGCGGCTCGTCGTCCGAGCCTCTCTCGGGCGCTTCTGATGGCGGGAAAAAGATAGGGGGTCGCCTCCTCGGCGTCCATAATCCGCAGCTCTCTCACCTGGCGCTCGGACCTGATCGGCTGCCCGATCACCGGCCCGACCGCCTCGCGAATCTCGAAGTCGACGGCCATTCCCTGCAGCGGCAGCATGATGTCCGCGAAGACCACCGCCGCGTCCACTCCCAGGATGTCGACCGGCATGCACGTGACATCCGCGCTCAGTTCGGAGTTGGTCGCCAGCTCGAGGAATCCGAAGCGCTCGCGGAGCGCTCGGTACTGGGGCAGGCAGCGGCCCGCTTGGCGCATGAACCAGATGGGGGTAGCGTCGGTTGCCTGGCGGCGGGTCGCCGCCAGAAAGCGTTCGGCGCCCTCCGTCACTGCGGGTGGGCCGGGCGTACAGCGACCATGAATTGATGAGCATGCCAAAGTCCACCCCCGGCCGGGGGTGGCGAGGATACCTGCTTCTGCTTCACCCGGGGCCGTCGCTGGTCTGCACCACGGTGACTACCGTCGCCGGCTGGAGCGCCTGGCGCCAGGCTGACCCGCTCGATCGTCCCGCCGGGCACTGGCCCGTCAAGCTCGCCCTGGGCGGCGCTGCGATGGCCTTTGCCCAGGTCAGCACCGGGGTACTCAACGACGCCTTCGACGCACCCTGGGACCGGCTCTACCAGCAATACAAGCCGATCGCGAGCGGGTCGGTACCCCGGAGCCACGCCTGGGTGATCGGGGTCGGCTGTGGCGGGGCCTCGCTGCTCTGTGCCCGGGCGGCTGGGCTACGGAGTCTGCGACTGATGCAGTGGGGATTGGGAAGCGGCTGGAGCTACAGCCTGGGGCTCAGCCGTACCCCCCTTTCGTTCCTCCCGTTTGCCTCGGGGCTGGCGACCGTACCTCTGGTGGGGCCGGCCGCAATGGGGGTCTCTCTTCCTTCCCGGGGTCAGGTCGCCGCGCTCGCCGCCGGGCTGGGCCTGGGCCTCCATCTGGCCAACGGCGGCCCGGACATCGAACTGGACCGGCTGGCCGGGCGGCGCAGCCTGCCGGTCCTGCTGGGGGTGGAGGGATCTCGCCTGGCGAGCCACCTGCTCCTGGGATCCGGCGCCCTGGCGGTGGCGCTGGGCAGCCCCGCCCCGGGTCGCCGTTGGGCTTGGGGCGGCGCCGGGGCCTGTTCGGCGCTGGTCTTGGCCGACCGGATGGGGTCCCACCCCGACCGAGCTGGGGGCGGCCACCCCTTCGTCCTCCCCGCGCTGGCAGGTGGCGCACTGGCCCTCGGCTGGCTGCTTGGCAGAGCGCGAGCAGTGGCGGCAGCTTGAGTTTCTTGGGGCTCAGGCCCACCCCCGATGGCTGAGCCTGACCGGGAGTCGGGCGTGCACGAAGGCGAGGTTCGAATCGGAGAATCCACCGCCCATCGCCGGCGCGCCGCGATCAGCGCCGGCGCCACGGTCGGGGCTGTCTTGGTGCCCTTCGGCGTCGTGCTCACCTTGCTCAGTCAGGACTGGAACGTTCTGGGGCTCTGTATATTCGCCACCGCGCTGGTCGCGGTCGGCTCATTTTTCGGGCAGGCGCACAACGAGGTGTTCGTCGGGCCCCGAGGAATCCGCCGGGTTTCTCGTAACTGTGACCTGACCGCAACCTGGCCATCGCTTCGCTCACTGGACGTGACGGTGCCGGGCAACCGCATCGTGAAGTTCACGCTTGAGACCAACGGCCTAGTGGTGGAGCGTCTCACCAAAGGCCACTCAAATGCTGCCGAGGCGCTCGTGCGCAACCCTCCCGAGGGCTTCCACTTCCAGCTCGAGCGCGAAGCCGCCGACGCTCTCATTGCCAAGATCTCGGAGCGCCGTCGCGACCTGAAGGGCATAGCGGACTGGTCTCAGTCGAGCCGGCCGTCGTAGCAACAATTGTCGGGAATGCACGGTCCCGCCGCGTGTTCGCTGGAGGTGCGCAGGAGTCCGGCGCTGCACGCCGTGGGCGAGTCTCGCGCGCCTGTGACGTCACACCCGAAGGCGAAAGATGTAGCCCGGACAGTAATGGAACAAGACGTCGTTTCTGGAGTCGGCGGCGACACGTATGGCCCTGACTTTGGTGGCCAAATCGCAGCCGGGGAGCGTGTCGCTCCAGGGGCAGTTGCGCTGCCGCCGATACCGTCACGCTTATGTGGCGATCGACGAGTTTTATTCGACACGTCGAACCGCGCGATAGGGCTAGTCAGAGTAATCCTGGTAACCCCGGGCGTCGGGCCGCAGCACGCGGGCGGGGATACCGTCCGCGGCGTTTAGGTGTGTCCGTCGGGAAAGGCTTGACTGAACACTCAACGCGCGGCTCGTGCGGTGCGCGAGCCGCCGCCGTCCAGAAAATGCGCGGGCCCGCTGGCCGGTGTGGCTAGGGCTGCTCCGTGTCTCGGTTGGCGCCCCGGATCTGCTGGCGCGCGAGCAGCCGCTCGTCGCGGCGGCGCTCCTCCAGGCTCTCCAGGAGCCGCTGGGCGATGACGACCAACTCCTGGCCCTGCTCAGTCACCAAGGGGTCGCCCAGGTCGGCGGTCTGTCGCTGCACCTTGCTGGCGCGGCGCAGCAGCGAGCGAGTGTCGGCGGCGACCGCGTCCAGTGCCCGCAGCCGACCGGCGCCCGGGACGCTCAGGTCAGGCACCCTGCCGCCCTGCCCCTCTACCCATCGGCTCAGGATAGGCTGCCGCTTGCAGCCGGCGTCGTCGGCAGACCGTAGATAAACCCCGCCAGCCGTTCGAATGCATCACCCGTCGTTCCCGCGGCCACTCCGCGGAGGTCCACGTACGGTGCCCGGGGGCCGAGGAAGACCCAGTTGGCCTCCGCGACCGTGTAGTTGCCCGAGGAATCGACCCCGACGACCAGGGCGACGTGCCCAGCGCCCGAGTCTGTATAAACAGCGATCGCACCCACCTGTGGTTCTGGCCCGATCGCGTACCCGGCGGCGGACGCCAATTGCAACCACTGACCGGCGTTGCCGCCGAGCTCGCCTGATGACGTGTGCCAGGTCACCCGCCGCCGAGTGGCGACGTACCAGGTGCACTGCCCGGTGGCGAAGCCGTCGTAGTCGGTGGGGAAGGGAGCCGGGGAGCCGGTGCAGGTACTGGGATCCACGGCCAGTGCTCCGGGCTCGGACCCGCACGGGAGGGCCCAGTCGGGAAACGCCGCCGAGCCGTCCGGGATGTCGGCGCCCGCCGGGAGCATGAACCCGCCTGGCTCCGGAAGGAGCCCAGAGACCGATCCCCATCCGGCCGCCACCGCTCCCGCCGACAGGAGACCCACCAGGGTCAGCACCACGACCAGAGGTATGGCGCAGCCTCCGAGGGCGAAGGCCGCCCACCGGCGGCTCTGAGCGCTCAGGTGGTGGTCCGGGCGTCGGTGCAGAGCACCCGGTGGAGCTCGGGAGGAGCGGCACCCTGGAAAGCGGCTCGCTCCCGGCCCACGATCACGATCCCCGAACCCGGGGTGGCATCGCGGAGCAGGTCACACTCGGCGGGGGAGAGCCCAAAGGCCGTGCGCACTGCGGGAATCGCCACCTCCTCCTGGCGGAGCAGCAGCTTGGTGTGGCAATTCCGGACGATCACGTTCCCAACCGGTGAGTTGAGGAAGTCCTCCACCACCTGCGAGATGACCATCAAGCCGGTGCCCAACTTGCGCACGCGCCGACTCAGGGCCTCCAGCGCCACCGCACTTCTGGGCCGTGCCAGCAGAACCTCGGCCTCATCCACCACCACCAACCGAGGTGAGCTCTGGTCCCGAGCGATCTCCGCTTCCAGCTGCATCAGGACCATCTGCATCGCCGGGGCTAGCAGCTGATCGCGGTCTCCTCCCCAGCCCGCCAGAGAGAAGACGGTCGCGACCCCAGCCAGCTCCGCCTCGGCGCGGCCATCGAATACGCCGCTCAGCATCCCCTCCGTGAAGCGGCCCAATCGACGAGCCAGAACGTGGTGCTGAGCTCGGTCCAGCGCGGCGACCAAATCGGGGAGCTGGGGGTCCTGCGCCACTGAGAAGAGTTGGGTCAGAGCCGCCTCCAGGCCCAGGGCGTCGTCCTCGGGCAGGTCCCATTCCCCCCTTCGTCCCGACGCGAGCAGCTCCAGCACCACCAGAGCCCTGGCCGCCCGCGCGAAGACCGCGCCATCGCCCTCTCCGGTAGCCCTAGGCGGCCCCAGTGCACTGAGTCCTGAGCGGTGCCCCGGCGCGATCTCCCGGCAGGCTCCGTTGAAGAGTTGAACCAGGGAGCGGTACTCCCCTATCGGGTCGATGCAGCGCAGCCGGCAGCCGCGCAATACCAGCCGGGCGGCCAGTAGCTTGGCGGTGTAGGACTTGCCACCCCCGGAAGTGCCCAGCACGACCACGTTGAAGTTCGGGTTGGCGCGGTCGAAGGGGTTCACCACCACCAGTTCCCGAGAGATCAGGCTTGGGCCTAGCAACACCCCGGAGTCGGCCGAGAGGTTGCTGCGAAGGAAGGGAAAACTGGTCGCCAAGGCGCTGGCGGTCATCTCCCTCCCCCACCCGAATGGACTGACGCCGCTCGGGACAGTGGCTCGCCAGCCGTCCACGTGGCGGTGGGTGAGAGGGACTACGCCGCAGCCGAGCTCGGCCATCGTCGCGAGAAGCTGCTGCCAGCCGACGTCCAGGCCTTCGACGGTCGGCGCTGCCAGGGTCACGAAGAGCTCCAACTGGAAGAGGCGCTCCTCTTCCACCAGCACCTGTTCCTCCAGGGTGAGCGCGTCGCCCAGGGCCGTTTCGGTGCCCCGGTCGGGGCGCTGGCCCCGCAGGTGGTCGACGACCAGACTGGTCTCGAAGCCCCGAATCTTGTGCCGGAGCCGACTCAGGCTGAGCAGCTTGGGCAGCGGCACGATGTGCTGGGCCACTCTCACCTCGCACTCCAGGCCTCGTAACAGCGGTGCCAGCCATCCGATCGCCACCCGCCTCGGGTAGGAGGCTACGAACAGGCTCCGACTCCAGCTTTCCCCCAGCCGAATCTGTCGCGGTCGCACCTCGGCGTCGCCAGGCGCCAACCAGCTCGCGAAGCTGTTCGGTCCGCGGCTGCTCCGACCACATCCCTGCGCCTGCAGCAGCTGCAGCCACTCACCGTCGCTGAACCTTCTCGCCCGGGCTCCCAGCTGTGCCAGCCCGGCGGCGAGGACCTCGCAGCGCTGCCCCAGGTCAACCTGAGTGCTCCCGCGAGCGGTTCCCGCATCCCGAGCCCCTTTCTGCCGGAGTCGATCCAGCGAACCGCCCAGCCCCGCGAGGGGGTTCGTGAGCTCACCCCCCCAGGCGACGATGAGGTGCCACTGGTTCTGCACCAACCGGCCCCGAATCAGCTCCTGACAGAACTCGTGGTCTCGCCGGGATAGCCTTTCCAGCAACGGCTCCTGAGCTCCCTGGGGGTGCCACTCGACACCACCCGGATCGGGCTGTGAAGACGCATAGATCGAGACGGGCCCGGTCAAGGACGTCAGCACTTGCCGATATCGACGCCACACCTGGTCTTGTTCGGCCTCGCCCTGCAGAGCCAGGTTGATCGGGTCGATCAGCAGCGCTGCCCGCTGGCCTCCGCTCTGCAGGTGGCCGACGCCGTCCTCCAGGTACTCGACGTCGACCAACTGCAGAGTCGACCCCCGATCCACCCGGCGCCAAGCTAGGTTCAAGGCGCCACCCAGGGCAGTGCGGCGTCCCGAAGGGGCGCATCCGCACCGACCGAATGTCCCTCACAGTCAACCGTCACGTAGCGATCGACGGGCGACGTTCCGGGATGGCGAAGGTGGTGCGGCTGGAGTTTGAACCAGAGCCAGTCTCCCACCCAGCAGTCGAGCCGGCGACCCTCACGTCTTCCGAAGGCGAAGAGCGTGGCGGCAGCCAACCAGGGCGCGGACGCGGCGAGGGCCAGCTCGGGGGAAAGTTGCAGCCTCAGCAGAAGGTAGGGCAGAGCTGTCCCGGTTCCGAGCCAGCCCAGCTGGCGACCGGTGAACCCTCCCCATCGGAGCGGAACCCCGGAGATCGGCTGAGGTATCTCCGCCTGCATCAGGGGTGCCCTGGGTTGTCGCTCGGGGAGGCGGAGCCCCGCTGCAGCCGGCCGCGCCGAAGTGCGTTGAGATAGGCGGCGTCCAAGTCGTGCACCTGGCTCCCACCGGCGTCCAGGTAATCGCGGCCGACCCTGGTGGAGACGGCCGGATCCCGCTGCGACCTCTCCCGCAATCTGGAAAGTTCGGCCGGCCCCACGCCCAGTAGTCGCTGCAGCTCACCCGGGGCACCCTTGCCACTCAGCAGATTCCGGCCGATGAACTGCTCGCGGCTTTCGCGGCCCGGCGCCACCGGCCAGCGTGCCGTGCCCGCCGACTCCGTTTGCTCCAATCGACCCGCCAGCCAATGGTCTCGGGGACCGGGTTTGCGAAAGAGTGAGCGACCCGCCGGTACCATCTGCGATCCGAAGCGGGCGACTCGGGGCTGAATCTGACCTCGGGCCACGGCGGCTCCGCCCAAGAGCGCGCCGCTCGACGCGGCGGCGAGCGTCCTCAGGCCCCGGGAGGTGGCCATCTCACCGCGACTGATCCGCTTCGGCACCTCGAGCATCAACCAGACCGTGACGATGGCCAGGAGGCACTTGGCGAACTGGGCACCTGGGTCACCGCTGCCCACCTGGGCCAGCAGACCCGATGACCCGGCGCCGCAGCTGGATGAGGCAGAGGCAGAGATCAACGGGCACCCGCCGAGATGGGCGGCGGCGGGGTTGGGAGCGAGTCCTGACACGGTCGAGACGATCGCCACGAAGACCAGGAAGACCAGGGTCTGCACCATCACCACGGCCGAGAGTTCCGCGACGGTCCGCCAGTAGCGTGAGAACGCCGACCGACCCCCTGGAAGCGCCAGGAGCAGAAACGCCAGGCTAGAGCAGCCAGCCAGCACGGCCAGGGCGAGATACCGAGCCAGATATGTGAGCGCGAGCCAGAGCGCCAGGCCGGTGAGGACGGTGAAGGCCACCATCCCTTGGAGCCCGTCTGGGACGTCGTAGCCATTCCGGCCGTGGGGCCCGACCCCGTCCCACACATCGGTGAACGAGGAGACGGTACCCCAGTAGATATCGGCATAGCGGCAATCGGCAGCGCTCTGGCCGTTGCCGGCTCGCGGCTCCCCCGGAAGTGGGAGCAGATTCAACTGGACGCTTCCCAGATCGGTGCCGCCACTTCCCTCCAAACACTCCTGGCCGGCGTTGTTGTTGACCTGGTTGTCGGTGTCGGTGCAGAGCGGCTGGTCCGGAGCGGCGTCCGCCCGATCGCAATTAGCGTCGTGCAGCGGCGGCCCGAAGAAGTTTTCGCTCCGGTCCAGCACCTCTTTGGTGAAGTCGGAATCGTCGGAGCTGATGCAGTGAGACTGGGTGAAGTGGGGATCCATCCACGGTTGCACCAGGACCTGCTGGGCTGGGCTCGGACCGGGCTCCGAGAGGTGGATCCGCGGATGGACGATCGGACTGTCTTCAGGGCAGTACGCGGTCACCGCCAGCACCGTCATCAGGTCGAGGGGCTGGAAGCTCCGGTCGCCCAGGTGTTCAAAGGTGGTCTGCAACAGCGCCTGGGAAGCCCAGGTCCCCGCGTCAATCACCCGGCCCGCCAAGTGCAGGGGCAGCCCGGCGCCGATGACTCCGGCGGCGATCAGGCAGGGGATCAGTCCGGCCCGAAGGTTCAGCTGCTGGCCAATCATGAACAGAGACGCCTGAATCGCGAACGCCAGCACCAGCAGGCTGAGCGAGAGCGGAACTAGGATCGAGTTCAGTTCCTGCACCCAGGGGATGCAGCCCGGGGCCCCGCACCGGTGGGCCGGCTCTCCCCAGGCGCCGTTGTAGCTGTCCACCGCCGGGTTGCTGCCCACCAGGGTGGTAACCAGCTGCCAGGGCCCTGACGTGATGGCCCCCGTGCTGGAGCTCACGTGAGCGGGGTCGGGGCTCCCGTCGAGACTGCCCATGATCGCCACCGGCCCGCTGATGAAGGCGTCGACGATGTAGCAGAGCGGGTCGGTGATCCCGCCGCACTGCTGGCTTGTGCTGCCGGCGGTCCCCGAGTTCGCGTCCGAACTCGAGGTTGGGGCCGGGCTGGGCGTGGTTGCGAGGGCCACTGACCGCGCGGTCGGCACCGCCGGGAAGACCATCGAGCTCGACTTCACGCCCGGGAATGAGGTTGCCAGCCCCCAGAAGGCGCCAGCCATCAGGACCAGCCGGAGGGCAGTTGGCAGCTCTCAGTGGGTGGTGCCGGAGCAGCTGCTGGTGGCGCACGCGGTGTCGCTCCCGGAGAGCCCCTCCACGAAGCTCAGCACTGCTCCCTCGTTGACGAGCAACAGCACACCCAACAGGACGGTGATCAACCCTTGAACTGCGGCCGCGCGGCGCTGGCTATTGTCCAAGGCCGTCATGTACCGAACTGCCGCGAAGCTGAGGCAGAGAACGGCTACCGCGCCCAGAGCCAAGCCGGTCACGGTGTGGATCACATTGTCCAGCCCGCTACTGAAGGTCGCCAGAAGTTCCACCGCTCCCCCAGGCCCAGCCACGAGCTCCCCTTCGGCTCTCAGCTCTCTACGTCCGCCGGGTTCCAGAGAAGGGGGCAGGTGCTGGCCTTCCATCCCGGGTCGGGATCGATCCAGTCTCGGAGGGGGCGTCCCGGTGCCGGCCGGGGGCCTTCGGCCGGTGATCCCAGGTTGGCCCTCGCCTTCAGTGCCCGATCTCGGAACCAGCGGTGCTGGTCGATGACCGCTGGCTGGTCGCCGCCGTGAAGCACCAGTGCCTGTTCGGACTTCAGACGGCGAACGTCGTCCGGATGGAGCAGAGGCTGAGACGACACCGGCTCGGTGGTCCAGTTGCCGGAGTGTCGATGGAGAGTCGCGGTTCCGGCCAGCTTGCTCGCCCGCTCCAGCAGTTCGAGCTCGGAGATCCCGGGCAGCAGCAGCTTGGTGCGGCAGTTCGACCAGATGGCCCCGGCGGCCTCGACTCCGTAGGCGGCGCTGATAGATCCCAGGTCCTGAGCCATGAGCATCATCCGCACCCCCTGGGAACGGCCCAACTGGACAAGTGACGGCAGCTCAGGGAGGTTGGTGAGCTGGGTGAACTCGTCGAGTACGAACAGCGCAGGGGTGGCCGGTGGGTTGGCAAAGAGGCTTCTCCAGCAGCAGGAGATCAAGGCTGAGATCAGCCCCCGGAGCACCGGCGCGTCGTGGGGAGCCACCACGCAGTACAGCGTCTGGAGTTCGCCGCCGGCGATTCCGGCGGGATCGAAGTCGCTTGCGGCGGTGGCTCCGACCACCTGATCGGAGCCGTAGGCCCCGAGCTGCGAGACCAGGGTGGCGGCCACTCCCATCGCCGTGCGGTCCCCTCCGCTCAGGGCCCCCTGAACCAGGCGACGGGCCACCGGATGTCGAACCACCTCTGGGAGTTCCTCGGCGGGACAGACCTGTAGTAGCTCCAGGACTCCCCCCAGTACCTGCTCTCGATGGGAGGCCTCGACCAGAAGTCCATGTAGCAGCTGGCGGGCCAGTTCATGCCAGAACGGCTCTCGCTCCGGAGTCCGGCCCATCAGGAAGGTCGCGACCCGGAGAGCGTCCTCGGAGCTCCGGATCGAGGCAACCGGGTTCCACCGGGCGCTGGGCTCCATCAGCGGGGCGAAGACTGCGGCTTCGCCCAGCGTGCGCCGGTAGGCCAGGGTGGTTCGCACCAGTTCGCCCTTGGGGTCAGTGACCACCACCGGGCCGGGCCACTCGAGCAAGGCCGGAATGGCCAGACCAGACGACTTGCCGGATCCGGTCGGGCCTAACGCCAACAGGTGCTCGTCACCAGGAAGCCAGACGGCGCGGCGCTGATGCTTCCCGAGCCGGACTTGAGGCTCTGCCGCCCGCGCTCTCCGGCTCCGGCGCAGGGCGCGAAGGTCCCGGCGCCCGGCGCGCCTGGCCCGTCCCAAGACCCCAGATCCGAGGAGCTGTCTGCCCCGCAGCTTGATCACCGCGCTGAAGCCGAGTAGCGCCGCAGCCGCTAGGGCCGCCGCCATCTCCACTGGGGAAGGGAGCCAGCCGGCCCAGAAGCCCCCCACCACCCCGTGACTTCCTACCGCGAGCGCCTTTACGCTGCTGGCCGAAGCCCGACCTTCCTGGAGATGGAGCGACATCGCCAGCAGCGCAATTCCCAAGAGACCTGCGGGACCGGCTATCGAACCGACGGCCGGTTCACCGGTGTGAGCCATACCGGGTGTTGTCCGTCGGCTCCGGCCCTCTGGGTAGTCCCGGTCGCGACAGCCCCGTCGTCTGCGGTTCCCCAAGCGTTACAGGTCATTGCCGGAACGGTGCAGGAAGGTCAGCCTAGTTCGGGAGGCGCCAACCTAGACTGGCCGACATGTCAAGTCCGGCAGCCTCCAAGGGGGCCCCTTCCAAGCAGCTTTCAGAGCGCGCGATCCTGGTGGCGGACCGAGACGAGGTGAGTCGTACCGCCACCGCGTCGATCCTCCGCCGGCTAGGCTTTGAAGTGATCGAGGCGGACTCATCCCGCTCCGCGCTGGCTCAGGCTCGGCAGGGGAGCTACGCTTGCGCCATCCTCGACCTCAACTTGGTCGAGATGAGCGCATTCGAGCTATGCCGCCGACTGCTAGCCAGGAGCCAGTGGAGCTGGACTCCAGTGATCTTCACCAGCAGCCGCCAGCCCCGACTGGATCTCCGGGTGAGCATGCAGGCGGGCGGCTTCGCCTACCTTCCCAAGCCCTTCCGCGCGGACAACCTGATGGCCGTGGTCGGAGACGCTCTGGCAAGTCAGGGGCCGATGCGCCAGGTCAAGCCCAATCGGGAATTGGTCCTGGCGCGAGCTGAGGCAGCTGCCGGGTCGGTCTGAGATCAGGGAGCTGGGTCGGGGACGCCGGTGGGGCTGGGGAGGGGGCTCGGGCTGGCCGATGGGCTGGCAGAGGGAGACGCGGACGGAGTGGCGCTGGGGCTCGGCGAGGGGGTGACCGTACCTCCGCCCAGAACGCTGGTGGAGGGGCCGCTCCCACTGAGGTAGTAGTCCGTCTCGCCGTCGATCACCTTGGTGGTCAGGCCGCTGGGCTGGGTGTACCAGCTGTTGGGGGTGGTCGCCAAGGCGTCGACGATGAAGTCGTGCCAGAGGGTGGCGCAGCCGGTGATGCCGTTGACTCCGCCGCCGTACATCGGCGAGTCGTCGGCATTGCCCACCCAGTCGCCCACGACCAGGTTTGGAGTCCAGCCAACCGCGGTGTTGTCCCGGTAGTCCGTCGAGGTGCCGGTCTTGATGGCCACGGTGTGTCCGGAGACGACCAGGGGAGTGTCGGAGCCGAAGGCCAGCAGCCGGTTGCTGTTGCGCGAAAGGATCGTGTTCATGATGTAGCTCACCTGGGTCGAGAGCACCCGGCGGGGAGAGGGATTCGCCTGGAATATGACCTTCCCCTGGTCATTGGCTACCTGCAGCACGAAGGTCGTCGGATGAAGCACCCCCTCGGTCGCGTAGGCGGCTCCAGCCTGGGTCATCTCCCAGAGGGGCACCGGGTAAGCCCCCAGCGTGAGGCTGTCGCCGTAGTCGGAGTCGGGTTGGGTCAGGGTGGTGACCCCCATGTTTCTGGCGGTGGCCAGGAGGTTGGGAATCCCCACCTTCAGTTCGACTCGGACCGCCGGCACGTTGAGCGAGTTGCCCAGCGCGACCTGAGCCTGGACCACTCCCGCGTACCGGCCTTCGTAGTCGACAACCGTGTACGGACCGCCGCCCGCGCCGCCCGCGCTCAAAGTCAGGGGCGCATCCAAGATCGGGGTGGTCATGGTGATTTCGCGGTTGGCGATCGCAGTCGGGTAGTTGAAGAGCTTGAACTCGGAGCCCGGCTGCCGCGGGGTGGCAGCCATGTCGATCTCCCCTCCGGGTGCGCTGGCCCCGGGACCCCCGACCCAGGCCAGAACGTCTCCGGTCTTGGGATCCTCGGCCACCAGGGCACCGTCGGTCATGTGCTGGGCCGCCCCGTCGGCGACGGTCTGCGTCACGAGTTGCTGAGCCTCGTTATTGAGGGTGACGTTGAGGCTGGTCTGAACCCGCAGGCCGAGCGTCTGGTAGCCGCTGCCGTACCGGCTCTGGAGCCAGCCCTCGACCGCGTCCACGAAGTAAGGGGCGAGGTCGAGGGAGTTCCCACCTTCCGCCGCCAGCGGGGGTGCTTTGGCCAAGATCGCGGTGGCCTTGCGCGCGGTCAGGTCTCCCTGGCGCCGCATCGCCGCCACCACCAGCTGCTGGCGCTGCCGGGCCGCCGCCAGGTTGAGGAAGGGGTCGAGATAGCTGGGCTCAGGCAGGAGGCCAGCCAAGAGCGAGGCCTGGTTGGCGTTCAGATGGGAGGCGTGAACTCCGAAGTAGGTCAAGGAGGCCGCCTCGATCCCCGTCGCCCCCTCGCCGAAGTAGGTGTCGTTGAGGTATTCGTCGAGCACCTGGGAGCGGGAGAGCTTGGCGGTCAGCTCCTCGCCGTAGAGAATCTCCTTGACCTTGTAGGTGAGCGACTTGTCGTCGTGGAGGTAGAGAATCTTGCCCAGCTGCTCGGGAATGGTGCTGGCGCCCTGGGCGGTGCTGTGGTGAACCACGTCGAAGAAGGCGGCCTGGGCGATTCGGGCCAGGTCAAAGCTAGGGGCGGACCAGAAGCTGTGGTCCTCAATGGCGACCACCGCCTGCCGCATCACCGGCGCGATCTGGTTCAGGGGAACCGGGATCCGGCTGCTCCCGGCCGGGTGGAGGTCGGCTATCTCGACCCCGCCCTGGCCGTAAATGAGGGTGTCGCCCCCCAGATCGGCCGCCTTCGGCAAGGCTCCGTAGGCGCGGGCCAGGGCAGTGAAGGGCACCGCCAGGATCACCACTGCAGCCACCGCCGCGAGCGCGAGCGCGGCCCCAATCCGGCGCCAATCGGCACCAGCTCCGTGGCTCAGTCTCCGGGTGCGTGGCTGGTTCATCCGGTCACGGCCAGAGTCCCGCCGAAATTTGAAATCAGCCATAGTCGACGATTGGGCACGGCGCGGGGCCCAGGGTCAACCGTTGAGGGTCGCAACCCGGCCAGGTGGGGAGGCACCGTGCTCGCGCCGTGCCCAACCAGTAAAACGCGGGAGCTCGGCGTTTGGTTTCCGACCTCCCGAGATTCGACCCGGCGGCGCGACTGTCGAAGCTCGCTCGAAGGACCGAGGTCAGCCTCGCGGCCCCAGCGTCCCGGCCACGTCTGATGAGCGATCCGCCGGAAGATCCGGCGTCGCTGCCCGAGAGCCAACCCGGCCTCCCGGTGCTGCGTCCCGCACGGCGCGGGAGTCAGCGGCGCTTCACGCTGCTCCTCTCCGGCGCGCTGGTGGTGCTGATCCTGATTCGATTGCTGACCACTCATCCCCTCCCAACGCCCTCGCACGAGAGCTCGGGTGGTGCGGTGGCCGGCTATCTGATCGGCCTGGAGCACAGCGACGTGGGCGAGGTCCGGCGCTATCTCGCCCCGGCCCAGAAGTCGCAGGCCAGCGCGGTGGTCAAGGCCCTTACTTCCAGGCACGACTACATCGCGGCGCCGGGATTGGCTCTGGTGACCCAGGGCAAAAGTCGAGCCACGGTCGCGATCACCCTCGAGGTCTGCTCCCCTTTGCCTAAAGCCAAGGAGTACGACTGTCAGCCGTTGGGCCATTCCACCCTCGGCCTGCCCATCCAGCTCACCTGTGCCAAGGTCGAAGGCGACTGGTACGTGACCACCATTTTCAAACCCGACTGAGGGGATCAGCCGCTCCCCAGCGCCTCCAGCCCGGGTTGGACCATCTGCTTGGGGTCCAGCAGCCGGTCCAGCTCCTCGGGCGGGATCGCGGAGCGCTCCAGCGCTACTTCGCGGACGGTCCGGCCGCTCTGGTATGCCTCATGGGCGATGGCGGCGGCAGCGTCGTAGCCGATGGCGGGAACCAGCGCTGTGCAGATCGCCAGCCCCTGCTCTAGCAGCTCCGGCCCGCGGGTGGTGGCAAGTAGCCCGTCCACCGCCTGGCGGGCCAGGTTGGCCGACGCCCGAGCCAGCAGCTCCATCTCCTCCAGCAGGTTGTGGGCGGCGACCGGGAGCATCACGTTCAGCTCCAACAGAGATCCGGTCGACCCGCAAAAGGCGACCGTGGAGTCGTCCCCGAGCACCTGGGCGACCGCCATCAGTGCGGACTCGCAGATCACCGGGTTGACCTTGCCCGGCATGATTGACGAACCCGGCTGGACCTCGGGCAGGCGCAGCTCCGCCACCCCGGCCCGGGGACCAAAGCTGAGCAGCCGCAAGTCGCTGGCGATCTTGTGGAGCGCGATCGCCGCCCCCCGGACCGCTCCCGAGGCGAACACCACGGCGTCCAGGGTGCTCTGCGCCTGAAAGTGGTCGTCGGTCTCCCGCAGCCCCGGGTCGTACTGCGGCGCGAGTCGGGAGATCACCCGTTGGGCGAATTCTCGGTGGGTCCCGATCCCGGTCCCCACGGCTGTTCCCCCGAGGGCCAGCTCGACGAGCTGCAGCCTAGCCAGGTCCAGCCTAGCCAGGGCCCGCTCCACCTGGCCGCGGTACCCCTCGAACTCCTGGCCCAGCCGGATCGGGGTGGCGTCCTGGAGGTGCGTGCGTCCCGTCTTAATCACCTCCCACAGCCGATCTCGCTGGCGGGCGAGGCTGCCCTCGAGCTGACCCAGACTCGGCACCAGCTCATCTCGGAGGGTGGCGAGGGCCGCCAGATGGATAGCGGAGGGGAAGACGTCGTTGCTGGACTGGCCCAGATTGACGTGGTCGTTGGGGTGGAGCCGGCGGCGCTCGCCCCGACCTCCCCCCAGCAGTTCCAGCGCTCGGTTGCAGATCACCTCGTTGGCGTTCATGTTCGATGAGGTGCCACTGCCGGTCTGGAAGATGTCGACCACGAACTGGTCGTCGAAGCGGCCCTGGCTGACCTCGTTGGCGGCCTCGGCGATCGCCCGGCTGAGCTCTGCCGGAAGGAGGCCCAGCTCCAGGTTGACCCGGGCGGCCTCCCGCTTGATGTCCCCCAGGGCGGCGATCATCCGCCGGGGCAGGCGGAGCCGGCTGATGGGGAAGTTGGCGACCGCCCGCTGCGTGCTCGCCCCGTAGTAGGCGTCGGCGGGGACCTCCATCTCGCCCATGGAGTCGCGCTCGAGGCGGACTGGGCCCTCGCTCATCACTCCGAGTCTATCGGCTGGATCGCGACGGTCGGCCCGCTCGTAACCCGGTCAAAGAGCAGCCGGGTAACCCAGCTGTCGGGGGCGTCGTCGGGTCGGGCGCGGCCCACCCGGTATCCCTCGAAGCGGCGGAGGATCAGGCAGATCACGATTCCGACCGCGGTGATCGCGAAGGCCGGCGAGGCCCTGGTCAGCCAGAGCACCACCGGCAGGCCCGCGTAGGCGAGCAGGACCCCCAGGGCGCTCCGGCGCAGAGCCCCGCCGATGATCACCAGGATCAGGACGAAGGCAATCCCGCCCCAGGACCACAGCGCCACCGCGCCGGTCGCGCTGGCGACCCCCCGCCCGCCGTTGTACTGCATGTAGATGGGCCAGCCGTTTCCGATGACCGCGGCCAGCCCGGCCCCGGCCGCGACCCAGGCGGGCCCGCCCAGCAGCACCGCCACCAATACGGGTAGCAGGCCCTGGCAAAACTGCAGCGGACCGACCACGGCGGCCGGCAGCAGGCCGACGGTATGAAACAGGTTGCTGGTGCCGATCTTGTGGGTGCCCACCTCCCGGAGATCTACCCCGGCCAGCTTGCCCACCATCCAGCCGATCGGAACTCCACCTACCAGATATGCTCCGGCCCAGGTCAGGACGATCACCAGAGGTTGGGTCCCCGGCGCCATCGAGGCGACCGCCATCACCCCTCCAGCGGAATATCGTCGACCGCAGCCGCGCCGATCAGACCCGGTCCGGTGTGAAGTGCGATCACCGGGGTCAGGTTGAGCCGCTCCACGGGCCGTTCGCCGAAGAGCTCCTGAAGGTGACGGGTCAGCTCGGGCACCGCGCCCGGGGAGTCACCGCAGAACACCGCCAGCCGCACCTCCGTATCCGGAGGCGTTTGATCCCGCAGATGCTCCGCGACCGCGCGCAAGGCGCGCCTGGTGCCCCTGACCAGGCTCAGCCGGCGGACGTCACCCCCCGTGAAGGCGAACACCGGCCGCACGTGGAGCAGGTCCCCGCTCAGGCCGGCCAGCGCCGGCACCCGGCCGCTCCGGACCAGGTAGCGCATGGTCTCAAGGGCCGCGATCACCCGAGCGCTGGCCGCCACCTTCCGAACATGGTCAGCCACCAGCTCTCGTTCCAGGCCGGCCGCGCACGCGGCCGCCGCGGCCTCGGCTACCAGGGTGTACCCGCCGGCGGCCGTGCCCGTGTCGAGGATCTCGATCTTTTTCTCGGAGTCCTCACTGCGCAGCATCTCGGACGCCACTCGGGCCGAGCGGCCCATCATCGAGTAGCGCTCAGGGATGGTGAGACAGACGATGTCGGCACTGGTAATGGCCCGAAAGACCTTCAGGTAGTCACCCGGCGACGGGGAGCTGCTGCTGGGGACCGGTCCGGTGCCGGCCAGCCGGCCATAAAGCTCCTGGCTGGAGATGTCGATGCCATCGCGCAGCACCTGACCGTCGATCTCGATCGACATCGGGACGACGCTGACCCACGGCGACTCCCCTAAAGCGGGCGGTAGGCAGGCGCCACTGTCCACCACCAGGGCCGTCTTGGGGCTTGGTCCCACTACGGCTGGGCCACCGACCGTGCGCCCTGCCGAGCGCTATGGGGGTACCGACCTGGCTCTGCGCCCAGCCTAGCCACCAACCGCTCCTCCATCTCGGGGCATCTGACCATCCGCGCCGGGGTCACGCGCCGCCAGCGCGATGTGGTCGCATCGCATCACTCCGCCGGCCGGAGATCGCCCGCAGGCCGGCCCTGGAACTCGCCGTAAATCGCCTGCAACCGATCCAACATGGCGGCCATCCCATGATGATGCACCGCTTCCTCGCGTGCCATTTGACCAAGCCGCCTCCGTTCCTCGGGCCGAGCTTGCAGGTCTGTCAACACGGTCGCGATCGAACCGCTCAGCGACTCAGGGTCGAGTTGGGTGGCGACCCCACCCACCGAGGAGGACCCCCCGGCCACGGTGGCGGCGACCGCGCAGCCAGTCGACATCGCCTCCAGCAGGGCGATCGACAGGCCTTCGGCGCTGGAGGGGAGACAGAAGATGTCCACCGCCCGCCAGAAATCGAGGCGCTCCCGGGCGGTGAGTAGCTGCCCTAGATAGATCACCCGTGGATCCCGCTGCGCCTCCCTCACCATCCCCTCCAGCACCCCGCGGCCAGCGATGAGCAACCTGGCGTCCTGGCCTAAGTCCGCGGTTCGGAATCCCTTGAGGAGCTCGCGGACCCCCTTTTCCGGGTCCAGTCGTCCGGCATATCCCACCACCAGGCCCGTTCCGCGGAGCCGCTCCTCCCGGAGTGGGGAGGTGCCGGGGGAGAACTGGTCCGTGTCGACCGCGTTCGGAAGCACCTCGATCCGAGATTGGTCGACTCCCACCTCGGCCAGCCGACGCCGGTGGTCCTCGGAGAAGACGATGACTCGCTGATACGCGCGGAGCCGGGGCGCCCAGAAGCGGTGGAGCTCGCGCATCACTGCCGCCCGTCCCGAGCCTGGCCGGCCGAACGGGAGATGGAAGGTGGCCACCGTCGCTGCCCCCGAGGCGCGAGCTTGGCGGCCCAGCCACCCGTCCGCCAAGGTGAAGCTGAGCGACGCATGGACGACGTCGGGTCGGGTGGTGGCCAGCCAGCCGGTGACCCGAGACCGGAAACCCCATCTGGGCACGGTGACCGTCTTGAAGCGCCAGGTCGGCCAGCCAATGCGGTGCGCCTCGTCGACCGGGGTGATTCGCCCATCCCGGGTCGCGTGGTGGAACCAGACCTCGACGCCCCGGGCCCGAAGCCCACCCACGACATCCGCCGAATAGGTGGTCAGTCCGTCCGCGCGGGCACCCACCGCATGGCCGAACCAGGCCACCCGAAGCGGTCGCGGCGGGACCGTGTTAGTTGCCAGGGAGGTCAGGGAACAGGTCCTGGCGGAAGGGAAACCACTGTTCGGGCCAGCGCCGCACGGCCGCCTCGAAAACCGGGAGCACCTGGCGGAGTGCCTCGGCAGGGTCCGTGTCCGGTGCGACCGTCACAGGCGGAAAGAGCTCCACCAGGTAGCCGCCGTTGGGTGTCCGCACGCTGATGGCGGGAACCAGCGGAGCACCCGTGTGGGCCGCGAGGATTCCCGGGGCCGCCGAGAAGTGGGTTTTGTGACCGAGAAATTCAACCTCGACAGATGGGGTCTCTCCGGGGATATCGATCACCAGGGCCACCCAGTCCCCGGCGCGCAGTCGCTGCAGCAGGGTTCGCGGTGATCGCGAGGCCAGCACCACCTCCACCCCGATCTCCGCCCGAGCCCAGATGACCAGATTCGCCAGCGCGGCGTTGCCCTCGTCGTCCATGACCGAGGTGAGATGGATCCCCTTGGCGGTCGCCAACGCCCCCGGTGCGTCCCAGCTGCCGTGGTGGAAGACCACGATGATTCCCGGCTCTCCCTCGAGTTGCCGGCCTTGCATGTAGGTCTCATACCCGAACACCCGCATCTCCGACAGCACCCGGGTCCGGGCCAGGCGTTGGAAGTAGAGGAAGTCGATGGCGGTGCGCGCGTACTCCCGGAAGCTGCGGGCTGCCAGCCGGCGCGCCTCCTTGGCGGTGAGCTCCGGGAAGACGGCCCGGTAGTTGCGGATCGCGGCTCTCCGCAGCGCCGGTTGCAGAGCGAAGGTGGCGTTCCCGATCCGATCGGCGATCTGATACCGGTGTTGACCCAGGGCCTGGACCGCCGTGGCAACGGAGTTCAGGCCGAGCCGCAGCCCCAGGGGAGGGAGAACGGCCTTCGGATCGGATCTCGCTGGGGCCATGGATCGATTGTCGCAGCCGTCCAGAAGTGCCCCGGTTCAGGCGCTGGTAGTACGTTCCCTTGGTGAACCGCCTGGGGGAGGAGACCAGCCCCTACCTGCGCCAGCATCAGGACAATCCGGTGGACTGGTATCCCTGGGGACCGGAGGCGTTCGAGAGAGCCCGAGAGGAGAACCGCCCGATCCTGCTCAGTGTCGGGTACTCCGCCTGCCACTGGTGCCACGTCATGGCCCACGAGAGCTTCGAGGACCCGGTTCTGGCCGAGCTCCAGAACCGGCTGTTCATCAACATCAAGGTCGATCGCGAGGAGCGGCCTGATGTCGACCGGGTTTACATGGACGCCCTCCAGGCGCTGACCGGGGGCGGAGGCTGGCCGATGACCGTGTTCCTCCTACCGGACGGCCGACCATTCTTCGCCGGAACCTACTTCCCGCCGGAGGACCGCCCGGGGCTGCCGGGATTTCGCCGGGTCATGGAGTCTCTGGCGGCCGCCTATCGGGACCGGTACGAAGAGGTGGTTGAGAGTGCCGAGCGGCTGAGTGCGGCGCTCCAGCCCGCTCCGCTGGTCTCCCCGGCGCTCAGCACTCGGGCGGTGTCCCTGGTTCTGGACGCCGCCGAAACCAGGCTGGTCCAAAGCGCCGACCCCGAGTACGGCGGTTTCGGGGGGGCGCCGAAGTTCCCCCAGTGCGCGGCTTTGGACTTTCTCCTGACCAGGGAGGTGCTGAACGGCAGCGCGGCGGCGGGAGAGGTGGTCCGCCGCACCCTCGACGCCATGGCCCAGGGAGGGATTCGAGACCAGCTGGGCGAGGGCTTCCACCGCTACAGCGTTGACGGTCACTGGGCGGTCCCCCACTTCGAGAAGATGCTCTATGACAACGCCCAGTTGGTGCGGCTCTACCTGCGCAGCTGGCAGGCTCACGCCGATCCGCGGCATCTCGACCTCGCTCGTCGGACGGCTGGCTTCCTGATCCAGCAGTTGGAGCTGCCGCAGGGCGGGTTCGCGGCCAGCCTGGATGCTGACACCCAGGCGGGCGAGGGGGCCTACTACAGCTGGACCAGTGGGCAGTTCGAAGCTGTGCTCGGCGAGGAGCGGCTAGCGCTGGCCGAGCGACTCTTCGGTGGAGCGGGGGACGCCCGGACCGAGCAGGGCGCTACGGTGCTGCGCGGGGGACGGGAGCTGGAGACACTAGCTGCTGAACTCAACCTCTCGGCAGCCGAGCTGCAGCTCGCCCGAGCAGAAATGGTGCAGGAGCTCCTCCAGGCGCGCTCTCTCCGGACGGCGCCTGCCCGCGACGACAAACTGATCGTGGGCTGGAACGCGCTGGCGATCTCCGCTCTCTCCGAACTGGCGGTCGGAACCGGCGAGACCCTCTACCTGGACGCCGCCCTCAGGTGCGCCCATGCGGTCCTGAACCAGGCCACGGCCGACGGCCAGCTCCAGCACCTCTTCGACGGCGCGCGCGCCCGCTTCGTGGCCACCCTGGACGATCTCGCCGGCATGGGATTGGCCGCCGTCTCGCTCCATGAATCGACCGGCGAGGCCCGCTGGTTTGATCTGGCCCTGGAGCTGGCTCAGCGGGTCGAGCGGGAGTACCGGGACCCGGCCGGTCCCGGCTGGTTCGACACCCCCCTCGACCACGACCCCAACCTGGGAGCCCGCCCCAGGAGCCTCGAGGACGGGGCCCAGCCCTCCGGGATTTCCTTGATGACCGAACTGTGCCTGCGGCTGCACGCGCTTACCGGTGAGGGACGGTGGCTGGAGCGGGCTACCGAGATCCTGGGGGCCATGACCAGCGCGGTGGCGCAGTTTCCCTCTGCCTTTGGCGCCCTCCTAACCGCGATGGCGATCCTGGACTCAGGTCAGATTGAGTTGGCGCTTCTGGTACCCGACGGGCCTCTTGCGCACTGGCCCCTGCTGCGCCAGGCGCGTTCCGCGCTGCGCCCTCAGATGGTGGTCGGGGTCGGCCGGGTTGGCGCGGGGAGCACGGAGGTGGATCAGGGAGCTCCCCTGGTGCACTCGAGGCCGCTGCTCGGGCGAGTTCCCACCGCCTACGTCTGCCGGGACTTCGCCTGCCGACTTCCCGCCACCGACCCGGCGGGCCTCGACCGTGAGCTTCAGGCGGCGCGGATTGCATAGGCTGATGAGGACTCTGAGTCAGGTTTCAAAGCGGAGGTGAGAAGTGGCGGGTGAATTGGTTGGGGAAGGTGCCGCGGCGAGGGCGCGTCCATTGGCGGTGGTCACCGGAGCGAGCGCTGGGATCGGCGAGGCCATCGCTCGGCGGCTGGCCGCGGAAGGATTCCGACTGCTACTGGGAGCTCGGCGAGAGGAGCCGATCCAGCGGCTCGCGGCCGAGCTGGGGGCGCAGGGCAGGGTCCTCGACGTGACTGATGAGCCGAGCGTGGCGGCGTTCTGCGCCGAGGCCGGTGAGGCACAGGTGCTGATCAATAACGCCGGCGGCGCGCGGGGCGCTGACCCGGTCGCGAACGCTGACAGCGCCCAGTGGCGCTGGATGTGGGAGGTCAATGTGCTGGGACTGATGCAGATGACTCGGGCCCTGCTCCCGGCCCTGGAGAGAACCGGCAGGGGTCACATCGTCAACATCTCGTCGACCGCTGGACTGGAGGTCTACGAGGGCGGAGCCGGGTACACGGGGGCCAAGCACGCGGTGCACGCGATCAGTCAGACCCTGCGTTTGGAGTTGTCGGGACGGCCGATCCGGATCACTGAGGTCTCCCCGGGTATGGTGCAGACCGAGTTCGCCCTAAATCGCTACGGCGGCGACGCCGAGCGAGCGGCCACCGTCTACCGTGGGGTGACTGGTCTCACGGCGGAGGACGTCGCCGACGTGGTGGTCTTCGCCGTGACCAGGCCAGCCCACGTCAACCTGGACCAGATCGTGATGCGCCCGCTACAGCAGGCGTCCGCCTACAAGATCACCCGGCGGGATTGACCAGCGCTCAATCGCTCGAGGCTAGATCTCGACTGGGCGGTCTGGATCCTGGGCCCACTCGCTCCACGAACCGGGATAGAGCCTAACCCCGTGGATCCCGGCCGACTCCAGGGCCAGAATCAGCCCGCAGGCGGTGACCCCCGACCCGCAGTAGGCGACTGCCGGATCGGGCCCCCCGGTGGCCTCGGCGGTGCGGGCGGCCAGCTCCTCAGGGGAGATCACCAGCCCGTCGCGGTAGGCCACGATCCAGGGCAGACTGTGAGCTCCCGGGATATGCCCAGGTCGTGGATCAAACGGAGACGGCGCCCCCGCGAAGCGCTCCTTGGTCCGGGCGTCCAGCACCGCAGCCCCGGAGGCCAGGAGCTCAGCCGTCTCGTCCGCGGAGACCCAGCCCTGAAAGGAGCTGCCCTCAAAATCCCCGGGCTCGGCCGCCACCTCTCCGCTCTCCACCGGGCCCCCGGAGGCGAGCCAACCGGCTAAGCCGCCGTCCAGAACTGTCGTCCGAGCGTGGCCCGCGGCCCGCAGCAGCCACCAGGCCCGGGCCGCAGCGCCCGTGCCACCGTCATAGGCCACCACCCGGCCGACCTGGGAGACTCCGGCCTGCTGCATCGCCTTAGTGAAGCGCTCGGCCGAGGGGAGTGGATGCCGTCCCTCGATCCCCGGCGGGCCCGCCAGCTCCCGGTCCAGATCGATGAAGCAGGCCCCAGGGAGGTGCGCCTGCAGATAGCCATCTCGGTCCGCGCCTTCGGGCAGGGCCCAGCGCACATCGAGGATGGTGAGGTCGGGATCGTTGAGGTGATCCCGCATCCAGGTCGGACTGACCAGCGGAAGGGCCGGGTGCTCCATGGCAACATGATGGCAAAGGAGAGCTGGTCAAGTTGGAGGGAAGCATGGTTAGACACGTGGTGCTAATGCGGTTTCGGGAGGACAGCCCACCGGGAACCGCGGCCACGGTGGTGCAGGGGCTCAAGGCGTTGCCGCCCCAGATCCCCGAGATCCGAGCGATGAGCGTGGGTGAGGACCTGGGCGTGGTCCCCAACGGCTTCGATCTTGCGATCGTGGTCGACTTCGCCACCTCCGAGGACTACCTCGTCTACGCCAACCATCATGCCCACCGCCAGGTGGTCGAGGGCCTGATCGATCCGTTCGTCATCGAGCGCAACCGGGCCCAGATTGAAGTACCCGGTTGAGTGCTGCTGCCATTTCGGCGGTCCGCTGCCTGGTGGTGGGCCAGTTCCCCCCTCCTGATCTGGAGCTGATTCGCCGGGCGATACCCGCCGACCGAGCTGAACTGGTGCTTGCCGAGCCGGCCGAGGATCTGGCCCGTCTCGGGAAGTTCGAGGTGATCTGGAGGCTCTTCCCGGCCGAGACCGACGGGGTCGCCCGCGATCAGCTATCGGAAGCGCTGGACACCCACCCCGAAGTTCGCTGGGTGCACACCGCCAGCGCGGGTATCGATCAGCTGGCAACTCTCCTCGTCGACCGCCCGAACACCATCCTCACCCATTCGGCGGGGGTCACGGCTATCCCCATCGCGGAGTTCGTCGTGGGCTGTCTACTGCACCATTTCAAGCGAGTCCCGGAGCTGGCGCAGCTGCAGCAGAGGAGGCAATCTGTCCAGCTGACGCTGCGCGAGCTCGGGGACCTCCGGGTGGTGCTCTTCGGGCTGGGGGCGATCGGCAGCGAAGTGGCGCGCCGCCTCTTCCCCTTCGGCTGTCAGCTGGTCGGGGTCAGGCGGGATCCCTCCCGACCGAGTCCTGCCGGAGTGACTGAGGTCTTCGGGCCCCAAGAGCTGGCCCGGGCCTGCCACGGCGCGGACGCCCTGGTGCTGGTGGCACCTCTCACCTCCGACACGGAGCGGGCCGTCGATGCCGGGGTGCTCTCCCAGCTCGCCGAACGGAGCGTGGTGGTGAACGTCGCTCGGGGAGGACTCGTCGACGAGTCAGCGCTCCTGGCGGCGCTGGCCTTGGGCCGGCCCGGGGCCGCCTATCTGGACACGTTCGTGGAGGAGCCCCTGCCGCAGGAGTCTCCGTTCTGGACGGCGCCCGGGGCCCACGTCAGTCCCCACCTCAGCTGGAGCTCTTCCCACCTCGGGCTTAGGACCTCCCAGCTCTTCACCGAGCAGCTGAGCCGGTGGCTAGCCAGGGAGCCACTCTTGAACCTGGCCGATCCTCGGGCGGGCTACTGACCTATCTGGTCAGAGCTCAATCGGGGATGTACTCCCTTCTCAGGCCCAAAAGCTCCGGGGCGTGGAGCTGGACCATCTTGGCGGAGACACCCGCTGGCGGCGTCGGGCGCAGCAAGGAGATGCCGACCATGCAGCCGAAGGCCAGGGGAACCGTGACGATGGCCGGCTGGGCCAGGATCACTGCCAGGCTCGAGTGCTGGGCCAGAAAGGCAGCCAGAGGTGAGGAGACGGTGGCCACCATGGTGGTGATGATCGAGCAGGTCGCGATGCCTCCTCCCAACGCCACCCCCACCGACGCGCCTAGGGTGGTCAGCCGCCGCCACCAGATCCCCAGCACCAGCAGCGGGAAGAATGAGCTGGCCGCGATGGCGAAGGCCCAGCCCACCAGGACGCTGATGTCGAACTGCTCCACCAGCAGCCCCAAGGCGGCGGCGGCCAGCCCGGCGCCGAGCGCGCTCAGCTGGAAGGCACGGCGCCGGGCTGTGGGCCCAGCAGAGGGCCGGAGCCAGCGCCCGTAGACATCGTGGCCGAGGGCTCCCCCCAGGGACACCAGGAGGCCGCTCAGAGTCGAACTGAAGGCGGCGAACGCACCCGCGGCCACGACCGCGGAGAGGATCTGGCCCAGCCACCCGGCACCCAGCTGGGACGGCAGGATCAGCACCACCGCATCAGTGAGATTAGTCCCGTACAGACTGGGGTCGTAGGACCTCCCCAGGGCGCCCAGGACAGGAGGCCAGATGTAGAAGCTGCCCAGCAGCACCAGCACCAGCAGCGCCGTCCGGCGGGAGGCCTTGGCGTCCGGGTTGGTGTAGAAGCGGACCAGGATGTGCGGCAATCCGATCGTGCCCAGCAGGATGGCCAAGATCAGGGAGTAGGTGAAGAGGAGAGGATGACCGGTGCCGCCGGCGAGCGGCCCGAAGGGAGCGATCCACGAGGCGGTGGTGCTGGCCGGGGTCTCGCTCCCAAACGGGGCTGGTTGCCCGCGGACGATGGTCACCGTGTCGGTCGATCGCCAGGTGATCGCGCCCCGGGGCAACTGACCGGCTCCCTCCAGACGCCGGAGGTGGTCATGGCTGTGGTTCACGGTCACAGTCGGAGAGGTCCCTCCCTCGAAGCCGGCCGACGGAGCGCCGGTGCTCGCCGCCGTTTTCTGCTTCTGCCATCCAAAGGAGGTGGGATGCGCCACGTGAGCCTCGGTGTTTCCGGGAATCTGCCAGAGCTCGCCCGGGGTCACCTGGAACCGGGTTGTCGTGGTCAAGCGCTCCAGCCCCCCGGCCCCCCTGGCGAAGGGCACCCCGGTGCCTGAGAAGTGGATCAGCAGAAGAAAGGCCGGAACCGAGATCGCGAAGAGCTTGACCGCGAACTGCAGGCTCTGCACGAAGGTGATCCCCCGCATGCCGCCACCCACCACGCCCGCCACCACCACCACGGCCACGATCCCGATGCCGACTCCGTACGGCAGGCCGGAGGCGGTCTGCACGGTGAGCCCCGCCGCCTTCATCTGGGGCAGGGCATAGAAGAAGCCGATGATCAGGACCAGGATCACCGCCAGGCGCCGGAAGCGCGGGCTGTCGAAGCGTCCCTCGGCGAAGTCGGGGATCGTGTAGGCCCCGAATCGGCGCAGCGGGCCGGCGATGAAGAGCAGCAGCAGCAGGTAGCCGCCGGCGTAGCAGACGGGGTACCAGAGCACGTCGTAGCCGAACTGCATCACCAGGCCAGCGATCCCGAGGAAGGAGGCGGCGCTAAGGTACTCGCCGCTGATCGCGGCGGCGTTGACTCGAGGGGGGACGGCCCTGGCCGCCACCATGAAGTCGGAAGTGGTCCTGGCCCAGCGTCTGGCGAACAGGCCCGCCCCCAGGCTCACCACCGCCATCGCCACCAGGCCCAGGACCGCGGCGGTGGAACTGGTCAAGGGCTCTCTCTCAGCTCAGCAGGTCGGTGAACTCGTCATCCACCTCCTCGGCCCGACGGACGTAGATCGAGCCCAGCCAGATCAGGAGTGGGTACGACGCCACCCCCAGGACCAGCCAGGAGACCGGGATTCCAAAGATCCGGAGGGCACCCCAACCCGGCCACCACCAGGCGAGCATCGGTTGGACCAAGAGAAAGCCGATGAACACCAGTGCCACCCCCAGGCTGAGCCGACCTTGGCGCCGCATCAGCGCCTTCAGGTAGAGCTCGCCAACCTCCGTCTGCTCTTCGAACTCCAGCAGGCCGGTGGAAGCGGAGTTCTCTGCCTCTCCCTCCGGGGCTCCCGGAAGCTGCTGCGACACAGCGCCTCAGAGGCCGAGGGCCAACCGGAGCTGGGGGCCGTGTCGCCGGGAGACCGGAACGGGGAGGTCGCTCACCCCTTGGATCCGGAGCAGGTACGTGCTGTTGAAGAAGCATTCGACGTTGGTGACGTGGCGGAGATTGACGATGTAGTGGCGGTGCACTCGCATGAAGCCCTGACGGGAGAGCCGCTCCTCGAGGTCGTGCAGCCTCAGCCGGGCGATGTATCTGCCTTCGTGGGTGATGACTGCCACCCGGTCGCCGTCCACTTCGGCAAGTCGGATGTCCTCCACGGGGATGAGCAGGATCTGGCCCCGGTGGGTTACCGCAAGCCGGTCCTCCAGCGCACTGGGGTCGGGGCTGGCCTCCCTCCGCAGGCGGGCTGCAGCGTCGCGGGAGGCCAGGACCAGCCGTTCCAGGGTCAGAGTGAGCCGATCCACTCTGACCGGCTTCAAAAGATAATCGAAGGCGGCGAGCTGAAAGGCTTCAACCGCGTGCTCCTCGAAGGCAGTGACCAACACCACGGGCACCGGGGTGGGGAGCTGGGAGATTACCTGGCTGAGCTGAAGCCCGTCCATCCCGGGCATCCGGATATCCAGGAAGATGACGTCGATCTGCTCTATGGCGAGCAGATCCATGCACTGGCTGGCACCCTCGGCCTCCAGTACCTCCCTGACCCGCGGCGACTGTTTGAGCAAGTACTTCAGCTCGCCGCGAGCCGGTGCCTCATCGTCCACCACCAGCGCGCGATAGGGAGGTTCCACCAGATCAGGAGGCCTTCACGCCCGGCCGGTACTTGGGAATTCGCACCCTCACCGAGGTCCCCTTGCCAGGCTCGGAAATGATCTCCAACCCATGTGCCGGCCCGAAGACGTGGTTCAGGCGCCGGTCGATGTTCCCCAGAGCTCCCTGGTGCTCGGCGAGGTCCAGGGACTGCTCCAATCCCTCACCGTCGTCCCGGACCACGATCAGGCACTCGTCGTCCTGGTCATCCGCCTCGATGGTGATCTGGCCCTTGCCCAGCCGTGGCTCGATCCCGTGCTTCACGGCGTTCTCCACGAGGGGCTGGACCAAGAGGGCGGGGACCACCGTGCTCAAGACCTCGGGGTCAATGTGATATCGCACCGTGAGTCGGTCCCCGAAGCGTGCCTGCTCGAACTTGAGGTACTGATTGACGTAGACCAGTTCGTCGGCCAGCGTGGTGAACTCGTGGCCCGGCCCTCGGAAGGCGCGCCGGCTGAAGTCGGCAAATTCAGTCAGCAGGTCCCGGGCCCGCTCGGGGTCCGTCCTGACGAAGCTGGTGATGGTGGTCAGGGTGTTGTAGATGAAGTGAGGTGAGATCTGGGCCCGCAGGGCTCGCAGCTCCGACCGCACCAGCGCCGCCTGCTGCTGGTCCGCCCGCTGCAGACGGAGCTGGGTCGCCAAGAGGTCCGCTAGGTCGGTGGCCACGCTGAGCTGGGCCGGACTTGGTTCGGCAGAGTGATAGGTCACCAGCGCCGCCACCGGCTGGTCATCGACCGTGAGTGGCGCCACCACTGCCACCCGCAAGGGACAAGGAGAGGTCGGCTCGTGGGTGTGGAGGCGCACCAGTTGGGTGCGGCCTGAGGTGAGCGCCCGCTGCACCTCCTCAGCCTCCGCGGCAACGTGACGCGCGTGATGATCGGCCCGGCTGCCGGGACGGGCCTGGAATCCCAGAAGGCTGCGGGTGTCGTAGATCGAAGCAGCCGGGCCGCCCGACTGAGGGACCAAGGAGCGGAGCACCTTGATGGCGGTCCTCGAGCTCAGCCCCTGGCGCAGCGTCGAGACCGCCGAGGTGGCGAAGGCCAGGGTCTTCAAAGTGGCCCTCTCCTCGACCGTGTTGAAGACCAGGTGGCGCCGGCGCAAGAGCAGGAACACGCTGGTGGCCGCCAGAGTGGTCAGACCTACCTCCACCAGGGTTACCGCCAGCCAGGACATGGGCGGAATCATCCGCTGACCGCTCGTGAGGTGCAACGGCCCGACCGTTCGACCGCCGAACTCTGCCACTCAACTGGCCAATCTATGCCGTTCGCCGTGACGTGCTCGCTCTCGGTCCAATTCGCCACTACCCTGCAGCCAGGAGGGAGCCGCGGGAGAGTGCTCCGACGGGAGATCCTCGTGTGCCCGCGGCAGCTTGGGTTGATTCGGCAGCTAGGAGGGAGACATGACCGTAGACGCCAAGCGGATCGACGCTCTCCAGGAAGAGGGCAGGTCGTTTCCACCCCCGCCGGAGTTTGCGGCTCAGGCCAATGCGCAGCCTGGGATTTACGACCGCAGTTTGGACGACTTCTGGACTGAGGAAGGGCGCCAGCGGGTCACCTGGTTCAAGCCCTTCGACAAGCTGTACGAGTGGAACCCGCCCTACGCCAAGTGGTATCTGGGCGGCCAACTCAACGTCTGCTACAACTGTGTGGACCGGCACGTCGAGAATGGGCTCGGCGCCAAGGTGGCCTACTACTGGGAAGGCGAGCCCGGTGAGAAGCGGACCGTAACCTACGCCGACCTGCAGAAGGACGTGGTCCTGTTCGCCAACGGGCTGAAGAAGCTGGGGGTCAAGAAGGGCACCCCGATCGGCATCTACATGGGCATGTGCATGGACCTGCCGGTGGCGATGCTGGCCTGTACTCGGATCGGGGCGCCGTTCACTGTCGTGTTCGGGGGCTTCAGCGCAGAGGCCCTATCAGGACGGCTGAACGATATGGAGTGCGAGCTCCTGATCACCCAAGACGAGGGCTGGCGCAAAGGTGGCAAGGTGCCGCTGAAGGCCAACTCGGATGCCGCCGTCGCGATCACCCCCTCCATCAAGCGGGTGGTGGTCTCCCGCCGTACCGGAGGTGACGCCAACATGCAGGCCGGTCGCGATATCTACGTCGACGAGATGATCAAGGATCAGAGCAACGACCCGGCCACCTGTCCCTGCGAGCCGATGGACTCCGAGGATCTGCTCTACCTGCTCTACACCAGCGGCACCACCGCCAAACCCAAGGGCATCGTGCACACCACCGCCGGGTACCTGGTGGGAGTCGCTACCACCCATTACTACATCTTTGACATAAAGCCGGAGACGGTTTACTGGTGTGCCGCGGACATTGGTTGGGTCACCGGGCACAGCTACATTCTCTTCGGCCCGCTGGCCAATGCGACCACCAGCGTGATCTATGAGGGGATTCCCAACTTCCCCAATGAGGAGCGCTGGTGGGAGATCGTGGAGCGCTACAAGGTAGAGGTTCTATACACCGCTCCCACCACCATCCGCACCCACATGAAGTGGGGGCCTCAGTACGCCCAGAAGCACGACCTGACCAGCCTTAGGCTGTTGGGAACGGTCGGCGAACCGATCAACCCTGAGGCGTGGCTCTGGTACCGCGAGAACGTGGGCCTGGGCAAGACTCCGGTGGTCGACACCTGGTGGCAGACGGAAACCGGGATGATCCTGATCACCCCTCTTCCCGGACTCACCACCCTGAAGCCGGGGTCCGCGACCAAACCGTTCCCCACCATCGACGCGGCGGTTTACGACGAGCAAGGTCAGGAAGTCCCGCCCGGACAGGGAGGCTACCTGGTCATCCGCAAGCCGTGGCCGGCCATGCTGCGCGGGATCTACAAGGACCCCCAGCGGTATGAAGACACCTACTGGAATCGCTTCAAGGACACCTACTTCGTGGGCGATGGTGCTCGCAAGGACACCGACGGCGACTACTGGCTGATGGGTCGCATCGATGATGTGATGAACATCTCTGCACACCGCATCTCCACCACCGAGGTGGAGAGCGCTCTGGTCGATCATCCTGCGGTCGCCCAGGCGGCGGTCTGTGCCCGCAACGATGCCCAGACCGGACAGGCGATCGTGGCCTTCGTCACCTTGAAAGCGGGCCAGGAAGGCTCGGTGGAACTTTTGGCGGAATTGCGCAATCACGTCGGCAAGAAGATCGGCAAGATCGCGATGCCGGCGAATATCGTCTTCACCCCCGAGCTCCCAATGACTCGGTCCGGGAAGATCATGCGTCGCTTGCTGCGAGACGTGGCAGAGAACCGGCCCCTCGGCGACGTCACCACCCTGGCCGACCCCGCGGTGGTGGAGGAGTTGCGCAGCCGGGCAGTAACAGAGGAGGGAAAGGAGAACTAGCATCCACCACGCTGCTCTCTTCGTGACTCACGAAATTTTCAGAACACCTCAAGGAGGGGTGACAAAAATCCATGGCTAATAACAATCCCGGAGCACCTCAGCCGGTCATGCACACGGCTGAGGCGCCCAACCCGATCGCCGATCCGGCGCCCCTAGGGCTGGCCGGATTCGGGCTCACGACGCTGATGTTGTCCGTCATCAACGCGGGCATCATCTCCGCCGGAGCGACACTGGCGGTGCTGCCAATGGCCGCCGCCTACGGCGGTACTGCACAGTTTCTCGCCGGCATGTGGGCCTTCAAGCGGGGCAACACCTTTGCGGCTACCGCATTCTCGTCATACGGCGCGTTCTGGTGGAGCTATTACTTGCTGGTGGACGTCTTCCTGAAGGGGGTCACTCCCTCAGCGATCGGACCAATCGTGGGCCTCTATCTGTTCGCGTGGTTCATTTTCACCGGCTACATGTTCCTCGCCTCACTACATGGCACACGGGCGGTACAGGTGGTGTTCTTTCTGTTGACACTCACCTTCCTGTTCCTCGCCGCGGGCACCTGGGCTTGGTTCGGTGACGGCACTACGCTCGGCCACATCGGTGGGTATTTGGGCATCGTAACCGCTATTGCTGCGCTGTACACGTCATTCGCGGACGTGCTCAACGCGACGGCGAAGCGAGTGATCCTCCCGACCAACTAGACCGTAGACAGGGAGTGGTAGAGCTCGGGCCCATGGGGCCCGGGCTCTACTTTTTGGGTTGGCTCAGGGATTCCCGGGCAAGCCTGATTCGACCACACCGGAATGACGGGCTACGGGGCGGCCGTCCACACCGCGCCATAGTGGAACCAACACCACCGCCGCCAGCCACATCGCCAACGCAGTGCCGATGAACGGAAGCGCGATGCCGTCGCCGAACAGCGATCCAGCCACCAGCGACGCCAGTGCTGCCGCGCCAACCTGAGCCGACCCATAGAGACCCTGAACGCGTCCCATCTGGCCGGCCGGAACCTGGCGGGAGAGCATGGCCAGGCGGGCCGGCGCGCCGGTGACAGTGAATATTCCCTCAAACACACCGAGACCAATCAGCCAGGCGGGGTTGGGGAGGAAAGGGTAGACGATGGCGAAGCACCCGGAGGCCAGACAGCTGGCCCCAATCAGCCAGCGGTTGTCGAAGTGATCAGCCAGCCAGCCCGCGGGCCATGAGCCGATGGTGAATGGCAGAGCAAAAAGGGTGAACGAGAGCCCGATCTCAAGATCCGTGGCGTGACGGACGTGCATCAGCAGGCTCCAAACCGTGTCGTACATCCCGATCAGGAGCCCGACCGCGGTGGAAGCGATGGTCACGCCAAGGATGATCGGATCACGCCAGAGTGCCAGGGGGGAGCGTTCGGACTCGGTTTCGAAGTGAACTGGAGCGACGGCCGGGAGGGTGACCAGGATCACCACGGCGACGACCAGGGCGGCAAAGGCCGAGGCCAGGAAGGTCGCCGCCAGAGATACCTGGAAGAGAGCTGCCCCGATGAGGGGGCCGACTACGGTACCCGCCATGTTGGCCCCGGTCAGCGATCCGTACGCGCGGCCGCGCCGCTCGGCCGGGACGAAGTCGGCGACCGCGGCCAGGGCGAGCACGGTCACGGCCCCCGATGCGGCGCCCTGGACGGCTCGGAGCACGATGAACCAAACCGGAGAAGGTGAAACGGCGAAGGCCGCCGTGGCCGCTGCGTAGATCAGCTGCGAGACCAGGATTGGTCCCTTGCGGCCGATGCGGTCGGACAGCTTGCCGACCGGGTACCTGACCGCAAGTCCAGCCGCCCAGAAGACCGCGGTCACCACCCCGACCTCGGCATACGACGCGCCCTCGTGGCGCACGAACAGGGGCAAGATGGGCAGGATCATGGTAGCTCCGAGAGAGTCGGCCACGGTCGCCCCAACCAGTCCCCAGAGGGCTAGCTGAGCGCGGCGAGGATCCATCGTCGGGGAGCTCAAGGCGGCACCAAATTTGGGTCCCTTGGTAGGGCCTCGGACGGGGCGGGACTAGCCACGGCCCGAGTGCGGCCCAAGCCGCTGCGGCGCGCGTCGATTGGGGAGATGCGAAGTGGTCCGAATCACTAGAATACGAGGTGTACACGGAGGGGTCATTTATGACCACAGCTGGTCAGATCGCGGTCGTTCTCATCATGTTGGCGCTGATCGCAGGCGGATCGCTGATCGCCTGGATCGTTCTCTTCTATTCTGCCGCCAAAACCGAGGGCGCCGAGCCGCCATCCGCAGGCTCTTCACCGCACCTAGGCGACCATGTCTGAATGACTTACTGGAGAGCCGAGTGACTAACGCGGATGAAGACGTAAAGGCGAAGCAACCCGTCCTAGCTCCAGCCGGACTGGAGGGGGTAGCCGTCGCCGAGACAACCATCGGCGATGTGCGTGGCGAAGAGGGCTTCTTCCACTACCGAGGCTACAACGCCACCGTCCTAGCCCGCGAGTGCTCCTTCGAGCAGGTGTGGCATCTCCTCATTCATGGCGAGCTACCGAACCCAGATCAGACCAAGAGATTCCGCGCGGAGACCGCTCAGCTCCGGGCACTGCCCGAGCAGGTGCTCAAGTTGCTGCCTGAGATTGCCGAAATCGATCCGTTCGTACCCCTCGACGCACTGCGCACCGCCGTTTCCCTGGTGGCGAGCGCGATCGGCCTACAACCGACCATGGACATCTCCGCTGAAGAGGTGCGGCAGCAAGCGGTACGCATGACCGCCTTGGTTCCCGTGCTCTTGACTGGGCTGTACCGGGCACATCAGGGATTGGCGCCGGTGCCAGCAGATCCAGACTTGGATTATGCGGCGTCGTACCTTCAGATGCTGACCGGAAAACGACCGGTCGACGAGCAGGCTCGGGCTGTCGAAAAGTACTTGATTCTGACCATGGACCATGGGTTTAATGCGTCGACTTTCACGGCCCGCGTGATCGCGTCGACCGGGGCAGATTTAGGATCTGCCTTGGTCGGGGCAATCGGCGCATTGTCAGGGCCCTTGCATGGGGGAGCACCGTCCCGGGCACTGCATACACTCGATGAAATTGGGACTGAGGATCGCGCCTATGACTACCTCAGAGAGAAGGTCATGTCCGGCGAAAGGCTGATGGGTTTTGGCCACCGGGTGTACAAGACTGATGATCCCAGATCCACTCTGCTGCGTGAAGTCGCGCTCGAGCTCGGCGGTGAGCAGGCGAAGTTCGCCGAGCTCGTGGAGCAGACCGCGCTCCAAGTGCTGAATGAACTAAAGCCGGGTCGTCGGCTGTACACCAACGTCGAGTTCTATGCGGGAGTGGTGATGAATACCGCGGGTATCCCCAGGGACATGTTCACGCCGACCTTTGCCAGCAGTCGCACCGTGGGTTGGACCGCGGCCATCTGCGAGCAGGCGTCGCACAACCGGCTGATCCGGCCGTCGGCGATCTACGTCGGGCCGCCGCCGCCTCGACCCCTGCCCGACGGGTATGGCTACGTCTGAACTCCCCCCGCCCAAGGGGAGCTGAACCGGTTCCCTGTCCACCCGCCCCAGGGGAAGAGCTGCTGTCGAACGATCCTGTTAGCGGAGTCTCAACTCGCCGCCTGGAACCCCAAATCTAGGATTCGTACCGCTACCGGGTTTCCCTTGTACTTCCGAGCGGCTACTACCACGATTTCACCGATTGGGATGGCAATAGGGCTTTCCGACGTAGGCTTCACCCCGAATCCCTGATACTTCAAGGCCTTGGTTCGACCGGCGATATTCAGGGTCACTTGAGTCCCGTCCGGCTCGGTCAGCACCAGCTGCCCAGCTCCCAGCGCACCTCCGCTGGAGCTATCCGAGACCACTGCGCCTGCCAGACGGGGAGCGCGCAGCGGACGAAGGGCCGACCCGGCACTTGGTGATGCCGGGGCGTCGGGAGTGGGGGTTCCTGCGGCGGATACCCCGATCAAGCCACCGGCGGTTGCGCATATTGCTCCTGCCGCTATGGCCACACTCCGTTTCATGAACATTCCCACGATGTACCTCCTAGATCCGGCGGATGCGGATACCGCCGTGTGATTGATGTCTTCGCACCCAGAGCCTAGGCAATGGACCGAGTCGGAACCTGAGACATCACTTAGAAGGGCATGATCGCCGCCCGGCAGCTGGCTCCGACTTGTCCAGCGCCAACACCCGTAAGCAAGGACAAGTACAAGCCCTGCTTGCCGCTACGGAGTTGCCGTACCGCCGTCTCTCGTCAGGAGGGTCAGCATCTTCTCAAGAAACAACCCTTCACCCGGGGGCCGATCATGTTGACCAAGAGCACCATGAGAGTGTCAGAGCTCGGGAGGTAAATTAGCTTCGTACTATCTCCCGGGAACTGACCACATCCTCGATAGCCAACGACCTGGGCGCAGTCACGGCACCCCCACGAGAAAGCAAAATGGGATCTCGCTAGGAGCAGTGCGAATAACCCCCAGCACTCCGGGACCGGTGCCCTAGCGGTTGATGCTGAAGGCGGCTTGCGCAGTGGCGGCCCGGAGGAGCCGGTGCTCCCGCAGCGCCGCGCCGCCGAACGTCATTAGACCAGCCGCATTCGATACCAAGGCGCCGGCACGACCGGCCAGGCTCGCTATCGCCGTGGCGGGGAAACCCGCGGTGTCGAGATCGTCGTCGCCGTTCAGAGAGAAGCGCCCCGGTACCGGAAGGACGTCACGGCGCTCATCTGGTGGGTACCAGGTATGGCGCAGCCCTAACGGATCCAGCACCTCATGACGAAGCGCCCGGGCATCGGCTGGCCGCCCACAACTTCACAGAGGCGCGCCAACAGCGGAGTGTTCACGTTGCCGTAGCAACACCCACCGTGCCCGGTCCGCATTGCAGCGGCCTGTCTCTCACCCAGGCCAGGGTTTCCTCCCAGGTGAAGTTCCGGCTCAGGTTGGCGAGCGGAAGCCCCAACTGGGCAGCAACAAAGGGTCCGGAGCCGCTGCCTTCGTCGTCATCGACGGGCCCCCCGGGCCACTCGTGAGCGAGCCCTTGACGCACCGTGATGCGCTCCCCGTCGGGCCAGTCGGGAAGGACTGCACCGATGGGCTCGTCGAGTCCCAGCTGTCCCCGCTCGACGAAGCGCAGCGCGAGGACTTCGGTAAAGACTTTGGTTACACTGGCTATGAGGAACGACGCGCCGGTGGTCATAGCGTCTGTGCTGTGAGGGGAACTCACACCCGCCGCCACCGTCGTCGCTGGCTCTCCACGGCGGCTCCATGCGAGCACGGCACCTGGTGCACCCGAAGAGAGGACGAACGCGTCGAGGCCTTGTTGGGTGGAGTGGGTCACCGATCATCTTCCCGTCGGTGATCGCCGATCACGGGGGTGGACCAGCACAAGTCATTGGTAACGGCCGACTCTGCCTGAACCTGGTCGCGTCAATTGCCAGCGCGCTCCGCCGGGAAGTGAACGGTGCAGCACTGCGAGCCGAGGTGCCGCTCCTCAGTTGGATGTCTTTTCAGCTCCACTCTTGAAGGAGCGCCGCGAACTGGTCAGGTGTGAGTCGCAGTTCCTGCTCTCCGAGATCTCGGAGGGGAGTCTGCGGCAGATTTTCCGCGGTGCTGAGGTCGGGGTAGTCGGGGTTGACATACAGCAACCCGGTCACTACTTCCCCTGACTGCCGGGCCTCATCGATAACGCGGAGAGCGGCCAGCCGGTCCTGGGGATCATGCTCGCGGCCCAGTTTGCGCAGGCGTAAATGGGATCCGTCGTGCAATTCGACCTCCGTCGCAGTGCCCTCCTCGTAGTTCACCTCGACCTCTCTCTGCTGAGGGATGAAGTCGAGTTCCTGCAGGATGAGCTCGTGCTCCTTGACGTACTGGTAGCTCTTGGTCGAGCCCTCGTGGTCGTTGAAGGTCACGCAGGGGCTGATCACGTCGAGGACAGCGGTTCCGCGGTGGGATAGAGCCGCCCGCAAAAGGGGCACCAACTGGGCGCCGTCTCCAGAGAAACTGCGGGCCACAAAGGAAGCCCCCAATTGCACAGCCAGGCCCGCGATATCGATGGTCTCAAGCTGGTTCACCGCGCCCTTCCGCTGAACCGATCCGGGGTCAGCGGTGGCCGAGAACTGCCCTTTGGTCAGGCCGTAGACGCCGTTGTTTTCGACGACGTACGTGCAGTCGACATTGCGGCGCAAGAGATGGCAGAACTGGCCCAGCCCGATGCTCGCCGTATCGCCATCGCCGCTGATGCCGAGAAACAGCAGCTCGCGATCGGCGACGGCGGCGCCGGTGGTGACGGCTGGCATCCTGCCGTGGACGGCGTTGAAGGCGTGGGCGCGCTCCACGAAGTAGGCGGTCGCCTTGGAGGAGCAGCCGATCCCGCTCATCTTCGCCAGTCGGTACGGGTCCACCCCGTGGTCGTACAGCGCCTTGACGATGTGGTTCGTGATCGAGTTGTGGCCGCATCCAGCACAGAGGGTGGTGGCCAACCCCTTGTAGTCGTCGCGGCTCAGCCCGAGGCGATTGGTCTTGACTGTGACGGCGGCCATCAGGTGGCGGCTCCCACGGCAACTGCGCGCGGAACCAACCCCGGGGTGGTGGTCTCCTGCGCTTGGATCGCCTCGACCAGGTCGGCGGCGAACAGCGGCAGGCCGTCGTAGTGGCGGACCGACCGCAGCCGCGCTGCCAGCTGAGCTCCCAGTTCGATCTGCAGGATCTGGTGCATCTGGCCATCGCGGTTCTGGTCCACCACATAGACCCTCGCGTGATGGGATACGAAGTCGGAGACCGCCGGAGCAGTTGGCAGGGCTCGCATCCGCAGGTAGTCAGTCGGCAGACCCGCGGCATCCAGGATGTCCCGAGCCTCCACCACCGCATGGTGCGAACTGCCATAGGCGATGATGCCCACCTCGGCTGACTCGCCGTCGACTATCGGGGCCGGAAGCTTCTGTCGCCCTGTCTCCAACTTGCGGGCCAGGCGGTCCATGACTCTGGTGTATGTCTCCTCGCTCTCCGTGTAGCGGGCGGCCTCATCGTGCCCGGACCCTCGGGTGAAGTACGCCGCCAGGGGGTGTTCCGTCCCGGGCACCGTCCGCCACGGCACCCCGTCGCCGTCCACATCGCGGTAGCGCTCAAAGCGCGCCATCTGATCCAGCTGCTCCTTGTGCAGCACCTTGCCCCGGTCGAACGCCTCCTCCGGATAAGGGAGGGGATCTGTCATCCAGAGATTCATCCCCAAGTCCAAGTCGGAGAGGACGAAGACCGGCGTCTGCAACTGCTCCGCCAGGTCGAAGGCCTGCCCCAGGAATTGGTAGCACTCGAGGACGGTTCCGGGGAGCAGTACCGGGTGACGCGTGTCGCCGTGGGACAGCGTGTAGGCGAAGCTGATGTCGCCCTGCATGGTCCGGGTGGGCAGGCCGGTCGACGGTCCCACCCGCTGAATGTCGACGAAGACCCCTGGGATCTCGGCGTAGTAGCCCAGACCGACGAACTCGGCCATCAGCGATATCCCTGGGCCGGAAGTGGTGGTCATGGCCCGGGCCCCGGCCCAACCGGCGCCCAGCACCATCCCCGCAGCGGCCAACTCGTCCTCCGCCTGGATGGTGGCGATCCGCCGCTCACCGGTCTGGGGGTCAATCCGGTAGCGGTTGGCCAGAGCGATCAGGTGCTCTGCCAGTGAGGAGCTCGGGGTGATCGGGTACCAGGCGAGGACTGTGCACCCGCCCATGATCGCCCCCAAAGCGGCGGTCTGGTTGCCCTCCAAAAGGAGCTGACCCGAGGTGCGATCCAGGGGGTGGAGCTGGAGCTTGTCCGTCTTAATCAGATTGCTCTTGAAGTAGTCGCGCCCCAGCGCGATCGCCTCCCGATTGGCGGTGATGGCCTTGGGCTTGGTGCGGAACTGGTGGTTGAGCGCCTCCTCCAACGCGGCGTCGGGGATCCCCAGGATCTCCGCTACCACGCCCACGTAGATGATGTTGGTCAGGTACTTGCGGAGATCAGGATCCGGTACCGAGACCTTGGCCAGCTTGCCGAACGGGACCGGGTAGAGGTGGGGTGGAATCCCCTCTTCTAGCTGGGGCGCGCCGAAGGCCTCCTCGTACACCATCACGCCGCCCGGCTTCAGCTTGGCTAGGTCAGCCTGGAAGGTCGCTCGATTCAGTGCGACCAGCACGTCGGCGTGCCGTCGTCCCGCCCGATAACCGTGCGAATTGGCGCGCAGGTAGAACCAGGTGGGAAGTCCCTCGATGTTGGAGGGGAATAGGTTCTTGGGCGCGACCGGGATCCCCATTGCGAAAACGGCTCGGGTCAGGACCAGATTGGCCGACTGACTGCCCGACCCGTTGACGGTCGAGGCCACCAGATTCAGGTCGACGGAACCCTGCTCCGCCAAGGTCTCCTCCCACTTGCCGAACTGCCCCGACCTGCCCGGGAACCATCGTAGTCCGTTCTGCCGTCCGGGCACTTCCCGGGGACCACTGACGGGCTCCGCCGCGACATCCGACGGGTCCATTTGGGCGAGACCTGAGAGCATGGGTTGATGGCGGGCCGCATCCTGGTCGGAACCTGCAACTGGAGCGACCATCAGGGGTTCTATCCCGAGGGCTTGCCACCTGCCGATCGGCTCAGCTACTACGCCCGCTACTTCCCGCTGGTGGAAGTAGACAGCACCTACTACGGGATTCCCCCTCCTCGGCGAACTGCCAATTGGGTGGACAACACCCCGGAGAGCTTTCTCTTCAACCTCAAGGCGTATCGATCACTCACCTATCACGAACGGGAAGGAGGTCAGCCACGTGAGCCAACTCCCAGCGAGGAGAGCCAGTTCGCAGCCTGCCTCATTCCCCTTCGGGAGAGTGGCAAGCTACGGGCGCTCCACTACCAGTTCCCCCCCTGGTTCGGAGCTTCACCGCTCAATCTGGACCGGCTGACGCGACTTCGCGAGCGCCATCCCCACGACCTGGTGATCGTCGAGATGCGCAACCGGAGCTGGGCTGATCCGGACCGCCTTGGGCAGCTACTGGACCTGCTCAGCGAGTCCCGGATCTCGCTCTGCGTGGTGGACGAACCGCAGCTGGGATCGGGCTCATTTCCCCGGCTGGTCGAGGTCACCGACCGGCGGCTGACGGCGGTGCGCTTCCACGGCCGAAACAGCTCCACCTGGTATGCCCGGGGCAAGACCTCCGGCGATCGCTTCAACTACCTCTATCGCCCGGAGGAGCTTCGCGATTGGGAGCCCGACATCCGTCGGCTGTCGACCGAGGCGGACGAGGTGCACCTGCTCTTCAACAACAACCGGTCCAACTACGCGGTGGTGAACGGCCTACAGATGGCCGAGATCCTAGGTCTAGAGCTACCCACATCGATCCTGGATCTCCCGGGGGGCCAGCCGCCCACAGACGGCGCGCCGCAGCTCCCGTTTGGCTCCGAGCGCTGAGGTGGCGCTCGACCTCAACCCGAGCCACCTCCTCCACGCCTATGGCTACGCTGCGGTGTTCGCGGCCCCGCTGGTGGAGAGCACCGGGATTCCCTTCCCCGGGGAATCGATCTTGGTGGTCGCTGCCGTCTACTCCGCGACCACGGGCCGTCTCAGCCTGGTCGGGGTGGTCGCTGCGGCTGCATCGGGGGCGATCATGGGCGACAACCTCGGGTACGGGATCGGGCGCCTTTTCGGACAACGGCTGCTGATCCGCTTTGGGGGGTGGGTGCGCCTGACTCCCGCGCGGCTGGCCCTGCTGCACCGCTTCTTTGAGAATAGAGGTCCATTGGCCGTGTTCGTGGCCCGCTTCATCGCGGTTCTGCGCACCTTCGGGGCGATCGTGGCGGGGGCCGCCCCGATGCGCTACCGCACCTTCCTGGTGTTCAACGCCTTGGGCGGGGCTGCCTGGGCGACCGCCTACGGACTTCTAGGCTTCGAGTTGGGCCGGGCCTACCACCGCTTGGGGGGCACCCTGAGCTGGATCAGCGTGGGGGCCGGGATCGTGGTGCTGGCGCTGGCGGTGGGGGGCCTGGTGCTGGCGAGGGGGAGGCTGGAGCGCTGGGCGCTCGGGGATCCCGAGGACCTACCAGCTTCGGAGTCCTAGGCGTCCTCGCGGGGATGTCGCATCGGCAGCAATCTGCCCGCCACCTGGGTGCTGGCGCGAATTCGGGAGTACTGGAACAGGTCGGCCGCGCGGCGCAGCGCCAAGATTTCTTCATCGGTCATCTGGAGATCGGCCGCTGCCACGTTCGCCTCCAGCTGTTCGATGGACTTGGCACCGGGGATGACGATCACCCAGGGCTGCGCGATGAGATATGCCAACGCCACCTGTGAGGAGCTGCACTGATGGGCATCGGCGATCTCCCGGAGAGTCTCCAGGAGGGGGACAGCAGCCAGCAATGCCGTGTCCGTGAACAACGAGTTACCCCGCCGGAGATCGCGGGGCGCATGACCGGCCCGGTACCGCCCGCTCAGGACTCCCTGGGCCAGGGGGCTGTAGGCGAGGATCACCCGATGGTGCTTCTGCGCGTACTCCAGTAGGCCCCTCTCCTCTGGGCGCCTTTGCAGAAGGTTGTATTTCACCTGGTTCGAGATCACCGGCTGCCCCAGGTGTCGCTCGGCGGCGATCCAGCGGCGCAGCGAGAAGTTGCTGACTCCCGCGTACCGACTCATCCCCAGCGACAGGATCTTGCGCATCCCGTCCATCTGGCGGCTCAGCGGGACCGCAGGATTGGACCAGTGAATCTGGTAGAGGTCCACCAAGGGCACCTGGAGCCGGTCCAGGCTCTTGGCGCAGTGGGCGAGCATCACCCGGGGCAGCGGCATGATTGGGAGGAACTTGGTCGCCAAGAATCGGTCCCCTTCCCACGAGCTGAGGGCTGTCCCAACCAGCATCTCGCTGCGCCCCGACCCGTACAGCTCGGCGGTGTCGAAAACAGTGACTCCGAGCTCCAGAGCCCGCTGAATCACCGCCAGGGAGTCGGCCTGCGAGTACTCGCTGCCGTAGCCCCAAAGCTTCTCCCCGAACTGCCAGCAGCCGAGCCCGACGACTGAAAGTCGGCGGCCGTCCAGTTCGAGATAGCGCACGCCCCGATTATGGCCGGGGCCTGGATCGCAGGTGACTCCCGAGTGCTACTCTCGCCCCAACTGGCGGCGCGCAGGTGGATGTGGGGAGAAGATGGGCGCAGCGGTGGTGGCCTGCCTTTTGGGGGCCGCCTTCTCAGCGGTCGTTTGGAGTCGCTGGTGGCGCAGCCGGAGACCGGCGTTCGCCGCCTGGGGGACCGGCCTGGCGATCTTTGCGGCGGCCGCGCTGACCCAGGCCCTAGGCCAGGACTTCGGTTTCTCGGTCCCGTTATTTCGAGCCTTCTACCTGCTGGGCGGGGTGTTGGGGGTCATTTACCTGGCTCTGGGGACGACCTTTCTGATGGCCCCCGCCCGGGTCGCCAGGACCTGCGCGGCCGTCCTGGCCGTCCTCACCGTTGGGCTGGCCCTGGATGCCGCAGTGGTTCCGGTCAACGCGGCCAAGCTGACCACCAGCGCCGGGGTACTGGGCGGGGCCCTGGCTGGGCACGGAACCCCCTTGTTCGTGGCGGCAGTGGGCTTCAACATCCTGGGGACTCTGGTCTTGGCTGGGGGATCCGCCTACTCCGCTTTCCGATTTATCCAATCCAGAGCCGGGATCGACCGGGTTCTCTGCAATGTGCTGCTCACGGTGGGCGCCTTGGTGGTCGCCTTCGGCTTCACGCTGGCCAAAACGGTCGGCGGGAGGAGCCTGACCGAGCTGGGAGTCTTTGAGTCGATCGGGGCCGCGATTATGTTCGCTGGCTTCTTGAGCCTGGGTCGCTTCGGCGCGACCAGTCCCGCCAGGGCTCGGACGGTGGTCCCATCGACCGTCGAGGACTGAGCCCGAGCCAGCTCTAGGTCCTGGGGTGTCCGCCTTGACCCCGGTGGGGCTCGAGGCCGTTGCAGCGCGTCAAGGCTTGCGAGCACATCCTTCACCGGCCCGTGGTAGGTGCGGACAGAGCCGTCGGTCAGAGTCCGTTGCAGGGGCGGACGGCCCCTCCGGCTTTCCCAATTCGGAAGGAGATCGATGCCTGCGACCGACCTGCTGCCTGACCGGTGGCGCGCCGGCTTCCGGCCGCCGCCAGGTCTGCTGGCCAGCGTCCAGTGGATCCTGCTCGCCATCGCGATGGTCTCGCTGGGACTGACGTTGGTGATCATCTGGCTTTTCTCCCACGCCCAACTCCAGCTGCGGATCTGCGCCTTGGTGGGGATCGGCTGGCTGGCGTGGTGGTTGGTCTCCGGCTACCGGTCCGGGAAGTTCCCACTCTGGAAGGACGTGCTCGCGCTTGGCGCCCTGTTCGTAGTCGGAGTGGGGGCCTCTGACTCCTACGGGGCGGTGGCGGTCCTCTACGCGGCGCTCTACTGCCGCGCCTTCTATGCCAGTCCCGAGGGCTCAATCGGTGTGGCCGCCGGATTCGTGACCGCCAATCTCGCGTCAATGGCGGTGGTCGCCAAGAGCGGAAACGCGGCCGCAGCCCTGGAGCGCGGTTTCGCCGGCTCGCTGGCGCTGGCCATGGCTGCGGTGATGATGCAGCTCCTGCGTTCGGTCGTCTCCCGCCGCCAAGTGGCGGCTCGCCGGGAGCGTATCCTGCGCCGCGCTGGCACTGAGCTTCTGGGAGCGAGCAGCCCCGCTGCGGTCTACCGGGCTGTCCGGCGGGTCGCCGCCGAGGTCGTGGGAGTTCCGTCCCAGGTACAGGTTTCCCTGGCGCTGCTGGATCGGCTCGACTTCCGCGTCATCTCTGCGGACCGGGCGCTGGACCGGCCTCCTCAGGAATCTCGCATTGAGGCTAGCTCGCTTCCCAAGGAGGTGGTCGAGCAACTGCTGGGCATCATGCCCGTGACCGGCGAGGGAGCTGGCCGAGCGCCACTCCTTCAGGCGCTCCGGATCGCTGGGGGGCTGCACCACCTTCAGGTGATCCCTCTCCACACCGATGGCCAACCCCACGGCGGGTTCGCCATCGCCACCTCCAAGCCGCTCTCTCAGGAGCAGAGCGAAGTGCTCGAGATCCTCGCCGACGAGTGCGCCTTGGCCCTCAGCCGAGCGGCGATCTCGGATGACCTGCGGCGGAGCGAGGGTCGGTTCCGTTCTCTGGTCCAGAACTCCTCGGACCTGATCATGGCCATCGGACCGGACGAGTCGTTCAGCTACTTGAGTCCCTCGGTCGAGGTCCTGCTCGGACGTCAGTTGGAGCTCGACCACGACTTCAGCCTGAAGGAAATTCTCCACCCCACCGACTGTGAGCGGGTGCTGGGGGCGATCGAGGAGGCCCGCTCGGCGAAAGGCCCGGGACGACGTTTGGAGTGCCGGGTGCTCCACCACGACGGTAGCTGGCGCCATCTCGAGGTGAATCTCACCAACCTGCTGCACGACACCTATGTGAAGGCGGTGGTCGTGACCGGCCGAGACATCACCGAACGCCGGGAGTTGGAGGATCAGCTGCGCCATCAAGCCCTCCACGATCCGCTGACCGGGCTGGCCAATCGGGCCCTCCTCCGCGATCGGCTGGAGCATGCCCTCCGGGCCCGCCGCGACGGCCGCTCCACCCTCGGACTTCTCTCCGTCGACCTGGACAACTTCAAGACCATCAATGACAGCTATGGCCACGGGGTCGGAGATACGGTGCTGCTGGAGGTGACCCGCCGGATCGGGGAGTGCCTGCGGCCCGCCGATACCTTCGCCCGTTTGGGCGGCGACGAGTTCGCCGTGCTGGTCGAGAAGCTGACCGGTACCACGATCGTCACCGCCATCGCGGATCGGATCGGAGAGGTACTCGCCCTGCCTATCCAGGCCGCGCTGGACGTGGAGGTGACCGTGAGCGCCAGCATCGGCCTGATTACCACTAAATACGCCACCGCCGACGCGGAGGCCATTCTTCGCGACGCCGACATCGCCCTCTACCAGGCCAAGGCCGAAGGCAAGGGCCGCTGTGTCGAGTTCCATCCTCGCCTCCACGAGAAGGCGGTGCAGCGCATGCACGTGGAGACCGGCCTTCGGCGTGCCCTGGAGCGGAGCGAGATGCAGATGCTGTACCAGCCAATCCTCAGCGCGGTCCACCACCGACTGGTCGGAGTCGAGGCCCTCTTGCGGTGGCGGGACCCGGACCGTACAGCGATCGTCTCGCCGGACGATTTCATTGAGGTCGCCGAAACCACCGGTCTCATCGTTCCCATCGGGAGGTGGGTGCTCTACGAGTCCTGTCGGCAGGTGGGCGAGTGGCGCCGGCAGTTCCCATCCGCCAAGGAGCTGCGCTTGTCGGTCAACGTTTCGGCGCGCCAGCTCCAGCAGGCCAGCCTGGTTGAGGACGTCAGGGGCGCCATCGCCAGCTCGGGGATCGACCCTCACCAGCTTCTCCTGGAGGTGACCGAGAGCACGATCGTCCAGGACGTGAAGCAGGCCTCGGCCCAGCTACGAGCTCTCCGCGCCTTGGGGATCAGGATCGCCATCGACGACTTCGGCACCGGCCAGTCTTCCCTGGCGCAGCTGCAGCATCTCCCGGTGGACGAGCTGAAGATCGATCGCTCCTTCATGGCCAAGCTCACCGACGGCAAGGCGGGGGCTGCAGTCGCGGAGAGCGTCGTCAAACTGGGCCATGCGCTCTCCCTGACCGTGGTGATCGAGGGCGTGGAGACAGCGGAGCAGGTGGCCCTGCTGGAGGCGATGAGCAGTGACCCCCTGCTGCAGGGATTCTTCTTCGCCGAGCCGCTGGAGCCGAGAGCTCTGGAGGCGCTGATCGTCTCCGAGCAGGACCGTGGCGCGCCGGCGCGCCCTCGCCGGCGCGCCAAGCGACCGGCCAAGGTCTCAGCGGGCGCCATTCCCGCCCGCGCCGTCGCACCCCGTCGGAGACGAGCGTCCGACGCTGTCGGCTGATGTGACCCGGCCGCCAGTGGTGGCCTGCCGGGCAGGCTCTAATGGCCCGTTACTGGCCGTGGCCGAACACACCTGCCGTGCCGTGCTGACGGCGGCGAAGTATGCCGCGAAGGCTCGGCCGTGGGTATCGGCTGCGGCCGTCGACTGGACCAGGATACGAGCCGAATTCATCTCTAATCCATTGCCGAATCCGCCGACCAAGTAGGCGAGGAGCGCCAGCCCCCAACCCGGGACTTATGCCGGCGCCGGCCAGCCTTAGGGCGGCCAATCCAGCTTTCGTCTGCCGGCCTGGGCGTCGGGAAGCGTCTGGCCCGCACCAATCCCAGCCCACCCGCGGACGTGGTGAGCAGCGCGGCATCCAGGACGAGAGGAGCCCAGGTTCCCCATGCCACCACCAGTCCCGCTCCCAGGAGCGACCACTTGTCGCCCCGGTCCACTGCGCCGCCTGGAGTCGGGTCAGTGCCCCGACCTTGCCGATCTCGGAGCCGGCAGCCAGTGGCCCAGCAATCGCGAACAGCCCAGGAGCGCTGGCCGCTCCGGCCACGCCCAGCAGCGCGGCCAGGATGAGCAGCGGGAAGACCCCCGGTGCCAAAGCGAGCCCGAGGTCTAGTACCGCCGCCAGCAGGGCTAAGTTCCGTAGAAGCCGAAGCGTCTCAAGCCGATCCAGCACCAGGCCGATACCGGGCGCTAGCACCACGGCGGGAACGGTTCCCGCTAGCCACATGCTGGCTACCGCCCAACCGGATCCCGTGTAGCTGAGTCGAAGCGCCAGAGCGAAAAACGCGACGGTGCCGGTCGCTTCGCTCGCCAGGCACGCGGCGACGATTACCGTCAAGTCGCGGGGACTGGCGAACAGACGCAAGATGCTTCTCCTGAGGGGAGCCGAAACCACGGCTCCACGGGCTGGGATCTACCGGGCGGCTACGGATGGTCAAAGCCCATGACCACAGTTAGGTCAGTCCGCTTCTCACCTGGGAGACAGCGGCTGCCCGGGTCGCCTGCCGTCGGGCGCTAGCACAGTGCCGAGTCAGTGTGGACGGCGTCAGGCGCTAGCTCCCGGTGACGCTCCGTCGGAGTAGGGTGGCTGCGGTCGCGGCGGCGGCGAGATCCACCAACTGCTGCGGCACGGGAGCGGGTCGACCGTCCTCGGCCCGGACCCACACCCACTCGGTGAAGATTTCGGCCACCAACCGGCCCTCGGGCACCAGCACGACCGTGGTGCGGCGCTGGCCCCTCGCCCCTTTGACCAGTTCGACCCGCACCGTGAGCTCCAGCTCGTCGCCGAACCGAGCCGGGGTGTGGTACGTGATCACGTTGCGGCGGATGACCCAGGCGCCGCCCTGGGCGGCGGCCCACTCCTGGCCGAATCCCAGGTGGTCGGAGTGGCGGGTCGCCAGCTCCTCCGCGTAGTTGAGGTACACCGCGTTGTTGACGTGCCCCTGCTGGTCCACCTCGTACTGGCGCACCGACCAGCGGGCCGTGAAGGTGAGGGGGTCCGGACGCATCTAGGCATTATCGGAATGCCCGAAGGTCTCCCCCGTCCTCGGCCCTCTCGCCGTCACGGCCGGAGCCTATACTCGCCCTTGGGAGCGCGGCTCCCAGCTAGGGGTGCGCCGGCAGGGCGCTGAGAGGCACGTCGCCAACCCTGATGACCGGATCTGGTTAGTACCAGCGTCGGGAAGCCTCGACCTGCCGGGACTCTTCACGTCAGGCACGGTTCAGAGGAACACGGGAATGGAAGCACCGCGCCCGTTGGATGGGCTCGACGCCAAGGGGTCGGAGCAATCGCAGACTCGCCGAGCTTCGGACGACGAGTTCCTTCGGATCGAGCTGCGGGGGTTGGAGCCGGTTCCCCCGGACCGTAGGCGGGGCCGACCCCGAGAGCTCTTCTTCATCTGGGCCGGGGCACTCTCCGACTTCTTCTCGCTGTTCGCCGGTGCGCTCTTGGTGTCTTCGGCGGGGCTTGGGTTCTGGGACGCGGCGCTGGTGCTGATCGCCGGCGCGCTTGCCGGTGCCGCCTTCCTGGGCCTGCTCAGCATCACCGGAGTCCGCTCCGGGGCGCCCCAGATCGTCCAGTCGCGGATGGTCTTCGGTCGTCGCGGAGCCGCGGTGGGCGGCCTCTTGACGATGGTGATCGCGATCGGTTGGTTCGCCTACGACTGCGCGATCGCGGTGACCACCACTCGGGCCTTGCCTCTCTTCCACTCCGCCGCGGCGAGCGTGGGGCCGCTGCTGCTAGTGGCGATCGCGGCAGTCTCCTTCCTGGTAGCCGTCTATGGGCACCGCACCATCTCCGTTTTCCAGCACATCCAGGTCCCCGCTTTCCTGGTGGTCTGTGCCGTCCTGACGCTGTTCACCTTTCATCGCTGGGACCTGTTCCTCCAGAGCCGGCTGGCCCTGGGACCCCACCTGGCGGCGATGGCGCTTGGATTCACTCTGACCTTCGCCCTGATCGTCTCCTGGGTCACCTACGCCGCGGACTACTCCCGGTATCTACCGGCCCGCTCCTCGGGGGTGCGGGTCGCCCTGGCTAGCGGAGGGGGGAGTGCCATCAGCCTGGTGCTCTGTGGGCTGCTGGGAGCGGCAATCCAGACCATCGATCCGGGGAAGCTGCTGCCCAACCTGATCGTGGCAGCGGTCCCGGTCTGGTTTGGCTACTGCTTTGCGGCCTTCATCATCGTGGCGGAGCTCAGTTCCAACTACCTCAATGTCTACTCCGCCGCCCTCTGCGCCCTGGCGATCGGGATCCGGCTCCGCCGCTGGGCCGCGGCGACTGCGGTCGGGGTGCTGGGGGGACTGATCGCCGCCCTGGTTCTGTTCGCCGGCGTTGGATTCCAGGGCAACTACGTGGACTTCCTCACCATCACCTACGTCTGGTTTCCCGCGTGGGGGGTCGTAGTGATCCTGGACTCTCTCTGGCGCCGACGGGACGTGGATGCGCCCGGGCTCGTCTCCCGGCGTGGGTACTGGTATCGGGCGGGCTTCCGCTGGCCGATGATGGCCGCCTTCAGCGCCGGTACCCTGGCGACCCTGCTCTTCTTCAACGAGCCGCCCCCACCGGGGGAGTGGGGCTTTGTCTCCCCGCTGGCCCAGCATCTGTTCATGGGCCAGCCGGCGGACATCTCGGGCTTCGTCGGTGTTCTGGTCACGGCACTTGCCTACTGGGCAGCCCGACGTTGGGAGGGTGGCCGTAGCCGACCGACTCGCGAGTCAACTCCCACCGTGCTGGGTGCGGTCCGGTGAACGTAGCAAGCTCGTCCGTCCCGATCGCGGCCACCATCGCCACCACCGACTCCGGCGGGGGTGCCGGGATCCAGGCCGACCTCAAGACCTTCGCGGCCTGCTCGGTGTACGGAGTCAGCGTCGCGGTCGCCCTGACTGCCCAGAACACCGTCCATGTGCGCTCGATCCACCCGCTGCCGCTGGAGTTCGTCCACGACCAGTTCGAAGCGCTCGACCAGGACCTGCGACCGGCCGCCGCCAAGACTGGCATGCTGCTGTCGGCTGGCCATATCGAGCAGGTCTGCTCCGAGTTGAGCCGCCGCCGCTGGGGGCCGCTGGTGGTTGACCCGGTAATGGTCGCCAAGAGCGGAGACCGACTGCTCGAGGAGAGCGCCGTCGAGACCATGAGGCGCCTGCTTCTGCCGCTGGCCCAGGTCGTCACCCCCAACTGGCCCGAGGCCGCCGTACTCTCCCGACTTCCGGTCAGGACCGAGGCAGAGGCGCTTCAGGCCGGCCGGGCGATCGCCTCACTCGGGATCCCGTTCGTGGTGGTCAAGGGGGGCCACTCCGAAGGGCCGCCAGTGGACCTGGTGGTGCACAGAGACGAGGTGACCAGGCTCACCGGTGCGCGAGTCGAGACGCGCCACACCCACGGCACCGGCTGCACCTTCTCGGCGGCGATCACTGCGTTCATTGCCCGGGGGTTCGAGCCGCTGCTGGCCATCAGTCGGGCGAAAGAGTACGTCACCGCGGCGATCGCGGCCACTCCGGGGCTCGGAGCTGGCCATGGCCCGCTGCAGCACTTCCCCAAGGGGTGGCCGGAGGGATCCGGTTGAAAACGGAGGACGCGGCGCTGAATTTCCACATCCCCAAAGGGTTGTTCGTCCGCTCGTGGGTACACTCGCAGAGGCACAGCAGTCAGGAGGTACCAGCATGAAATTCGGGCAGAAGCAGCGGCCGATCGAACGATTGGGATCAACCGCCAGCGACGCCGCAGGAGCCGTGGCGGAGGTCATCGGCACTGGGGTCAAGAGCGCCGGCGAGGCGGTCGGGCCGGCTCTCAGCGCGGTATCGCAGCAGCTGCCGGAGGTGGCCAGTCGAATCGCCACCTCGGTGCAGCCAGCGGCTGACACCGCGCAGAAGCGGGCCGCGGAGGTGCTGTCCCTGGCGAAGGACCGGTCGGCAGAGTTCGCCGATCTGGTGGTCCAGGCGGCCTACGAGGCCGCCAAGTCACTTCCCGAAGACACCCGCAAGCGGGTCGAGGGCTCGTTGCGCAAGACCGGGATCGAGCCGCCGCAAAAGCGGCGCCACGTCTCCAAGGCCTGGCTCGCAGCCGGGGTTCTCGCGGCCGCCGGCGTGGCGTTCCTCTTCTCAGGCACGGTCCAGGATCGGGTCTACGACCTGGTTGACCGGATCCGCGGAGAGGGCGAGGAAGGCGAGGGGTTCGATGTCCCCTTCCAGGCTCCCGCCGCCAGTCCTGGGGCCAGTCCAGCTCCCGAGTCCGCGAAAGAGTAGGCGCCGCCCGGTCAAGCGCCGACCGTGATCGCCGGGCTGGCCCAGCGCTGGGTCCCGCCGACCCTCCCGACGGCCCGAGTCTTGGCGCGCTCTTGGGGGCCGTTGGGTCTGATCGTCGGTGGGGCTGGGGCGACCATGCTGCTGCCCCGCCTCTTCGGCGATCCTCAGAGCGTCGACCCGGATCTTTGGCGGCTGACCGCGTACTTCGCGGCGATCACGGCGGCCGCCCTCGTGATCCGGTCGTTGCGAAGCCTGGCTCCGCTAGCGTTTTCTCTCTTGACCCTGACCCTGCCGTACGCGTGCTGGCTCTGGCTCCTGGGATACGGTGGGCCGGCGCCCTCTCTGATCGGGGCGCCGTACGGCCTGGCCCGCAACGCCTACGCCGGGGTGGCCTGGTTGCTGGTGACGCTGATCTTGGCAGCCGCCTTCTACCGCCTGACTCCCCGGCCCCGGCCCAGGCTCAGGATCTGGGTCCGGCCGCGACTAGGAGCCATGCTGCTGGCGCTCTCCGTGTCGGTGCTCTTTCTCGCCGTGGCCTTCGCGCTGCCCGGGCCCCTGATCGGCCGGGAGGGGGTTCCGCTGCTCTCCTTGGGTGGCTCAGCGGCCGTCGCCTACGGCATCGCCAACGCCACCAGCGCCGTCGCCCAGGAGATCCAGTTTCGCGGGGTCCTGCTGGCCGCTCTGGAGCGCCAGCACTCCCCGTGGGTCGCGCTGATCCTCCAGGCTCTGATCTTCGGGATTGCCCACATTGCCACCCAGTACCAGGGGCCGGCTGACAGCTTCATTCCCATCGTGATCCTGCTCGGGCTGCTCTGGGGTTGGATGACCCAGCGCACCAACAGCATCCTGCCGGCGGCGGTGGTTCACGTGGTGGCCGAGCTCTTCTTGCTCGCCACGATCGTGAGTGGGCTGTACGGGCATTGATTCAGTGAGGAGAGCCCGTCTCGCGGCCGCCGGGGCCATGCTGACCGTGGGTTTGAACTTGGCCTGGACCGGGATTTCAGCTGCGGCGGCAGGCGTATGGTGGGTTTCGGCGCCCGTCGGTTCCCCTTCTCTGTCCGCGGTGGCGTCAGACCAGGGAGCCACCACCCTGGCGATCTCCCACGGCATCCCCGGGTGGTACGCACCGAAGTCGGGGGAGTTCGCCCCGCTCAGAACACCAGCTGGAGTGGCGTCCAGTGGAGGGTCCGCCGTCGCGGTTGGCGCGGAGGGGCGGCTGGGGGTGGTCGCCTACGGCCATGGTCAGCTGGCCGAAGCTTCGGAGGGTGGAGCGGTGCTCTCCCTGCCTTCGGTGCCAGGGGTGCCGAGAGCCGTGGCCGTGGCAGGAGGCGACCCGGAGCTGGTGGCGGTCGCTACCTCGCGGGGCCTCTTCAGTGGGAGGCTCGGGGGCCGGTTGGCTCGGGTAGCTTCCGGAGTGGCCCGGTCGGTGTTAGCGCCTCCGACTTCAAGTCGTGCTTGGCTGGCGCTGGTAAACGGTCGTCTCTGGGAGCGCTCCGTCCATCAAGGCTGGGCCCCGGCTTACAGTTCGCCCGACTTCGGGCCCGAGACGACCGCCCTGACCGAGCTATCGTCGGGGGTGATCCTAGTTGGCCAACCGGGCGGCCTCATCTGGAGAGGCGATCGCGACCGCTGGACGAGAGCCTTCCAAGTTCTGCCCTACGGCGGCCTGGGTGGAGTGCCCACGGTGACCAGTCTGGCGGCGGATGGAGCGACCTCGGCCTACGTGGGCACCGACGGATTCGGCACCCTGCTGACCCCGGACGGGGGCTACACCTGGTACCGGGCCCCGCCCCCGGTCGCAGCGATCTCCCTGCTCGCCACCGTCGGCCCCGTGTTCTCCGCCAAGGCCCACGGATACGTGGTCGCGGTATCGGACGACCGGGTCTTTCTGCACCAGTTACAGGCCCTCCCTGAGCCTCCCACCTATTCCCCGACCGGGGAGACTGAAGAGTTGGTGGGTACCGCGGCGGTGACGCTGGCTTCGGCCCTTCTGATTACCCTCCTGCTCTGGTTTCTCGACCGTCGCCAACGCCACCTCTCCGTATGATCGACGCGGGGACGCAGGGAGCTGGGCAGGCCGCGAGATACAAGGCGGGTCAGGACATGCTCCGATGAAGGCGGTCGTGATGGCAGGGGGCGAGGGCAGCCGGCTGCGTCCCCTCACCAGTCGGCGCCCGAAGCCGCTGGTCCCGGTGGTCGGGCGGCCCTGCATGGAACACGTGCTGCGACTTCTGCGCCGGCACGGGATCACTGAGGTGATCATCACTCTGCAGTACCTGGGCGCCAGCATTCGCAACTACTTCGGAGACGGCGCCGAACTGGGGATGCAGCTGGAATATGTTGTCGAGGATCGCCCCCTGGGCACCGCCGGCAGCGTCAAGAATGCCGCCAACCTGCTGGACGAAACGTTCATCGTCATCAGCGGCGACGCCCTCACTGACATTGACCTCACTCAGGCGGTCGCCTTCCATCGCGACCACAACTCGCAGGCCACCCTGGTGCTGTCAAAGGTGGCTAACCCGCTCGAGTACGGGGTGGTGATCACCGGTGCCGACGGTCATGTGGAGCGCTTTTTGGAAAAGCCCTCCTGGGGCGAGGTCTTCAGCGACCAGGTCAACACCGGCATCTACGTGATCGAGCCTGCGGTGCTGGACTACTGCCCTGAGGCGGAGCCGGCCGACTGGTCTCAGGACATCTTCCCGGAGATGCTGCGGCGTCGCGACTCCCTCTGGGCGACCGTGGGGCGAGGCTACTGGTGTGACATCGGCAGCATCCAGAGTTATCTCCAAGCCAACTGGGATGCATTGGAAGGCCGTGTGGTCTGCGAGATCGCCGGTCATCGGACCGGTCCTTCGCAGTGGACCAACGAGGGGGCCTCGGTGGCCGACACGGCCCGGATCGAGGGGCCGGCCTTCATCGGCCGGGACGCGGTGATCGGGCACGAGGCATTCCTCAACGGACCGGTGGTGGTGGATCGTTACGCGGTGGTGGACGCCGGTGCCAAGGTAAGTAACAGCGTGCTCTGGCCGCAGGTATACGTGGGGGAGCGCAGTCGACTCCGCCAGACAGTGGTCTGCAGCTCCGCCACCCTCAAGCCCGACGTCCTGCTCCAGGACTCCAGCGTGATCGGTGACGACTGCACCATCGGTGCCCGTTCGGTTGTGGAGCAGGGAGTGCGGATCTGGCCCGGTAAGGAGATCGAGGCGGGTTCCGTCGTCCATGAGTCGGTCATCTGGGCCGGGACCTGGCGGAGCAGTCTCTTCAGCAAGGCGGGGATTACCGGGATCATTAATGTCGAGCTGACCCCCGAGTGGTGTGCCCGCCTCGGCGCCGCCTGGTCGGCAACCCAGCCGAGGGGCAGCCAGCTGGCAATCTGCCGGGACCGGAGCCCGGGCTCCGGCATGATCAAGCGGGCCATGATCTCGGGGATGCTCTCGGCGGGAGCCCGGGTGGTCGACCTGGCCGAACTGCCGGTGCCGGTGACCTGCCACTACACCAGAGATTCCGGTGTGGTGGGCACGGTCCACGTGCTGGCGTCACCCCTGGATGCACGCTCAGCTGACCTTATGGTGCTCGATGAGCGGGGTATGGCTCTCGATCGTCGCCAGGAGCGAAAGTTGGAGAACACCTTCTTCCGGGAGGACTTTCGGCGGGTGCTCCCCGGGGAGATCACTGACATCACTAACGCCGACGGTGCTCTGGCAGCCTACGGCCAGCATGCCGCGTCCCAGCTGCAGATGGAGGCCATCCGCGAGGCTCACCCCAGGGTCCTGGTCGACTTCGGATTCAGCAGCGCCTCGCTAATCCTGCCCTACCTGCTAAGAGAGGCCCACGTGGAGGCCATCACCCTGCGGTCGGGGTTCGAAGAGGAGGCCGCGCTCTGGCCCCAGGCGCGCAACCGGGAGGAGGAACTGCAGCAGGCTTCCGCGATCACCAAGACCGTGACGGCGCTTTTGGGAGCCAGACTCGACGCGTCGTCGCAGCGGCTCAGCCTGATCGACGATGAGGGCGAGATCATCAGCTACGAGGAGGCCACCTGCCTGCTCACCCTGCTGACGCTGAGAGCCAAGGGTCCGGGCACTGTGGTAGCCCCGGTTTCGGCCTCCCGCCGTTTGGAGCGCGTGGCGACCAACAACGGCGGCAGGGTGGTGCTGACCAGGGCCGATAGTGCTTCGATCGTGCGCGCTGCGACTCGTAACGAGGCATTGGTCGCCTTCGATGAAACAGGAGGCTTCGTCTGGCCGGCGCACCTGAGTGCCTACGACGCGATGTTCACCCTGTTGACCACGGTCGAGATGTTGGTCACCACTCAGAGCCGGCTGTCGGAGCTCCGTCGCGAGCTGGCGCCGGGCGCCCATCTGGAGGAGTCGGTCGGGTGTCCGTGGGAGGTGAAGGGAGAGGTCATGCGGCTGCTGGTGGACAGCTATCGGAGCGAGCGGCTGGACCTCACTGACGGGCTCAAGGTGGACATAGACGGGGGTTGGGTCCTGGTCATTCCCGACCCCGATCGCCCCAGCTACCGCGTGATTGTCTCGGTGGCCAGTGAAGTCGACGCCCGCGTCGCGATGGCGAAGTTCGTCCAGGCTGTCTCCCAAACCGTGGATCGCAGTGTCCACGCGGGGACGGCCGGACCTCCGCCGGCCGGCCCCGAGCTGGCCTCCCAGGAACTGCCCGCCTGAACCGGGCTCGCACCCGAGCCTTAGTTCCGGCCAGTGCCCGAATGAGGCCCGGCGCGGCTCTGTGACGCCAAATTGGTCAAGGTATACTCGCGCCCGCAAGCGGGATAGCTCAGTTGGTAGAGCGTCTGCATCCCAAGCAACAGCGTGGCCCGCATCAGTCTCACCGGCGACGCTATGCTCAGGTCATCGACCTCAGTGCGGGAGTAACTCAATGGTAGAGTGCAACCTTCCCAAGGTTGAAGTTGCGGGTTCGAGCCCCGTCTCCCGCTCCGCTCACATCTCCCGCAACGCGGTACGCTGTGCCTCGTCGAATTCTCTGGACGCCACTGAGTGGAGCTTGCGGGTCTGCCAGGCGCGATGTAGTAGAAGCGGGCACTTGCCCGTCACTCGAACACACGAAGTTCGCCTGCGGAGAACGCTACCCCCTCGCCCTCGATGTGTGATTCCGGAAGGAACCCACCCACGCACAGAACTGATTCGCCAGCGCGGGCAAAGGGCTGGCCCACAGCATCAAGAATGACTGCGCCACTTGCTGGGCCATTGCGGTGGTCCGGCCCCAGACAAACTCGTACGATGCGCCCGGCTGAACCTTCAACAAGAAAATCGCAGTTATCCCCGATTGACGCTCGGCGAAGCGTCCCTTGCAGCGCCGCGAGGTGCATCATCTGGCCTCGGAGCGTCAGCGCCCGGAAGGCGCGTTCGCTGCCATTGGCGGGACTCTCATACCGTTCTGTTCTGACTGGTCCGACTTGAGTGAACTTCGCGGCGATAGGCGCGGCGGCGGCACGGATCGCAGCCTCATCCGCGTCGGGGCGGACGGCAATTTCTGCAATCCAGCCACCGTCGCGCAGCTCGGCACTCCATCCGGAGAGCTCCCGTAGACCGCGGCGTCGGAAGCGGCTGCCCAGCATTGCGGCGACATCTCCGGGCCGCTCTTCGAGGCCGGGCGGCCAGATGGCGTCGCGGTAGTCTCCGATCACGCAGTTGAGGTCACCTTCCGGACAGCGCCACCCAGGCACACCGTCTGTGCGAGAAGTGCTCAGAGCACCGCGGTGGGTGGGGCACGGAGGAACCTCCGCGCCGAGGGCGGCTACCAGCCATGCTTGCAGATCCCCAGCGAAGCGCATTACTGCGTCGCCGAGGTCTTCGCCGTTGACCAGGAGCGTGGTAATTGGACCTTCGCCCGCCTTCACTTCGACAGTGATTGGCAGGTCGGTCGACTTAATCTTCCAGAGCAGTGCCGGCTTGAGCCGAACGCCCAAGTCATCAAAAACCGCTTCGAGCCAGTCGACAGGGTCCCTAGCCACGGTAGGAGTGTCGCAGAATCCAAGCGTCGCTCGATGATCTGCCCCTGACCGGGTGCCCGCGACTTCAAGCCCGGGGAACGACCTACCGGCACTGGCCGATCACGCCTCAACTGGCCCACCACCGCGAATAATGGTGGCTTCGGCGGTGATCAATGCCGCGAGACACGGGTCCTCCGTGCAGGGCCACCAGCCGATATCGGAAAGAGCTATAGGTCCCCGTGGACTCCGCGGGGACCTAGGGCCGATAATTGTTAGCACGGCTGTCGGCCTTCTACGCCCATAGCACACCGTCATTAGCTGTCTGCTTCCACAGCGGAAGGTCACGGGTTCGAGACCGGTCTCCGGCTCCACTTCGGAGCGTTGGATTACTCTCACAGGATCTGAAGTAATCGGCCCCTCGAGACCCCAGAAGGAGATCGAAAATCTAACCTGGGTAGGCGCTGCTATCCAGCGATTGGTGGGGAACGGCCGCGGAAACCGGAGTGGCGGACCCCGGGGGCGCGCGCGACGTGCCGAAATAGTCAGAATCGCAGCTCGTCGATAACCAAGAGAACGGATCGTGGCAACCAGCCGACAGGCGCGCAGCCGCCGCGATGCCGACCGTAACGATTCGGGAACGCCCCCAACTGACGATTAGCCAACTCGCTAACCGCGGCGGCTGCAGATCCAGAGGAGGTTTCCCATGAACGAGTTCGAGATCGCGACTGTCATCGACCGTCCCCCGGACAAAGTATTCGCCTTCCTGGTGAACTGGGACCGGTACCCAGACTGGAGCGGAAGTCTAAGCGCCGCTCGGAAAACGAGCGAGGGTCCGCTCGGAGCGGGCAGCACCGCGAACCTTGTGGGCAAGATGCTGGGCCGGGGTTTCGAGACTTCCGTAGTCGTCACCGAGTACGTGGCCAACGAGCGTTTCGCTACCAAGACCACATCTGGCGCGTTCTATCTGGAGGTCGGTTACAAGCTGGAGTCAGCTGATGGCAAGACAGCGGTCACGACTGCTGTACGTGGCGAGAGCAAAGGTTTCTTCAAGCTGGCGGAGCCGGTCATGGTCAGGGTTACCAAGAAGCAATTCGAGACGGATACGGAGAGTCTGAAGGCGCTTGTGGAGGGTGAACCAAAGTAGCGAGATCCGGGACCTACGCTAAGGCGCGCCGGGCCAGTCCCGAGGCCCTGAGGAACGTAGTAGGCCGGCTGAACTATTGTGAAAACTGTGGATGCCGGAGACGGAACAAGCTTGGATCGGCGATCCGAATGACATGGCCCCGAACAGCTGCCGCTTTCCGCGACAGCGACCGCTCCAGGTTCCACGTCTGTTGGTGGCCACCGACGACGCGGTTCATGGACTCGGAATCCCCTCCCTCACGGGCCGACTGTTCCGGCTGGACCCACTGCGGGTCGACCACGCCGTCGGGCTGCTCCACACAGTGGCCAACCCAGAGGTCTGGGAGCGGAAGCTAGCCCCTACCGCAGAACTGAAGCCGAGATGCGCCTGGTCATAAGTGACTTCCTGATCGGTACTGGCTCGGACCGTCAGCCGTTTTTGGCTTCGCGAGTTGCCGACGGCCGGGCGATGGGGAGCACCACGCTCTGTGACCTGGACCGAAGGAATCAGAGGGTAGAAATGGGATGGACCTGGCAGGAGAGGTCGACGTGGGGACAGGGATACAACGAGGATCAGAAGCACCTTCTCCTGGAGTACTGCTTTGAGAAGCCGGGACTGAGGCGGGTCGCCTGGCGGGTGGACGGTTTGAATCCGCGTTCTAAGGCCGCACTGGAGCGACTGGGGTTCGTCTATGAAGGGAAGCTGCGCAGCCACCAACGAAGGCCGGGCGGCACCCGCCGGGACTCCCTTTGCTACCGCCTTCTCGCCGAGGAATCGCCGGCAGTCGGACCCCGGCTTCTGGAGATGGTGGCGGAGAGATCCAGCCGCTGAGAACACAGTCGGCGGGGTGTCGGCCGGCCCTTACCCGCTCGCCCAAGTCGCATGAGGCCAGCGGCAGCGTCCGGATCCGCATCCTTCCGGATGCGACCGTGAACCTGCTCGGCTCGTAGGTAAGCGGCGAGCAGAGCGACCGGGCGGCGAGGTCCGGCGCCGAGCTGGGCGACCCGCTGTTGGCTACGGCGGACCCACTCCGGTTCCTCTAGTCATGGATTGCCGACGGGCATGGATTGGCGGAAGAAAATGAGCGCTCGTGACGCCACGTCGGCGAGCACCTCCACCACTGCTTCATCGCCTACCGACCCGGCGCGTTCGCTAATTCCCATCTCCCGCACAAAGTGACCCATCGGTACCCCCCACCTGGCAGGCGGTTCCGGGCGCGGATCTTGGCTGTGCTCATACGCGGTGTCACCGGCCCGGGAACTTGTGAGAGCTCTCGTTCCGCCATCTGGAGGACGCCATGCCAGCGACTCAGCAGGTCGTCAAGCAGGAGGTCACGGATCTCTGCCGGGAGGCCGACCTCCTGGGCAGCGGCAGGGCTCAGTCGAGCGATATCGCAGGCGGCGGCTCGCGACGCCTCGGTTGAGAACGGCTGTGGTGGGGCAAGCGATCCGTGTTGATCCGAACGAAGCACAGCTAGCGGCTCCCTGTCCGCGGCCAGGATGGGCACCTCTGTTCGTCCGTCCCCTAGATTTCGCCCACTTAGTCGATTACACTGGACCGCGCGATTCTCGGCGTCGGTCCGCTGGCAGATACAGCCAGGGGCGACCATTAGATGCCGACCGACGGGAGTAGGACTCATCAGCGACTGGGAAATCGGCCAGACGGCAGAGGCGCACGAGAATCGGATCCTGGCATGCCTGCCTGCCGAGGATCGCGAGCGCCTGATGGCCAAGCTGTCACCAGTCTTCCTCCGGGTCAAGACGGTGCTCTTTGAGCCGGGCCAGCTGGTGGACGCGGTCTACTTTCCCTTGGACGGTGTGATCTCCCTGGTGACCCCCCTAGAGGACGGGGCGATCGTCGAGGTGGCGACGGTCGGGAACGAAGGGGTGGTGGGCGTGCCGCTGATCTTTGGAGGCACCCTGGCAGTTCGGGCCATCTCCCAGGTGGCCGGCCGCTGTCTGACCATGTCCGCCGAAGCCTTCCTGGACGCTACCAACTCGAGCCGGGCCATCAATCAATTGGTGCAGACCTACGTCCTGGCGCTGTTCGGGCAGATCTCCCTGGCTGCCGCCTGCAACCGCCTCCACACCAATGAGGAGCGCCTGAGTCGGTGGCTGCTCATGAGCCACGACCGGATCGGCGCCGACAAGTTCCTGATCACCCAGGAGTTTCTCGCTCAGATGCTGGGGTCCCGTCGGGCCAGGGTGACCCTCTCCGCCGGCGTCCTGCAGAAGGCCGGTCTCATCCACTACCACCGGGGGCACGTCGAGATCGTCGACCGGGCGGGTCTGGAAAGTGTGTCCTGCGAGTGCTACCGGGTCATCAAGACCGAGCTTGACAAGGTCACCGCTGCCCCCGCCTACGTCACCGTCCCGGCCTAGGTGGTACGGCGACCCCATCGCGGCGGCCATCTGGCTCGCTCCGGCCGCTCGGTCGCTCGCCATCGACTCGGGGTGCACGCAGTCCGAAGGCCCGTCGGCTGAACGGATGATTAGTCGATTCCCGTGTAACGGTGTACTGACGGAAACAAATTGAGTCCACAACGACGGCACGCCGGGCTTGGAGGGGGCGGTCGCCGCTGTGAACTCGTCGGAGCCGGTGTCACTTAAGCAAGTCACGAGCGGGGTGGCTCTGGAACCTGCCTGGGGAAGGAGGCGCGGGAGGGGAGAGGACTCCCGCAGAGAGCAGATTAGACAGAGCGATTCGCAGCGTCGGTCCGCTGGCGTACAACACGGTCGGACCAGTTTCACTGGTGATTCACGGCTCTACAACCCGCTTCGCTCCCTGCCGGCGGCCCGACACGGCTCCGGTCCTAAGATGAACAGCTCACAAGATCTGTAGACACCTGTGCCCCTGAGGGGGCGTGCAGGGAAAGAGAAGGCGGCCCATCCTTTGGGTGTTCAAAGCTCAAGGGAGGGGGCCGCCGTGACCAATGATGACCTGATCTTCCGCCACCGTGTGCGGTT
>DATKSR010000077.1:0-4003 GCA_035531555.1 Candidatus Dormiibacterota bacterium
GGGGCAGACGGGATTCGCCAGGAGACCCTGCAAGGACGGCTGGCCGCTGTTCACGCATGGAGGCTGCCCTGAGGCAGTGTTCGGATTGGCCATGAGCGGCTGGTAGTAGTCGGCGTACACGTCGTACTCCGACAGGAGAACCGCCCCATAGTTGTTGGTATCGACCTGCACACGGCCACCGCTCCCAAACACCGCAGTACGCGCACTCGCCGCCCAGGTCAGGAATCCATTCATGGGGTACGATGGATTGAAGCTGCTCCAATGGTCATCGTGCCCCGCAAGCAGTGCCGTACTGTCGTTGTAGTAGTAGCCGTGACATGCCGTCGGGCCGCCCACGTAACTCGCTCCTGGCCCAGTGGAGCTCGTGCCGTTCTGATCGATGGCCGGAAATGTTCCCCCTGCTGAGCCCCATGCGTAGTAGCCAACCTGGGTAGTCGCGGTCCCACCGGGAGGAGGCGGAGGGGGAGGAGGAGGCGGCGGGCCACCGCCCGCTGCTAGCACCACGAGGCCTCCAAAAGCTCCGGGCCCCGCTAGCGCCAACATCGACACTATGCCCGCGATCACTACGATCCCGCTCACCCTGTGGCGCATCGAACCTTCCGCAGCTGTCCGCTCATGATGCGACACATACCGATGAAAGTGCCTCACCTTGCTGATACCCCGGGCAAGACCAGCCGCCGACCGGCTTCCAAATCGTTCCAAGAGGCCCAATCTTTGTGGAACTACCCGCGTACAAGGTTGGCACGGGAGCGTACTTTGCCACTGTGACGGATGCCCCACTCCTTGTTGAGAGCTGCAAGACACACTGACCTTTAGGAGCGCCCTCAAAAGTAGTCAGCAGCCCATATTTGTCGCCTTGAGGAGGATTCAGCGCCGTCGGAATCGCTACAACTTCCAGGGTGGTGGGTAGAGCACAGCCGGTGACCCGAATGTGTCCGCCCGCCTGTAGGTCGGCTGACACCGTGGTGTAGTCACTCATGAGCCCTGCCCCTCCGACCGCAGCCAAGCCCTGGCCCGAGCCTTCCGTCAGAAAGTAGTCCTCGTAGCCTTGTTCAGCTAGGAATTGTTGCCCCAGAGCCGTCGCGTTGGCCGTCGGAAGCCCGGCCGCATTCGTCACCGGCACCTGCCCAAGCCCCGACACAAAGCCCTGTGGCGGGGGCGGAACCCCATAAGCGACCTCCCACTTCGCCTTCAGCGAAGCGCTCGCCCCAGAGTCCGCCGGGGCGACGAAGACACCCTTCGAGTTCACCCACTTCGAGGGCAAGTACTTCCCCGATCCTGCTGACGCCGAAGTGGTCGGCTTCGGGGAGGGGGAGGGCTTGCCAGTCTTAGCAGGATTCCCGGCTGCGCACCCGGCCATAAGCAGGGCCCCACCGACCAGCGAGACAACCACCGCTCCGAAGCGGGACCTAGCCGGAATCATCCTTACCCCGTACACCTGAGTTCCTCCGGGTCGCAAACCGGCGACTGGCCACCAGAACCCCGTTGGGAGATCACTACGCCCCCTAGCTGAACTCAGTCTACCGGCCAAGTCAAGTCCCATCAAGACCGTCGCGAAGCAGACTAGCACAGTTGGCAGCCATTCGCTAGGGGGACCCATGCGTCAATGGATCAGCGTAGCCCGCCTCATCGGTGGCCTCGCCCTCTGGAAGGCCATCGGCGCGAACTTGCTAGTGGACCCCGGCGTGAATTCGTGACCCAGGCGGAGGGGTCGTCGAGGTAGAGACCGCAGGCGCAGTCGAGAGCTTCTTGAGGGGTGGCCTCGAAGGAGCCATTGGGAAGGATGGAGTCCTCATAGCCTTCCTTGGACCACAGATAGATGGCGAATCCGAACACGCTGGCATATCCACCGTAGCGGAGCCGAAAGAGTGGGTTCACCTCCCCATCGGGCATCACGGCGTCGACGTAGGCAAACTCCCCTCGATAACGGACCCGGATCTCGCGCAGCTGCGGCCAGCGTTCCCGCTGCCGAGTTCGCAGCTTCTGTTCCAGGGATCCCTTGGTGCTCTCGGGAATCTTCACCGGCCGCAACCCTCATGGCTGTCCCGACGTTCTCACCAGCAAGTATCCACCCTCACGAGCTGCCCCACCATGCATCACCCCCCGCTCGTGCTCTCCCCTGTCAAGGGACAGGAGGAACTGACCGCTGGCGGTCGAGTCCAGGCGATTAGCGCCCGCTCCGTGCAGCGAATCCTCAATAACGCCTCTCTCAAGCCTCATCGCTGCGACTACTGGAAGCGCCGCACGGATCCCGACTTCGACACCAAGATGCCGACCATCATCGACCTCTATCTCAACCCCCCGGATGATGGGCCGGTTTGGAGCATCGACGAAAAGACCAGCATTCAAGCGCTGGAGCGTCGCTACCCGCTGCTCCCACTCCGTCGTCCCGGAGAGCTGGCCAAGCGCGAGGCCGAATACATTCGACATGGCACCTGCTGCCTCACCGCCGGGCTTGAGGTGCACACTGGCAAGGTGCTCGGGCTGGTCACTCCCAACCGCCCTGCCGAAGTCTTCCTCGCCTTCCTTGACCGGTTGGACGCCGAAGTCCCCCACGGGCAGGTTATCCATGCGGTGGTCGACAACCTCAATACCCACCGCGGCCCTTCGGTTCAGGCTTGGCAGAGTGCGCACCCGCAGCGCCTGATGCTGCACTTTTTGCCTTTCTACGCGAGTTGGCTCAACCAAATCGAGATGTGGTTCCGCACCTTGGTCAGGCGGCTTCTCCAGCACGGAGACTTCACCTCCGTCACCCACCTGGAGAACCAGATGTACGCTTTCATTGCCACCTACAACCGGCTCCACGCACACCCCTACCGCTGGACCTACACCGGCGACCCCCTGGCCGCCTGAGGGGTCACGAATTAACGCCGCGGTCCACTAGCCCGACACACCGAGCCCGAGGTGGACGCCGATCGGATCGTGACCCTAGTTGTCGACAGCACTGGCCGCCTTCGGCAACAGGCCCGAGGCGACCTTGCCTACTGGGCCGCCTCTCCAGCCGAGCGACATAGACGAGTTCCTGCTCACGCATCTCGCGACAGGCGATCCGCCAGATCAGATCGAGCGTACCCGGGTCAACGTCACAGAGGATGTGCGCCGGCGAGGACCTCGAGGGAGCATTCTTCCCGGTGCAATCGCCAGACTAAAAGGGCCCGACCAGAAGAGATGGCCTGCATGGCCAACCCTCCTGAAGGAGGGGCGATCGTTCTCGGCGTCGTCAACGGCGGGTCACGGAGGTTATGTTGGTGAGCTGGTCTGGGCGACTCCACCGGAACCTTGACCACCTGGATGGTTGATGCGAGGGTCCTGCTCGCCCGAGAGGATTTAGATGGCGCCAACCACATCCAACCCGTCCGGGGACTTGACAGGGCCGACCCTCATCGAGATGGGCCGGGCGGGACGGCATGGGCACGGGGCGACGGAACGACGTCCGAAGGCTCCTTCACACTCGGCCTCACACCCTGCCCGTGCTGGAAGTGATAGGCGAGAACGTTGGGCACGGTCGCTTGATGCTCCAGCCAGGAAGTGCCAGCGGCCTCCCATCGAGGGCCGGGGTGAAGGCTGCGCTCCGTGCCGCGAACGTCGGCGAGCCATCCCGTGGCGATCAGCGCCGGGATCAGCTCGGAAAGTGCGGCCTGCCAGGCGATCCACTCGGGAGAGCCAGACTTCGGCTGCGAGTCACCCGCCGGCGGGATACCCAGCTTGTCGCTCAACTCCCGCCACGTAGGCCCCACGGCGAAGCGGACCCGGTAATCTGCCACGATGGCCGCCAGGATGCGTCGGCCCGTGGTCGCCGAGCCTGGAGACATCACCCCGATCATACCCAGATAGTCCAGCCCGTCGCCAACGGCCCCAGCTGGTCTCTGTCCATCGCATCCCCGACGACCTGGACCATCCCGCAAGAAGGAATAGGTGGCGGTGCAAGCCGTGTTCAGGACGAGGGGCGCGGGCGCGCGGCCTAGAGCACGGAGAAGTGCTCCGCTCGGGCAACTGCGGCCTG
>DATKSR010000078.1:0-30938 GCA_035531555.1 Candidatus Dormiibacterota bacterium
GACATACGCGTGTACGCAGGGCAAGGCGGCGCGTCCGTCTACCACTATCGGGAGCGCGGGGGGGAACTCGAGGTCGACCTGATCGTCGAGCGCCGAGACGGTGCCTGGATCGGGATCGAGGTGAAGATGGGCTCCACCCAAGTCGACGAGGCGGCTGCAGATCTACTCCGCTTGGCCTCCGCTCGCGTTGTCCGTCCTCCGATGGCACTACTTGTTATCACCGCCACCCAGTACGCGTACCGCCGACAGGATGGTGTTGTTGTGGCACCGTTGGCCCTTCTGGGCCCCTAGCCAACTGACGTCGGCCCAACGCTCGCCGACGCGCTCTGCCGAGTGCGATGATCGACAGCGTTGCGAGCGCCTCTCCGGGGCAGCGTCTGGGCCGCCGAGGCGGACCCCGCACGAAGGACGTTGCACCTGACCAGAGACGCCCGCTGAACCCGACCAGGCGAGATAGTCCACCCAAGGGACTACAGAGGGCTAGTGTGAGCTCTGACCACGGCCGCGCTGATGGAAGGCGACCTTCTGCGTCACCAAGTCCATCTGGGAGAGGACGTCAGTCCACTGACCCGCAATGCCAGGAGGTTGTCACTGACGAAACTAGACGAGGCGCTGCCAGGTCCGTGCTCTTACTCCTGCGCCTTTCGCCAGTGGTCCAAGATCCCCCTTTGCCAGCCTGGACGCCAAGGCCACTTCCGGTTCGACGCAGCTTCAAATAGGCTGTCGGCCCCACTAAGTTCCCTTGGACGGCTTCTGGGCCACTCCGAGGCCCCGATCCCGCGCCGTCCGGCACGTTCGCATTGGCCCCAGCAGCCCTCAATTGCCCCAAGAACGCCACTTCGGAGCAACCTTGCAACTGAAGTGGCCCTACCAAAGTAGACAGGTGGCTAAGCTGGACTCATCGATGAGAACCGAAGAGGACAGCCATGGCACCAACGACGAGACGGAAGTTCACCGCGGAGTTCAAGGCGCAGGTGGCGGTGGCCGCGTTGAAGGGCGACAAGACCGTCGCCGAGCTCGCCCAGACGTATGGCATCCATCCCACCATGGTCACCCAGTGGAAGGGGCGGCTGGAGAAAGGGGCGGCCCACGTGTTCGAGAGCAAGGAGAGGCTGGGCGAGGCACCAGTGGATCTGGATGCGCTGTATCGCAAGATCGGCCAGATCGAGATGGAGCGCGATTTTTTAGCGTCGCGGCCCGGGATCATTGCCGCCCTGCAGAGAGGCAGGCGATGATCCAGCGAGACTCCTCCCCGGTCTCCGTGGCCCGGCAATGCGTCCTCTTGGGGGTCAACCGCTCCAGTCTCTACGTCACGCCATCCGCCAACCCGGACCCACGGCTGCCCCTCACGCAGGTCATCGACCGGATCTATCTGGAGCACCCCTTCATGGGGTCACGGCAGATGACCCGAGCGCTGCGCGCGGAGGGGTTCCGCGTCCACCGGAGCCGGGTGCAGCGTCTCATGAAATTGATGGACATCCGATCCATGGCTCCCGGCCCGCACACGAGCCGCAAACACCCGTCGCATCCCATCTACCCGTACCTGCTGCGGGACCGTGCCGTCACCCAACCCAACGAGGTGTGGGCAACCGACATCACCTATATCCCATTCCGGAAGGGGTTCTTCTACCTCATCGCCATCCAGGACTGGTACTCCCGCAAGATCCTCTCCTGGCGACTGTCCCCCACGCTCGACCTGGCCTTCTGCCTGGATGCGCTGCGCGAAGCCTTGGCGGTCTACGGGACTCCCGAGATCTTCAACACCGACCAGGGGTCACACTTCACCGCCGCGGACTGGGTGGACCTGTTGACGGCACACGGCGTCACGATCTCCATGGATGGCAAGGGCCGGGCCATCGACAACGTGTTCATTGAGCGGTTCTGGCGATCCCTCAAGTACGAGTACGTCTTCCTGCATCCGCTGGAAGACGGGGCCGAGCTGAAGGCTGGTCTTCACACCTACATCACCTGGTACAACCAGCGTCGGCCCCACTCGTCTCTGGAGGATCGCACGCCCGATGACGTCTATGCCGGAGAAACCACGTCGCACTGTGCGGCCTGACCCGCCACCCGGGGATGTCCACGTTGTTCAGACTTATCCACCCCCTGCCCCCGGACCCCCATCCCCGCTACGATTACTACGATCTATCCACTGAGCTTCGTCCAGCACCCTACCTGTCTAGCGCGGTAGGGCCACTTCAAACTCTCTTTGCAACAACCCTGGTGGGGTTGTTGCAAGGTCTTGTTGTGGGGCACTCGCGACTTCGGCTCACCCCCTCCTGCACGCACTTCGCGACCGGCTTGTACACGCCGCTACCGGTTTTCTGTACACGGCTCGCGGTTGAAGTCAGGCTGAGATCAGGAGAGCGCCATCCCCACAGACCCAAACCCTCTTGCCCGTACAGTGGGCTTGACAGAGTTTTCTTGACATCGCACTCCTAGTCGATGTACCGTGGCGCCATGCCTACCTTTGAGTCGACCGTTCGAGAGTACCGGCTCCGGGCTGGCCTGTCCCAGGAGGGACTGGCCCGTCTCCTCGGTGTCAGCCGCCAGACGGTGGTCAACATCGAGCGTGGAGAGAGCGAGCCTCGCGTGTTCCTCGCGCTGGCTTTGGCCGCCATCTTCGGCGTGGCCGTCGGGGAGCTGTTTCGGCGTACGAGCGCCTAACGACAATGTCCGAGATAAATGGCCCCCCTGATGCCGATGACGAGTCGCCACTTGACAGCCTCCGAACGCTAGCGCCGACGCAGATCAGGAGCCTGCTGCCAACGGCGGTTCTGATCCCCGTCGACTCAAACATGCTCCTGAAGAACATCGCAAGGGATGTGCGAGACGCGCCAAAGCGCACTCACATTAGGACCTTGGCGAAGCTTGGGGTCCTCCGACTTTTCGCTGGCTCCCACGTCTACGACGAGATGAACAAATACCTCAGTGACTTCATGGTCAGGCGAGGTTTGGACCGCTCTGTGGCCGAAACCATCTGGCGTGAAGCCTTCCTGCCCTCTGTCCGATTCGTCGATACGACCCAGTTTTCCTTGACCGACCCTAGATTGCTGGCTGTTCAGGATAGAGATGTAGACGCTCTGCCCACCGCTATCCTGGCCTGCCTTCTGGGCACCAAAGCATTATCGGAGGATCACGATCTGGTCGATTGCGGCCTAGCCACGGGCCGGCCCTGGCTGGATCTCATCTTCGCAGCCGAAAAGACTGTAATCGGTCAAACCGTTACCGTCGGCGCCGCAGGTGGGGTCGCCCTCACAGGCGCGACCCTCGAGGAAGGTATCCGCGGGCTTCGTCGAATGTCGGCTGACGCGACCGGGCAGAAGATTCTCTGGGGCGCGACGACACTTCTGATCGTGGCGCTCCTTATATATCTTATCCACGAGCCCACCAGACAGTGGGTAACCCTACGCGCCAGAGCGTTGGCTTCCGGGCTCAAGGATGGCGGGAAATGGACGCTGTCAGGCCTTGTCAACGTTAGCGTCGACCTCGCTGAGGGTAGGGGCACTCTTATGGCAGCCCTGGTGGGCCATGCTGAGCCCCGAGACGCGGCGGCTCAGACTGCACGGATCTTGGCTGGGTCGACCCGCCCCCTGTCCACCCGCGACCTAGCGCCGCTATTGTGGAACTATCAACGCGTATCAGCCGCAGCACTCGCGAAGGCTGATAGCCTGCTCCGAAGCAATCCGGCCTTCGTAGAGGTCGCTCCCGGATACTGGAAACTTGGACTGCATCGTCTGACTGCGACTAGAGACACGCGGCGCGGCAACTACGCCGTATCGGGCTGTGGCATCCATGGGCACCTGTTCGCCCCCACCCCAGCACTTGTGCTCCCCTCAAGCGACGCCGCGACGGTCGATGATTGGCCAAGCGTCATGTCCGAGCGGTACGCTGAAGCCGCCACGATCTAGGCCATGAGGGGGCTCAGCACTTGAAGCCCGAGGAGAGGAACTGGCAGGACTTCTGGTGGAAGTTTGCCGATGAGCACCGCAACCAGGGCCACGGACAGCACCGGCTCGGCCTGATCCGTGAAGCCGTCAACCGAGGGATTGCCAGCGACACGCGCGCCCTAGCCGAGGTAGCCGGAATCAGCAACAGCGAAATTGTTGACCCTTTAGTTGTGGCAGACTTCGCTGTTGCCTACATGGCAAGCCAGCCGCCCGCGCGCATTCTCGACCCTTGGGCCGGGTTGGGGACCACACTTTCTGCGCTAAGCGACGCAGGACATCTGGAGTCGGGCCTTGCCATCGAGTTCAACACTGAAGTATTCGAGCTGGCACGCGACCTCTCGAGGAACGACGCGGTCGAGTGGCGGCTCGGTGATGCGTCAACCGTCCTCGGCGAGCCGATTGGCAAGTTTGACCTGGTAGTCGGGTCTCCGCCGGTAGGCCTAGCGCCAGTGCACCTAGAGATCGGGCAGCCTCAGCTGGAGCTCACCGCGAGCAAGACGTACACGATGCTGGTCCAAGCGGCGCTAGCCCTGGAGCAGAATGGATCGCTCATCGCGGTACTACCCGAGACCTTCTTCGCCGCCTCAAGTGCACAGGTTCGGATGGCCCTCGCCGCTGCCTCAGTCTACCCGAGCGCGGCGCTCGCGCTTCCTACTCGGGGCTTCCCGACATCGTTGCCGCTGAGCCTTGTCGTTATGACCCATACCCCACATGAGACACTCTTCGCCGGGGCTCTGAGTCCAGCCACGGACATGAGCGCAATCGTCGACAACCTGCACGCCCGGCGAGATGCCAAGCTGCCCCAACTTGGCCGGTTGCTACCAATCCACGAATTCGTATCCTGGCCAGCCACGCTACGCGGCGTGGAACTTCATAATGCGGCCCGGACGACGGGCCTGCAACTTGTGCCGATCGCAGACGTCTGTTCGGCCACGTATGCACCAAGAAGTAACGGGGATCCGTTCGACATCTCCCCAAACGCCGTCTATCTCCCCAAGCTCGGCACATCTCCTGCCGTGACATCACTAGACTCGCTAGTGATCAAGCCGCACAACTACCTACAGCTCATCGTGCGACCCGAAGTCGCTGACCCAGAGTTCGTCGCGGCACTGTTAAGTTCGCCACTGGGAAGGAAACTCCGGGAGCAATTAGCCACTGGCACCACGATCCCGCAGATCTCGCTCACATCCTTGCGGGCCGGGCACATAATGTTACCGCCAAGGATCGATCAGCAGCGGGTAGCCGTCCGGACTTCGCGCAAGCTCGGAGAGCTCCAGCAGACCATCCAAGGGCTCAATGTGGAGCTGTGGGAGCATCCACTTGCGGCAGCACGGACCGAAGCCAATCTGCGGACGGTACTCGAAGGCGGTGGAATGGAGCGGTGGGCAGAATCGTTGCCATTTCCACTTGCATCAGTGCTGTGGCGCTACCACGCAGAGGCGGATGTCGAACGTCGGTGCAAGTACCTGGTTCACTTTTTCGAGGGGGCCACGGTGTTCTTGGTGGACCTCCACGTGAGTGCCCTCCGGGCCGACCCACAAGTTTTGGCGGAAACCGCCCGGGCTGGCACGTCGAAAGCGACCTACACTCGTGGCTCAATCGGTATCTGGGCTGATTTGCTAGCCCGCTTAGCGGCTCGCAGTCGCGACCTTAAGTCGAGTAAACCTGCGCTAGCCCAAGAACTCTATCGGCTTGAGGACCTCTCCCGGCTGGATGCCATCGCCCGAAAGTCTGTCATAGCTGCGCTCAAGGACGAAGCAGCCTCCTACCGCCGCGACTGGGTGGGCCACGCGGCGGTCGTGGGTCCGGAGGAGTGGCACCGCCGACTCGCACGCGCTGAGACGACGCTTTCGCGAATTCGGAACGGCCTAGGCGACGTCTTCGACGGGTGGGAGCTTGTCCGTGCTGGTGCCGGCAGTAACCATGCCGGGATCATTACGACGTCGATCGAGCGCCTGGTCGGGTCCAGAAGTCTTTTTCGAAAGACTACCCGCGATTTCCGCGAGTGGCCAGAAGAGGGTCACCTCTACATGATTGAGTCGGGCGGGAGTTTGCCGCTACGCCTTGGTCCGCTGTTCACACTTCAGCGCAGCCCGGAGTCAGTCGAGGACGCCTGCTACTTTTACGATCGCCTCGAGGCCAGTGGGGTCCGGTGGGTTTCCTATCACTTCGAACCACAGCCCGAGGTCGTCCGTCCCGTGCCCGAGGTCATTCACTTTATCGAGGAGCTCAATCGCCTTGGCTGATACGACACTCACGCGGGGGCCGCAAGGTATGCGCTTGCCCCGGTTTGACAGACACTTTGGCTAGAAGGTAGGGAGGACGCCGGAGATGGGGATGCTTGTCACCACACGCTGCACAGGATGCGGGTACGACAGAGAACTGCTTTCGCTGGGCGCCGGGATGGGCAGCTTCAGGGACAAGTGCTGGATGCCAGCACCCTGCGAGGAGTGCCGACAGGTGGTGTCGATCGACATCTTGGCCCCAAGTTCATCGCGCCCCGGCTGTGGCAACGCCGTGGCGTCGTACGCTACGCGCGGACATCGGGGCGGTGCACTCAGTTGGCGATTGCCCTCGGACGAAGTCGTCTCCGTGCCCGAGTTCGGCAACCGCTTCCCAGCCTGCGGCGCATCCCTACTCGGGTTCGAACTCAGGGGGCCCTTCGACTGAGTGTGACTGTCACAGGTGCCCGCTTCCGGCCTTCCCGGAGCTGTTTCGTGGTCCTCGCCTGGCCCACAAATTCTCTGGACACCTGGTCGGGAAGATGAGGGGAACAACCAGGAGGTGGCCAGATGAGCAACCGGCGGAGCGGACTTGGCGGTGAGGGTGATGGTTCGAGAGACCGTGGCCGCTGGTCCTCGCGGCCGAAGATGGAGGTGGTGCTGCGGATCTTGCGCGGGGAGAATCTGAAAAGCTTGAGCCGCGAGCTGCGAGTGACCGCGGCGGCGCTGGCGCTCCCCAGGTGCAGCTGGGCCAAAGCGATCTCAAGCAGGCACAGGCACGCCCGTCCAAGCGGCTCTAGACGCGGCCCTCGAGCATCTCGAGGGAGATGCGGATCTCCGGATCGCCGAGCACAGGCCGCTGCCTCTTGCTGCCGAACACGGGTCCCGGGATAATTGCGCCGTGGCAGATCTGGGACGGCTGAATCGCGGGCTCCTCACCTCGCTCTGTGCTGTCTACGGAGATTTCCTCCGCCGGCAGCACTCCGGTGGGGCCGCTATGTCGACCTGGCCACGCGCCAACGCGAGGCGGAGTCCGGAGTTCGCCTGGATCGGGGCGCCCTCCGAGACCCAAGAGCGGCTGATGACCACGCTCACTGACCTCCGCATCGGGCCGTCTCACTCCTGCCAGCAGCTGGTCGGGAAGATGAGCGCCACCATCCAGCTCAACCCATACGAACGCGAGGCCTTGTACGGGTACCCCTTCGTCATCGGGAGGGTGAACGGCAAGGACATCCGCGCGCCTCTTCTCACCGTCCCCATCAGCATCAGACCGGAGGGACGTGGGTTCGTGCTCGCCCCCGAGGAAGAGACCCTCGAATTCAACCCCATGCCCTTCCTGGGCGACGAGATCAGCGACGCCCGGGATCTCGCAGTAGCCCACCTTCACGCCGCCGTTCCCGGGCTTCCTCTAACCAGGGCGAGCCTCCGAGCATTCCTGGACGTGGTGCAGAGGGAACTCCCCCAGGTCACCCTGTGGGGCACCCTCGACGGCCGCCTCGTCGAACCGCCGTCCGCCCCGGGAGGAAGCGGGCTTCGCGTTATCGACTGCGCCGGCGTGCTCGTCGCCCCTCAGGCCAGTTACTTCCTCGCCAGCGATCTCGACAGCATCAGCGAAGCGGCCGCTCTCACCCCGGCCAACACACTAGTGCCCCTCCTCGCTGGTGCCGGCGCGGAGGCACAGGTCGATATCACCCGTGAGCGGGAGGCGGCTGCGCAGGTCTACTACCCTTTCCCCTCGAACCGTGCTCAGCGCCGGGCCGCGATACTTCTGGATGACCCATCGACGACAGTGCTTCGCATAGACGGTCCCCCGGGCACTGGGAAGTCGCTCACCGTGGCCAATCTGGTCTGCCATATCGTCGCCACTGGTCGGTCGGTGCTGGTCACCTCTACCAAAGACAAGGCCCTCTCCGTCGTGGACGACAAGCTCAGAGAGCTTCAGAGCCCGCTCCTGCCCATGACTCTCCTGCACCGCAACAAACAGCCCATGCTCGAGCGCTTGGCGCTCATCACCAAGAGCCGGTCGAAGAGTGAGCTGGACCAGGTTCTCACGGCGGTCCACAACGATTACGCGAAAGCCCAGCAGGAGTACCAGGAGACCGCCACCTCCTTCGCTCGGGCCATCGAGGCCGAGGAGAAACGGCTCCTGGCGGATCGCGAAGCGGAAGGGGCGATCGGATTCGGGAGGCTCGCCGCCTCGCTGCGCCGACGATCGGCCTGGGGAAGGGCCAACCGAGTTGCGCCCCATAACACGGCCGAAATGAGCGACACGGCACGGGAGTCCCGTTCTGAGCTCTTCCGGTTGGCTCAAGACTATCTCCGGGTCAGTGCCGAGCATCGCACCGCCAGCGAGACCAGGCAGCAGAAGCAGAACCGGGAGGAGCTGGCCAAGACCGTTCGGCGCAACCAGAGCAGTTACAAGAACTACTCTCTCTTCGACCGCCTCAAGCAGGATCTCGAGAGGGCCCATATGCTCCTCCAATCCCTTCCCGCCTGGGTCATGTCTCCCGACGACGTCGCTCGGCTGTTCCCCTGCACCGAGGGTCTCTTCGACGTGGTTATCATCGACGAGGCATCCCAGGTTGACCTCCCCAGCATCTTGCCGATCCTGCATCGGGGAAAAAAGCTGGTCATCTGCGGCGACCTGCAGCAGATGCAACCGCAGCGCTTCGCGTTCGTCGCCACCACGGTGGCGCGCGGCGTTTGGACCAAGCACCGCGTCTTCGAGCACGATCCGGATGGTCAGTTCTACCCGACGAGGCAGTCCCTGCTGGACCTCGCCGGCAGCCGCTCAGAAGAATCCGTCTTTCTCGATGAGCACTTCCGCTGCCTGCCGTCCATCATCGAACCGAGCAACACTCGCTTCTACCAGAACCGGCTACGGATCATGACTGACGAGAGTCGGAAGCAATTCGGCTCTCCCGCCACGGCCGCCTTCACCCTGCACCGGGTCCTCGACGGTCGGGTTGTCGAGGATTCCGACTCCCAGGTCAACGAGCCCGAGGCCCGCGCTGTGTTGGATCTCCTCAAGACCATGCTCGAATCTCCCGAGTACGAGGGGGCGACGATAGGAGTTATCGCGCTGTACGAACAACAGATGCGCTACCTTCAGGACTTGGTCGCCGACGAGGTGGACGCCGAGCTCCGTTACAAGCATGATCTCGTCGTCGTCAACCCCGACGGCTTCCAAGGGGATGAGCGGGACGTCATCCTCTACAGTCTTTCCTACGATGCCAGCGGGATGAGCCAGCAGCAGCTCTCCGCCCGCATGGTGGATCGGGCTCACGAGATGGGGATGCTCAACGTCATGTGGACGAGGCCCCGGCATGAGGTACACATCTTCCACAGCGCCCCCATCACCGCCTTCACCTACGCAGGCGGCCGTCCCTCTCCCCTCAGCGACTGGCTGAAGCACGCCGCGGATGTTCAGGCCCGGGGAAAGGTGTTCCACGGTGTAGCGAGGGTGGGCAAGGTCGACAGCGAGTTTGAGGCGGAAGTGACTGAGGCTCTGGTAGGCAAAGGCTATGCTGTACAGAATCAGTACCCGGCCTGTGGCTTCTGGATCGACCTGGTGGTGAGCCGGCCCGACAATGTCACCGTTCGCCTTGCGGTCGAGTGCGACGGCGAAGCCTGGCATTCCGACGAGCATGGCGACCTGAAGTTGGAGGATCTGGAGAGGGAAGAGATCCTCGCAAGGGCGGGCTGGGAGATTCTGCGCATCCCATACTCACAGTGGCGAAAGGCGAGGGCGGAGCAGCTGCGGCGCATTGACGCCTGGTTCTCGCTGCCTCCCCCTCCGCCGCCGGGAGGACCGCCGAGCCCCGCCCCCTTGCTAGCCGAACCGCTCCAGCGGCGACCGAACAGGCCTAGAGCGACTGATAACCCCACGCCAGCCCCGACACGGCTCGGTATGAACATGCAGCAAGGCATGTCGGGGCGGATCGAAGTAGTGCCAAAGGGCAAGCCTGCTGTCGTGAACGACGGATATGAATGGTCAGTGATCTCCGCCTGTTCTCAATATGGGGGGCCGAACGCCGAAGCCGTCCTTCGCCGCGCAGCCACCCTCCAAGGGGCGAGCAGACTGGGTCCCAAGATCCGAGAGTACACCACCGCGGCGGCCATGCGGTTGCAGCGACGTGGCCTGCTGGCGGTTGAGGAAGGGGAGTGGTTCCTGACCGCTCCGGGCAGACAGGCCAAGTACGTCCCTATCACGCCCCGTCAACGCACCTCCTACAGCAGACAGAAGTCACCGGCCAAGCTGAGGACAAGGCGCCGGCAGAGCTGGTGAAAACATACCCCTCTTTCCTCTACCCCTACACTGGAACCCTTGACGTGTCGGAGCCAGGCTCAGTCGTCGCCGCCGCGAAATGGAGGAGCGGCCGCCCCCGCGAGCTCGTTCCCGCAAAAGCTCATTCTCGACCGCGATCTCGCCGATCTTGGTCTTTGTGCGAGTGATCTCTAGGTCCCGCTCGTCGGTCCCCCGGCTGCGCAGGCCGACCCGCCTGTACGACTCCTTCTCCCCATTGGTCGTGTCGACGAGCTGCAGCGCGGCTGGAGTGGCCGATCCGGGGCAGGTTGCAGTCCAGACGGTGACGTTACCACTACGGCCAAGGCGTTCATGGATCGCCCACAGCCCGATGGCCCCCGACGTCTCGGTCCTTTATGGGCGCTCCGCCGGTCCGACAGCGTGAGCATGACCAGCCGGCATGAACTACGAATGCGGCAACCCGACAGCTAGGCGGATACGACCCGCTCGAGACCAGTCTGCCCACCCCCAACTACATTGAGCGCCTCGGGCGTCCCGGCGAAGACGCAGCGCAAGTTGGGTTGCCACCCTACGAGCTCGTCAAGGCTGGGACTTCGACACGGTATCAGGATACTTCCGGTGGTGACGACGATAAAGCGCATCAAGTCCTCGATGCGCCAGCACGCCGCCGTGGACCTGATCGTTATCCAGATAGACCTGATCAAGCTCCTTCCATTGATCAGGACTCAAGTCATTCAACGCATTGAGCGCCTCGGCCGCTCGACCAGAATCCTCGTAGTTGCGCGACTCACGCAGGGCCATGATAAGGCGCCCTGCGATGGTGTCAGCAAAGTCTGGGAGTGAGTTAAGCCATTGAGTGATCCGCCCAGCCACGACCTCAGGCTTCGCAGATGGCATAGACGGCCATTGTGTCTTGCCGGGAAACCCCTTAGGGTCAGCGCCCAGCCTAACCATAAATACAGGCAGGCCCCGTCCGTAGGCCCATCCCACCTCTTGATTGGCCCAGGCACTGCTGATGAACTCTGGGTGCACAAACCCGACCAGAACTTGTGCCGTCCTCAAAGCTCGCTCGATCTCCGCCTGCCACTCTCGGTTTACGGCAATGGCGTCGTGAGCAACAAAACCGTGTAGGCCATGCAGCTGCAGAGCGTCGGCCACCTTCGCTACGAATTCTTTGTGCTCCGCTGAGTGCGAGAGGAAGACGCGTACCGCACCCAAGTCCCAAAGGCCATCGTCATCTACTAACTCTGTACCGGCGCCCTCCTCGAACGACAAGTGCTCCTCAAGGCCACGAAGAGTCTCAGCGCTCGGGTTCTGGGAGCGGAGCGTCTCCCGCACATAGTCATACCGCTCCCCTTCCCATGAGATGGGCGTGCGGATTCCGCACATATTCAAGATAAAGTCGATTTCCTTCCAATCCGCGATCGCTAGGGTTCGCGCGCAGAGGTTGATAAGCCGTATCTTCTCGCCCGCTTTCATCATCTTGTGTTCCCGCTTGTTTCGCGGTCAGACCGAGGGGCTAATTGCGCCTTCGCGAGAGAGCCTTGGGTGGTGGCCTGGCATACGTACCAATGACCTTCCGTGAATAGGCACTGGCTAGACGGCAATGTCAGCCCTAGCGACGCCTCGGATCGCAATCCCTCAGCATCGCCACACGGGGAGTCCCAGTTCGGCTTGCCACCATCTCTATGGGAACCGCGATCGACCCGCTGCACGGGTCCGGTTCTCCCCCTTTGCCTTCGGTCGAAAATACGGAACCCTCCTGTGCGGCGGCCCTTGGGACCAGGGGAGACGGCGGACTCTACAGATGCGTTCTTGGTTTCAACTGAAAACACGGCCGTACGGCCTAATCCATCTGGGAGAAGTTGATCGTGACGGACACTCCCGTCCCCACGGACAACGAAAAGGTCGTCCCGTGGGCAAGGGCCTTTACGATCTCCGTCAGCTTGTCCAGCAGGCGCTTGAGCCACTTCTGGAGCAGTTCGGCGAGATCGGCGACCGGCCCCGCCAGGCTTTGGGATCCACCCTGCCCCGAAGGGTCGTTGATCGAGGCCACGGCAGCGAGAGCGTGTCCCAAAGCGACGTGCGCGCTCGGTTGATCGTCGACTTCTGTGCCCTCCATCGTGGTGAGATGACTCTCCACGACTGTTCTGTAACCCCTCAGTTCATTCATATTCCTACCTCTAAGTGGCCGATGGAAGCCGGGGCACCTAAGTTAGCACTGGGACTGTCGTAGTCATACGAGTTGACGGCCGCGTCCGTCTGGCTCGCAGCTCGCCCAGTCTCCTACGCGGGCCGAGGCGGCAGAACGGTGGCATTATCGAGCCGGCGATGAAGCATGGAAGCTAGAGTCAGCATGTCCAACGCCTCGGCTCTCGAGGTCGCCCACCGGACCTTAGGGGCGTGTGCCGCCGGGTTACGGTAAGTGGCGAAGAGCCCCTTCATCAGGGTCGCGAGGCCATTCTGCTCTGACTGCTCCCAGGACGTCTCAAGGCTATTGAAAGCAATTCGGGGACCTGAAGCTATGGAGCAGGTCGCGTCCACGAGCGCGGATCCGTCTCCCCGGCTGTCAGTTAGCCTCCGTAGTTTCTCAGCCACGCTCTTAGACGCCTCCAACACCGTGTGGAAGTAATTTTGGTCCAGCAGCTCGGCGCGGCAGAACCTCACGACGTCCGGGTGAATCTCTCTGCGATTGAGTTCGGCGTAGAGGTCGTCGGCGCGGCGCTGCGCCTCTGCGACCGTCTTCGCCGCTCGTACCTTCTCAAGGGATCCATCATCGGCTATGCGGAACCCAGAAAGTAGAAGCTTTTCATTGACTCCCCGTTGGCAGCTTTCGAAGGCACGCGGGGATGGGAACCGTACCGGCGCCATCACTTCGGTCAACAGTCGGAGCAAAGGCCGTCCGTCTTGCTGCCGATTCTGGGCCGTGACTATGGCATTGAAGAGGCGCTTCCACTTCGTGCCCTGCACGTCTCCGGGCTGCTCGATCACCTTTAAAGGCGCGATCAGATTTGGAATCTGCGACCCCGCGACGGCGTCTCCTAGGACCTTGCAAACGGCTTCGATCGTCGCCGCCGAAAACGGGGCTGGCATCGGCCGTGGTGACGCACACGAAGTGGACACTGGGCGCATTCTCCCTCGATCGCCTCGGGGTGCCTCTCTCTGAACCCCGCTACGACTCGATCGACACCCGTAAGGGATCCTATCAGGAACTCAAGAAGAAGAGGCGGGACTCCAACGTCCGTGCTGGGGTCACCCCTAAAATCGCTGGCGAAACCCAACAGCGACGTGCCCGATAGCGACGTAGTATAGTCGCTCTGAGAACCGTGAGGATGCGCCAGCTAGGGAGACTCTTGTGAAGCGGGGCGGACCAGGTCAGGGAATCATCTCCATGGAGTCTTCGGAGCGCGGGGCGAACACTGCTCTCGAGGACGCCAAGCTGACAGGCTCAGTGCATTCGGACCAGCGCACCGCGGTGCTCACCGACACGCCACTGCTGCCAGGCGAGGTCCATGTCCTGCGAGGACAGCCAGAGGCTGAAGCCACTGGCGTAGTCGGGTTGCCCGGCTGCGGCTGCGAAGTCGTGCTGGTAGCGAGAGACGCGTACCACCAGCGCCGCCAGCCTCTCATCGGGCTGCTGGCCGTAGTGGACGAAGAGGAGAGGGAAGAGGGACAGGTACGTCGAGCCCGCGCCTACGGGTTGCGGCGCGTCGCGATTGTCGCCGACGAGCGCCAGGGACCGGTCCTGATGGTGCGAATTGGCGCGGTGGACGAGGAGGCGGAGGCAACTGATGAGGTCATAGATCGGTTGCTTCGGCTGCGTCGGCTGGCCCAGCGCCACGATTCCTTCGGCGGTCGCCCCGACTTCGTTCCCGACCTCACCAACATGAACCCGGGGACTCTGGCGGATTGGCTCTCGGTGCATCTGAGCCCCGGGGGCGAAGCACGGCTCGCACTCATGAACGCGGTGCGGTGGATCGACCGTCTGCCGATCTTGGAGGCGCTGTACAAGGGTGATCGGAGCCGAAGGCGATCGCCGCGAGCCCGGGAGCGGCGGGTGGACACACTAGAAGACCGGGTGAGAAAGGCTCCCCTGCCTCCAGAAGTACGGGCCGCGGTCGAGCGAGATCTGGCCGAGACTGGTGGGTCCCACGGTAACGGCAACCGGGAGGCAGTGCGGATCGCTCTCGACCTGAATTGGGAGGCGAAGATCCCTCCCGCCATTGACCTCGAGGAGGCGCGGTTGCTCCTGGATGCCGAGCACGGAGGCATGAAGGAGGCGAAGCGAGCGATCGTGGATCACCTGGTGGTGCTGGAGTGGCAGCGGCGGAACGGCCAGAACTCCACCACAGGACAGGTGCTCTGCTTGGTCGGCCCCCCGGGCACTGGCAAGACGACGCTGGCCGAGTCAGCCGCCAAAGCCATGGGCCGCCGATTCGAACGCATTTCGCTGGGGGGCGTGGATGATGTCTTCCTGGCTGGGGCAGATCGAGGCTACAACCGAGCACGCCCCGGAGAGTTCGTTCGCCGACTCCGAGCCTCCGGGGCTCATCCTTCCGAAATCGTCTGGTTACTCGACGAGATCGACAAGCTCTCGGACTGGGGCGGCCATTCGGCCCTCTCCGTCCTGCTGTCCATCCTGGACCCATCACAGAACCATGCCTGGCAGGATCACTTCCTGGACGAGGTACGCCTGGACCTGTCCGGATCAGTCTTCCTAGCTACCGCCAATGATCGGAACCAAATCCCTGCCCCTCTCCTCGACCGGCTTCGATGCATCGAAGTCCCTGCTTACAGCCCCGAGGATCAGGTGATCATCGCCCAAACGAGACTCGTGCCGAAGCTACTCGCTCAGCTTGGGGCCACAGACGTTGCCAGGATTGACGAGAGCGCGCTGCGCTCCTTGGTGTTTGACCACGCGCAAACCCCGGGATGCCGACAGCTCCAACAGCGCCTCCAGGTGGTCATCGCGAGGGCCCTTGAGCTGCATATCCGGACCAACCTTCCAGTGCTCGTGGACGCGGCGACGGCCCAAGTCTGGGTGCCCCCGGAACCTTCCCGGGGGATTGGCTTCCAGCCTCGCTCTTCCCAGGAGACCAGTCGGACACGCATCTCCGCGCGAGGCGCCGCCCTCTCACCGCCAGCCTTGGCTCGTCTCCGGAATGGACTTACGGGTGATCGCCTCTTTGACCAGATCGCAGCCCGTTCACCTCGGGTCGTCGGCGGGACGGTGAGGGCCCGGCATGGGGCCGGATTCAACTAACTCGAAGGTGTTGAGTATGGAGACGCCGATATCAAGCGTGGCTAGGACCAGCTCGTCTTCGGCCGAAAGGTCGCCGTGGGCAATTCGATTGCGAACTTGAGTGAATTGGCGCATGGCGTCTTCGGCGGCTGGCGGAAGCATCTGGGCCCGGATCAGTTCCTTGGTGTTGGCCATGAGGCTCGTCGCTGGCGAGCGATCCCGGCTGGCGAGGAGACGGGAGGTGGCCCGCTCCAGATCACCGGTAAGCTTGAGAAGGGCCAGCTTGGGGGAGCCGTGGGCTTGGGCCAAGACGGTGGCATAGGTGGTATGAGCGGCCTCGGGAGCGGATGTCGGCACTACAGCGGCGGGAGCGGTGGAGCCCCTCTCGTCGACGCGGCTGAGGTCGATCACGTGTTCCGACGGCTGCTGGGGCTGGCCTCCCTGCGCTCTCAGCTGGGCTTGCACCTGAGCCTGCAGAGATCCAACCGTGTCGCTGAGCTGAGCGACTGCCTCGGTCGTTCGGAAGCGGACCCAGCCGCCCATGAAGTTAGCTGACTCCAGGAGGGGCGTCAAGACGAGAACCATCAGGAGACCGATCAAGCCGATGGTATAACCGTCGACCCTGAAGTCGGGAACGACACCGTGCACGATGATCAGCGCCGCGACGAACCCGGCCAAGACCGCTCGGATCGGCGTGACCCGATCGAAAGCGTCCCCAATGGCGGTGAGCACTCGTCCTACCCAACGTCCCATGACTGCTCGAGCCTAGCACGGCTCCGCGAGGGCACCCAGATCTTGGGCCAAACTCCTGTTCCCTACCATATGTGGTTGACAACGATGGAGACCAGGTGCATGATGGGCTGGGGATGTCTTAGCCAGTGGGGACTGGTCAGGAAATCTATTTCGGGGCTCCCTCCCCTAGTCCCACGACCTCACGGAGTGGTCAGCAATGGGTGCCATCTGGGCAGCGATCTGGGCAGCCGTCATAGCTGCCGTAGTGGCTATCATCCTCGCCTGGCGTGGCCATCAGGACGACGTCCGCGATCGCCGGCGGGCTACTTATAGCGACGCTTATAAAGCCGCCATGGGCTGGGTGGAGATGGTCTACCGAGTCCGCCGTCGAAGCAACAAGGAAGATCCCACGCTCGTGGAGCTCTTTCACGCGCGGCAGGAAGCCATCACCTACTTCCAGGGATGGATTTCCACGGAGTCTGAGGCGATGGGAACGGCTTATGGCACGTTCGTCGCCAAATTACGGGCCGCCACCGAAGACCTACTGCGAGAAGCATGGGCGCAAGACCCGAAGCCGCCCTGGGTCAAAGGCCATGGAGAGGGACCACACCCTGAATGCCAAGCCGCGAGCAATGAATTTCTACGCCTGGTCCGCATGCACCTGTCGCCGTGGCCGTGGGTTACAAGGGGTCACGGCGGCGACGGCGCCACTCAAGGAGGGAACAGTTGAGACTACCCACCGCATTTGCCGAGTTTCACGAACGGATCCAGTTAGGTGAGATACCTGAGGGGAGGATAAAGTCAGCTTGGGGTCGTCTACAGACCTACCTGGTCGCACAACTGGCAATACCTCGATCCGACGTCTTCGTACAAGGGTCTTATGCAAACGATACAGCAGTCAAACCCGCCTCTCCAGAGCGCGAATATGACCTAGATACCGTGGCGATTGGATTTGATTCCGACGGCAGCGAAGACGCCGCTCTAGAACGCCTGAAGAGAATCCTCGCTAAGGATGCAGACTACGAGAAGAGGATCGAGCAACGAACTCCGTGTGTTCGCCTGGGCTACAGCGGCGACAGGGAAGGGCGTTTCCACGTAGACATCGTACCTGCCCGGCACGGGTCCACGGCGCCGATACAAGTCCCCCGGCGAAACGAGGGCTGGCACGACAGCGATCCACGAGGCTACACGAACTGGTGCCGCACTCAAGGTGCGCAGTTCTCACGGACGGTGCGCATGTTGAAGCGGTGGCGCGACTTTCAACAAAGCGACCGTCGCAAAGTTAAGTCGATTGTGCTCCAAGTGCTCGTCGGCCAATTCTATGCCGGCGGGGGTAATGATGAGGACGCCGTCGTAGCGGTCTTCACAGGAATTGAAAGCCTTCTTGATGGTCTCCCGGACTCGGTCCCGTCAGTGCCAAACCCAATCTTGCCAACGGAGGACCTGACCGCCCGGTGGCTTCTGGCAGACTATCGGGACTTCCGGAAAGAGGTCGGCCAGGCTGCGGCGATTGCCAAACAGGCCATTGCCTCATCCTCTACGACTGAGAGCCACGAACTCTGGCGGCAGTTGTTCGGACCCGACTTTCCCCCAACCCCTCCTTCTAGTTCGGATCTCCCGCCCACTCCCCGGCCAGGATACGAGCGGTACCCGCAATCTGCCCCGAGGCAAGAAGAGAGGTATGCCTGAGGCCGAAGACGTGCCTTGGTACGAGCGCTTTCCCGAAAGCGTCGAGTGGGAGCGGGACCAATTCCGACGCTACGGTTTCACTGTAGATGAGAGGATCGGTGACTCCGGCCTAGTGTTCGAAGTGGACCTCGCGATAGGGACCGTAAAGGTCCCCGTGAAAGTCGTCTACCCGCCCGAGTTTCCCGAGATCCATCCCACGGTCTATGGTCCCTCCCCCGCCATGAGCCGGCACCAGAATCCGTCTGAGCTCAACTTCTGTCTCGGTGGAGCGTCCGAAACCTGGCTCCCGACAGATTCGGCCGCCAGCCTCGTTGTCGGACTGGTTGAGTTACTCAGGGCCGATGCCAACGGCGACGCTGGACTCATTCACGCGACCGAGGCTGACATGCCGGAACCAGTGAGCGTGTACCTGGCTGCCGCTTCAACGGGTACCGTCTTGGTTCCAGACCCTTACTGGAATGCCGACCTACCTACGGATAGCGGAGCCCTCCGAGTAGGAGTGGTCCGGTCTGGTTTAGCGCTGTTGATTGGAGCCGCCGGAGCAGGGGACGCCCACGAGGCTGGAGCCGGGGCACTTCAATACGAGGCAATCGAGGTAGGCAAGTGGGCTTCTATTCCATATGCACCCAGCGCTTTGGCGACTAACCAGGAACTCGCCCGGCTCGTCTGGTCGCCGCCGAGTCCGCCGGTCCTGCATCGCAAGCAGCACCGACAACGAAGGCCGCTCCATCCTCGGTGGCTTGGACTCAGCTACTTTGAGGAAGGCCCTCAGCGAGACGAACGTCGGCGCAACTGGATCTTCCTCCACGCTGTTGGAGGTACCGCGACTTACGAGCGGTATCGATCGCAGGCCCTAAGCCTCCGCGAGCGAGAGCGCCGAATTCCTGAGTTGACTGGTTTCGGTCTCCGCTCACTGCTACTCATCGGAGCCGGATCAGTGGGCAGTTCAATCGGAGTTGAGCTTGCGAAGGCGGGCCTGGGACACATCACCATCGTTGATGATGACGTCTACGATGTCAACAACTCAGTGCGCCATCCCCTGCCTCTGATATACGCGGGCACCAATAAGGCAGAGGCCTTGTCGGCCTATTGCTCCTCCATCAACCCATTTATGGAACGTACCTCGTCTGCGCATCGGGTCGGCCATCGCATTGCCGGGCAGGCTCTTCGGGACCTAGTCGCTGAGGCTGACCTATGTGTCGATGCAAGCGGGTCTGGAGAAGTCATGCGCCTTCTTTCACGTACCTGCCAGCAGGTGGGCCGACCACTTCTGGTCGCCGGGCTGACCTCCTCGTCGTATGGAGCTGAAGTCGTACTGGGACGCCCCTCCGGAGGCTGTCCTTGTTGTTTCTCTTTAGCGCAGGCGGATGGGTTACTGCCCACTCCCGAATCAGGTCCAGCAAGCAACGTCACTCCCGTAGGTTGCTCTCAGCCTACCTTCTTCGGAGCTGGATTCGAGGCGACTGAGCTCGCCGCCGTGGCCACGAGGATGGTGGTAGCGGGCTGCGAAGACACTGGTTATCCGACCCAGGCGTACGACTGGGCGGTCCTCAATTTTCGTGGGGAGCCGCACTTCCAGTCAGGTGTACTCGTCCGAGACGACCGGTGCCCGTACCACAAGTAGCGTCCTCAGCCTGGATAGATGAGCGAGCACGGGCGTTCATTGAAAAGACCGCACTGGCTAGTGCCCACCTCGAGACCGGCGGGGCGCTATTCGGGTGGTCTAGTGAGGTGGGTGTGGTAATTGCTTGCGCCTACGGGCCCGGACCTGCAGCCAGACGACGGCGATTCACGCTCGTGGCAGACCGTAGGCACACCGAGGAGTTGATCAAGGCAGTGCACTCGGCGAGCGACGGACGCTACCGGTTCCTCGGTAGTTGGCACTCCCATCCGGGAGGTACCCCTCAACCCAGCCGAAGGGACCACCAAACCGCCGGGGCGATGGCGAGCGATCCCCCTGTGCGCTTACCCCAGCCCGCGATCTTGGTGATCGGACTCAGACGTCGTCACTGGTTCTCCCGATCAGTCAGCCGCCCGAATCTCAAGGCTTACGTATGGGACCCTGGGTCCGGCCTTCTAGGCGAAGCGACTCTTGTTAACACACGGCTTTTGGACCGGTTTTGTTCACCGTAGGTGATAAAGCCCGCGGGTGCCTCAGAACGTCAGTATTGCCGAGTTCTCTTCGACGGATCGGGATGAGCATTCATGATGACGGTGAGCGCACCGTGGATCTGCCTCCACACGTCGGGTAGGGGCGCCTCTACGACAAGGCCCTCCGCTCTGACTCATTTGCTGCCGCGAGCTTTTCGGTAGACCCGCGTGGCATACATTTCCAATAGAGCGTGCCGGAAGTCGTCGTCGTCGAGGATCCGCTTAAAGATCGCTTCGTTCTCATCCATTCGGCTGACCACCGTGCCAAGGAAGCGGTCGTCAAAGACGAGCCGGAAATTCTCCAGGCTGTTGCCTTTGGCCTGAGCCACCACTTCGGGATCAGCGACCCAGGTCTCCTCAAACTGGTCGAAGAGCAACTGGTCCTGCTCATCGAGGTTGAGACCGAACCTCTCGTTGAGTTCAGCCACGATTTCGGAAAGAGGTTCCAGCTCCGCCTCGCTCAGGCGGCCCAGCCCCTCGCCGAAGATCGTCTGGACCTCGCCCATATCGCTCTCGAGGGCTAGTGACCCCTCAAAGGTCATCTCGGTCCTGAGGTGGGTCAGCTCAACTTGCTCGCCGAGGTCGAGACGTTCAACTCGGGAGGCATCTCGGATTCGTGAGGCAAGGGCCCGGCAGTAGATGTAGTCCCGTTCCAGCTTGGGATCCACGAAGGAGACCACCTGGGACAGGAACGAGTAGGTGCGGACGAACTTATCGAGCGCGTCCTTGAATTCGAACCGATCCTCCTCGCCCATGGCAATGAACCGCTCTACAGCTGGATCTAAAGCTGCATAGACCTGACCGTGACTACCCGAGTCTGGGGTGGCAAGGAGGGCAGCTACGGTCGCCTCGATCTCGTCCGGCCGGAGAACGTCAAAGTCATTCAGGCGCCGCCTCGTGTCGTAGACCAGGTTCGGATCTGTCGGCGGGGCGACAGTCCGCCCGTAGTAGGGTTCGAACGCTTCGAGGATCTCCTCGGTCTCGTTGCGAAAGTCCAGGACGAACGTATCCGTCTTGTCTGGATGGATCCGATTCAGCCTGGACAGCGTCTGGACTGCGGCGAGCTTCACAAGGGTTTTGTCCACGTACATGGTGTGGAGCAGCGGCTGATCGAACCCCGTCTGGAACTTCTCAGCCACGATCAGAACCTGGTAGTCGTTCCCTCCGAACTGCGTGGCCGTCTCCGACTCCGGGAATGAGTTCATGCCGGCCTCGGTGTAGGAGAACCCTTTGTCGTCTAGCATCTTTCCAGAAAAGGCAACCAGGGCCGAGAGGCCCGAGTACCCCATCTTGGCGATGTAGGCGTCGATCGCCTGCTTATACCGCACAGCGTGAAGACGCGACGAAGTGACGACCATGGCTTTCGCGCGCCCGCCGATCTTCTGGGCGGTGTGGGCTCGGAAGTGCTCGACGATAATCTCGGCCTTCTGAGCGAGATTGGACGGGTGGAGCGAGACGAAGCGGGCGATCGCGCGACGGGCCTTGGGAGCCTCATAGGTCGGGTCGTCTGGAACCGCCTTCTCAATCTTCCACAGCGTCTTGTAGGTGACATAGTTGGCGAGGACGTCCAGGATGAACCCCTCCTCGATTGCCTGGCGCATCGAGTAGAGGTGGAAGGGCTCGTACTTGCCCGTGTCCCCGTTCATGGTGCCGAAGAGTTCGAGGGTGCGAGCCTTCGGCGTCGCCGTGAACGCGAAGAACGAGAGGTTGGTCTGGCGTCCTCGGGCACCGACAGCCCTGGCCAGGGCCTCCTCGACTGGGTTGATGGCCTCCGCGATGAGGCCCGAGTCTTCGGCCTCAGCAGCCGTTAGCTCCTCCTCGACCGTGGCACCCAAGACCAACTTCAGGTCTCGAGCGGCGTCACCAGTCTGGGAAGAGTGGGCCTCGTCCACGATCACGGCATACTTACGCTGAGGAAATTCCCCGATCTTGTCGAGCACGAATGGGAACTTCTGAAGCGTGGTCACGATGATCCGGGCCTGCTCGCCAGCCAAGGCGTCCGCCAGTTGGGCAGAGTTCTCGTCGATCTTGACAACCACCCCCCGGACCCGCTCGAACTGGTAGATGGTCTCTTGGAGCTGCCGATCCAGGATGCGGCGATCAGTGATCACCACGACCTTATCGAACACCTTCTCGTCAGCATGGTTGTGAAGCGAGGAGAGCCGATGGGCCAGCCAGGCGATTGTGTTCGACTTCCCTGATCCTGCAGAATGCTCGACTAAGTAGCTCTTGCCGGCACCCTCCGACTTAGCAGCTGCCTCCAGACGCAACACCGCGTCCCACTGGTGGTATCGAGGAAAGATCACGGGCTGGGCCGCCTTCCTGATAGCGGCCGTGCCATCCGACGGGCGTTCTACGTGGATGAACCTCGCCAAAATGTCCAGCCAGGCATCTCTAGCCCAGACGCGCTCCGACAGGTAGGAGGTTCGGTGGCTATTCGGGTTTGGCGGATTGCCGACTCCGCCGTTGTGGCCTAGATTGAACGGTAGGAAGCCAGTCGCTGGACCGGCCAGCTTGGTGGTCATGGCGACCCTGTCGGGATCGACGGCGAAATGGACCAGCGCCCTCCTTGCCAGAGTGACGTTCCGTGGGTCTCGGTCCCTTCGGTACTGCGCGATGGCATCCTCAATCGTCTGCCCAGTCAGGGGATTCTTTAGCTCAGCCGTCGCAGTGGGGATGCCGTTGACCAGGATGGCAAGATCGATCGTCTTGTGGGAGTCGACCTCGTACGCGAGTTGCCGGGTAATGCTGACCCGGTTGTCCCGGTAAAGACGTTCAAGCTCCGGAGTGAGGTGGTGAGCTGGCTTGAAGTAGGCGAGGCGGATGGTGATCCCTAGGTCAACCACCCCGTCTCGGAGGACCTCCACGGTGCCTCGCCGATCCAGCTCGGCTGTCAACCTTTTCAAGAACTGCCCAGGGCTGGCTTGCACATCACCCCCTCGACGCGCCTGCAACTCGGCCCACTCCTTCGGCTGGGTCGCATCTAGGAAGGCCAGGAGTTCAACCGCGTCAAGCCCTAGAGCGCGATCGAAGTGGAGAGGATCAGACCTCAGGTACCCGCCTTCAAGAAGGCTTGCCTCTATAGCCTCCTCAAAACCGAGTTCATCTGGCTTCATGCTGCGATGCCAGAGATGGGAAGCTCGCCGGTAACGGCAGCGGTGATCAGGGCTTGGCGGCCCTCGCGAAGCAGGTCGAGCTGCCGCAACAACCGACTCGCGATCAAGTGTAGCCTACTTGTCTGCTCATGTACCTGATGGACAAGCTCTTCCTGTGTAGCTGCCGGAGGAACGACCACCGGCACGTCGCGTATGCCGCCCTCTAGATGGGGATGCAAAGCGCCAGTGGCTCGCGCTAGCAGCGCTTGGTACCCAAACTGGGTACGGAGGTACTCCGCGAGGTAAGGTCCGCTTACGACTCCAGGGCGGACCCGGGCGATCTGAAGGGCATGACAGCTTGCCTCGCCAAATCCCGCCGGGACCACTGCGACTTGGCCAATGTCACCAGTCTGGACAATCAAGACATCGCCTTCTAGCAGATGAATTCTTGGTCGAGCCTTGTGCCACTCTTCAGAGACGTAAAATGGGCGCCGGTCAAAATCAATCTTCCCGTCTTTGATGTGCAGCGACTGAATGTACCGGACACCTTCGTCTTGGAGGATGTCCCGCGTGGGCCCTACGAATCCATTCGTCAACTGATCGAGCACTTGGGACAGCCGCATTACTTGCCAGCCCCCTGGAACGTCGGCATGCGTCCAGTCCGCGTCGAGGTCCGCAGGTAGCGCAAGACCTAGCGCCGCGATTCCGGAAGCAAGAATCGAACCTCGCCGCTCCTCCAGCAATTCCACCATCCGTCGCTTCTTCTCTATAAGCGCATCGATACGGGCGGTCTCGACGTCGAGGTAGTCGGCGATGGCGCGCTGAGCTCGCCACGTCCGGAGTGGGATTCTGAGGGCTTTCAACTTTTCCTGCGTCAAGTGTCCGAACGTGGCGCGGTTGCAAATGACGTCAAGCCAACCCGATCCATAAATGGAATCTAGAGAGTAGCGAAGAAAGCGCAGATCTGTTTCGGCGCGCGGGCGGACACGATGAAGCGAGTTTTGGATGATCGTGCCGGGATCGACTCTTGATACAAACGCAGTCCGACCAACGTCGCCGCCCTCCGCAACGACGAGATCGTGCTCAACAATGCCGTAGGTATGCACATCACCGGGGTGAGCAAACATGGTAGGAAGGGACTGTGAGTCCGATTGAGCCAACCGCCCGGCGTTCAGGTACGGCTGTTCGCAATCGAGGGGTGTCGTCGGTGCAGGCTGGAGCATTTTGCCGAGCTGTGCATCTGCCAGATATCCAAACGGGATGGTTGGCACATTGGGCGGCCACGGCCCCGTCACTCCGCTATCTCCGCCAGCAGCTCGTGGATTGCCGCCTCTAATTGCTTGATCTCCGCATCTATCTCGGCCAGCGGCCTCGGCGGCACGTACTTGTAGAAGTGCCTGGTCAGCGGGATCTCGTACCCGATCTTGGTCTTGGAGTGGTCAACCCACGCGTCCGGAACATAAGGCAGCACCTCCGCTGCCATGTACTCCTCCGCCGCCGCCCGATACTCGGGACTGGCGAGTCGTGCCGACGGGTCCGGCTCCCAGGCCACCGGGAGTTGGGGCAGGGGGACATTCTCGTAGTCACGCAGGTCCGGGTCTGGCTCGGGCCGGCCCTTGCGGTCCGTCACTATCGGCGCCTCCGGGTCGCTAACCGCTAGGACGTCCCATAGCTGCTTCTCGATCCCTTTGGGCAATGACCCCAGCTCACCCGCCATCTGCCGGCGATCGGTGGTGTTGGCCCCAATCAGCTTCCCGATGATCTTGGAAACAGCTTCTCGTTCCTGGGCGGCCAGCTTGACCCACTGCTTGGTTTTCTCGAGGGTTGGCAGGGTCTCAGCGGTGACTTCCCAGCGGAGTCTCAAGGGCCGTTCGACCGTGATCCGCTGGAAGCCGAAGGCATCGTTGGGGAAGATCTTCACCTTCTCCCCTTCGCTGACGTCGGAATACAGACGAGTGACCTCGTCGATCTGCTCCTCACTGATCTCCTTGCGCTTGTCGCCAAGAGACTTGCGCATCTTGACCCAATAGTCTCGGGCATCGACCAACTGGACCTTACCCCGGCGCTCCGGAGCCTTGCGGTTGGTCACGATCCAGAAGTAGGTCGAGATACCAGTGTTGTAGAAGAGTTGGTCGGGGAGCGCAACCACAGCCTCCAGCCAATCGTTCTCGATGATCCAACGGCGAATCTCAGACTCACCGGAGCCAGCGCCACCAGTGAAGAGAGGTGAGCCATTGAAGACGATCGCGAGGCGGCTCCCGCCCTCCTCCAATGACTTCATCTTGGCGATCATGTGCTGCAGGAACAGGAAGCTTCCATCGTTGATCCGAGGGAGCCCGGCACCGAACCTGCCGGCGAATCCAAGGTTGTCATGCTCAAGCCGAATAGCACCTTCCACCTTCTTCCACTCCACGCCGAACGGAGGGTTGGCGAGCAGGTAGTCGAACGTGCGACCCCGATGGCCGTCCTCGGTAAACGAGTTGCCGCAAATTATGTGGGACGTGTCGTGGCCGGTCACGAGCATGTCTGAGCAACAGATGGCGAAGGTCTCGTCGTTCAGCTCCTCGCCGAAGACCTCGAGCCGGGCGCTCGGATTGAGATGGCGCAGGTGGTTCTCAGTCACGGTCAGCATCCCACCAGTCCCACACGCCGGATCTAGGAGAGTCCGTACCGTTCCTGGCTCGGTCAGTACCTGCGAATCCTCCGCCAGCAGGATGTTGACCATGAGGCGGATCACTTCGCGAGGTGTGAAGTGCTCCCCAGCCGTCTCGTTGGATAGCTCGGAGAACCGCCGGATTAGCTCCTCGTAGAGGTAGCCCATCTCGAGATTGGACACGACACTTGGGTGGAGATCGATCTCGGCAAATTTCGAGAGGACCATGTAGAGGAGATCCGCCCTTGCGAGCCGGGTAATCTGAGCGTCGAGGTCAAACTTCTCGATGACCGCGCGTGCCCCAGGGCTGAAAGCGGCGATATAGCCCCGCAAGTTGCCAGCCAGCTGCGCGGGATCATCCAACAGCCGGTGGAAATCCAGCGGCGAGGTGTTGTAGAAGCGCTGACCGGCCACGTTCTCAAGTACTGGCTCAACGTTCTCGATCCGCCCCCTGAGCTCTGCCGACCTCTTGAGCACCTGGGGCTTGGTCTCCTCGAGGACGCAGTCGAGGCGGCGCAGAACCGTGAGGGGCAATACGACCTTCCCGTATTCGGACTGCTTGTAGTCCCCTCTGAGGAGGTCCGCCACGCTCCAGATGAAGGCAGCGTGGTTCTTGATTGGTCCGTCGACCCGCGCCTGGGAGTAGGACCCGGCACGCGCCTGGCCGCTGAGGCTCAAGCCAATGTCCAGTAGCCACGCCGCCCTTCGACCTTCGCGAACCTAGTGTCACGGGCCAAGGTCTTGAACAGCGTGGCGTAGGCGGAGTCGGTCCGTAGCAGCTTGCCGGCCTCCTGTAGGGCAGCAGTCAGTTCGCTAGCTCTCATCTCCCCATTTCGCTTTAGGAGCGCCGCGATAGCGTCTGCGATCGTCCCTGAGTGCATCTCCGCCTCCTCGGACTCCCCACCGGAGCGGACGAGGCTGAGACTGGCCTCCAAGGCCCTAATCTTGCCCGCCAAACGGCGTCGAGCCTCCCGGGTGTCTTCCAGGCTCCGACCCAGCCTGTCGTCTTCCATTCGAAAAGTCTTGAGTTGCTCTTCGATCGCTTGGAGGGGATCTGCGGGATCGGGCGCGCGAGTCATGCCCGTGGAGTGTATGCCAATCAACCTCGATCAGTGACTAGACATGACCGATAGCGACATGCTATAGTCCTTGAAGTAGCCGACCGAAATCTGGAGAAGACATGGCCAGCACCTATCGAACCCCAGCCCAGCGACGCGCCGCTCTCCCCTACGGCCACACCCCAATGTCCGCGACGGAGCTCTCCACCACGCTGGACATCGTCGACACGCTTTCGCCACCCGATCTGCGTCGGCGCACCTCGTCCATGGTGGCCTTGGCGAGGGGAGCTGGGGCGACCGCGGCTGACATGCGCTACCTCAGTGGCGAGGACGTGTCGACCATCGCCGACGCCGGCACCTGGGTTTCGTTCCGGCGGCCCGGATTCGAGCGCACAGTTCCGGTGTCGTGCCAATTTGGGCCCGATCTGTACCGCCTGGCCCGGCAGGTCCGCAGTCGCAGCCTCATCGGCGATCGTGGCCAGACGACACCACTGCCGGCGTCGTGTCCGCAAGAGCTGGCCGAGACGCTCCAGACCGAGGTCACCAAGGACCACCCCGATCTACTCGTCACGATCGAGCGTCTTCGCCGTGCCTGGCTGGTTGATCAACTCAGCGGGGCACTGCCAGTTCGCGACTTCCTCGATCTGACCGGAGAGCGGTCCTGGCAGACGGCGCACGATCTAGTCGATTTCTGCCCCACCTCATCCCTAGAACCCACCCAGCTCGCCAGACTCACGGGCGGCGTCGATGACCTGGAACTGATCGACCTCGAGACCTGGGGCCTCGACTGAGCTCGTTGGTAAAAGGTTATCGAGGACGCTGCAGTGCAGGGAGTGATCGGACGGGAGGAGTCGACTGATGCCCCCAGCCCCACCTTGCTCCGAAGTGACTATCGTCGCCATTTGCGCCTGGCGGCGCTTTATGGAATCCTTGGTAGTGATGAAGGACCAGCAGCTGAGATCCGAGCCGATCACAGGGATGGCTGGACAGTCCACCTGACGCCGGACGTGGGGCTAGCGCCCCCCCGGTCACGGGGCCGGTTCGTTTCGCAGCAGAGGCCCGGCTCTCTCTTGGACGACGTCGCCGACGTGGCTCTCACGGCCACCTCTGGAGCCCCCGATCGCGCACGCGCGATGTCCAAGGCCAGCTGGGATCGCGCACGGACAGAGCAGGGACGGGTGGGGTTGCCCTCTGCCGAGGCGATCCGCAAGCGATTCGGAGTGGGCTGGGGTCGGGTGATGGCACTGGCCATGGCCAACCGGTCGCATCGAACTAGACTGATCGGCCAGTGGGATGGCTCACATTTCGCAGGGTGGGGAGCCGAGGGGCCAGACGACGCCATCAGGGTGATAAGGACTGTCGCCCTCCGCATTGGCCACGCGCCCACCGCCTTCGAGTACGACGAAGAGTCAAGGGTCATCGAGGCGAGGTCGGCGCGGCGTCGCACCGGAAGGCCGCTGCTACTTCCGCGTAGCGTGTACCTGCTCAGCGTCCACAAGTCCTGGGACGCGGCGCTCCGGGAGGCCGGCCTGGAGCCGCGCCCGAGCCCCCCGGCTCCACCGCCTGCGCCTTCTCTGTCACGGACCCTCGACCACTTCATCGATGAGTTCGGGGTTCTGCCCAACAGCGGCTACTTCCTGGAGTGGTGCCGGCGCATGGACATACCCACCCCTCGGATCTCAGGAGGCTGGGCCGCGGTGCTGACTGAGGTCCGCGGCATCCGCTCCGCGCGTGGAGAGCTCACCCCGGAGCACGCCAGGTGGACGAAGAGCCTTCCACCCCTGCCGGACCCGCTGCCGAGGGTGCGCCGAATGGCGTTTCGTCACTCACGCGACGCGATCCTGGATTCCCTGCGCCTGTACGGAAGGGTCCACCTTTCCCCAGGCGCCATGCCACGGCAAAAGCACTACATGGCAGCTTGCCGTAAAGACAGGCAACTCATCTGGCCAGGTCACTTCGCTCGGTTCGGGCGATTCCACGACCTCTGCCTCGAGGCGGGCATCGAATGAGTGCGATCAGCCGCCGCACCATCCCAGAACACCTACCTGAGATCACCCGGTATTCGGACGACCCTACGCTCGCGTCACCTCACACCCTGATCGCCATGATCAAGGGCCAGCCGAAGCTGCGCAGGCAACTACAAGAGGCGTTCAAGCGCTCGTATGAGTGGGGCCCTGACCGCATGCAGGGAGATTGGGCCATCCTCTTCCTAGCGTTCGTCATCTCCCGCATTCCGGACATCGAGCCCTGGTACCAGAGGGTGTGCACAGACACCGCTCTCTGGACCGCGTGCGACTTCGAACAGGTCCCCTCATATCGCCTGGTGCACCTGCGCTTTACCGAGATGGGGCCCACTGCGGCTGCTTTCGAGGAGGCCGCAGCGGTCCTAATCCAGAAAGCGCGCGCCCAAGACAATCGTGTCGGTGCCTGGTGGCATCTGGACGCCAGCGAGGCCGAGACCCACGCCGCGCCCCAGCACGACTGCACCGCCTATGACGGTTGCCCGACGGCCAAGACCGGCCGGCGCAATCCCCGGATGCAGCGGGTCGGCACCGCCACCGCCAAGGCGACGCGGCAACTTCTGGCGACCATGCCGGTTGAGGAGCAACCCGGCTCGATCTCAGTCGAGGGGCTGAGCGTTATCCCCAGCGGGGGCAGCGTCATCGACCACGAGCGCAAAGGACGGCGCTTCACCTCTGGAGGTCACTGGTGGTTCACCAGGGACCTGACCGCCGGGCTGAGAGCGTACAGCCGGGGAACCAGGGTGCTCAAGGCCTGGGAGGGCTACTTGCATCAGGAGGTGATCGACCACTTCACCCACGCCCCGCTGGCCAGCCACCTGATCCCCGCCGACCGCCAGGAGTATGCCGCTTACCAGGAGGTCTTCGAGCGGGCCCGAGCCAACCTGGGTGCCCTCCCAAAGCTCGTTGCCGGCGACGCCGGCTACTCAGTGGAGCACGTGTTCCAGTTCAACAGCAATCTCGGTGTAGGCTCGGTTTTCCCATATCGCCGCCACCGCAGCGCCGAATCAGACCATCGTGAGCCCACCGCCGTCTACGACGAGCACGGCATTCCTAAGTGCCGCCATTGTGGCGGCGAGTCGGAGTTCGTTCGGTTCGCCGTGACCAAGGACACCAACAAGGGGCGGACCTGGTTCCGCTGCCGGCTACCCCAGTCCCAGAGGTGCCAGGGCGAGCAGAGCATCTTCTGCGACGAGGCACCCCGCCACCTGATCCCGGTCTGGCGCATCGAACCCGCATACGCCGCGATGCGGGTCTCACATCAGTCCTATGAACACAAGCACCGTGACCTGCGGATCCAGTATCTGCTGGCACCCGACTGTCTAGCCCTGCGGCCCAAGCGACCGGGCATTGAGTGGCAGCAGCTGCGGGCCTGCGCGGCCATGCTCATCGAGTGGCTGCGGGTCTTCCAGCGCGGCGGCTGGGGCGACAAGCCCTCCGTGGTCGGCCCAGCCCGGGAGACCGGTGGTGGCAACATGGTGGAGCGCCTGCTCCAGATCCGCTCAGACCGTCGCGCCGCCGCCAGGGCGCCGACGGGCTCCGATCCACCGATCGTGATGGTGCCGCCCCCCGCCTGAACTCGACCGCCCGCACGACGGGATGAGTTCGACGCAGCTTCAGATAGGCCGACCGCACAACCGAGCCCGCTTGGACGGCTTCCGGCCCCACTCTTGGACTCAGATCCGCGCCCTCCGGCACGTTCAAGCTGACTTCAGTCGCCCTCAATTGCCCCAAAACGCCGTTTCGGAGCAACCTTGCAACTCTCTTTGCAACAACCCTGGTGGGGTTGTTGCAAGGTCTTGTTGTGGGGCACTCGCGACTTCGGCTCACCCCCTCCTGCACGCACTTCGCGACCGGC
>DATKSR010000079.1:0-9293 GCA_035531555.1 Candidatus Dormiibacterota bacterium
GGCTTGCCTGATCTGGCGGACGTGGCGGAGCTCGCCTTGGTTCACCGCCGCCGCTCCCTGGGGGGGAGTTTGACCGAGGCTCCGGCTGGCATCAGTGAAAGCCCCACCGCGGTGGTGGCCGCGCCGACCGAAGCGGGAGTCCCCGATCCCCACCGAGAGTCCGGGTCAACCGGGGAGGGCACCTCGGAGATCGGGGAGGCGGAGGGAGAGGGATCGCCCCAGGGGGAGGCTCAGGCGTCTGCCGACTTGGGGGGCAGCAGCGACTCCAGACCAGGCCCCGCGGCGGCCCCGCCAGTGGAGGTGGAGGCGGGCTTTGAGGTGGGTCGGATCCAGCTGCCTCGGGAGAGACTGCGTCGCCGGGGGAAGGGTCGCAGAAGCCAGACCACCTCCCGGGACCGGCGGGGGCGATACGTTGGCGCCCAGGAGGTCGAGCACCCCACCGATCTGGCCCTCGACGCCACCCTGCGCGCCGCCGCTCCACACCAGGTGGCCCGGCGAGCCCGGGCTGAGGCGGGTGGGCTTCAGCTGCAGCTGGAGCCCCAGGACCTGCGGCAGAAGGTGCGCCAGCGCCGGATCGGCAATCTGATCGTCTTCGCCGTGGACGCCTCGGCCAGCATGGACGCCGAGCAGCGGATGGACGCGACCCGGAGCGCCATCTTCGCTCTGCTCAAGGATGCCTACGTGCGTCGTGACCGGGTCTCGCTCATCTCCTTCTCTGGACGCACCGCCCAAGTGATCCTCAGGCCCACCTCGAGCGTCGATTTAGCCGAGCGCCATCTGACCCGGATCGCCGTGGGAGGCACCACTCCACTCACCCATGGGCTGACCGCGGCGCTGAATCTGATCGAGACCGAGCGTCGGCGTGACCCGGATGTACTACCCCTGCTGGTGCTGATCAGCGACGGCCGGGGAAACATCAGCTTTGGCGGAGAGGAACCGCTCCTGGAGGCCCAGCGGCTGGCGGACCAGATCCGCCGAGAAGGGATTCGGTCGCTGGTGATCGACTCCTCGCGCGATCATCTGCCGCAGCCGCTGCCGTCCCGGCCCAGTGGCTCCGCTTCTCCCCGATCTGCGGGCTACAACTTCAACGCCTGTGTCGACTTGGCGGAGCGGATGGGGGCCGCCTACTTTGGCCTGTTCGACCTCTCCGAGGGCGCGATCCTGCGGCCGGTCGCGGAGGCCCTCCGTCAGCCGAAGTCACCGGGTCGCCCAAGCTCCCTCTGAGACAATCGCGCTATGGCTGAGCTGCGCACCGTGTACCCGTTCACCGCGCTGGTGGGTCAAGCCCAGATGCGCCTCGCCTTGGAGCTGAACGCAGTCAACCCGGCGATCGGGGGCGTGCTGATCCGAGGCGAGAAGGGCACCGCCAAGTCCACCGCGGTCAGGGCACTAGCTCGCCTTCTCCCCGAACTGGAGGTGGTCGTCGGCTGCCACTTTGGCTGCGCGCCCCGCGGCGACGCTACGTGCTCCGACTGCCAGGCCCGACTGGCCGCCGGGGAGGAGCTGGAGGTGACCCGGCGCCAGATGCGGGTGGTCGAACTGCCCATAAACGCCAGCGAGGACCGGGTGGTGGGCTCGATCGACCTGGAGGCGGCGATCCACTCTGGACAGCGGCGCTTCGAGCCCGGGGTGCTAGCCGAGGCCAACCGCCAGATCCTGTACGTGGACGAGGTAAACCTGCTCGACGATCACATCGTGGACGTGCTCTTGGACGCTGCTGCCATGGGGGTCAATGTGGTGGAGCGCGAGGGTATCTCGGTGTGGCATCCGTCCCGCTTCATCCTGGTCGGGACCATGAACCCCGAGGAGGGTGATCTGCGGCCCCAGCTCCTCGACCGCTTCGGGCTCTGCGTGGACGTTTTCGGAATCGGCAACATCGCCGACCGGGTCGAGATCGTGCAACGCCGGGAGCGCTTTGAGGACGACCCTGAGGGCTTCGCCGCCGAGTGGGAGGAGGAGGAAGTCAAGGAGCGGGACCGGATCGACCGGGCCATCGCGGCCCTGCCCAAGATCCAGGCGTCGCGGCAGGTGCTGGAGGCGATCGCCCGGCTGGCGATCGAGCTCGAGGTTGACGGCCACCGAGCCGACCTGGTGGCGCGCAAGGCGGCTCAGGCGTACTCCGCGCTGGAGGCCCTACCCCGCGTCGGCATGGCTGAGGTGGCGGCCGTGGCGCCCATGGTCTTGGCCCATCGCGTGCGCTCCCGCCCCGGGCAAAGACCACACGACATCGCCGGTGCTACCCGACGGGTCCTGGGGGAGGCGTGACGCCGGCTGACCGGTTGTCGCGAGCGACTGAGGTTGGCGTGACGGGCGAGTCGCGCCGGGATGGGTTTCGCCTTGCTACTGCTAGGTTTTTTTGGCCGGTCGTGGTTCGGGGACCGTCCTCCCACTCCGGTGGGACCCTGGCCACGGTCGGTGTCCTTCCCTTGAACCACGATGGCTGACGACTCTCCGCTGGGCGAACTCGTCCCCCTGGAGCCCGAGGAGTTGCTCACCCGCGGTGCCGTCGGAGCCCCCGGTCGGCTGCGAATCGAGGTGGGGCTCTCCGAGCCCCGGTTCGCCAGGCCTGCCGGCCGACGAACCTCCGTAGAGGAGATGGCCCTACGGCGGGCTCTCGGAGGTGTGACCTACCCGGCCGACCGCGACCGCCTGCTCGCCGAGGCGGGGCGATGGCTGGTCGGCCACGACGGTCTGCAGTCGCGCCTGCGGGGCCTGCCCGAGCTGACCTACGGCGGCGAACTGGAGGTTCTTCGTCGGCTGAGCCAGCCCACTTCGGACGAGTCGGAGCAGGAGGTGGAGCTGAGAGTTGATCAGCCTGCTGAGCTAGAACGGCCCTCGACTCTGCCCGGGAAGGTGGAAGGAAGCTCCGAAAGCCGGTAGCTGCGGGTCTCGGCGTCAAAGTCGATGATCTGGAGCCCTTGGGCCAAGGCCGACTCCAACTCGTTCCGCAGCCCTGCCTGGAGTTGTCGCATCTCGGTGAGGTCAGCGCCGGGCGGCGCCGGCAGTCCCTCGGGAACGGTCACGGAGACCAGGTTTTGGCGCTGGCGTAGGCGGGCCAACTCGGGCTGCTCCGATGTCCCCAGAAACCACTCCACGATTAGGCGGTCGGTGGGCAGTCCATGGCTCAGAGCTTCGTCGCGTTGACCGTAGTAGTCGGCCTGGAAGCCGCGTGCGGTTGCTCCCAGCCGCCGCAGATTGAAATGGGCGTTGCCCACCTGGCTGGGGTCGAAGGTCCAGACGATTCGGTCCATTCCAGCAGCCAGCGTCGCTTGTCGCTGAGCGAGTTTGAGGTCTCGGCCGATCCCGCTGTTGCGAAACTCCGGCAATACCCCGGCGGAGTGGGAGCGGAGGTAGGTGACGCCGTCCGCTGTCCGGCCGACGAATCCGTAGGCGAATCCGACCGGTTGGTCTCCGGCCGTGGCCAGGAGCACCACGCCGCCCGCCTCGGAGATGACCTTCAGGAGGGTGCTGGGAGCGGCGAGCTGCCGCGATCCCCAGATTTCCGCCTGCAGGGAGCTGACCGACTCGATCTCGTCCTGGGTGCGAGCCGGTATCACCCGGTACTCCCCAGCTTGGGGGGAGGGGACCCTAGCCGAGGGCGGAGACACGTCTGCCGGCCCTGCGCCACGTGGGAGTCGTTCTGATTCCCTCCCGCGCCGATGTTCTCACTCTCAAGAGAGCCTGATTGTCCAGCCTGCGAGCCGGGGACCACAATTAGCACGACCCTGCCCGATGGAGCCGGTGGTCCGATCAAGGGAGGCTCGCTGTGGCCCGGCTGATCTACTCGGCGATCACATCGCTCGACGGCTACGTCGCCGACGAAGTCGGCAACTTCGACTGGGGCAGGCCGGACGAGGAGGTGCTCGCCTACGTCAACGGGCTTGAGCGACCGATTGGCACCTATCTCTACGGGCGCCGGATGTACGAGACGATGACCTACTGGGAGACGGCCAAGTTCAGCGCGGACCAGCCCCGCCTCATGCAGGAGTTCGCGGACATCTGGCGAGGTGCCGACAAGATCGTTTACTCGAGCCAGCTGGAGGCCGTTTCCAGCGCCAGGACCCGGATCGAGCGAGCGTTCGACCCCGGAAAGATCCGACAGATGAAGGCGGCAGCTGAACTCGACATCACCGTCGGTGGCGCCAACCTTGCCGCCCAGGCCATCCGGGCAGGGCTGGTCGACGAGTGCCACCTTTTCCTCATGCCGGTGTTGGTGGGCGGAGGTAACCCGTCCCTTCCCGAGAATTACCGTCTGCGGCTCAAGCTGCTTGACGAAGGACGATTCGGCAACGGTTGCGTTCACCTCCACTACCGCATCAGCGAGTGAGGAGGGGCGCGGCAGCCATCTCTTCACCGTTCGCACTTCTGAGAGATGCAGTTCACTCTCGAATCAGCGGCTCCGCCCTAGGGCCGAGCTGCGCCGCGCCGATGGCGTTACTCCAAGTCGATCGCGCCGGGTAACCGGCTTCAGTGCTGGCCGGCCTTCGAGGTGCGGCAGAGGCGGCTGACCGGGGGGCCGGGATAATCGCCACCCAGATGGCCTCTCAATCGACCAGTCGAATTCGCAACTTTTCGATCATCGCCCACATCGACCATGGCAAGTCGACTCTCGCCGACCGCCTCCTGGAACTGACTGGGACGGTCAGCGCCCGTGACCTGACCGAACAGATGCTGGACACCATGGACTTGGAGCGCGAGCGGGGAATCACGATCAAGGCCCAGGCGGTCCGGATGACTTACCAGGCCCGGGACGGCCAGACCTATGAATTTAACCTGATCGACACCCCGGGGCACGTGGACTTCGCCTACGAGGTCTCTCGGGCCCTGGCCGCCTGCGAAGGGGCGCTGTTGGTGGTGGATGCCAGCCAGGGGATCGAGGCGCAGACTTTGGCCAACGTCTACAAGGCGCTCGAACTGGGCCTGGAAATCGTGCCGGTGGTGAACAAGATCGATCTCCCCCAGGCGGATCCCGAGCTTGTGCGGGAAGAGATCGCGAGGGTCATTGGTATCCCGGCGGAGCGCTCGATTCTGGCCAGCGCCAGGACCGGGGAGGGCGTCGACCGGATTTTGGAGGCGGTGGTTACCTCCCTGCCGCCCCCGGTCGGGGATGCGGAGGCGCCCCTCCGGGCTCTGGTTTTCGACTGCAAGTACGACGCCTATCGAGGGGTCGTGGTTTACGTCCGAGTGATGGACGGCCGGCTCCGATCGGGGACCCAGATCCGGATGATGGCCTCACAGGGGACTTTCACGGTCGACGAGGTCGGCATCTTTCGGCCCGCGATGGTGGAGGTCGGCGAGCTCACGGCCGGGGAGGTCGGCTACTTGATCGCCTCCATCAGGGACGTCCGGGATAGCAAGGTCGGCGACACCATCACTGAAGTCTCGCGGCCCACCAAAGAGCCGCTTCCGGGGTACCGGCAGGTTAGCCCGATGGTGTGGGCTGGGCTCTTCCCGGTCGACGGCGACGACTACCAGGGGCTGAAGGAGGCGCTGGACCGGCTGCAGCTCAACGACGCCGCACTCACCTTTGAGCCCGAGACCTCGATCGCGCTCGGCTTCGGCTTCCGCTGCGGTTTCTTGGGCCTGCTCCACATGGAGATCGTCCAGGAGCGATTGGAGCGTGAGTTTCAGCTCAACCTCATCACGACTGCGCCGTCGGTCGCCTACCGGGTGACGCTCCGGAACGGCAGCGCGATGGAGATCGACAACCCGGACCAACTGCCCGAGGTGGGCCTGATCGAGACGATCGAGGAGCCCCGGGTCAAGCTGGAGATCGTGGTGCCTCGCGAGCACTTGGGCGGGATCATGGAACTCTGCCAGGAGCGCCGGGGGGAATTCGTGCAGCTGGAATACCAGCCCCCCGGCGAGAGGGCACTCTTGACCTATGACCTGCCGCTGGGTGAGATCATCCACGACTTCTACGACCAGCTGAAGTCCCGGAGCCGCGGCTACGCCTCGATGGATTACCAGCTGACTGGGTACCGGGCGGAGAACCTGGTGAAGCTGGACGTTTTGGTGGCCGGTAGCAAGGTGGATGCCCTCTCGATCATCGTCCACCGCCAGCAGTCCAGCATCCAAGGACGGAAGCTGGTCCAGCGGCTCAAGGAGGTGATCCCCCGGCAGCTCTTCGAGGTGGCCATCCAGGCGGCGGTCGGAGGCAAGGTGATCGCCCGCGAGACGGTCCCGGCCCTGCGCAAGGACGTGCTAGCCAAGTGCTATGGGGGCGACATCACCCGCAAGCGCAAGCTGCTGGAGAAGCAGCGGGAAGGGAAGCAGCGGATGAAGCGGGTCGGCAGCGTGGAGATTCCTCAAGAGGCGTTCATGGCGGTGCTTTCACTTGACCGCTGAACGCGGTGCCGCAGGGGCGCGGAGCCTGTATCTGCACGTTCCTTTCTGTGATACCCGCTGCCCGTACTGCGACTTCGCCATCCACATCGGCGGCGACCATCTGCACCAGCCCTACGTGGAGGCGCTGATCCGAGAGCTGGAGTACCTGGCAGGCAGCGGTCGCCCAGCAGGTGGTCTCGACACGGTCTACCTGGGCGGCGGAACGCCCGGGTTGCTCGCCCCTGCGCTCCTCAAACAGCTCCTGGAGGCCGTGGAGGTGAAGTTGGGAATAGCGCAGGGGGCGGAGATCACCATCGAGGCCAACCCCACCGGCCTCACCCGCGCGAGGGCCAAATCCTGGCTGTCTCTCGGGATCAACCGGCTGAGTCTTGGGGTCCAGAGCCTGGATGATCGGGCCCTGCGCTGGCTCGGGCGCAACCACGACAGCGCCACCGCAGAGGCGGCGATCGCCGCCGCGCTAGAGGCCGGGCTCGAGAACCTGAGCTGCGACCTGATCTACGCCATTCCCGTGCAGCCAACTTCGGTTTTCGAGGCCGGACTGCGGCGCCTGATCCGCTTCTCACCGCAGCACGTGTCCTGCTACGAACTCACGGTCGAACCGGCGACCCCATTGGCCCGCTCGGTCGCCCAGGGGCGGGTGTCGGCACCAAGCGAGCCGGACTTTCTGGAACAACACCGGCTGGCTCGGGGCCTGCTCGCGGAGGCCGGTCTTCGCCAGTACGAGGTGAGCAACTACGCCCAGCCCGGACGCGAGTCCCGGCACAACCTGAGCTACTGGCAGGGCCGTCACTATTTGGCCGCCGGTTGTGGGGCGCACGGCTTCGTCGACGATTCAGCGGCCCGCCATCTGGGCTTTACCGTGGGGCCAAAGGAAGTGGGAGTCCGCTATTGGAACCTGCGCAGCGCGTCGACCTACATCAAGCGGGTGACGACGCACGGAAGCGGCTTACGGGGACATGAGGGAATCAACCGCGAGCAAGCGGAGTTGGAGCGGCTCGCATGCGGGCTGCGCCTGCAGGTGGGTGTCGAGTTGACGTTGCCGCAACAGCTGGCTGTGGCAGAGCGCCTCGCCGAGCGGGGACTGTTGGCTATCGACGGCGGTCGGGTGGCGGCGACTCCGAGAGGGGCCGAGGTGCTGGACCGGCTCACCTTGGAGCTGGCGGGCAGCGAGCCGGCGAGCGTCAGCGTCTAGGCATTCACCGGCCCGCGGACCAGGCGGTGGGAATTCGAAGCTCACGGCGATCCACCGAAGCGCCGGGGGCTGACGCCCGATCGAGGGGGTCAGCCGGTTGTCGGTAGGTGTAGCCCGAACGCGTGCGGCAGCAACACCCCGAAGACGTACCCCGCCAGAGCGGCTCCGCTGCCCACCAGCAGCACCTGGGCCCCACCGAGCCACAGCCGCTGGCCGGTCACCGCGGCCTTCAGCACGCCGACCGCGGCCAGCCCAATTCCGGAGAGAAGCAGGGATACCAGAACCGCCGGCAAGCCGGTCATGAAGATGTAGGAGAGAATCGGGAGGATCGCCCCCAGGAGGAACGTACCCGCCATGAGGAATCCGTCGCGCACCGGGGCGTCGTGGAGCTGGCTGGAGATCCCGAGCTCCTTCTCGATGTGGGTTTCCTCCCAGAGCTTCGGGTACCGCGCCAAGGTGTGCGAGAGCTGGGTCGCCTCCGCCAAGGGCACACCGCGCTCGGCGAAGATCGCAACCATTTCGTTGAGCTCCTCTTGGGGCCTACTCTTGAGCTCGCCGCGTTCTTTGTGAATCGCCTGGTGCTTGAGGTCCCGCGCTGCCGTGGTAGCGAGATAGGCGCCCGTGCCCATCGAGATCATTCCGGCCAGGGCTCCCAGCAGCCCGGCGATCAGGATGGTGGTGTGGGCCACCACCGTCCCGGCGGTGGCCGTAGCCACCCCGGTGGTTAGACCGAGGGTCGTCAGCAGGCCATCCTGCACCCCAAACACAACTTCGCGAATTCCGGTTCGGCGGGCCAGGCGCTCCCGTTCCGAGCCCTTGGCCACGGCAACGTCCCGGTGCGCATGACTTTGGGCCGGCTCAAGGTCGGTCGGGAGCGGCGGGCGGGAGCCCATCGGCTGATGTTAGCGTGATCGAACACTGCTTCTCCGACCGGTCGTCGCCAGTTCGACAGACAGAACACCTGTGCTAGACTTCCGTTAGCACTCGAGGCAGTGGAGTGCTAACCAGGGCCTGAGGTAGATCTGGAATGGACCAGCGCAAAGAGCGGATTCTGCGGGCGGTCGTCTCCGACTACACCGAGACCGTGGTCCCGGTAGGCTCACATGCACTGGCAGCCAGGTACTTCCTGGAGCTGAGCTCGGCCACCATCCGCAACGAGCTTTCCGAGCTGGTCGATGACGGGTTTCTGGCGCAGCCCCATGCCTCGGCAGGAAGGATTCCCACCGACCGAGGCTACCGCTACTTCGTCGACTTCCTCCTGCCCCAAGAGGTGGTCGACCCTCAACTTCGTCGCCACGTCAGGCAAGGATTTGAAGCCGCCGAGCACGACGTCGAGGCGGTGTTGGAGGTGGCCGCGGCCATGCTGAGCCGACTCAGCGAGAACGTGGCGGTCGTCACCGGCCCGGCCAATGCCACCAGCTGCCTGCGGCACTTGGATCTGGTCCTCATTCGGCCCGGGCAGGCGCTGATGGTGGAGATCGCGACCGGCAACGCCGCCTTCCAGCGAATTCTCGAGATCGACCCCCTGGTGGACCAGGAGGAGTTGACCGGTTGGGCGGGGCGACTCAACGAGATGTACCGGGGGCTGTCGGCCGACGAGGTTGACTCAGCTCCTCTGGTGCCTGGTCTCTCCCCTGGGCTGCAGGCGCTGGGTCAGGATGTGGCTCGCGGCCTTCGGCAGCTGGCCACCAGGTCCGCCTTGGTGATCCACAACGGGGTGCGCAACCTGGTCCGCCAGCCCGAGTTCGAAGAC
>DATKSR010000080.1:0-13418 GCA_035531555.1 Candidatus Dormiibacterota bacterium
GGGGCCCCCCACAGACCGACTCCTCCACCCAAGAGCTGGGGACCGGCGACTCGACCCGGTCGAGCCGCGGACCGGGGCCTGCCCGCCCGCGACTGGGCGAATGCCCAGCCGCGAGCTGGCGCAGGTTGCGGCGGGTGGGGAAACTCGAGCGCCACCACTTCGTGCGGGATTGGCAAAGATGCGGTGACGACCAGCCCACTTCTGCGCCCGGGAGCTATGCTTCCGCTTCGTGGACGATCCCGAGGTCGAATTGATTGTCCCGACCTTCATCGACGAATCCGAACCTCCCGCTGAGGCGGAAGTGCCGTCGGCGGAGGAGGGGCGAGATGCGTTCCTCCGCCAGGCTGCAGAGGCTGCCAAGACGGAGCCAGTGGTCACCTCAGTCCGAAACCTGATCGGCCTGTGGGGCTGGCTGCGACGCGGGTCCTTTGTGACCGCCCAGGTGACCAAGGACCTCCACGCTTTGGGCCTGACCACTTCACCGCCGATCACCGAGGTTGGACTAGATGACCGGGTCCGCCTCATTCGATGGACAAAGAGCGTAACCAGCTGCTCCGCCGACGAGCCGCGGCGAACCGCGGGGGTGCGGATCGGGTCACTGCCTTCCGCCACGCGGGGCCTCGTTTGGGTGCACCCTGAGGACTCGCTGCAGAAGGCGCAGACCTTGATGCTTATCAATGACTTCTCGCAGCTCGCAGTCATGAGGGCACCTGCCGACGTCCCGGGCGCTATCACTTGGGAAAGCGTGGCCAAGGCCCTGCTCCGGAGCAAGACCGTGGCGGACGCGAGGAGCGCCAGAGTGGAGGCCACGCTGGTGTGGCGCAACTCTGACCTGCTGCAGGCGATTCCCAGCATCGTGGCAGCCGGGTTCGTCTTTGTTGCGGATCGAGGCAGGGAGGTCACAGGCATCGTCACCACGGCCGACCTCAGCCAGCAATTCGCCGACCTGGCGGGGCCATTCATGCTGCTCAACGAGATCGAAGTCCGACTCCGAATTGCGATCGGGAGTGCGTTCTCGGTCAAGGAGCTGGCCTCAGTCAAGGATCCAGACGACGCCAAGGCGGTGGTCTCTGTCGACGACCTCTCCCTTGGCGAGCTGACCCGACTTCTCGACCCCGGCAAGCACTGGGAACGTCTGGAGTGGCGATTAGACCGCAAGGAGTTCCTTGCGGCTCTCCAGCGGGTTCGCCGCATACGAAACGAGGTCATGCACTTCAGCCCCGACCCTCTGCGCAGTCAGGATCTGCAGGCTCTCAGAGCCTTTCTCGACTGCCTCAGGACTATCCAGACCTGACCCAGGGGCCGCAAGCCAACCCGTCAGGGCAATGCCAATGAACCTTGAGTCACGACCCGCGCCAAAGCTTGAGGGGGACGCGCTGGCCGCCGTTCAGCACCGGGGCACCCATCTGCAGATCATCGCCTCCGCCGGCTCGGGCAAGACCGAAGTGGTGGCGCAGCGGGTAGCAGACCTGATGGCCGACCAGGTGCCGCCCAGCGCGATCGTCGCCTTTACGTTCACGGAGCGAGCCGCAGCTGAGCTCAAGCAGCGGATCCAGGTGCGCGTGGAGGAACGACTTGGCGGATCGGCAGTCAACCACCTTGTCGGCCTCTTCGTCGGGACGATCCACGCGTACTGCTTCGAGCTGCTGAATCAACGGGTACCGCGCTACAGCACCTACGATGTCCTCGACGACCATCGGCTCACCGCCTTCCTCTCCCGCGAGGCTCAACGTCTCGAGATACGGTGCCTGGACTCCAAGCAGCGATTGTTCGCCTCGATCCAGGCATTCTTGCGGAGCGTCGATGTGGTGGAGAACGAGCTGCTCGACCCGGAGGTAATGCCCGAGCCGTTTCGGAAGGTTCTCTTGTCCTACTACGCAACTCTCGACCGCTACCACCTACTCACTTACGGTCAGCAGATGGTGCGGGCGGTTGCGGATTTGTCGCGCCCAGAGCTGAGGGCGGAGGTCCAGGCGGGGCTCCGCCACCTGATAGTCGATGAGTACCAAGACATCAATCCAGTCCAGGAACGCCTCATCCAGCTCTTGACCGGCCCTAGCACTGAGCTTTGCGTGGTCGGCGACGACGACCAGGCAATCTACGCGTGGCGAGGGTCCGACGTCACCAACATCGTCAAGTTTACAGAGCGCTACCGGCAGGTTGCTACTTTCACCCTGGCCATCAACCGGCGTAGCCGGCCGCAAATTGTGAAGGTTGCCAACCGCTTCGCAGGCACTATCGCGGGGCGACTGCCCAAGACCATGCAGCCCTTCCGACCATCATCTGGTCCAGTGCCTGAGGTGGCGGTCTGGCACGCGCCCACAGAACTAGAAGAGGCTGGCTGGATCGCGCAATTCATTCTGGACATGCAAGAGTCCAGCGGAACCTACGCGGGAGTAGCTGTCCTGGTGCGGGGCCGATCAGCCTATGCACGGCTGATGGAGCAGTTTGCAACCTTTGGGATACCAGTGCAGCCGGGCGGCCGGACCGGCCTCTTCACCCAGCCGGAAGCAGTCCTCCTCGGCAAGACGATTTGCTGGCTCACGGACACCGAGTGGAGAACCGGATACGCGGAAGGTCGGCGGGTCGCCACCGACGCGTTGCTGAGAGAGTTCCGACAGGTCTTCGGTCTGGACTCCCGCGCTCGGAGTCGGGTCCAGCGTCTCCTGGATGAATGGCGCACCGCCGTCCCCAAGCTGGACCGAGGAGCGGACCTCCTGGCAGAGCTTTACATGCTCCTCGGCGAGCTGGGTATCACCTCATGGGACCTCACGGATCCCTTGCAGGTGAACCGCCTCGGGACTCTAGCTCGCTTCTCGAGCCTGCTTGCCGACTACGAATCGGTGCGTCGCCGGGCGCGCCTTGACCCCGACGCTCCCGGAGAGCAAGTCGGTGGACAAGATCGCGGCCGCTGGTACTACCAGAATCTAGCCTTCCACATAATCAACTACGCATCGGGAGCGTATGAGGGGTTTGACGGCGAACCCGGATTCGCCCTCGACGCGGTCGATATGACCACAATCCATCGCGCCAAGGGGCTGGAGTGGCCCGCGGTAGTAGTCCCATCGCTAACTGCGAGCCGTTTCCCCACGGGACAGACCGGCAAGGCCCAAGAGTGGCTCGTGCCCCGAAACCTGTTCAACCCAGCGCGCTATGAGGGCAGCGATGCCGATGAGCGGCGGCTGTTCTACGTCGCCATGACAAGGGCTCGCGACTGGGTGTCTTTCTCCCGTCATGACAAGGTCAATACCGGCGGGTCGAAGCCGAGCCCCTACTGGCTCGAGCACTCCGAGCTGGCCGTCGCTCCGGGAGAGGTCCAGGTGCCGCCACTAGAGGTGATCGGGAGCGACTCGAAGGAAGCGTTGGCGATAACGTTCAGCGATCTAGCCCAACTACTCGACTGCGGGATGGCATACCGGCTCAGGACCTTGATCGGGTTCCAACCACGGCTGGCTCCCGAGCTGGGCTATGGGCGAGCCGTCCATCATGTCCTTCAAACCGTGGCCGAAATCACCCGCGCTACCGGCCGTGTGCCCAATGAAGGAGAGTTGGACGACCTCCTGGACGCCAACTTCTTCCTCCCCACCGCCAATAAGGTGGCCCATCGCCAGTTGAAGCAAGCGGCGGGCCGCCTGGTCAAGAATTACGCAAGCCAACACGCAGACGATTTACACCGAGTGTGGGAGACCGAAAGGCCATTTGACCTGCACATGGACGGAATCGTCGTCAGTGGGCGAGCTGACGTGATCCTCGACCGCGAGGATGGCATCCCAACCCAACTTGCCATCCTAGACTACAAGACGTCAACTAGCGCAAGCCTGGTCCACAATGACCTCCAGCTCCAGGTCTACGCCGATGCCGGACTCCGGGAGGGTCTCGATGTGCGGCGCGCCTACGTCCACGACCTCCGCGCCGCCCGCCGGGACTCAGTGGACGTGGGTCCGAGCGCAATCGCCGCAGCCGAGGTCGTGGTCGCCGAGGCGGCTGACAAACTCCGAGCCCGTGACTACCGGCCCAACCCCGGTGTGAGATGCAGATCCTGTGAGGTGCGCACGATCTGTAATGCAGCCAGGCCCTAAGCCTGGCTCACACCGAGAATACCTTCATAACCTCGTCGCCATAGTCGTTGATAACCTTGACTGCGATCTTGCCGGTCTCGGGCCGAGGAAAAGGCCGAGATTCGGTGCGGTACAGGCTGGCCCAGGCGTCCTCGTCGATTTCCGCCTTGAGTGCGCGCTTAAGGCTGGCGTAGGGGTCCTGGCCGCCGGTGAAGTAGCAGTGGCGCACGAAAAAGGATTCCCCGTTGTAGTTGGTATCGATCATCCACAGGGCGATGCGGTCTGTGCTATCACTGCGCACATCACCCGTGGTTGGGTCATAGACATCGACGCCCCGCACCGTCACCACGAGCTGTTCGCCCTCCACCTCCGAGAGGTCGATATCGGGCTCCCCGAAGACGGTGAATAGGTTGCCTGCCCCAGTCTTCTTCAGTTCCTCGCCCATCACCAGGTCTGCGTTCATGCGGACGAGCAGGACCGGCACGCGGCCGAGCCGCCGCTCTGCGGTGACGCTAGCGAAGCCCTCATCGGTGGCGTTCAGATCGCCAGTGACCCCAAGGGCCGCGGGGTCAAAGGCCATGCCGAGCACGCACAGGAGATCAATGTCCGCCGCCCTGATGGCCTCTAGGGCGGCGTCCTTGATGAACTTCGGACCGACCGTACCGTACTGGGGGCCGATGGACAGACCGACTCGAGCCGGGGTGCTCTCAGGTCCGCCGTCCCGGACACCGACGGCCTGGATGTATGTGCCGGCATAGGTCTCGACGGCCTCGAAGACCAGCCGTTCCTGGCGCTTGCCGTTTTGGATGCCGGCCTTGGCCAAATTCGCCAGCACCGTTTGCTCAAAGGTAGGAGCCGCCGGGTCAAGCGCTGCCTGCCGCACCGACGCCGGCTCATCAATGCCGTCAAATGCCAGCGAGCGGTGGGGGGAGAGGCTCTCGGCAGTGAAAGGGCCGGCGACACGAACCCGCATGGGGTCCTCGTAGGGCTTGTCGTAGAGCGGCTCGTACTCACCGTGGCGGTGGATTGCTGAGTCGAGGGCCTCCCGGCTCATGCCCTCTTTGATGTCCGGGTTGTTGGCGATCGACTTTAGAGTAATGTGCTGGACCCGTTGGTAGACAAAGCCATGGCGGATGTCGCCTCCCGACTGAGCTGGCGGGAGCTGCTGGCCGGTCAGCTCCTCCTCCTGGCGCCGTCCCGCCACGGAGTCAGCAAGCAGGTAGTAACGGTAGCGCGCGCCCATGAGGCGCTGGCGGGCCAGCGCAAGGGCCACTCGGGAGGTGTCAATCGTGATCCAGCGCCGGCCCCATTGTTCGGCGACGTGGGCGCTCGTACCGGACCCGCACGTGGGGTCAACAATCAAGTCGCCGGGGTCAGTGGTCATGAGGAGGCAGCGTTCGATGACTTTCGTGTTCGTTTGGACGACGTACACCTTCTCGTCAGTGAAGTTTCCGGTACCAGTGTCGGTCCACAGGTTAGTACGGACCTGATAGCCGAAGTCGTGGAAGAAACGTACGTACTGAATGCTGTTCTTAGCTACGTGGACGCGCCCAGCTAGCGCTAGGCGGCGCATCCCATCTGGGTAGTTAGCTTTCCAGTGTGAAGCGGGCCCTGGCAGGTATGTCCTACCTTGGTACTCGAAAGGCTGTGGCTCGGACGCTGGCCCTTGGGACTGGAGATTGTCTGGTTTATAGACGAGCGTCTGCGGGGGAAGCGGCGCTTCTCCCCGGCTTTCGGTTGCGCTCATCCCCCGGTAGGTTCCCTCAGGGAACTTGATCCAGCGGTAGCCCTGGCGATCGGTCGCTTCGGCCCAAAGTGGTCGAGCCTTGAGGCTGGGGCGCGACTTGGCGTACCAAAGCAGGTAATCACCTGCTCGGGGTGCAGCCGTGGCTTCCGCAAAGCCACTCGTCGTGACGAACGAGATCAAGCTCACGAAGTTCTCGCTCCCGAATACTTCGTCCAGTACGCTCCGAACGAGGTGGACGTTCTCGTCTCCGATCTGGACAAAGACCGACCCGGACTCGGTGAGTAGATCCCTGGCAACCTGAAGGCGGTCTCGTAGGTAGCTGAGGTACGAGTGGATCCCGAGCTCCCAAGTGTCCCGGAATGCCCTTATCTGCTCGACTTCGCGGGACGCGTCCTCGAGCTTGCCATCCTTGACGTCCCGGTTGCGCGCGGAGACCTGCCAGTTGGAGCCGAATTTAATCCCATAAGGCGGATCCATGTAGACCATCTGCACCTGGCCGCGCAAAGCCTCTCTTTCAGCGAGGGAGGCCATGACCTGCAGGGAGTCGCCTAGGATCATGCGGTTAGACCAATTGGCATCGTGGCGGTAGAACTCGACGAGGTCCAAATCGGCCAATCCGTCGAAGGTCTCGAAGAGGCTGGGCTGAGCAGCCTCCGCTGGCTGATGCCGTGCCTGACGCAGATCCGCGATGAGGGCGCGCGGATCGATCTTCTCCTGGATGTAAATCGGCGGAGCGTCGACCGCAAGGTCAGTTGCATCCTGGTCGTCCTTGCCCTTCCAGACAAGTTGAGGATCCAGGGATGGATCCCGGGGATAAAGGAGCTTGACCGGGGCTTCGACCTCGGGCGAGACGAACTCGTACGCGTCGGCGGTTGGGAGGTTCGCTCGCTTGGCAGCATGCACGATGGCTTCGACCGGGGTGGGACCGCCACCGCGGGATCTCTTGGCGCGTGGCATCTATTCTCCTCTCTTCCTTTCGACCACCAGACCGGTCACCGGACCATCGGCGTAGACGTCTGCGATCGCCTTGTCGAGCAAGGCAGCCGCGGCGTCCATGTCCTTGACCTCGGTGTACCCCCAGCGTCCGAACCCGCCGTGGTTGTTGACCGCGGCGCACCACTGATAGCGGGCAGTGTGAGCCTTCTCGGAGGTCGGACCTGGGGCTTTGAGTCCCCCGGAGACCTCCACGATCAGGGTGCGGTTGAGGTCGCCCGGCTCGGTTTGAAGCCGAACGAGGAAGTCAGGCCGGTACTCGTGAGTCTGGCCCGCATGCACGTAGGGGATGCCGAAGCCAAGGTGATCGTTCTTCACATAGGAAGTGACCAGTGGATGTCGCTGTAGCAGGCCGGCCATCCGCTCCTCCCAGCTGTTGCCCTTGGGCCCATCGAGCACCACGCGATTGACATGCGACTTGGTCGCCTCAATCACCACCTTGCGGGTGGCGAAGGAGACGTCGTCGGTGGAGCCCTCGGGGTCGAAGCGGCGCAGAATCGGCTGGAGGATCTCTGGCCGTCTGCCCTCCTGGGCCACTATCGCCCCGAATACCTTCTCAGCGGCCCTGTTCGTTCCTTCAGCAAGCAGTAGCATTCCGACGGTGGCGCTGCCGTCGTACTCGACACAGGTGAGGAGCCACTCTCGGGCAATGTCCACAAGGCGGGGGAACAGCCAGGGACGTTCGACTCCATCGTGGGCTGCGTAGAAGCGTCGGAGGAGGGTACGGGCGATGCGGTAGGCTACCTCCTGCGGCCGCGCGTGGCGGAAGCGCTCTAAATCCTGCTCGGCGGCTTCCCCGACAATGCCTTCGGTCTTGGTCCAAAGGGCCACCAAAGACTGGTCAACCTGCAGGTGCGACCTGGGGCCGAATTCAACGAACAGCCGCTCGTCTGGCATCTCGACCCGGTAGCCGTCGAGCTTGGGGAACGATATACGCAGATCCTCGCGGTCGGCGAGCGCCTCGACTATGACCGCCGGCGGCCGGGGCGGAACAGGGGTAACCGTCCGGTCTGTCGGGATGAAGGCGAATGGTACGCCGTAGACCTCAGCGTACTCTGGTTCAAGGCGCCCTTCCTCGTTCGCGGCATAGCTACGTCGGCGCAGCCCTCGTCCGACGACCTGCTCACAGAGCAATTGACTGCCAAAACGGCGGATGCCCAGGATGTGGGTGACGGTGTTGGCGTCCCATCCCTCGGTTAGCATTGAGACTGACACGACGCAGCGGACTTGCTCTCCGAGCTTGCCAGGCTTGCCGACCGTATTCATAACTTCTCGCAGCAGGTCCTCGTCGGTGAGCTTCTCAACATCCGCTCCTGGGTTGCGACGGCGGTACTCAGCCTTGAACACCGCCACCTCGCGGGCAGCCGCCTTCTTGAACTCGGCGGACATGGCGTCCCCGGACTCGAGCTGAGCGGAGTCGATGAGCACGGTCCGTTGCCGGCTTGCCCACCGTCCGTTCTCCACGTTTGACAGCAACGGGAGTTCTCCGGCTCGGAGGGCGACTGCAGCGTCGGGCAGGTCCACCTCACAGCCGGCGATCCACTCATAGGCGAGCTTGGAGACCACCGTGTTAGGGCAAATGACGATGAAGACTGGCGGTGGTTCCCCGTGGCTAGCCAGCTCCTCCTCATAGCGGGCAAAGGCGGCTTCGTAGCTGCGGTAGAGGCTATGGAGGGCGCCCTCAAGCGCCTCTGGAGGGACCCATGAGGTTTCGGGATCGATCGTCTTGGACTGGCGCTTTGGGAGTTTGTCGCCAATGTAGTCCCACAGGCGAAGGTAGGTGACGCGTTCGCCCGCCGCATCGTCGTCGACGGGTACGCGGGGAACCTTGACGATGCCCGACTCAATAGCGTCCATGAGTGAGAAGTCGCTCACCACCCAAGGGAAGATGTAGCCCTCGTTGTAGCCCGAGCCCTGCAGGTAGAACGGCGTGGCGGAGAGGTCGTAGATCGTCTTGATCCCCACTCGGCGCCGGATCGTCTGGAGTCCGCGGAACCAGACCCGAGCTCCTTGGTTCCGCTCGCGGGCTTCCGAGTCCGCCTCGTCGCTCTCCTCGAGAGGCCGGTCCTGGTAGCAGTGGTGCGCCTCATCGTTGAGGACTAAGATCTCCCCCTTGCCACGGCCTCCGAGGTCCCGCAGCACCCGGGCCACCATCCGGTCGGGTGTCTCCCGGAAGGGGTCCGTCGCCTTGCCGGCCAGCAGCAGCTTGCGCGTGTTGGATGCAACCCCCTGAATTTCCTTGGCGTCGCGGAGCAAGAACGTGTGGTAGTTGGTAACCTCAATCTGGGCTTGGAGGAGCGCCTCCCATAGATCCGCAGGGACTAGATCCCGCTCCCGGTAGTAGTTGGTCTCCTCCTCGGGATGCAATACCCGTAGCCGATCACGGATCGTGATGCCTGGCGTCACGACGAGAAACCTCTTTGCGAAGCGAGCGTCGCTCGGGGTCATCACTTTGTTCAGGGTCTGCCAGGCGATGAGCATCGCCATTACAACTGTCTTACCGGTGCCAGTCGCCATTTTGAGCCCAACCCTAGGCAAGCCCCCGTTGTGCTGGTCGTTGTGGGTCAGAAGGAGGTCTCGGAAATCCCGTTCCCCGTGGCGACCAGCCACTTCGGCAAGATAGATAGCGGTCTCGACGGCTTCCCGTTGACAGAAGAAGACAGGCTCCTCCCGTCCTGGTGGGCGGGCCGACCAGTAGTTGAGCAACTTGCGGGTGATCGGGGTGACGCCCGGATAGTTGCGGGCCCGCCAGCGGTCAACCTCAAAGCGCACATCGTTGACGAAGGTGTTGCGCTCTCTACGCTCACCGGTGGCATCGAAGTCTAGCGCCTCCTGAACCGATTCCTTGCGGCCCTTCTTCGGGAGCGGGACCGGAATGAACGACTCGCTCGGACGACGTCCCGACAGAAGCTTCCCCGTAGGGCCGTGGAGGCCTAGCTCGAAGTGCTCGCCGGGCGGGTCGTAAGGGGAGCAGATTATTGGGTTGGCGATGCTCTGGGCGCTCATGCTACCCTGCCCGGCTGCCATGCAGTAGCCCCAACGCTAGTTGGCCGAGCGCATCGTCGGAAACCAATCTGAAAGCTAGCCCTAGTTCGCAGTTCTCTGGAGGCTGCCCGTGCCGATCTGCGGTCGGGCCCGCCCTCGGCCAGCACCGCTTGTTCCAACTCTGGCAAGACGCTTCTTCCACCGAATGCTTCCGAATGGACGTGCATAGGTGCCAGGTCGTGGACCGTAGCCGACGGACCCCGATCGCCATAGCCGGTTTACGGTGCAAGACCAGGTCAGGGCTCGTTGAGTCAGAGCCGGCCGGGCTGGAGGGGTGCACTCGTCGCGCGGGCAAGCAGGCTCCTCCACAGGGATCAGTGATGGCCTCGGATCGCCGGTGCCTAGGCGATGCGTCCGGCGGCGCGGCACCAGTAGGGGAGCACTCTGCGGTCAGCATCTACCGTTGTCTGCCGAGGTCCGGGTCATGGCCATGCCACCTCCTGCCACCGGGGATCATCGTCTCCGAGTGCAAGGGGGCGGTCCCTTTCAGTGGCGAGAGTGGCGGTGAATAGCAATCTACCCTGGGGCCTCTTGTGCGAAGGTGCGACCTTGTAGACGGTCTTACCGGCTACCACCAGCAGCCCATCGGGGTGCGGCGCGGCCAGCTCCAGCACTGTTCCCTCTCGAACGAGTGCAGGACCAATCACAACGCCGCTCTCCGCGTCGAGCACCTCCACGGAGCCTCGGACGGGACGATTCAGAAGGAAGTCGAAGGTTCCGTAGTCCTCGGTCGTAGACCGTATCGGGGGCGGTCGCAGCAACTTCACATCCTCCAAGACGACCCTGGGGCCATGTAGGTTGCTCCCCGCCGGCCACCAGTACTGGCGGATGAACCCCTGTCTGATCCATCGCCGCAGAGTCCGTTCTGGGAAGCTCACCAACCGAGCCGCCTCAGCCACAGTGACCAATGTGCCCCGGGGAATTTCTGTACTGGCCTCATTCACTCATGTATCATGCCACATGCCGCCCTGGAGGGCAACCGTTGGAGATGCGCCCTCTCTCGAGGGGACTGGCGCCCAGCGGGTCCACGTACGTGTGCCGAACAGCAGGGAGGTTGACCGGAGCGAATTTGGCCCAGATGCTACAGCCGCGGGCCGTGGAGTGGGCCCCTGGGGCCACGGACACGCCATCTCCGCGGCCGGCCAGTTTGCGCTTGCGTGGCACGGTCCGGCCGGGAATCACCGCACAGATCACGCCCCAGCCGAGGCTGGCAGGCAGATGTGTCAGTCTAGACGCAGATGCGACGCGCTCGACCAGCACACCTATCCTTCAAGCCATGGCCTAGCCTCGCCCCGGTAATGGAGAATGTAACGCGTGCTGGCCTCCTGCGCGATCTCAAGAGGAGCGAACAAATGGAGCTTCGGGCGTTCCGTGTAAGTGGACTAAGGTGTCTCGCCGGGGTTGATTGGGTTCCACTTGCAAAGCCAACCATACTGACCGGGGCCAACGATGGAGGGAAGAGTTCCCTTTTGCTCGCCCTGAATTTTCTTCTCGTGGGCAAGCCTATTGCTCAGGATGACTTTACCTCCGCCGTTTCAGACGCCACTGCGTTGGACGGGACAAGCACCAGACACAGCCGCGAATGTTCGGTCGAGGGTCGAGCCCGCCTCAGTGACGAAGAGAGCAAGAGCTTCGAGCTCCCTCTCGACGTATCTATTCGCCGCCGTCAGCAAGAGGGCGGCGCGTCTCCAAGCCTTGAGATAGTCATGAGCGCCCCCGCCGATGAACGCCTCCGCGGCCTGGACAAACTCGGACTGGACGACCTCAAACAGACCCTCGCCGAACTAGGAGCGATGCCGGTCGGTCCGGCGAACCGAAAGGAATCGTACTTGGTACCGCTCCTCGCTCTCGCCGCTAACCAGGGGCACGAGGACGTGTGGATGCCCATGCCACCCAAACTTGAAGACAACCTGCCGAGATTCATTTCCTTCGCCTCAACGGCCGAGCCAGACCCCGAGATCGAGATTCGCCAGGTGCTCCAGGAGGCCTACGCGAGAAGCCTCGAAGATGCCTCGATCGTAGGACCAGTTCGTGAGGCAGAAGCCAAAGTCCGTGACCTGCTCAAGGCCCAGGCAGAGGACCTGCGAGAACACATAGTCGGGCGCTGCCCAGAGCTCAAGGCACTGATCGTTGACCCCTCAGTGTCATTCAAAGAGGGCTTCGGAGGCGTGCACCTCTCGCTCTCGAGACCCGACGGGCCGTCGGTCGGCCTAGCCGCCTCCGGCGCTGGAACACGCCGCCGGATCAGTCTCGCCGCGTGGGAATGGGCAAGGTTACTTCTACGGCGCGGCGAGCCTGACGGCCGCAGCGTAATCGTTGCATACGACGAGCCCGACACCCATCTCGACTACAGTCACCAGAGGGATCTCGTCGACCTAGTCCGGCACCAATGTGAGATACCAGGTGTGCGCGTGATCATGGCAACACACTCGCTGAACCTGATTGACAAGATTGCTGTCGAAGATGTCGTGCATGTTCAACTAGAGTCGGAGCGCACCATCGTGAGACGCCTGTTTAGCTCCGAACACGGCGAGGTCAACCGCTACCTGTTGAACATTGCCACCTCGATGGGTTTGCGCAATAGCGTCCTTCTTCATGAACGATGCTTTGTGGGCGTTGAAGGCATGACCGAGCAACAGGCGCTCCCACTCCTCTTCCGTACAGCCACAGGGCTAAGTCTTCAGGCGGCTGGCATTGCCATCGTCCCCGCCGGAGGGAACTCGGGGGCGCTTGCCTTCTGCAAGTACCTAGCGCAGCAAGGTCGCGAGGTGCGATTTATCGTGGACCGCGACTCTACGAGACAGCGCACGTTTAGCCCAGAGAAACTTCTAGCAGCCGGTGTTGAGCCGAGTCGCATGTACCTGCTTGGCAATCCCAATGAGATCGAGGATCTATTCGAGGATGCCCAGTGGGCTGTAGTCGCCAACGATCAATGGCCACGCTCGAACGGCCTCGCTTGGACTTCGTCGGACGTGGGCTCGCTCCGCCAGGCCGGAAAGTTCAGCTCCCGCCTTCACGATGCGATCGCAGTGGGTTCTTCAGACCCGCCGACGGGCAAGTCTGCGCTCTTGCCAGCCCTTGCCGGAAGTCTCGTTGCGCGGGACGAGGTCCCACAGGACCTCCTGACCGTCTTTGATCAACTCCTCAAGGTCACGAGTGCCCGGTGATGGCCGAGGATGTCGTCCGTGGACAGCTGCCGCAATTTCCGACCGGCCCAGTACACGTCCCCTCGCAAGCCCGACAGGGGTTCGAGCGGTGCGCAGCCGCGACCGGTGCCCCGGACATCCTAAGAGTCAGTTATGCGGTGGGTTGCTAGCGAGGCCCTTGCTCAACGTGAAGCGCACTGAACATCCCCTCCCACGTCATGATCGCGCCCCTATGCTGGCCAGTCCACCGGGGCAACCATCGTCCGTCCAGACCGAGCCATATCCCTCCCCCCACCCGCCGCAACTTATCTGGGACCGCGGCTGGGGGAGGGGAGCGGCAGGCGGGTCCAGCCGGCCCGCGGACTGAAATACCTGGCCCCTGGCCAGGGCGTCACGAGAGCCACCTGTGTGAGAGACTGCGCCGGTGGT
>DATKSR010000081.1:0-5796 GCA_035531555.1 Candidatus Dormiibacterota bacterium
GACAGTGGAGGAGTTCCAAGCCGTCGACTGTTCCGTCGAAGAGAGCCGGGAGCTGCTGCTGGCAAGGTGGGGTTCCAGGGGAGTCTCGCCCACCACTGGCCCTGTCACACAGTGGTGGGAAAATACACTCCCCACTTCAGATGAGCTCTCGGACCCATCGTAATGGGAAAGCTGAAGATCCTGAGCGCTGGGGTCGACACGCTCCACTGCTCCGTCCGTGGGGAGCTGCAGGATGGGCTGCTGGTCTTCCTCGAGGCGCTCAAGCAAGAGGCTCAGCACTCCAAGGAGTCTCAGGTCGTCACCTGGGGGGAGCAGTCCCTATCGGTCGCGCTCCGGCCCCACGGCTGGCGGAGCTATCCGTTCTGGGCCAGCTCTCCCAACATCGAGGTGGCGATCGGGGCGCCGGCCCCGTTCCCGCCGGTCTTTATCCAGGCCCACTCGGCCTACCTCCACTCCCGCGGGGCGGACCAGGCCCTGGCTGAGATATCTGAGTGGCTGGCCGCCAACGTGATGCGGGACGACCCGGTGCTCGGGATCTCCCGTCTCGACCTCTACTGCGACACCCGGGGGTGGTTGCCCGCCGTGGAGGACTTCGACAAGTTCCACTGCCGGGCCGTTCGTCGGCGAACCTACTCGGTGCCGGTTTACGACCAGGCCCACTTGCGGGGACGCAGGGCCAGCGGCTTCGTCTTCGGCGGCGGCGACCTGATGGCCCGCTGCTACGACAAGACGCTGGAGCTGAGCGTCCGTGGGTCCGAGTGGCCCAAGGTCCTGTGGTCGGACCGGGACCCGGACCAGCCGGTGTGGCGGGTCGAGTTCCAGTTCCGCCGCCGCTCCCTGGTCTCGTTGGGGTGCTCGACGCCCGTCGAGGCGCTCGCGAGTCGCCAGGAGCTCTGGCACTACGCGACCCAGTGGCTATCGCTGCGCACCCCTACCGCCGATTCGAACCGGGCCCGTTGGCCCGAAGCCGCGGAGTGGGGCGTCGTCCGACAAGCCGTGATCGGCACGCCAACGACGACGCTGGTGCGTGAGCTGGTCCGGTCGGCGGACGAGCTGCGGATAATCCGGGGACTGGTTGGCTACGCCTCCAGCCTTGCCGCTCTGGGGGCGGCACCTGGCCTCGGCGCGGCCCTTGCCAGGACGGTGCCCGGGGTCCCCAGCTATCTCGACCGTAAGGGCGAGGACTTCGCCAATATCGTGGCTCGTAAGCGTCGGCAGCGCATCGAGGTCGCTGGGGGGTGGGAAGTTGGCGGCCCAAGAAGGGATGGATTCGGGATGGCGACCACCGCCAACGACCCGGACGCCAGTTTCGATGTGGCTGATCGGACGTGACCCAGAGGCTTCTTCTGAACGTCAATGAGGTCGCCTCACTCTTGGGCTGCGGGCGGACCTATGTCTATGGAATGATCCAGCGAGGAGAGCTACCCATCATGAAGCTGGGGCGTCTCACGAGGGTTCCCCGGTTCGCGGTCGAAGACTATGTGCGACGCGGCATTGACGCTGACCTGGCGGGCCGGTCCGCCGTCGTCCGCGGCGGGATGGGAAATGGGTAGGCGCGGGAACCAAGAGGGCTCAATCCGACGCCGCAGCGACGGCCGATGGGAAGGGCGCGCCGCCGTCTCGGTCGGAGGTCGGCTCGTCCGCCGCAGTTGCTACGGCAAGACCCGTGCCGAAGTCCAGAGACGGCTCAGGGAGCTGACCCGCGAGATGACTAATGGCATGGGCGGAATTGAGACACGGCAGACCGTGGCGGTGTACCTCACTGACTGGTTAGCCACCCAGCGGCTGAGTCTGCGACCACGAACATGGGAGCGCTATCGAGAGCTAGTGACGCAGCACATGATCCCGGAGCTGGGACGGGTGCACCTGGACAGGCTGACAGTTCCGAAGGTTCAAGCTCTCCTCTCAGCGAAGGCGAGTTCGGGACTGGCTCCGCGAACGGTGAATCACATTCGAGCCGTGCTGCGCACAGCTCTGGGCGATGCTGTTCGCGGGGAACTCATTGCGCGCAACGTGGCCAGCCTGGCGCACCCGCCGAGGCTCCCGGACCGGTTGATCGAGCCGTTCACGCCCGATGAGTGCTCGCGGATCCTCCGGGGAGCAAGTGCGTTCGGCCTCGAAGCCGTCGTCGCCCTTGCTCTTGGATTGGGGCTTCGTCAGGGCGAGGTCCTGGGGGTGCGTTGGCGAGACATCGACCTGGACGGTTCCACAGTTCGTGTCCAGATGGCGCTACAGCTAGTCCAGGGAGTGTACTCGTTGGTCGAGCCCAAGACAGCCCGCAGTCGGCGGACTCTGCCAATGCCAGACTTCGTTAGGGATGCCGTGGCACGCCGGCGATCCGAGCAAGATGCCGACCGGATCCGCGCTGGAGAACTCTGGCACGAGACGATAGAGGGCTTGGCGTTCACGACGGCGGTGGGGTCCCCTCGGAACGGACCTGCCCTGACCCACACATTCCACCGGTTGCTCGAGGCAGAGCGGGTGCCCCAGAGGACGTTTCACACGCTCCGGCACTCCGCGGCCACATTGATGCTTGGCGCTGGGGTCGATCTGAAAACCGTGAGCACCGTGCTGGGCCACAGTCAGATCGGACTGACAGCTGACACCTACGCGTCCACGCTGCCGGGCCTCAAACTGGAAGCTGCCAGCCGAATGGACGTCCTACTTGGCACAAGGTCGACGTCGACCACGTAACGCCTCTCCGAAAAGGATACGTGCCGGCGACGACCAAGGCTGGGGCCTGGAGGTTGGCCTTTGAGACTGCTCCGAGACATGACGATGCGAAGGGCGTGTCCCTGAGTGCCTCCTACTCCGACCGCTGGCCGTCCAAGGCGGGTGCCCAGGCTCCGAAACAGTATGGAGCCAGAGGATCATCAGGGCCGGGCGTGGGCGGGCAAAGTCACGCCCGGCCAGGGTGGACAAAAAGGCTTACCGGCAAACACGTCGCCGACCTTGCTTGACATTGGGCACGCTGCGACCCACACTGGGTTCCAGAGGTTATGACTCTCGGGATGTGGACTGTCGCGGCCTCGGTTGCGACGATAGTTGGCGTGGCAGTCACCTGGGTGGCGTCTCGAAGGGGACGCACGACGACCACCGTGGATCAGGCGACCACCTCAGGAGCTGCCTTTGCTGAGGTCCGCTCGTATCTTGAGCACGAGCGCTCCGCGCTAACCGCGTCAGCAGCCACCGCGTGGCAAGCGCGTTGGGCCTCTGCCGCCTCCTTTCGCTACCTTGACACGAACTTCTTCACGATCCCGGACTGGATCCCAAGGCTGGCGTTCCCCGTCACAAAAGCGGACGTCCGCTTCACTCCCACGCGTTGCGAGTCGTGGGCCTCGAGCCCCTTCTGGCCCGATCAGTCCATTTTCCCACTAACCGCAAGTGGTCGACGATATCGAAGCTACAGCACTGCATATGAACAGATTTGCCACCCTTCGCGCGAGCAATTCCACGATGGATTGAGCTACCGATTGACGTCTGCCAATCTCCGAGGCGCTCAGCCCCAACTTTCGTTCGAATTGGCTCGTTTCAATGACTACTTTGACATCTGTGAAGGGCAGGCGCATCAGTATGCGCAGCGCGCTAGGGACGAAACGGGGCACCGTTGGTCCGCCATCCGTGGGCGACCTGCCAAGGTCCGGCGCCTGATCCCGGGCGCGTCAGGCCGCAGACCCGATCCCTTCGACTTGGCGGATCGTCCCGTTCCTCTCGGAATTAGCACCTTGACGCTGAGGCGTACCCCCGAAAGTGTGACATTTTATCTGCATGATCGGGATGTAACGCGCGTAGCCAGCGCTGGCGGAATGCTGCACTTGCTTCCCGCCGGTTTACTTCAGCCTGGATCAAGGTCATCAGTGGATCTCGAGAGAGACTGCAGTCTCGTGCGTAACATTGCCAGAGAGTATGGAGAGGAGTTGCTGTCCCTTTCAGATGCGGCGGGCGATACGGCAGTGAGCACGGACTGGCTGACCCAAGGGCCGCTCGCCGGGTTTGATGCCGCTTTGAATGAGCGGCGCTTACAGATCTGGTGCCTCGGGATGGGGATCGATCCACTTACCCTTTGGTGTGACATGATGACTGTTGCCGTATTTGAGGATGACCTATTTCGCCGGTGGTTTCCCACGCTGAATCTCAACTTTGAGGGAAGTGTCGCTGCGGTCGCCGAGGGGGACCAGCTGGTTGGGCACCCATTCACTGAGTCGGTGGTCACGGCATTCGTGAACGATGGGCGGATGGCGCCGGTCGCGGCAGCGTGTCTCAAGGCAGCCTGGGAGCAACGCAGCTGTTTACTGCCCTGAGTCGCGTGGGCCAGGTCCTGTCGTTAGGGCCGGGACAACTGCCTGAACCGCCCCGAGTTTTGTAGAGACTTGGGCGGATTGGTGGCCCCACCGCGAGCTGGGCTGAGCAGCCCACCGAAGTCGTCCAGGCGTGAAGGTCGAATTGACAGCTGGGGTTCTCGGCACCTACAGCCAAACTCGCAGGCTCAAGTTACCAGGAGGAGATGCCCAAGTCTGGGTTTACGGCACTCCGCCGGCCTGGAGGTGTTGCACATAGGCCTTGCACAGCGATCCTAGAGTGCCAGCCAGTGCTTGTCGCTTAGCCGTACCACTGGTTTGGAACTTGAGCTTGTAGGATTGACCACTGCTTCCTCTTGAGTACGCACGGCGTTAGCCGTAGAAACGCAGCATTGGGGTTCTTGGCCAACTTGTGGGTTATGCAAGCCATCCTTCCTGATACTACATCAACCTGGCAATTGCCCCACTTGCCTTTCCAATTGAACGGCTGCCCCGCCTTGCTTCCGGGCACAGAACTCATGGCCAACACCTCCCAGCGCCTCGGTTATCCAGGACTATACCTGCCTAGAGTCACTTTGGGACCCCCCGGGGCTGTTCAGCCGGCTTCCAAGGCGCGGCCGTGTTTAACACTAGGTCGGAGGAGCGGATCCGCATGAGCTCGTGGCGCGGGAGACACGGACGGCCGTTTCTGGGGAGGTGAGTTGGCGACGTGGGGTTTCGTCGCGTCCCAGATTCGACCGGGTTCTCGTGTGGGCAGCGGGAGCTCGCTGGGATAAGCGCATCTGCGGGTGCCTAGCAGTCCGGGGTGCTCCATACAACTGGAGAAGATGTTGACCAACACCCCATGAATCGCGGCAGCGTCACCGTAGATCTCAAGCCGATGCTCCAGCCATTGTTCTAAGGCGGCCAGGTTGGCTCGAGGGCCACGGCTGGATCGACCGCAGGCTGGTGCCCCGCGACGGCTTTGGTGAAAGGTCGCACCCACCGTGCGGGCTGGTTAGGCAAGTGCGGCTGTGTCCATCAGATCCAGCAAGGCTCGATCAATGTCCTCGGCTCGGGCTTTCACGTATATCAGGCGCCCACTGCCTCGCATCGGTAGAGGACCTGGGATGGGTTTGAGTTGGTCCCTGTCAAGCCGCAAGAGCCGACACGCAGCATCGATCGGGGCTCCCGGGTCGGGATTGACGACAACAATGCGACTGAGGGGATTGCACTTTCGCAGTAGATCGTTAAAGTGTTCGTCTGCGATCCCGAAGGAGTACCCGACCACGACAACCACAGTCGCTCGCTGGAGGGCCTGGTCGGCATCCGCCCACACGAGGAGTTGCTCGCGCGACATGACTGGCTTGAAAAGCGTGGGAGGCACCAGTGCGGGGACGTCGAGCCTGAAACCCTGCTCGACGTCGAGTCTACGGGCTTGCACAAAGGCAGCGACTCGTGACTGATCCCCAGTTGCAAGCACGTCGCTGGGGACCTCCGTGGCTACCCGCGTGTCCAG
>DATKSR010000082.1:0-4425 GCA_035531555.1 Candidatus Dormiibacterota bacterium
AGCGACGAGCTTGCGAAGCATTTGTTCCCACCGGCTGTCCACCGTCGCCTGAAGCGGGCTGCCCAGGAACAGAAACCGCCTCCGCCGAAGCCTCCAAAGTCCTCACAAACAAAGGATACCTAACCAATGGCCCTGTGTCAAGTATATAAGCCCCCTTGAAAGGTCAGTACCTGGCGAGGTAGCTCAACTCGTGGTCTGCCGCTGATCTGTGCATGCTCGTCGTCCACGTCACCAGGAGTAGATAGTGCCAGCCTCCACTGGAGGTAGCGAGCCAGCACGCAATTCTGTCGATCTCCCGGCGTGGCGCCACTACGCCAATGCGTGAGGCGCTCCTCGATCGCGTCGATTGAGCCCAGGTCTTCGAGCTCTTGGAAGGCTACGCGTACTGGGTCTGAAGGGACGTCTGGTCCCGAGTTGGCCATTCCGTCCGGAGGCTCGGTCACGGAAAGTACTGGATGTCCTGGGCGCAGCTAGAACTCACGCCGGTTTGGTTTGCCGGGTCGAGCGATATCCCGAATTGCCAGCCAAAGTAGGCTTTGGCCAGGCAGTAGGCACTCTCCTCGGTCGGGATCGTCCCGTTGGCCTCCATCGCGGTTACCGCCTGTTGAACCTGGCTTGCGGTGGCATACGCACCGATGGCAAAGATGTCCGGATACGCTTGATCGAAGTAGGTCCACGCGAGCGTGTTGACCGCCCCGTCGGAGCACAGGATGGGATTGGCATTGCCGTCAGCACCGAAACTCATTTGTTCAGTGCAGACCCCTACCGACGAGGCGGTTGTGGCCGGCGCCAGGATGAGGGGATTCGGCGTGGGGGTCGGTGTTGGAGTGCTCTGCTGGGCCGGTGCCTGAGTTGGAGGAGTGGTCTGGGTAGCTGCAGCTGGGGTTGAGCTGCAGCCCACAACCAGGAGTCCGAGGCTCGCGAGTAGGACGAGGAGGTTTCTGGCCATTGGGAGCTTCAAATGAAAAAGCCAGCTCCGAAGCTCAAGAGCCCAATCATCAGGTAGAGGACAGCGCCAATGATCCCGAGAACCAGACCAGCTGTAGCGAGACCCCGGTGGGGGGCTCCCTGTTTGGCATGACCACGCCCGATTGCGCTGAATGTGATGGCGAGGATTACCTGAACTAGGGCGAAGATGCCCCACCAGCAGAAGATCACGCTCGTGATACCGAGAACAAAGCCAGCCACGGCGAGGCCGTTGCCTTGCTGCCCTACGGTAGCGAAGGCGGCCGGCGCTTGAGTGAGAGGCCCCTGAGTTGGTTGCGCCTGGCTTGGGGGTTGCTCTTCGCGAGTGGGATCGTCCATTTGGGTTCCTCTGGCGAGCCCTCGGCTTCAGGTCGAGCTGACTCACTGCGGAGAATATTAGAACTCCCTGAGCTCGTCTTTGGCATCACCAAGCCGTGACGGGGTGATGAAGCATTCGACTGGCACCTAAAGTCAGAGCGGCCCCCGCCAAAGCACTCGATCCACGATCCGCCGCGACCGGCACTGATCGCAGGAGCTATTCAGGCGGCCAAGATTTTGGATCTTGCACAGAACTGGGTAGAACGCGGCCAGCCGAGCCCTGCTCTCTTGGACGGTTGGGCTGGGGAAGTGGCCTGACTCATCCCGAGCGATCGTTTGCCACAACTGCCGGATCGCATGCAGGTGCGGCTGGGTCGGCTTCGCCAAGCCTTCCATCTTTGCGAGTGACAAGCAACAGGAGATCACGGCGGTTAACTTCGCGAATACTCACATTCGGAGTGTCGCCAAGGGAAGGTACGGGGCCATGGAACGCATATAATCCTAGATCGGTCGCCGTGGTGGCCCATCTGGATCCCACCTAGGACCAGAACCACGACCACACGGCTCGATTTGAGGTGCCTTGGACCGCTGACTCTTGCAGGTGGCTACCCCAAAGTTCCGGATGGCCTCCTGGTCGATCCGAGCGTCATGCCCGGACGAATGGCCGGCATTACGATAGCAGCCATCTTCGTGAAAACGAAGATGGCAAGGTGAACGCTTTGCGTTCACATCACTCCTACAATAGCTGGTCGGTTCAGGAACCAGCAGCGGAAATCAAGGTGATGTACTTCACTTTGATCGCCGGGATTGTGTCGGTGCCACCTTGTTGCGTGGTGTACGTGTCAGGTGACGCGATTGTTCCCCAGAACTGCACAACATCATTCTCAACTAGGCTCTGCCCCGCTGCCGCATTGTGCAGTAGTAGCTCAACATGATCAGACCAAAGGCCGTAGCCATCATTGGTCACCGCTACGAGCATCGCGCTAGGACCAGTGATAGAGTCGAATTGGAATATCTGGGCTTGGCTGGTCACACAGGTTCCCAGAACAACATTGGGACTCGACAGTTGCCCGTACGACATCGAAGTCGTACATGCAGCCTTATATGCAGCCTCATTCTGGGCGGCTGTGAGTGGCGTTGGAGTGGGGGTCGGAGTCGCCGTCGGACTGGGGGTCGGAGTGGCGGTAGCTGTCGGGGTAGCCGACGCCGTGGCTGAACTGCTGGGTACGCTTTTAGCATTGGTCTTGGAATGTGTGGTAGGAGTTGTAAGTGCACCGATTACACCGAGGACAACGAGCAGACCTACCAAACCTCCACATCCGGTCAAGACCTTCAGAGTGCGAGTCATGCCCAGCCTCCCCCATCTACGCTAACCAGCTCGACAGGCTGGCCGGCAGGCATTGTACTTCCTGAGAGCGAGCTGAGAACGCCTTTGCACGAATCTGTAACATCGGCCACCCTTGGCCCGGCGGCCCGGCGGCCCGGCGGCCCGGGCGCCATGGAAGGCATATAACCCTAGATCGGTCGCCGTCCCGAACGATTTCCTTTGGGGCCGCTCCCTCAGTTGCCCCGCCCGATCTCGGCCGAGGCCACCTGGCAGATGCCCCCATTTGGGACGGTCCGGACTGGTACGGCCAGGGTGGCGCACAGCCCACCATCGTGAAGAAGGCCAGCGCCGCGTGGTCGGTGGGCCGACCGGTGCCCGGGCGCTCCGGCAGATCGCTTGCACCCGTCCCCCCCGAATCACGGACAGGCTACTCCGCAAGCGTTCGCCCCACCCGCCTGGCGTAGGACCGCACGGTCTCCGGCTCCCACCGCCACTTGCGCCCGCCGATGGCCTGCATCTCATGGGCGGCGGGCAGCTTGCCCAGCTCCCGCAGACGGTACACAGTGGCCAAGCGGATGCCCAGCACCTCGGCCACCTTGGCCGCCGGCCACCCGGGCAGCTCCCCCACCCCGCCCGCCAGCCGCCGCCGCTCGCGGACGATCGCATCGGCCTCCGCTATGGGGAGCCCGTCCGCCTCCGCAAGCGTTCGATGCACCCGCCGCGCGTAGGCGCGGACGGTCTCCGGCTTCCACCGCCACTTGCGGTTCCCCATGCCCTCGACCCGGTACTCAGCAGGCAGCTTGCCCAACTGGTGGAGACGATGGACCGTATCGGTGCGGATCCCCAGCGCCCGCCCGACCTGGTCCGCCGACCAGCCGGGCAGGGTCTGGGCCCGCTCGGCCACCTCCCGCCGCTTGCGAAGGATCGCGTCCGCCTCCTCGATCGGGATGGTCAAGAAGGCTCGGCCACCCTCCCTCACCTTGGGCGGGTGGCCCGCACTGATGAGATGGTGGCGCAGCGAGCTGAGCGTCACCCCCAGATATGCTGCGGCCTCCACCAGAGAGACCGGCTGGCTTGCGGACGGGTCGCTACGATCCACTTCCGCTAGAAGATACCGCCTCGCTGCCACCGTAGGCGGGCCAAGCGTACCAGCATCCCGGGCTCAGCCTGGGGGATGTTGAGGAACCTCCTTGCCTGCCCCGGATTCAGCACCCCCAGCCGGACGGCCTCCATGAGCTCCTTGAACGTCTTGGGCTCCAGGGCCGGGGCCCACGCCAGCCGACCGCTGCCTGCGGCGGGTGCGTGGGCCACCGCGAGTGCCCCCAGAATTCGATCCTTGGCCGCTACCAGGTCGGGGGTGGCCATGGCCAGCTCCGCGATGACTGCCATCTCCTCGGGACGAATGTCTCGGCGTTCAGGCATCACCGGCCACCCGTAAGTTGCGGCCAGGCCGCCTCGAATGTGCGAGCCAGTCGGCGGGCCACCTCCTGTAGCGTCTTGTCAGTGTCTGTCATTTGCAGATCTCCTCTCCTGCGGTTGGGGCCTGGTGACCTGTCGGCCACCGGCCCTTGCCGCTGCCTCCTCGAGGGCCAGGCGGCCCTTGACCTGCCAGCTGCCATCGGGTCGGTCCTCGGTCGCGTCGAGAACGGCCGCGTGCGCCTGCGGCCGGTTGTGGCCGGTCTCCTCGATCACCATCACCTCAAGGTCTGAGCGCATCACCCCAGGGGCCGCCTCGAGGTTCGCGGCCCAACTGCGGGCCTCCTCGTCCGGTGTCGTTGTGCCTACCATCTTCTGGTCTCCTCTAGGTGGGGCTG
>DATKSR010000083.1:0-23823 GCA_035531555.1 Candidatus Dormiibacterota bacterium
TGTTCACCGGCGTCTCCGGCTCGGGCAAGAGCTCGCTGGTGTTCGGCACGATCGCCGCGGAGTCGCAGCGGCTGATCAACGAGACTTACAGCGCCTTCGTGCAGGGCTTCATGCCGACCCTGGCACGGCCCGAGGTGGACATACTCGAAGGGCTGACAACCGCGATCATCGTCGACCAGCAGCGGATGGGTTCCGACGCCCGCTCCACGGTCGGCACCGCCACCGACGCCAACGCGATGCTGCGCATCCTCTTCAGCCGACTCGGGCAGCCCCACATCGGCTCGCCCAACGCATTCTCCTTCAACGTCCCCTCGGTCCGGGCGAGCGGAGCGATCACGATCGAACGCGGTGCCGCCAAGACCGTGAGACAGACCTTCAGCCGGACGGGCGGCATGTGTCCGCGCTGCGAGGGTCGGGGCTCGGTCACCGACTTCGACCTGTCTCAGCTGTTCGACGACAGCAAGTCGCTCAACGAGGGTGCGCTCACGATCCCTGGCTACAGTGTCGACGGCTGGTTCGGCCGTATCTTCAGCGGCTCCGGCTTCCTCGACCCCGACAAGCCAATCCGTAAGTACACCAAGACCGAGCTCCACGATTTGCTCCACAAGGAGCCCACCAAGATCAAGGTCGACAACATCAACCTGACGTACGAAGGTTTGATCCCGAGAATCCAGAAGTCCTTCCTCTCGAAGGACGTCGACGCGCTGCAGCCGCACGTCCGCGCCTTCGTGGAGCGGGCGGTGACCTTCACCGCCTGCCCCGACTGCGCCGGCACCCGGCTCAGCGGGGCCGCTCTGTCGTCGAAGATCAAGGGGATAAACATCGCTGACGCCTGCGCGATGCAGATCAGCGACCTCGCAGACTGGGCGCGGCGTCTGGACGAACCGTCCGTTGGGCCGCTGCTGTCGGCCCTGCAGCAGACCCTCGACTCGTTTGTGGAGATCGGGCTGGGCTACCTCTCCCTCGACCGCCCGTCGGGCACCGTGTCCGGTGGCGAGGCGCAGCGCGTCAAGATGGTCGGGCATCTCGGGTCGTCGCTAACCGACGTGACCTACATCTTCGACGAGCCGACGATCGGGATGCATCCCCACGACATCCAGCGGTTGAACGACCTGCTGCTGCGGCTGCGGGACAAGGGCAACACGGTGCTCGTCGTGGAACACAAGCCGGAGACGATCGCGATCGCCGACCACGTCGTGGATCTCGGCCCCGGCGCCGGTACTGCCGGCGGAACCGTCTGCTTCGAGGGCACCGTCGACGGTCTGCGGGCCAGCGGCACCATCACCGGGCGGCACCTGGACGACCGCGCATCATTGAAACCGTCGGTGCGGACGCCGTCAGGAGTGCTGGAGGTGCGCGGCGCCAGCGCCCACAACCTGCAGCAGGCCGACGTGGACATACCGCTCGGCGTGCTGGTGGTGGTGACCGGCGTGGCCGGGGCGGGAAAGAGCTCACTGGTCCACGGCTCGGTGTCGGGCCGGGACGGGGTGGTGTCGGTCGATCAGGCAGCGATCAAGGGCTCGCGGCGCAGCAACCCGGCGACTTATACCGGTGTGCTAGATCCGATCCGCAAGGCGTTCGCGAAGGCCAACGGCGTGGAGCCGGCGCTGTTCAGCGCCAACTCCGAGGGCGCCTGCCCGAGGTGCAACGGCGCGGGGGTGATCTACACCGACCTGGCGATGATGGCCGGCGTCACCTCGATCTGCGAGGAGTGCGAGGGGAAGCGGTTCCAGGCATCGGTGCTGGACTACCACCTCGGCGGCCGCGACATCAGCGAGGTGCTGGCGATGTCAGTGACCGAGGCCGAGGAGTTCTTCGGCGCCGGCGAGGCGCGTACGCCGGCCTCACACGCCATCCTCGACCGGCTCGCCGCCGTCGGGCTCGGCTACATCAGCCTCGGCCAGCCGCTCACTACGCTGTCCGGCGGCGAGCGGCAGCGACTCAAGCTGGCCACCCGCATGATCGAGAAGGGCAGCGTCTACGTCCTCGACGAGCCGACCACCGGCCTCCACCTCGCCGACATCGAGCATCTGCTCGGCCTGCTCGACCGGCTCGTCGACTCCGGCAAGTCGGTCATCGTCATCGAGCACCACCAGGCGGTCATGGCGCACGCCGACTGGATAATCGACCTCGGCCCTGGCGCCGGCCACGACGGCGGCCGGATCGTCTTCGAGGGCACACCCGCCGACCTCGTCGCCGCCAGATCCACCCTCACCGGCGAGCACCTCGCGGCCTATGTGGGCACCTGACTGAGCTCCTCGCGGACACCGACAGACGCGTTCTCTCATCTGTTTCGACTAGTCCCGTTCGCCGGCAGCGGGGCGTGTTTCACAGGGTCGAGTAGGCGCGACGTGGCACGATTTCCCGGGTGAGCAGACCGATCAGGATTCGAGAAGCGCCGGTCACGAGCCATATCTAGAATGACCGCCATGGACATCAGCATTCACGCGACCTTCCTCCCGCATGACGACCCGGACGCGTCCCTGGGCTTCTATCGCGACACGCTCGGCTTCGAGGTCCGCAACGACGTCGGATATGGCGGGATGCGCTGGATCACGGTCGGCCCCGTCGACCAGCCCGGCACGTCGATCGTCCTGGAGCCGCCGGCCCCACCCGGTTGCGGCGCCACCGACGACGAACGCCGCACCATCATCGAGATGATGGCCAAGGGCAGCTACGCCCGCATCATCCTGTCCACCGCCGACCTCGACGGGACCTTCGCGCAGCTGCAGGCCAGCGGCGCCGAAGTCGTCCAGGAGCCGACGGAGCAGCCGTTCGGGGTTCGCGATTGCGCCTTCCGCGATCCGGCGGGCAACCTGATCCGCATCAACGAGCTGCGCTGACCCGTACGGCGATCGCAGCCACCAACCGCACAGACGGCACCGTGAGGAGCTGAGACGAGATGTCTCACCCGTTTCGACTCGTACCTCCGGTCAGCCACCGAGCACGGTTTCCGAAGCATTCGATTCCATCCCCTGAACCGCGAGGCCACAGCACTCACGGGGGCCCCCGAGTCAGAAGACACGTCCTAGTCCTGTCGATAGGGACTCTGGACTACACAGAACTCGTTCCCGTCGAGGTCGGCCATCACCGTATGGTCATGGTCCGGCTCGTATTCCCAAGGCAGCCGGACGGCCCCCAGCCCCTCGAGGCGGGCGACCTCGGCGTCCCGGTCCGCGGAATAGACGTCGAGATGAACGCGATTACGGCCGCGCTTCGGCTCCTCGGTCCGCTGGAGAGACACGTTGGACCACCGTCGCTTGGGATCCGTCAACACCGCAAAGCTCGGATCTGCGTCGCGCACCACGTACCCTAGGGCGGCGGTCCAGAATGTGATGGCTCTGTCAACGTCGTCGGTATTAATTACGGTTGATCCGATATACATTCCCATCGGTTCCTCGCTAACGATCTGGCCAATGAACAGAGATCCGGCCATGAGCACAAGCGCAAACTGCGCCGCGCCGCAGCCCGGCACAGTGCCGCGATCCAGACGCAGCTTGGGGGCGCCGCCACTTCAAGAGTGCTGAGGGAGCTCGTGGTCCGCATGGGTGGCGGGCTCGAGCTGAAAGGTCGAGTGCTCGACATCGAAGTGGCCGGCCAAGCACTCCTGGAGACGGTCGATGACGGTGCCGGAGCTGCCGTCGCTCAGGCATGCGTCGGAGACGATGACGTGGGCCGAGAGCACGGGCAGGTCTGACGTTAGGGTCCACGCATGGACCTCGTGGACGGCCAGGACGTCTGGTAGCGCCGTCAGGTGGCGGCGCACCAAGTCGAGGTCAACCGTGGCCGGCGTGCCCTCGAGCAGGATCCGGCCCGACCCGATCAGCAGCCTCCAGGCGGCCCGCAGCATGAGGCCGACCACAACCAGGGAGGCGATCGCGTCAGCCCGGACAAAACCGAATTGCAGAATGACGATCCCGGCGACCACGGTGGCGATGAAGGCGTACAGGTCCGTGAGGACGTGAGCCGAGACTCCTTGGATGCTCATCGAAGCATGATTGGCTCTCGCCAGGACTCGAACCGCCGTCAGGTTGACCGCGACGCCCACTCCCGCCACGATCAGCAGGGTCAGCCCGTGAACTGGATGGGGTGCGACCAGGTGGTCCACACCGGCGATACCGATTAGGACGGCGACCACCAGCAGGGTCACCCCATTGATGGCAGCGGCCAGAACCTCAGCCCGCTTGAGCCCGAAGCTGAATCGGTTGCTGGACGGTCGGGCGGCTAGGTAGCTGGCCCACAGCGCTCCGGCGAGGGCCCCGACGTCGGTGAGCATGTGACCGGCGTCAGCCAGAAGCGCCAGCGACCCCGCGAATATCGCGGCGATCACCTCGAAGGCCATAAAGGCGACGATCAGGCAGAGTGCAGCGTAGATGTAGCGCCGATCCGCGTCAGCCGACATCGGGTGGCCGGCACCGGCGCGGGAGTGATCGTGGCTGGCGCTCCCCCGCCCGCCCGTCGAATTGCGTGCCACCCATCGACCTCCGAAGTCACTTCAAGTTTTCCGTCGTTTGAGACGGGGTCCTGCTCCACGATCATCGACTGGCGGATCGTGGCACCGTGCGGCAACAGGATGCCAGATGCGGTCGGCTAGCTGGCCCAGCGCTGGGACGAGCGGTAGGGCAGACCTGGGCCAATTGGCCCTCCTGCTCGCGGGGCTCGCTCGCCACTGGGCGACGGAGCGAGCGGATCGCTGTCCCGGGTCAGCGATCCGCTCGTCACGACGCCGCGTCGATACCCTCCCTCGACCAAGCGGCCCTACCCGCCTGGTTGAGGGAGAGGGCGGGCCCCTCAGCCGTCAGCCATCAGTTCCCGCTCGCAGTCCCGGAGCCCCGATGGGTAGGTGCCCGTACCACCACGGCGAGGTCACGGTGAAGACCTGCCCCGTCGCGAAGTACCGGTAGAGCACGTAGATCACGCCGGGGGCCCGCACCCGAAGCTTGGCCGGCAGGGGTTCGTTCGGTATCTGAAGGACAATGCCATCCCGATCCAGGGCTGACGGACCCAAAGTTTCGTAGCGGAGCTGCAGCCAGCTCTGGCCACCCTTCAGGGCGTGGACGATGAATCGCCGATCGGTGACCCATACCTGGGCCGGCTCCGGGTCGCGCCAGCGCGGAGCGGCAGCTTTGCGCTTCTTGCGGGCATGACTCCAGAACATGAGATTGCCGATGATCGTGAACGCCCAAGCGATCGGCGAGCCGATGGCGATGAACATCCCCGACTGGATCACGACGGGATCCCCGTAGAACGAGAGGAACTGCGCCTTCACGCCGTCGACGTACAACTGCTCGCCCGGCTCGAGGTGGTTGTCCTCCGGGCTGAGTCTCGTGGGTGTGACCGGGGTCGGGACCTGATGAGCCCGTAGCTCCTGCCCGAGCGCCGCCGCGGACGCCAGGTCACTTCGCCGAACTTGAGTGAAGTTCCACCTCGCCACTGCCCACGGCGCGAGGCAGACCACGCCTACCACCAGAGCCACCAGGAAGTCGCCGACATCTCTTGCCAGGAGGCTGTAAAAGGCCAGGAGGAGAGAGAGGGTACCCACCCGTCGGAGCACCCTCCTAGGCTTGGTCGTCGGATCACTCGGAACCGGCCCCTCGACTAACGCGGTGATGTCCATGAAGTTCCCCCTTGAGTCGCCTGGTCAGTAGGCAGATGTGCCGCCGGTCAGAGCACCAGCCGTCTACCCCGAGTGCCCTTCCGCGGCGAGTGCCAGCGCAGTATTCCGCCGGCGCCCTTGGAAAAGGCTTGGATGCTGGTGGCGACCCCACGCAGGCGCCGGGGCACCGGAGTCGCGGAAGCCGCAGGTCCAACGGCGCGTAGGCCACCGGTCCTGAGATCGGCGCTACATTCAGCGCCCAGCGTTCTCTAAGGTCTAGCTCCGAGACTGCCTTCGAGAGCACGCTGGCCGGGATTCGAGCGCCACGGTGCGGCCGAGCAATCGACTGCCTGGCGGCTGGTCTCTGCATCGGGGGTCAAAGGAGGCGACTTTGGGTTGACCGCGTTGGCACGGTTGCGCGACTGGGTCCTCGGCGGGAAGCGCCTCCAGCCGATCGCGGCAGACCGGCTAGCGCTGATTGCGATGGCGCTGGCCGCCTTCAAATTCGCCAACTGGAGCTGGCTGTCCGCCCGGATCCCCGGACGAGGCGCTGCAATCGCCAGCGATGCGCTGCAGTTCATCTCATTCCTACTCTTCGTGGTCTTGGTCGCTCTCAGCTGTAGGGCTGCGCTTCCTGAGTGGATCCGCCGGGCGCGCCCGGGCCGGGCAGCGGTGCTGGCGCCACTGCTGCTCGTCGTCCTCGCCGGGCTGGTCTCGGCCACGATCGTCCGGTCGATGCCAACCGCCAACCAGCGGATCGACGACGCCAACGCGATGGCCGTCTGCGGCGCCCGGGCGATCGAGGCCGGACGAAACCCCTACCGAATCAAGGAGGTCAACTGCTTACGCCAACTGGGGCTCCCGACAACCCTGGCCACCCCGCTGCGGAAGGGAACGCTGGCCGGGATCGAGGGCTACCCGAGTCCTGACCAGATCCAGGCGGCGGTCGCGACCGCCATCCACCATGGGGGCACCCAGACGCTGTTCTCGGGGCTCGCCAAACCTCCCCTCGACCTCGCGGTAATGCTACCGGTGGCCCACGACTCATCACAGGTGCGGGCACTCTGGACTCTGCTGGCGGCGGCCATCTTTGCGGTGCTGCTGGGGGCCGCGGCCGGACCGCTCTGGGCCGCGGCGGTGGCCGCGTTCCTCGCCACCTACTACATTCCCGGGTCGGCAATCAACTTCGCCAGTTTCGGCAACGCCGAGTCGGTCGCCTACCTATTGATGGCGCTGTCCGTGCTCTGGATAAGGCGCCCGGTCCTCTCAGGAGCATGCCTCGGTGTAGCGATCGCCTCCAACGAACTGGCTCTATTCTTTCTCCCCGCATATCTGCTAATCGGCCTGGGGCGGCCGGGGCAGTCTCGACGGCTACTCAGCCTGGTAGCGGCGGTGGTCATCGGAGTGGTTCCCTGGTTGTTTCGGTATCCGGACGCCATCCCCACCATCTGGCACAACCTGGCCGCTCCCACATTCCCGCTCGGTTACGGCCCGGTCCTGCTGGTTCTGCAGAGGCTCGTAACTTCACCACCTCCCGACTTGATGCTGGGCATGAGCGCAGTGGCGATGGCCCTAATCTTGCTCTGGGGATGGCGCCGACCAGCGTGGCGGGTATCAGCCGGAGTCATCATGCTCACGGGGTTCTGGCTCAGCTGGCGCAGCCTGGACGAATATATGGCCCAGGTGCCCCTTCTGGCAGTGGCGGCGATCTTGGCTTTGCTCTCGACTTCTGAGCTCGAGGCGTCGGCCCAGGGCTCGGGCGGACTCAGCCCGGGGGACGACGGCGGGCTCGGGTCACCTTCTTCGTAACGTTCCCGACAGCTCTTGCACGTGGGTCCCGCGGCCAGCGAAAAAGGCCCAAGGCGAACTGCCGTTTCCGAGCGTTCGGCGCCGAGAGCACTAGTCCCCTCAGGGCATAGTCGCTAGCCTGGGCACCGGACGTCATCCGGCGTCCGACGACACTAATAGATCAGCGGGTGGGTGGTGCACCAGGACGATCCCAGGCTGGTGGCCCGCGAATACGCCACGATGGACAGAGTCGCACTGCGACGGCTGGACCGAACCGCCCGGCTTACCGGTCAACTGGAGTGGACAGTGGCGCTGTCAGCGATCGCCGAGAGTCGTCCCGAACGAGTGCTGGAGGCCGGCTGCGGCACCGGCGAGTTTGCGGCGCTCATCGCGGCGCCGCAACTCGTCTGCGTTGACTCGTCGCCGGCCGCAGTCGCGGCGGCGCGGTCGCACGGTCTGGAGGCTCAGTTGGCCGAGATCGAAAGCCTTCCCTTTCCCGACTGTGATTTCGACGTCGTGATCTGCAACTGGACGCTGTTCCACCTGCCCGACCGGGATCGCGGAATCAAGGAGCTCGCCCGGGTCCTCTTCCCAGGGGGTCGGTTTGTGGGTATGTACAACTTCGCCGATCACCTGCAGGAGGTCTGGCGAGCCACCGGCGTAACGTGGGATGCGGAGGGATTCGGCGCGGAGTCCGGAATGGCCCAGGTGAGCGCCCACTTCGCCGACGTCAGACAATAAGTGACCCACAGCGAGGCTCTCTGGGACGACCGGGGAAGTCTTCAGACCTACCTGGACGCGTATGTTGGGCTCGCGGGTCCAGTGATGGCCCCCGAGCAGCCCTACCCCTTTCGTTCGCTGCGGCACATCTGTGTGTTTTTATCGCCACCAAGTGATGTTTCGGAAAGGTGGTACCTTGCGAGACCTCGGTGATTAAACCAACACCGGCGGGGCCAGAGTCAGAGTTCCGCATGGCTGACGCGTCCCTGGCCTGGCGCGTCGGACTGGCGGAGCGCCCCTTGCATCATCAGGACCGCTCCCTAGTCGACCTGAAACTGGGCCTTTTCGGCGTCTTTGATGGCGTCGGTGAATTCGCCAGGAGCGGGGAAGCAGCTCAGTTGGCTGCGGAGGTCATCGCCGAAGTCTGTCGGGCGGGCAACCAACCGCCCTTGGATGCGATTGTGGCGGGCAGCGCTCGGGCGGAGACTCTGATCAGAGAGCAGGCCCTGGGCTGTACCACGGCCGTGGTCGCTTGGGTGTTGGGCGCACAGTTGCTGTATGTCTCCGTCGGTGACTCGCGCCTCTACCACCAGCCGGCGGGCGGCTCGACGTTGACGCAGATCACCGTGGACGAAGGCGAGGGAAACATCCTCTTCAATGCCTTAGGCGAAGGCCCAGACCGCCAAGGTCTGTCAGTGGCGCCCCAGCAGGGAACCCTCCGCCTCAGTTCGGGGGATAAATTGCTGTTGGTTACTGATGGCATCACCGGTGACTTCGTGCCCGATCTACTGACCGAGCAGGACCTGGCGGCGGCCATCGCCGGTGACGATCCCCAGGGCGCGGCAGAGAAGTTGGTGGAAATCGCGCGCAAGCGGGACGACCGCACGGCTCTGGTGATCTTTTTGGATTGACGCAGAGCCGCCCTACGGCAGAACTCGGCTGGCTATACTTCCGCGATCGTGGCCATGACCGTCAATTTGCTGGGTACGTTCCTGCGCTTCCACTCCTGGGCCTACCGTCAGAGCGATGGTTGGGTCGGCCATCACATGATCGGCGTCTCGACGCTTCTGCTGGGAACCACCGGGCGCCACACGGGCGCACGCCGCACCAATGCCGTGGTGTACGCGAAGGACGGCGCCACGTACGTGTTGGTGGCCTCGAACGGCGGGGCCGACCGACCGCCTGCCTGGCTGCTGAATCTGCGCACTCAGCCGCTGGTGGAGATTCAGGTGGCTCGCGCCAAGATGACGGCGCGGGCGGCGATCGTGGAGCGAGGCGACCTCGAGTACGCCCGGCTCTGGCGCTTGGTGAACGACCACAATCACCAGCGTTTCGACGGCTACCAGACCCGGACTGAGCGACCACTTCCCCTGGTGGTGCTGGCACCCGGCTGAACCTACTGTCCGTCGCCGGACCGCAGCGACGAGCGGCTTGGCGCCAGTGGGGCGCCGGTACCGGCTACCCTTCATCCGGGCGGCATGGAACTCAGGGCCCCCACTGGACCTGAGATGGCTCGGCGAGGAGGTCGGAAATGCCCGTACTGGCGCGCTCGGTCGGCCTGGGACTCAACGCCCAGAGCGACGTGCGAGACGCCGTCCGGCAGGCCGAGCTCGCGGAAAGGGCGGGACTGGACTCGATCTGGTTCCACGAGTCGTACTTCGCCAGGGACGCGGTCACGTATGCCACCGCAGTCGCCACCTCGGTGCCGCGGCTGCGGGTGTGCCTGGGCGCGCTCAACCCGAGCACCCGAAACCAGGTGGTGCTGGCGATGACCGTGAGCGCGCTGGACGATCTGGCGCCGGGCAGAATCACCCTGGCCCTGGGAACGGCCTTGCCTTTACGCCTGGCTCAAATGGGGATCCCTTACCAGCCCGACGATGCCATCGCCAAGGTGGAACAGACGATGGTCGAGCTACGCCAGCTCTGGCGAGGCGAACGGCTGACTCTCGGACCCCCTGGAGTGCCCGACGTGGAGCCGATGTTTCCGCCGGTGCACCAGGTACCGATCTGGGCGGCAGGTTACCGGAAGGCGTTCCATGAACTGGCCGGTCGAACCGCGGACGGCTACCTGGCCCGACCGGCCGAGCCGGTGGAGGCGGTGGCACTGGCGGCTCGGCGGATCAAAGCCGCGGCCGAGGCGGCCGGCCGTGACCCGGGCTCGGTGGTGGTTGGTGGCTACCTCCTGTCCCTGATCGACAGTAGCCGCCGAGCGGCACTGGACCGCGCCAAGCGCGAGCCGTTCGCGATCTACATGCTGGCCGTGCAGACGGACGTCGCCATGCGCCGCACGGGGATGGATCCGGCCTTGCGTCAGCCGATCCTGGCAGCGTGGAGAGCGGAGGACTACCACGGGGCCGCCCAGCTGATACCCGACGAACTGGTGGAAGCCTTTCTGCTCTGCGGGACCCGAGAGGAGGTGGCTGCTGGAGCCGAACGGTTCCGCGAAGCTGGGATGGACCTCCCCATCCTCCAGCCGATCGTCCAGGAGGAGGCCCAAGTGGTGGCGGTCATCGAGGCAGCCGCGCTATACGGCTCCGCGGGAGCCGTGGCTCCCGCCTGGGGATCCGGACGTCGGCGGGCGGTCGAGTCCACCGACCGGATCGGCCTCCGGCGCCGGGCACGGGGGTGGCTCGAGATCACCAGACCCTTTGCCCTCACTGCTTCCATCGTGCCGGTCTCGACGGCGGCCGCCCTGGCGGCGGTCCAGCGGCAGTTCAGCTGGCCACTTTTTGCGCTGGTCCTGCTGGGCGCGGTGCTGCTCCAGGTGGGCACCAACGTGACCAACGAGATCTACGACGTTCGCAAGGGGATCGACGCCATCACCTCGCCCCGGGCCAGTCAGGCGCTGCTCACCGGCCGGGTCCGGGAAAAGGAGGCGTTCGTGCTCGTGGGCACCGCCTTTCTGGTGGCGACGCTGATCGGCTTGGTGCTCATCCTGACGCGAGGCTGGCCGCTAGCCGTCATCGGAGCCATCGGTTTGATCGGAGGCTGGGGCTACACGGCCCCTCCGCTGCAGTACAAGTACCGCGCTGCGGGCCTGCCTCTGGTCTTTTTGCTGATGGGGCCACTGATGGTCCTGGGTGCCTACTACACCATCACCGGACACCTCTCGTGGGCCGCCGGCGCGGTGAGTCTCCCGATCGGTCTCCTGGTGACCGCTATCCTCCATGGCAACGAGTGGAGAGACATCGGCGAGGACGCCCGGGCGGGGATCAGCACGGTGTCGATCAGAACCGGCCGCCGCTTTGCCCACCACCTCTACGTGGTTCTGCTGGTGGGCGCCTTTGTCGTCCTGGCTACGACCGTCGCCGTAGGGCTGCTGCCTCGGCTCAGCCTGCTGGCCCTGCTGTCTCTGCCGTTGCTGGTGCGCGCTCTCAACGCCTCTCAGATGGGCGCCTCCGGCCAGCAGCGGGCCATCGCCATGATCGACCTGGAGACCGCCCAGCTCCACGCCGGCTTCGGATTGTTGCTGGTCGCCGGAATCGCCATCAGCGTCGTCTGGCACCCGGGTGGCTGAGCCGGTGACGGTGCGCGTTCCGGAGCGACCGCGGGAGCGGCTGGCGCTGGCGGGCTCGGCCTTCGCCTACCTGGCCTTTGCCGCCACGTTTCGCGGCCCCCGGCCGCGCTTCTGGCAGCGGATGACCGGCACGGCCACCGTCCTCGGTGCGGTTTCTCTGCTGGGCAGTCCGAGGCTGCGCCGCCAGCGCTGGAGCGCGCGCGATGTGGCCCTCGGCACAGCGATCGCCGCCGGCTTGTATGGGGTCTTCACCGTGGGTGACCGAGCCGCCAGGGTGGTCATGCCCAGCGGGGACCAGGACATCGGAAACATTTATGCGCTGCGCCGACTCCGACCTCGTGCCGAACTGGCACTCCGCCTGGCTCTGGTGATCGCTCCGGCGGAGGAGCTCTTCTGGCGAGGTCTGCTGCAGGATTCGCTCGCCGAGCGGTTCGGAGCCACCAAGGGGGCCGCGATCTCCGCCGCCATGTACGGTGGCGCCCACATCTGCACAGGTAATCCCACCCTTGTCGGGGCCGCCGCGATCGCGGGAGCTGCGTGGTCCGGGCTAGCTGCCGCCGGGGCGCCGATGCCGGCACTGGTCGCGAGCCACATCATCTGGGACGTCTGGATCTTCCTGGTGCGACCGACCCAACCGATCAGCTGAGCTAGCCGGCCCCGAAATGCCGGCCCCGTCCAGGGGATACGATCGAGGAATGGAAGAGTTGAACCCAGCAGAGCAAGAACGGGTCCGGCGCCGGGATCGCAAGCGGGTCACCCCGATGGTGGTAGACGGCGGCAATCTGAGACGGCAGGTGCAGGCGCTTCGCGAGAGAGCCTTTCGCCGGGCGGCCGGCAAACCCCCGCCAGCGGACGTCGCCGCTGGCGACTCCGCTCGCGAGTCATAGCGCCAATTCCCCCGCAGCACCGACCTCTTCCGTCACTGCCTCACTGGTGGAGCCCTTGACGCGATCGAGGGTCGTCGCGGCTGGATGGGCCGAAGCGAACGGGTTCCGTTCGACCGAATAGCGCTCGTTCCCGACCGACTTCAAGGGCGCTCCCCCAGACGGCCACGGTACAGCTGAACGCAGCTCTGTCAGCGGGCCGGGAAGCAACGGTTACAGGCGGCGCCGACTTGGCCTATGATCGGCCACGAAGTGCTTGATGCGACGGCGCTCACGACGGGCAGCCTCACTTTAGGCGGGGCCGTAGTCGGGTTCGTCGGTGGAACGGCCAGCCAGGTGGTGCGCGGCCGGCAGGATCAGGCGGCGAAGGTCGAGGCGCGGCAGGAGCGTCGGGAGGATGGTCGCCGCCAGGGTCTGACCGACTTCCAGGAGGCGCTCGCTCTCTACGTGCTGACGGTCGGACGCCTGCACCATTCAGACGTCATGACCGCAAAGCGCACCGGGGTATGGCAACGCCCCCCGCGCGCACCCGCTGTCGAGCTGGAGCTCTTGGAGTGCTCGAGGCGCGTCCGCCAACTGTCCGAGTGGATCATCGACGAGGAGCTGCGAGCTCGCTTCATGGCGTTGGACCGGCAGATGTCGAGCGGATTGAGGCGGCTTCCCTCCGAGATGGCTGCCGGCAATTTCGTGGTGAGAATGAGCACGTTGCTGAGAGCTACCGAGGAGCGACTGGGACAGCTGTTGCGCCAGCTGATCTGACTAGGGCCGCGCGGTCTCGGAGCCGACCAACAGCTCGAAATTGGGCCGCCAGCGAACCTCCAGGACCCGGACCGCTAACGGAATCGTTACCACAGGTATCGGCGAGGCACCGCCCTGCCCACCGTTCTGTCACTTCCCGGAATTGGACGCATGCGGGAATTACGATTCCTGCAATTAACACCCGAATTGGGAGGACTCAAAGGAATGCTCGGTTCTTGGTACGTGCGGCTTCGTGACCGTCTCCGGGAGGTGATCGCAGCCCGCGACTCGGAGGAAGAGGGTCAAGGGATGGTTGAGTACGCGCTGATCTTGGTTCTCATCGCGATCGTCGTTATCGTCATTCTCACTGTGGTCGGGCACCGCGTCAGCGATGTCTTTTCCAACGTCAACAAGGGTCTCGGCGGCTAGTGAGGCCTTGGCGACTTTCTGCCGATCCGTCGGCGAACTAGCAGAGTAGACAAAAAAAGAGGAGCGTCCGGATGCCATCTCGGACGCTCCTCTCATCTCCCGTCACCGGGAGACCGACCTTGGTCATCGGGGGCGGAACGCAGTGCCCATCTCGAGGAAGCTAAGCGTCTCGCGGGCACGGTCATGACCAAGGGACGCTGGGTCAGCGGGGGATGGTCCGAAATGAGCCCTATAAGCGGCTCGAGCTCCCTCCGCGGTGACACAGGGCTCGACGGCCCTTGCCCAGCCCAGACTGAGCTTCCGCCCCGGGGGAGACGATCCCCGGTAGCAGTCGGCGCCCCGAGCCTCCCCGAAAGGGGACTCGAGGCGCTCTATCTGTGATCGGCTAACTCAGCTCCGATCGGCGGGAGCGGGCGATCCTGCCTCCCCGTCGTCCTCGGCGAGGATGCGGTAAAGACTTCGCTTGGTCTCCCTCATCAGCTGGGCGGCCCTGGCCACCTGGCCCGGATTGCCGGCCCGGGTCACCTGGATCAGGGCACCGGCCGTCTCCCGCATCAGGGAGAGCAGCTCGTGGACGTCGTCCCCAATAGCTCCCGAGACGTCCTCCCAGGGAGACCCAAAGTCAGCTCGATTTTCCTCGGTGTAGGCGGAGCCGGACTCAGTGAGGGTGAACAGACGCTGCCCGTCCGTCTCTAGGGAGCGCACCATCCCCTCGTCCTCCAGCTGCTGTAGCGCGGGGTAAACCGAACCGGGACTGGGGTGCCACACACCCTTGCTCCGCTCCGTGATCTCCTGCATGATCTGGTATCCATTGCGAGGCTGCTCCGCCAGGAGCAGCAGAGTGGCGGCGCGGACGTTGCCCCGGGGGATTCGCCGTCCTCTCGCGCCGCGCATTCGGCCGGCGAATCCCCCACCGAAAGGATGTCCCGGCCCGCCTTCTCGGAAGGGGTCGAAGCGGCCGCGGCGGCGCCCTACCTGCCGTGCCCCCTGCTCGGCCGTAGGCCCGTGGTCGTGCTCGTCTCTAAAACTGGTCATCATCTGATCGCCTCCGCAACGTTGATATATCCGACGCGCTTATGCTAGCTCATCGATATATCGAACGTCAACCACGAAATGGCATCCTCGTCACCTTCCTTCGGGTGCCCACCACGCTGCAGCCGGCAGGTCGAGGGCATTCTTCTGATCAAGCCGGGCAGGCGAGTCCCCATGGCAGCCCCCGCGAAATCGTCCGACCGGCGATCGAAGACCTGGTCGCTTGCCACGCTTCCAGGTACCAGCCACCGGGCAGCCCAAGCGACCGTCGACGACCCCCCTGTACCTCCCCCGGAATCGCCTCCGGCCCTCCAGAATCGTCAGGTTGACCTGTGACCTCCGACTTCCCCAGTCCGTCTTCTCCAAGCTGGATCAGTCCGGATTCGTGGTTCTCCTCTTCGGAGGCTGGGCGGAAGAACTTGGCGGACTCGTCCCGCCCAGACACGATCGAGGCATCGACCTCCTGATGCCCGACACTGACCAGGCTCTCCTCGATCAGTTCATCGGAGCCGGTCGGGAGATCACGGAGAATCGATCGAGCCACAAGCGCGCCCTCGAGGTGGATTGAACTCTGGTGGAGCTGGCCATCGCCCGCAAAGCACGGGGGACGTCCGTGACCTGGTTCTGGGATGAGGTTCGGTGGACGTGGCCACACACCCTAGTGGAGACCGTTGCCGGCGTGAGGCTCGCCAGCCGGAAGGCGCTGGCCGGCTACCGCAGCAATCGGGCCGCCATCCATGCGGCGCGCCCGGTTTCGTCCCGCCCAGCGACTCCAGCGGTGGAACGTTCCGGCCGTTAGGTGGATGGGACAGCCAGTCCCAGCTGAGTCGCGAGCGCTCCCGGTCAGCGAGGGGAGCCGCGGCCACGGTGACTCCCTTGGGAGACTGCAACAGCCTCTACGCCCCTAGGATCGCCGTCCGCGTCGGACATAAGCCGGACTGAGCCGAAGCCAGCTTTCTTGAGCATCGAGATGAGCGGCTCGGGCTGCTCCCCTCCGATCTCGAAGAGCGCATGCCCCCCGTCGCGGAGCCACTCCCGGAGCTCGCCCACCGCCCGCCGAACCACGACCAAGCCGTCCTCGCCGCCGTCGAGAGCGGAGATCGGCTCGAATGCCCGCACGTCTCGGGGAAGGTAGGCCATCTCCCCAGTCGGGACATACGGAAGTACGGCGACAACGACGTCGACTCTCCCCTTCCACGACGCTGGCACGCCCTCGAACAGGTCCCCCTCCGCGACGGTGACGCCGTTCCTGCGGGCGCACTCAGCGGCCACTGCATCTCGCTCCGTACCGAGGACCAAGGCGCCCGGGCGGCGGTCGCGCAGCACGCACGCGATGGCGCCACTCCCAGTGCCGAGATCGATCGCTCGGCCCCCCGGCGGAAGCAGCTCCGCCGCGCGCAGAGCCAGCGGCTCACTCTGCCAGCGCGGAACGAACACGCCCGCGGTGACGGACACCAAGCACCCGCAGAACACCATGGTGCCGGTGATCCAGGCGAGCGGCTCGCCAGTCGTTCGCCGGGCGACCAAAGCCGCCAGTTCATCGTCATCGCCCCGAGCCGCCGCCGTGAGCTCCACAACCTCTTCCTCCGCGAAGACGCAGCCGGCGGCACGAAGGCGGCGCACCGCCTCCGACAGGGCAGTTTTTGATAAGCCGGGCATCGCTCGATTAGATCACGGAACAGCCCGGTCCACGGGCGAGCCGCCCGGCTGGGGGGCTGTCGGCGGCGCCGACAAACCACGGTGTACCAGTCGGTTTCGCCCGCGCGGGAGCCAGCGTCTCTCGGGGACGGGAACGGGTTTCGCCCGGGACTCGACTGCAGCCCTTAGGCTCACGGCGAAAGGTCACCACCCTCTGTGCACCAGCGGCGGTCCCAAGTGGACGGAGTCTGGGCTCGGCGAGCTTACTAACCGCGCTGCGGGGTCGTGCAGCGGCAGCGGCCCTGGAGATCCCTTGTTCCGGGTAGGTCAATCGCGGATCCGGAGCTGCGCAGACGGTCGGACGGTAGGACCGGTTCCACTCAAAGCGGAGGACCAGCCCGGTGATTGAGCTCACAGTCATCGGCTTCGTGGCCGGGCTAGTGGTCGGCTTCTCGCCCTGCATCCTGCCGGTGCTGCCGGTCATCCTGGTCGCCGGCGCAACCACACCGAGTTCGGCGAGCGCCGCTCGGAGCCCTCGCGGCCGCGCGATCGCCGTGGTCGGCGGACTCGTGGTCAGCTTCAGCTTCTTGATCCTCGCCGGATCGGAGGTGCTCTCCCTCCTCCACCTGCCCCAGGACCTCCTGCGGAATGCGGGCATCGTCTTGCTCGTGGTGGTCGGCCTGGGGTTCCTCTTCGCCCCGCTCGCAGCGCTGCTCGAACGCCCATTTGCGCGGGTCGGCTGGGGTCATCCAAGCGGTCGAAGCAGTGGATTCGTGGTCGGCCTGGCCCTCGGCGTGCTCTTCGTGCCGTGCGCCGGACCTGTGCTCGCTGCGATCACCGTCGTGGGAGCCACCCATCGGGTGGGATTGACGGCGGTCGCCCTCACGGTCGCCTTCGCCGTGGGAGCGGCGCTGCCGCTACTGCTGGTGGCGCTGGCCGGGGGCGAGATCACTCACCGGGTGAGGGCGCTTCGGGAAAGGGCACCACGCGTCCGACAGGCGGGTGGCGTGGTGCTCATCGTCATGGCCCTCGCGATTGGCTCGAACATCTTCGCCGGCCTGCAGCGCGACGTCCCAGGCTATACCAGCGCGCTGCAGAGCGCGATCGAAGGTTCCACGTCGGTCCGCCAGCAACTCAATTCCCTGACGGGCAACAGCCACTCCTCGCTGGCGCACTGCAACTCCCGGGCCACGGATCTCGTCAACTGTGGGAAGGCGCCCGCGATCAGGGGGATCAGCGCGTGGCTTAACACTCCTGGCAACAGACCGCTCGCGCTCTCCCAGCTGCGCGGAAAAGTGGTCCTCATCGACTTTTGGACCTACTCGTGCATCAATTGCCAGCGATCGTTGCCCCACGTGGAGGCCTGGTACCAGAAGTACGCGAAGTACGGCTTGGTAGTGATCGGCGTGCACACGCCCGAGTTCGCCTTCGAGCACGTTCTCTCCAACGTGCAGTCCGAAGCCGCCCAACTCGGTGTCCACTACCCAGTGGCCCTCGACAACAATTACGCGACGTGGGACGCCTACGACAACGAGGTCTGGCCCTCGGAGTACCTGATCGACTCCCAGGGGGATGTCCGCCACGTCCACTTCGGGGAGGGGGACTACGGCACCACCGAGCAGCTAATTCGCCAGCTCCTAAAGGAGGCTCATCCCAAGGTCACCCTTCCGCGCTCGACCGACGTCCGCAACAAGACCCCTACGGGGAGGATCAGCCCCGAGACCTACGTCGGCTACGCGAGGCTGGAGTTCCTGGTCCCCAACCCAGACGTGAAGCAGAATGAGCCGGCCTTCTATCGGTTTCCCGCAGCCCTCCCGTTGGGGGCGTTCGCGCTGTCTGGCATCTGGACCGACGGAGCGGAGGAGGCGACCGCCGGCGACGGCGCGGTGCTGGAACTGCGCTTCCTAGCCCACGACGTATACCTCGTCCTCGGCGGTTCCGGCAGCCTCGAAGTATCGGTCAAAGGGGAGCGCACGACGATCACCGTGGGCGGTATCCCCAGGCTCTACACCGTCCTTCAGGCGCCCTCCCTGACAACCGCCACCCTGACGCTCCAAGCGTCACCGGGGGTAGAGGTCTACGACTTCACCTTCGGCTAGGCGTCGTTGATGCTGGAAGTCAGCTCTTGGCTCGGTGCTCCGTTCCACAAAGCGTGACCGGCCCGGCCGGCCGCGGACTCTTGGTCTGGGCCCGGGTGGTCACATGCTTTGCTTCCCTGGCCATCCGGGCCGTCCTCGCCCAGGACATGTCGTCCGCCCGCCGCTGCTCGATCTGCCGCTGTGCTGAGTAAAAGGTGATCATGTAGGTAGATTACCATATCTGGATATAGATATCCATCTGACTAGCAGAGTTGCTCGATTGCCCGCCATCTTCAGTTCAGCTGGGCCGCGCGGACTGGACTTGCTGCCCAAGTGATATAGTCATCTGGCTATGCCCCCGGTGGACGACGCCTCTACTTTGGGCCGGCCAGTGATCGCCCCGTCGGCCCCCATGGAGCTGGTCTGGATCGGCCACCAGCTTCTGAATCCGACCGGCCATGATGGTCCTGTCCGAGTGGCGGACCTTGACCCACCACGCGCCGCCCAGCTGGCGCTCCGGCTACAGAGCTTCTGGGGAGACGGCTTCAGTGGAGGTGTCGGTGAGCTGGTGATCATGGCCGATCAGGCTGGACGCCTGTTCTCGCCAGATTTGGAAGGGCTCTTGGGCGACCTCCCCTTGCCCGCAGGGGACCCGTCTGATCTGCAGCTGCGCTCCGAGTCTCCCGGAGACCGCCAACGGATGGTCGAGCGGCTCGGTCGGCTGCAGCGGGAGTCCAGCCTGCGTCAGCAGTACGCCGCTCTCCTCGGCGAGATCTGGGAGCCGGTGCGGCCCGAGTGGGAGGCGACCGGGCTGCCGAGGATGAGAAACGCGTGTGATCGAGTCACCCAGCGATTGGACCGAGGCACTGCCATCGAGGAAGCGGTGCCGGTACTCGTCGAGTTGCGCCGTAAAAAGCCGCGATGGGGGCCCCTGCTGGACGAGGGCCTGGACCAGGGCAGGCTAGCTGTGATCCCCGGTTACTTCGGGGGTAGTTGGAGCCTGTGGGACTTTCCCCAACACCTTGTGGTTGGCTTCAACGGGAGCACCGACCCGCTCGAGGAGCTAGGAGAAGTGGGGCGCACGCTGGCCCCGCGCCTGAAGGCCCTGGGCGACCGTACCCGGCTCCACGTGCTGCTGTACCTGGCGGATCACCCGACCAGTGTCGGAGAGTTGGCCCAGCTCTTCCACCTAGCCCAGCCGACCGTGAGCGCCCACCTCCGCACGTTGCGGGAAGCTTCGCTGGTGGTAGGGCAGCGAAGCGAGGGCCGGACCGTTTACCGGGCGGATCGAGTTCAACTGGCCGAACTGTTGCGGGAGGTCGCCACCGGTGCGAGCGTGGAACTCTAGGCTTGAGGCCTCCCGGCTGGGTGACGACCAGAGATCTCCGCTGCCACGACCATCCGCCTGGGACAGCCGTTCCGATTTCACAGCTGGAGGGGCTGGCGGCGTGGACCCCAGCCGCGAACAGGGTGGGGGACCGCTAGGTCGCCAAGCGGCGATAGGGCCACTCCGCCAGTCGCAGGGCGATGGCTGATCCCCTAAGGGAGGTCGACGACCGGCATCCTGCCGACGTCGTGACTGCCATGGTGAGCCACGTCCTGGAGTTGGCAGCGACCTGGCCACTGTGGGACGGCAATCCGCTCGAGATCCCGGTCGAGGGAGAGCCTCCTCGAACCTACACGCCGCGCAAGGCGATCCGACGGGTCACCGATCATCTCGTTGATCATCTCGCCGAGCTCGAAGCTCGACTTGCCCAACGACCAACAGAACCTGATGCCTGGCACGGGTCGATGGTCACCACGCCCGGAGACATGGCGGAGTTCACCGGAGATGACCTCGACGAGGCTAGGAGCCGACTGCGGCGCCTCGCTCTCATATGGGAGGTTCGTCTGCGCTCGCTCACCGCCGAGCAGCTCGACGCCTCCGAGGGCGGCGCTTGGACTCTCCGCCAAGTGGCTTGCCACCTCGCCGAGTCGGCCTTCTACGCGGACTCGGTAGGTTTCCTGGTTCGCTAGTGTCCCGTTACTGAAAGAGGTTGGTGGTTCGGCCGGGCCAGGGTCTGGTCCGGTGTCTTCAGCTAGGTGAACGGGTGCTTGTGGTCCTTCCAGGCGTCCAGAAACCGTTGGCTGGCGGTCCGGCGGGCTGGCACGCCGTGAAACACGCCGCGGCGGATTGGCTTGCGCTCGAGGAGGGAGAACCAGGTCTCCACCAGGCTCAGCCAGCCGGCGCTGGTGGGAGGGAAGTGCCGGAGAAAGCGCCGGAGGTGGCGCAACCACTCCTGGATCGCAGTGAGCCTGTGGGTGCCGTGGTTGTCCAGCACCAGATGGATCTAGCCGCGGGGCAGGTGCGAGCCACCAGGCGCAGAAAACGTCGGCAATCCTGGACCGGTGCGACTGGATCCGGTGCACCGTCACGTGGCTAATCCCCAGCCTGGCCGCCAGCCTGAGCGTGCTCCCATGCGTCTTGCCGCGCGGCGGCGGCGCAGGGTCAGGCTCACCAACCGGTCCCGCCCGGCCGGCCTGTAGCTGGCTCGTCGGCCCCGGCCAGGCTTGTCACCAAGTGCGTCCCTGCCAAAGTCCTGGAACCGTTGGCGCCACCTCCCGACCGTCGGGCGCGAGCAGCCTAGCCGTCTGGCGATCGCAAGATTCGGGGTCCCGGGCGCCGCGAGAAGGCAGATCTTGACTCGCTTCACCTGCCGCTAGGGCAGCTCCTGACTGGTCGACCAGGTGGTCAGCAGCTCCCGTTCGGTCGCACCAACTCGCAGCTGTCGGGCGGGGCGGTTGGACCCGCCCGCCGCAGCATCTCACTCCCTAGAAATGTGCAACCCGATTGGGTAACGCGACTCCAGCTGCTTGAATCGGGCGGCTTCGCCAGGCGCGAGAGCGCTTAGACTGGCGACCGCGCATGAGTCAGGAGCTCCACCGCCGAGGCGGAGGAGATGGAGGGGATAACAAGCCAGCTGTGCCCCGCCATCTGGGCCGGGGTCCACGTCTGGGCCACGCGGCCCGGAACTGGACCAGGGAGATGGGCGAAGGCGGTCCGGATGCCATCGATAGGTTCCGTTGGCGAACCATCGTTACTGCCACCGTCCTCCTGGCGGTTGCACTTCGGATCGCGACGCTGGTGCTGGCCGGTCACCTAACCGGAGTTTTCGAGTACGACGACGGGACCTACTTCGGCACCGCGGTCCTGCTGGTGCACGGCCACCTGCCGTACCGCGACTTCGTGCTGCTCCAGCCTCCGGGACTGCCGCTATTGCTGGTCCCCTTCGCGATGCTGTCCAACTGGGTCGGCACCGACCACGCCCTGGAGTTGGCGCGACTGGTGGTGCCGCTGGTGGCGGGCGCCAACGTTCTGCTGTTGGGACTAATCCTGCGGCGACGCTCGCCGCTGGTGGTAGCAGTTGCCTGCCTCCTGCTCGCCGTCTTCCCCGACGATATCCTCGCCTCTACCGCGCTCCTGCTGGAGCCTTTCCTCATCTTTTTCTGCCTGCTGGCCGTATTGATAATCTTTGATGGAGAGCGACTCACCGGCTCCGCTTGGCGGGTATTCTGGGCCGGGGTCGCTCTCGGGATCGGAGCTGACGTCAAGCTCTGGGCTGCCTTCCCGGCCCTCGTCCTGCTCTTGCTTTGTCTAGCCCGTCCCGCCCGGGCCGCGACTCTTGTCGGCGGCGCCGCGTTGGGCTGGCTGATCCTGGCGATGCCCTTCCTCGTGACCGCTCCGCTCGCCTTCTGGCACCAGGTGGTGGTGGCCCAAGCGGGATCGGCCGGTGCATCGGCACTCTCTCCATTGGTAAGGCTCGAGTTCTACACCGGAGTCTGGGCCGGCCTCGGGGTTCCTCAGGGGCATCTGTACGAGCTGCTGGCGGCAGCGGCGGCCCTGTGCTTTGCCTTGGTAGCCGTGGCCGCATTCGCCACGCCATGGGGCAACACCGGCGGTAGGCGACCGGAAAGAACTGAGCGGCCATACTCGCGAATCAGCCAACTGGAGCTCTTCGCGCTGGGGAGCACCGTGGTAACCGGGGTGGGGCTGCTCTTTCCGGCCGACTTCTTCTACCACTGCGCGGCCTTCCTCGGCCCCTTCGTGGGACTGGTGGCAGGGCTGTCAGTAGGTCGCCTGGTCCAGCTTCACCGGCGGTCGATCCTGGCGGTGACAGCGATGGTCGGAGCGGTGGGTCTGCTGCACGCGCTGGCGATCCCGATCCTGTTGCAGCGGTCCCCGAGTCCGGGCGCACAAATCGCCGCTGTGATCCCGGCGGGTAGCTGCGTCGTCGCCGACGACTCGGAGTACACCCTGACCGCCAACCGCTTCCTCTCCACCACACCCGGCTGTCCCCTCCTGGTGGACGCCAGCGGCACCACGATCGCGATCTCCGGAAGCGAGGACCCACGAACTGCCAAGTCACAGGCAGCGGCGCCACGCTGGCTCGCATCCTTCCGAAGGGCTGACTATGTCGTGCTGACCGCGCTGAGCCCGAACCGCATCCCCTGGGACCGGCGACTCGAGCGCTACCTCGATCTCCACTTTCAGGCCATCGCCGATACTCCGGTTCTGATCCTCCGACGGCTCCCAGTCGAAGCCAAGGCACCCCAGAGGTTGCCCTTGCCCCCGGTGGCGCCGGCCCCTTAGGGTGAACGGCTCACAAGATCTGTAGACACCTGTGCCCCTGAGTGTGTAGCCAGGGAAACAGAAGGCGGCCCATCCTTTGGGTGTTCAAAGCTCAAGGGAGAGGGCCGCCGTGACCAATGGTGATCAGACCTTCCGCCACCGTGTGCGGTTGTTCGCCAGAGCCGGCGAAATTGGGGTTGCGCGTGCCTGCCGGGAGCTGGGCTACCACCGGTCCTGGTACTACCGCTGGAAGCTCCTGGTGGAGCGGCACTGTCTGGGGATCCTGATAGCCAGGGAGAGGCTCCGGCCCTGGATGCCCAACCAACCAGCGCCCTGGCTGGAGCAGCAGGTGTTGGCGATGGCTCTGGGGAGCCCCGGACTGGTGCCGAGGCGACTTTCGGCCAGCTGCGGCGGCCGATGTGGGGAGGGCACGTGATCTCGCCTAGCGGCGTGTTCAAGGTGCTCCGGCGACAGGGGATCGGGACCAGGCAGAGGCGGTTGAGCCTGGTGGCCGGGTATGCCTCGCCACCCGAGCCGGAACCGCCGCCAGCGGTTCCCGAGCAGCACCTGGACGTGCACCAGCCAGGGGATCTGGTGCAGCTGGACTGCTTCCACATTGGCCGGTTGACCGGGACGAAGGGGAAGGTCTGGCAGTAGACCGCGATTAACGCCTACAGCAGCTACACCTGGGCCACGGTCCACGTGACGCCAGTGAACCCCAGCGCCCGCTTACACCTCGACCCTAGTGCACCAGGTGGCCAGGGAGCTCTCCCAGGCCGGCTGGAAGCTGAAGG
>DATKSR010000084.1:0-8925 GCA_035531555.1 Candidatus Dormiibacterota bacterium
CGTCACCGGCTGGAAGTTCGTGATTCCTGGACTCACCTTCATCCTGCTGTTCATCTTCGGGCTTCACGCCAAGAACTTTGCCGGCTACGGCGGGTTCGCACCGCTCGGCTGGGCACCGGTTCTGGGTGCGGTGGCCTCGTCCGGAATCGTCTTCTCCTTCCTCGGCTTCCGCCAGGCGCTCGACTACGGCGGCGAAGCCCGAAATCCCCAGCGGGACATTCCCATCGCCACCATCGCCTCGGTGCTCGCGGGGCTGGCGCTCTACGTGCTGCTCCAAGCCTCGTTCATCGGGGCCATCAAATGGGGCATCTTCGGTGTCCACGCGGGCGACTGGGCGGCCCTCAAGGCAGCTGGCAGCGCCGCCAAGGACGCACCTTTCTACGTCGCCCTCAAGGCGGCCGGACCGGCGCTCCTGGGCGGGTTCGCCACGATCCTGCTCATCGACGCCTTCGTCTCCCCCACCGGTACCGGATACATCTACTTGGGGACCTCGGCGAGGACCGTTTACGGCCTCTCGGTTGTCGGTTACCTGCCCCGGGCCTTCCAGTGGATCCTCGCCCGCTACCGCATCCCTTGGATTGCTTTGATCGCTTCTACCGTCGTCGGCTGTCTCTTCTTCCTGCCGCTGCCCAGTTGGTACGAGCTGGTGGGGATCATCACCTCGGCGACGGTGCTGACCTACATCATGGGTGGGATCGGGGTGCATGTCTTGCGCCGAACCGCCCCTTCCCTGGCGCGTCCCTTCCACTTGCCCGCGGCCGGACTCCTTGGCCCGGCCGGGTTCATCGGGGCGCTAATGATCGTCTACTGGTCAAACTTTGAGGTACTGGCGATCGTCTTCGCCGCCGTGTTCGTCGCCCTGCCGATCTTCTCCGCGTACTACGCGCCTAACAAGGGCTGGATCAACCAAACGTACGGCGTGATCTTAGGACTGGTCTTTCTGGTGATCTGGATCATCGTCGAGCGCTGGGGCCAGTGGGCGCTGGTGGCAAGTCCGCTGACGCTCCCGCACCCAGCCTTCCCGGTTTTCTACTTCACCACGATCGTGCTGGTGGCCGGGTTTACCGGAGTGCTCTATTACCTCTGCAATGCTGAGGGACGCCAGTCGGTAAGCAGTACCTGGTGGCTGATCTATCTACTCCTCGCGATGTACGGCATCTCGTACTACGGAGCGTACGGCCCCGCCGCGCTAATCAATCCCAGCAAGCCCAGCGGCATACCCTTCCCCGCGGATCTTTTGGTGGTGATCATGGTGGGACTGCTCGCTTACGGTTGGGCGGTCCTCAGCGGCTACGAGACCGAGGAAATCAAGGCCATCATAGAAAGTGGCACCGCTGTGATCACAGATGAGCCCAGCCCATCGGCTGGGGCTGCGTCCGCCGCTCCGACTCCGCAGTTCGGCAAGTAACCTCGCCACACCCCCTCCTGCCCTCCCCGATGAGGGTGGGAGGGGTCCACCTCGACGACGCCAGCGGATCCGCCATTTCAGGGTGGGTGCAGGGGGTCGTGAACGGCTGCCGAGCAGGGCTAGAGTAGACGAGGATGGGTGCTGCCGACTCCTCGTCTGGGCTACCACCGGAGCGCGATGTCGGAGGTTGGCGAAGGCTCCTGGTAGAGCCCCGTCGTCCTGCCCCGATCGCCAACTCCCCTAACGCCCACTGGTGGGTGGTGGCGACTGTCTGCGTCGGGGCGTTCATGGGCCAGCTGGATGCCAGCATCGTGGTCATCGCTCTGCCGTCCATGCAGACCTACTTCCACAGCAGTTTGGGAGCGGTGGAGTGGGTCACACTAGCCTACCTGCTGAGCCTGGTTGCGCTGGTGACAGCCGTCGGCCGGTTCGCCGACATGGTCGGCAGAAAACTGCTCTACATCTATGGTTTCGCCATTTTCATCATCGGCAGTGGCCTTTGCGGCCTGGCCCCGAGCCTGGTCACCCTCGACATTTTCCGAGTCGTGCAGGGGTTGGGCGCGGCAATGTTGCAAGCGAACAGCGTAGCCCTGATAGTCCAGGCGATGCCTCGCGAGAAACTAGGTCGGGGAATTGGGGTTCAGGGTGCCGCCCAAGCGCTCGGCCTGGCCCTTGGGCCCGGAATCGGCGGCCTGCTGCTGGTTCTCGGCGGCTGGCGGCTGCTCTTTCTGGTCAACGTTCCGGCCGGGATGATCGGCTTCGGCCTGGGTTGGTTCCTGCTCCCCCGCAGTCGCTTCCTCGCCAGGCGCGAGCCGATCGACTGGGTGGGGCTGGGTCTCTTCGTCATCGCCGTCGCCAGCCTGCTCCTGGCGTTGTCCTTTGGCGACCAGGCTGGCTGGAGCTCCGTATTCATTCTGATCTGTTTCGGCGCAATGTTGGTTTTCGGGGTGGGCTTCCTCGCCTGGGAAGCTCGAGCCAGTGCACCCATGATGCGGCTGGCGGTCTTTCGTATGCCCGCCTTCAGCTTCGGGGTTACAAGTGGGCTGCTCTCCTACCTGGCGCTGTTCGGCACGCTCTTCATCTTGCCTTTCTATCTGCAGTTCGCTGGGCACATGAGTCCCGGGGCCGCGGGACTTCGCCTTCTCATCCTGCCGCTCGCCCTCGGCATCACTGCCCCCCTCGCGGGGATCGTCGCCGACCGATTGGGAGCACGACCACTCACCGTCGGGGGGATGGTCTTGACCGCGGCTGCTCTCCTCACGATCGCGCTGCACCCCTCTACCGGTTGGCTCCTTCTCATGGAGCTGGTGGCGATCGGAATTGGGCTCGGTACCTTCACCCCTCCCAATAACGCCGCGATCATGGGCGCGGTAGCGCGAGACGAGGCTGGAATGGCCAGCGGTATCCTCAACATGACGAGGGGAGTGGGCACCGCGATGGGGGTGGCGCTGGTCGGCTTGGTCTTCGGACTGGCAGCTGGGATCTCGACCGTTCATGCGCACTCGCCGGTGCTGGTGGAGCGGGGACTGGTGGCTGCGGCGTTGTTCCTGACCGCGATCGCGGTGGCGGCCGCCGCTCTCTCGTCCCTGAGAGGTGGCGGCCAGCTGAGTAAAGCGGTGGATTCCTTGTAGTGAGCTCTGAGTGGGGATCCGGTAGCCCCCGGTGGGCCCGGTCGGGTGCGTGATGTCGGGCCGAGACCAGTCGGGCTCCCAACTTCCTAATTCCTGGTCCGCCTGGGAGCGAACGGCGTCTTATCTATCAGCCGAGACCACTCGGGCAAGCTCCAGACTGCGGAGCCAGTTTCACCGAATCGTGTGCATACGTAGTGCCCCGTACCGCAGGGGAATGGCGGGGACTACGCTCAACTCGTGAACCGTGACTTCTCGAGGGTTTCGAGGTGCTGAACTTTCTTTTTCTCCTGACCGCCGGTCCTCGCACCGAGGCTGAGCACTCAGTGCGGGCCCTCGCGTTGGCGGCGGGTGCAGCGGGACACCGGGTCGAGGTCTTCCTGGCTGGTGACGGAGTGGCGCACGCGGGCAGTTTGGCGGGGATCGTCCCGGTCACGCTGTGCGAGGCCGACCTGCGCTGGCGGCAGTCGCAGCCGAACCATGTCCCCGGAGTACGTCGGGGCAGCCTGCGCGACCTGGCTCGCCAGTGCCGCGAAGTGGACCGCATCCTGGTGTTCCGGTGATTGCGACTGGGGGGGGAGGGGTGGTGGTGCTGGCCCGAGGCGACCTAGCGCATGAGGACGCCGCCCTTGCGGTTCGGGTCGCGCTGGCGCTTCCCTTGGGCGGAGTTAACGTCCGGCTGGTGTTGGTCGACTCGGCCAGCACACTGGGGCTGGCGGATCCTCCCCTGCCGGGGCCGTGGAGTGGTGGCCTGGCCCGAGAATTGGAGGCATTGATCGGAGAAGAAGAGGTTCCGGTTCTGGTCGAGATGGAATCACTGGCGGCACTGGGGCTCGCCGAGCGAGCGCTCCGTCCGGGGGTCCAGGTGGCCTCCCGAGCAGACGTGATCGCCATTTGCGGGTCGGCGGCCAGCTGTCTTGTCCTCTGAGCCCGCCCGGGAGCTGCATCTGGTGAGCCGTCGTTCCGACCTGCGAGCGTGGCGGCACTGTCGAGCCCGGGTCGACGGGGGATCGCTGGTAGAGGTGGTGCTAATCCATGACGCCGTGCTGGAGACGGAAGCCAGCGTTGCGGAACTGCTCGGGCCGAAGCAGCTAGATAAGGTGGCGGTAATGGCCTGCACCGATGACGCGATCCAGCGCCGGGTGGGGGAGAGATGGGCCCTGATCGACTATGCCGGGATCATCGAACGGTGCACGGTGGCCGACCAGGTCACCAGCTGGTGAGGGCTCCCAGATGACCTCGGCCACCCATGTCCTCGACGCGGCCGCCGTCGAGCGCTACAGCCGCCAGCTGCTGCTGCGCGAGGTTGGCGAGTCCGGACAGCTTCGGCTGGCGCAGGCGACTGCGGTGGTGGTCGGCTGCGGCGGGTTGGGAGTCCCCGCGGCGCTCTACCTGGGAGCTGCTGGTGTTGGGCGGCTGATTCTGGTCGACCCCGATCGGATCTCCCTGGACAACCTCAACCGGCAGGTGGCTTACCGCACCGACGAGGTTGGCAACCCCAAGGCGGCACTCCTAGGAACCAGGATCAAGGAACTCAACCCCACCATCGTGGTCGAAGCCCGTGAGGAATCGGTCTCCGATGACTCGGTCGGCGGGCTGCTGGCGGCGGCCGATGTGGTCCTGGAGTGCTCCGACGACCCCGTGACCAAGTTCTTGGTCAACGACTACTGCGTCCCGGAGGGCATCTCGGTGGTGATTGGGGGCGCGGTCGGGCTGACCGGACAGGTGGTCGCCGTGCCACCAGGGGGAGCTTGCTATCGCTGTCTCTTCGGCGGGCCACCGGAGGATTCAGGGCAGTCCTGCCGGGAGGCAGGAGTACTCGGACCGCTGGTGGGGTTGATCGGTGCGCTGCAGTCGCTGGAGTCGATCAAGCTGATCTGCGGGGTGGGACAGGACCCCGGTGGGAGGCTGCTTGACTTCGATGCGATCTCGCTCCGCTGGCGCGAAGTCCGCTTCCCGATCGATCCCAGTTGCCGGGCGCACGGCGGGAGGCCCTTAGGCAACGGCCATAATTGAGTCATGGCAGTTGCGACAGAGGAACTGCTCGTGGAAGAGATCCGCGAGCTCCGGCGTGATCGCAACGCCCTGATCCTGGCCCACAACTACCAGCGCGACGAGGTCCAGGACATCGCTGACTTCGTCGGCGACTCATTGGGACTCTCCCGACGGGCGGCTGAGGCGGACGCCGAGGTGATTGTGTTCTGTGGGGTCCACTTCATGGCGGAGACTGCGGCGGTCCTGGCGGAAGGACGGACCGTGCTGCTCCCCGATTTGGACGCCGGCTGCTCCTTGGCAGCCAGCATCACCGCCGATGAGCTCCGAGCCTGGAAGGCCGAGCATCCCGGGGCGGTAGTGGTTAGCTACGTCAACACCACCGCCGCGGTGAAGGCGGAGTCGGACTACTGCTGCACCTCGAGCAACGCCGTCGAGATCGTCCGCCGGATTCCGGCGGACCGGGAGATCCTCTTCTGCCCGGACCTCTTCCTCGGTTCGCACGTGGAGCGGGTCACCGGCCGCAAGATGCACGTCTGGCTAGGCGAATGCCACGTCCACGCCGGTATCCGCGGCTCCCAACTGACGGCCCAGCGGCTCGCCCACCCCGGAGCCGAGGTCCTGGTCCACCCGGAATGCGGGTGCACTACCCAGGCCCTTTATGAGGCGGGTAGGGAAGAGTTCACCGGCGCCACTGTCGTTACCAGCACCGAGGGCATGGTCCGCCACGCCGAAAGCTCCGCCGCCGACACCTTCATCGTGGCCACCGAGGTGGGCGTCATGCACCGGATGCGGCAGCTGGCTCCGCAGAAAACCTTCCTGGCGGCCAACCCCGACGCGATCTGCCCTTACATGAAGACCATCACCCTGGAGAAGGTGCGGGACTCACTGCGAGAACTGAAGCACCAGATCACTGTTCCTCCCGAGATCGCGGCTCGGGCGCGGCTGGCGATTGCCCGCATGGTGGCCGTTTCCGGCTGATGGCGAAGGGGGAAGCGATCGGCATCTTCGGCGGTTCCGGCCTCTACCAGCTGCTGGAGGAGGCTCGTGAAGTAAGAATCGAGACCCCTTTCGGACCTCCCAGCGACCGTATCTGGCTGGGCGAGATGGGCGGTCGCCAGGTGGCCTTCATGCCCCGGCATGGCCGGGACCACACTATCCCCCCCCACCGGATCAATTTTCGAGCCAATCTCTTCGCCATGCGTGAGGCTCAGGTCGGGCGCATCCTCGCCCCTTGCGCGGTGGGCTCGCTCAGCGCTGGAATCGCTCCCGGTCATGTGGTGATCCCAGACCAGTTTGTCGACCGGACCTGGGGTCGGGCGGACACCTACTGGGAGGGACCAACCGTGCAGCACGTCAGCGCTGCCGATCCGTACTGCCCAGAACTGGGTGAAGCGGCGGCCGCCGCGGCTGCCCGCCAGGGAGCGACCGTGCACCAGGGGGAGACGCTGGTCGTGATCCAGGGGCCGCGATTCAGCACCAGGGCGGAGTCGCGCTGGTTCTCCGGCCAGGGCTGGGGGGTGATCGGGATGACCGGCTATCCCGAGTCGATCCTGGCCCGCGAGCTGGGCATCTGCTACTGCGCGATCGCGCTGGTCACCGACTACGACGCAGGGTTGGAGGGGTCGGCGGAGATCGCGCCGGTGACCCACGAAGAGGTGCTGAAGGTTTTTGCTGCGAACATCGGTCGGGTGCGCCAGATCCTCTTCGACCTGGTGGAACACCTGCCCAGCCAGGCTGGCTGCAACTGCGCGTCGACGCAGCCCCTGCCTCAGCTGGCCTCCTCTTGAGCGGGAGGCACGCACTCCCAGCCGTCGCCCCGACTCAAGCCCGCCACCCCTTGCTCACCTTCGCGTCCGCCTGGCGGCGGACCCAGACCATGCTGTTTTATGGAGCGGCGGTACTCGTGATCGGCACGGTGGTCGGCTATGTGGGCGACCATCAATTCGATTCACTGACCCTGATCCTGGGGGTCCTCGTGTTCCTAGTCGGCCTGCTGGTCCACTACGGGTCGCGGCTGCACTATGTTCAGGTGACCGAGGGCGGGTTGCGCCTCAACGGGGTTCGGAAGCACGATCTGATCCCATTTTCGGAGATTCGGCAGGTCCGCAGCCAGCCGCTGGAGGTTCTCTTCTCCGCTCCTAACCGTCGGGGCTTGCTCCTTCGGTCCCTGCGCCAGTTCGAGCGCACCCCAGCTTGCGTCATCCGACTGCAGGCGGACCCCGCTGAGGTAAAGCGGTTGGGCCGAGGTGCAGGTCGCGGCTGCGCCATCGACCAGGACCTGATCCTGCTAGTGAAGGATGCCAAGGAGCTCGAGCGCACCCTCCTGCTGCGGATCCCCCGGCGGCCCCCGGCCCCCGCATCCCGCCGGCGGTGAGCTCGACGGGTCCGCCCGCCTGGCAGCGGGAGGGCGTCTGGACGGCGGCCGCGGCAGCCATCTTCGCCGCCCTGTGCGTGCTGTTCCACTGGCCAGTCCATCCCCTGGTGGCGGCGGTGATGGTAGCCGCAGCGTGGGGCTTCTCGCTGCTACTGCGTCGCCACCGGGGACTGACCGGGATAGACGGACTCGATTGCATCCTGGTCGGGATCCTGGTGGCCACTGCCTTGGTGGTGCGGCTGGCGAGCCCCATCTACCTGGATTTTCTCCAGGGCAACCTGGACGCCGTCGGAACCGTGCCTGCCCCGGCGGGAGTTCACCGCTCGCCGACCCACGACGTCGCGGGGGTCGGCGCGTGGGGGCTCAGCTATCCCTTCAATGTCGCTGGCTGCACCCAGGTGCCCAACGGTCCCAAAAACGCCGAGGTGAAGCGCTGTGGATTCGTCTTCGACGAGGTCTACTTCCCGGTCGACGCCCTAAAGGATCTCAAGGGCATCGACTACTTTGATCCGGAGCCACCGCTCTCCAAACTGATCATCGCGGGTGGGATCAGCTGGCTTGGCTTCAATACGTGGGGCTGGCGAATCATGTCGGCCATCTTCGGCAGCCTGCTTATCGGCCTGCTGTACTTCCTTGCCCGAAGGCTCTGGCACCGGCATCGAGCGTTCCCGGTTCTGGCGGCCCTCTTTTTGAGCCTGGATGGGCTGGAGTTGGTGGAGTCGCGAACCGGGGTGATCGACATCTTCGCCGCCTTCTTCGTGGTGTTAGGACTCTGGTTGTTCACTCTGCACTGGCACGCCCGCACCCGTCGCGAGTGGCTATGGACGCTCTATCTGACCGCGGCCGCCTCCGGGTTGGGGGTGGCGACCAAGGCCGACATGGTGCCGGCAGTGATGCTGATGGCCCTTTTGCTGGCTGCGCGCTGGGTCCGACCCCATCTCCGGCTACGGGGGTTGGGGCGCGGCGGCTCCCGCTGGTTGCTGCCGCCGGTCCCGGACGACCCCACTGAGGCGGGCCGTCGCACCATGGTCGCCTCAGTCAAATGGGGCTGGCACTACATCGGCGCCACGCTGCTGATCGTCTTCATCTTCTTCCTGTCTTTCTTCAGCTACTGGACGATCTCGCACAGCATCTACGTCAATTTCGCGGACACCAGTGGACCGACCGCCGCCTGCACTGGCCTCACCACCGACGCCTCCGTCTGCCACCTGCCGGTCGCCATGCCGGTCAAGCGGGATCACCTGGGGCCGGTCACTCTCTGGCTGCCGACCTCCTTCAACCTGGGCCAAGCGGTGGTGGACGTGGAGATGAATAGCGTCGCCGGCCTCAGCTACCAGGCCACTCTGAAGGCAACCCATCCCTTTGCCTCGCCGTACTACACCTGGCCGCTCGACGCCCACCCGGTGCTCTTCTACGCCGTCTACAGGGGGAACGGTGTGACGACCACCGACGGCCAGACCGTCTCCAACTACTCCTGGATCACCGATATGGGTAGTCCGGCGATCTTCTGGATGGGGCTG
>DATKSR010000085.1:0-5326 GCA_035531555.1 Candidatus Dormiibacterota bacterium
GCGGTGGTCGCTTGTCCCGGGTCGACCGGGGTGTGGGCGCGGCGAAATGCGCTGACAAACGACGCAGCCAAACCCAGGCCGGCAACAACCAGCGCCGCCCCGACCGGCCCCGCCACTCCGGTCGGTAGGGACGGGCGGCGCCATACGGCACCAAGGCCCAAGCCGACAACCAGGCCGCCGGCGTAGATCAGTGGCGGCGGTGCAATGACCCCAGGCGAATCCCTCTCGGCCATTTCTGCCATGTCTCGCCTCCCGCTGGTCTGGACGGCGTTGATGGCAGCCTTGGTGGCTTCTGGGCTGGGGGAGAGAGTGTAGGCCGGTTTCGGTGCGGTCCCCAATGGCGGTGCCATCCAGGTGACCTTGGCCGAGATCACGGCAGGTAGCTGAGAGGCCAGTCCCCAAGGAATCCTTGCGGACGCGCGCAGGCCGATCGTGGGGTGCTTCTCCGACATCACCCAGAGGTGGGTGCGCCCCGGGTCCCCACCGACGATTGCCAGTGCATAACAGGGACTCAGGTCACCCTCAGCGCAGTTGGAAGCTCAGGACAAGGGTGCTGCCTGCAGTGAGCCGCGCCATTCCACTCCAAGGAGGACTCAACCGGACGACCTGGCCGGCAGGACATCGGCGAAAACGAATCCGTCCCTGGTCACAACCTCCCCGACCACAACGTCGATCGGAGCTCGGAAGCCAGGACCGTCCCAGACGAACGTATGAAACTCTCCGTTCTCACCACAGGGATCGACGCTGGGCGGAAGTTCATCCAGCAGCTGAGCGTCGAAGGTACGCCCAGCAAAGCTTCCTGACAGCTGGCGAGGGTCGACGCATGTCAGCACCGCTTTGATGCCGCTCGCGATCTGGTCCCGTGCTAGTTGTGCCGTCGGTCTGCGCCACAATGGGAAGAGCGGACCGATCCCCGTATCCGCTAGGCGTGCCTCGCGGTATGCGCGAATGTCAGCCAGGAACAAGTCGCCAAAGATCACGTGTTGGATGCCCTGATCGACCGCCGCCTGCAGAACGTCCGCCATCCGAGACTCGTAGGTCGCGTTGGGACAAGGTGACGGAATTTCGACCGTATGGAGCGGCAGCCCCAACCGCTCCGCCTGGGCCTGAACCAAGCTCCGGCGCACTGCGTGCATGGCGACGCGATCGGCGTCAGCGTTGATGGTGACCAGCAATCCCACCACCTCCACCGTCTCGGAGCGCCGGATCTCAGCCAGCGCCATGGTGCTGTCCTTGCCGCTGCTCCAGCTCACCCAGGCCCGGTGCGGGCGCTCAGCTATTCCGACTGCAGGTACCGTTATGCCACGTATGGGCAGTGGCGGCAGTCGCGCCCGCAACACGCGACCCCGCTCCGCAGGGTGGCGGCCTGTCTCGTGGTGAGCACGATGAGTAAGGGTACGCGTCCGCAGACCCACCTCGGGGCGAGATCGGGCCGGGCGGCGGGGCGACCAATCCCGAAGGAAATCCTTCCGGACCTGGCGCCGGAGAAGCGACGGCTGCTGGTGCTGAACCATCTGGAGGCGGGGACGCTGACGGTGGTTGAGGCGGCACAGCTGGGCGGGGTCTCGCCAAGGCAGATCCAGAGGGTCCGGGCCAGGTACGGGCGAGATAGAGACGGCCCGCTGGCCCACGGCAACCGGGGCAGGCGGCCGGCGCGCCCCGCGTGCATGGTTGCTGCGTGTCAACATATGGACGTGAAGATCGAGGGGCTGGACCACGTCGCGATCACCGTGACGGACGTCGCGCGCTCGGTGGCGTGGTACGGCGACACACTCGGGTTCGAGCGCTACCACGAGGACACCTGGGGCGACGAGCCGGCGGTGATCGGCGGCGGCGGTACCGGCTTGGCCCTGTTCGCGTCGAGCGTCAGCTCGCCGGCGCCACCCCCCGGCAAGGACACTCTTGCCATGAGGCATGTCGCATTCAGGGCTGACCGCTCGTCCTGGGAGGAGCTGCGCGAGCGCTTTCACCACGAGGCCGTGTCCTACGAGTTCGAGGATCACGGCATCTCCCACTCGCTCTACGTAACCGACCCCGACGGCCACCGCATAGAAGTCACCACATACGACATCTGACGCCCAGCCGGCGCTCCTTCCGGTACAGCGGGGTCGTAGTTAGTCCCGGGTCGGCGTCATCCTGGCGGCCATTCGCCGCTGACCTCGGGGTCACGGCCAGGGGACCTTTGGGGGGGCGAGCGTGTCAGCAGTGCCGACCGGCTCGCGCCCCCAGCCGCTCCCGGGACGATGGCAGTCGGCTGACCCGTTGGCGCCGCTGACGGTCTCCAGCTCTACGGGGTGACCGGCTGGCCCGGCTGGGGGGCCGCTGCCCGTGGTCACCCGTGGTCGGCTCCGTACCCTCCGCGCCGGTCCCGTCACGTCCGGCCGGGGGTGCCTCAGCCTCGGCGGCTCCCGACCCGCTGTCCCGCCCGGGCTCTGGGGCGCCGGTCCGGAAGGAAATCCTTATGGTCCGTAGTGCATGATCCAGGCTGATGCCGGCATCACCTTCGACGAAGTGGTCCGGGCGGCGACCACTGGCAGCGGCTGCCGGGTCCCGGTCGACGAGCACGAGCTGTTGCTCTGGCGGGAAAAGTGGCTCACCACCGAGGAGGAGGTTGCCATCGAAGCGGGTGCCGACCACCAGTACGCAGTCCGCCATCGGCAAGGCCAGGGCGCCGTGGAACAGACCGTCCAGGGAAAGCGGGTGGTCATCGGTAAGCAACCCCCGGGCTGCGCTAGTCGTGATCGCGGGGATTCCAGTTTGATCCACGTAACGGCGCAGGGCCGGACCGGCCCCTGACCAGAAGGCACCACTCCCGCAGAGCACGAGCGGCTGGCGAGCCGCCGCGAGCAGACGTTGGACCTCGGCCTGGCGGCGCATCCCGAAGAAGAGGAGACCACCGTGCAGATCAACCTCACGCTCGAACGGGAGACCAAGAACACGGTCCGGTTCGCGGAGGATGAGAGCGGCCAGCTCCCCGATCACTCGGGAAGTCCCGTGGTTGGCACGCTCTACCTGCAGAAGGCGGCTCATTCGAGGCTCGGCTCCCCAGAGCGGATCACGGTGACCATCGAGGGACGAAGTGAGCCGAGCGGCTGACGGCGCCCGCTAGCAGGTCACGTGCAGGACCGCGTTGGTGTCCCTGCTGCCCTTGCCCAAGACCTCGATTGCCTGGACCGTGGGCAGCGTCAGCAACTGGACCCCACGGCGTTTGGCTTCCTGCCTGACCTCTTCCATGACCGGGAGGTCACCCGCTTGTCCCGTGCCGACAACCAGCCGTCGGCAGTTCCCAGGGATGTCCTCATGGACCGACAGCCGAGTGTGGCCGAAGCCGCTCCGCCATGGCTTCGACGCCTTTTTCGGTCGCTTGCGAATCCGCCCGCCGTCAATCACCACGTCGTGGTCATAGGTGACGCCATCGATCGTGATCGCACCGAAATTGAACGGCTGGAACTCCATCCCGGACTCTCGGAAGCGCTACTGGCGAGTCTAGACCCATTCGGCCCTGCATTCCCCCTTCAACGATGAAGCCCGGTCGGGGTTATCGTCGGTGGGGTGACCGCCGGGGCGAACCACCCCCAGACGGTGGCCCCTTCCGTGGCTCAGCGCGATTGACTACAGCTCCTGGAGGCATGCCCCCAGAGCCCCACATTTATCGCTCGACTCCGACGGCGACTAGATCGGCCAGTCCTCGGTGTGCCAGGCCATGTCCCAGAACATCCACTCGTAACGGACCGCCGTGAGGAACCTCTCCTTGGCGAGATGGAGCTGGTCCGGTGGCTGCCTCGGGGCCCCCTCGTCAATCGAGCCGCGCACCCTCTGGACCACGCTCTCGAAGACGGGACTGGAGTAGCTGTCGATCCAGCTCTGGTAGAGGGGGGAGGAGGAGCCGGCTCGGGCCAGATGCCGACCGACCTCAAAGTACACCCAATAGCAGGGGAGTACGGCCGCTAGGCCCAGGAAGAAGCCCTCCCGGTGGACGGTGCTCAGCAGATAGCTGCCATAGGCGAGGGTGGTAGGCGCGATCTGAGGCGGAGGAGCGTCCGCGGGGGTGGCGCTGAGTTCTGCTAGCCACTGCGACTCCAGCTGCTGTTCAGCGCTGATTGCATCGGCGGCATCTCGGCTGAACAGGAGGACCGCCTCAGCCGTTGGGGCCCGGGAGGCCAGCACACAGAGGCAGCGAGCGTAGAGGTCCAGGAAGAGTCGGTCCTGCTCCAGGTAATAGGCGAACGTTGCTGGTGCCAGACTCCCGTCCTGAAGCCGGACCAGAAATGGATGCCCAAGAATTCTCTGATAGAGCGGTTGGCTGGCCGCCCACAGCCGGCTGCTGTAACTCTCCACTGCCACGACGGGGATCTTCTCAGCTCGGGCGGGCGGACGCGGTCAGGGTCCCGGCGTGAGGACCCTCCGGCTACTCTTCGCCAGAGGAGATGACTGAGTTCAAGGCGGACGGCCATGGCCGCCATGGCCCACACCGGGTAGAGAAGCCCGGTGGCAGCGAGGGGGATGCCGAGCCCGTTGAACGTAGAAGGCGAGGGCCGCGCTCTGGCGGGCAGCACCAAGAGCACGCACGGCGGCATGGCGTCAGACTAGGTGCGTGAGCGAAGAGCCGTCCTCGGACCAGAAGTCCCGACCGCTTTCCACGCTTGAGCTGAGCCCGCAGGCGGCGGAACGCGTCCGGGGCTTGCGCCAGCGCCAGGGGCAGCCCGGGGCGTGGGTTTCGGTCACCCCCGGCGGCCTCCAAGGTGAGCGCCTCACCTTCACCTTCGCCTTGGTCGAGCCGGGGGAGCCAAGGCCGGATGAGGTCTTGGTGGAAGGGGCGCCGGACGTCCTTTGCCTGGCCCCCCGAGTGGTTTCGCGGCACGTGATCGGATCCCGTGTGGAGGCGGATCCCATCAGCGGCTCCCTCAGCCTGGAGACTACCTACGACCCAGACAGCGATCCCCTGGCCGGCGCAGTCCAGCGCCTGCTCGACGAGGAGATCAACCCGGCGGTGGCCGCCCACGGGGGCTACATCGGCTTTCTGGACATCGCCGACGGAGTCGCCTACCTGCAGATGGGCGGCGGCTGCCAGGGCCGTGGCCTGGCCGAGGTCACCCTCTCTCAGGGAGTGCGGAGCGCGATCGTGGATCGGTTCCCGGAGATCCGTGAGGTGGTGGACACCACCGACCATGCCCTGGGGACCAACCCCCTACTACCAGCCGGCAAAGAAGTAGCCCACTCCGTGCCGCTCATCTGGCGGACTCCGGCTGGCGTTCTGGGCCGCCACCCGTGAGGGTCCTGCTCGTCTCCTGCTACGAGCTCGGCCATCAACCGCTGCACCTTGCCT
>DATKSR010000086.1:0-5100 GCA_035531555.1 Candidatus Dormiibacterota bacterium
AGCACGCGCGGCCCGGATGCCAGCCGCACCGTATCCACCTTGCGCCCGCCGACCGCGCGCGGTCCGTCGGCATCCTCGGCGGCCCGCTTGAGCGCTTCCCATGCGTTCGCTCGGCGCTCGGTTACGGCCCAGTCATAGGGCATTTAGCGGCCCGCTCCGACTGCGGCCCAGCCAGCGGCGTCAGCCTTAGCACTGCCACCGGCGGCCAGCACACGCGGGCCGGACTGATCGCGGGTGGTTTCCTCGAGCCGGTTATACCGGCTGTTGGCTGCCATCGCGAGGATCACGTCGGGCATCGGGGAGAACCTCCATAAGCGGGCCACTCAGTCCGCACGCTGTAACGGGATGAACCGTACCACATGACCGCGCCTATGTCAAACTTAGTGAGAGACTCGTTACACCGGATCTCGACAGCCATGCGCGCGGCCGGAGGGCCAGGAGCTTTTTTTGAAAAGCGCGTTTTGCAAAACTTTGTTTTGCGACGGCGTTTGAGATCGATTATCTAGGCTAGATAAACCGAAATCGGCTGCAGACGCGGCCGCGAAAAGTGCGCGCCACTATGTGGCTACGGCCGTGATCCGGCGCGTGCACGCGTATGTCTTGCGGTGTGGGATGGTACCGATGGTGGCCGCGCGTGGCGACCGGCTGGTCGGGCACCGTTGGGGAGGGGTCGGGGAGTATCGGACGGAAGCCAGCACGCCGGTCTCGCGCTGCATCCCATATCCCAACGACTCCGGGCCCGCATGGGGGGACTAGAACGTTCGGCAGCGCCCCCGCCTTGTGTCGACGTTCGCCCTTCCGCCAAGGAGCCATAGGGGGTGGGCCAGGCGACCGGTACGGACCCGCGCTACTGCAAGGCCAGTCAGGAGCGAACGGGCCCGTCCTAGCCTTTGGCCTCGATAGTCACCACGATCTGCTTGGGGGCGCCGAGCTTAGCGTGGGCAGCCTTTTGGAGATAGAGGGTGCCCACGATCGGGGTTCCGGGGTGATCGGCTGGTTGCCTCTCTTGGTCCTCAGCGAACCGGACGGTGTTCTTGGTCTCCCGTTCCAGCGTCAGGTTGATCTGCATCAGGTTTTCCCCCGAGCGAGCAAGCGCCGGGCGCCCCTCCAAAATGGGGGTCCCCTCGGCGGGACCTCGCGCTGTGTAGAGTAGCGCCCGTGAGCTTCTCCAGAAGGGCTCCCTTTCCAGCGCCTCTCGCCTATCCTTCGGGCGATGGTGCCCAGACCAGAGGCGTCAGCCCTCGACAGCGCGAGCGATCCCAGATGACCAGGTGCCCTGGGGTGCAGGTCGGGTCGTTGCGCTGGCCGATGGCGAGCCCGCGCCGATCCATGACACGCGGTGTGCGGTCCTCGATGCCTGGTATGGGCTTGCAGCATTCGGCCCCAATTAGGTCATCGCGACTCCAGGGCCGCATCCGGCGACCGTCCGATGCGTGAGGGCGGATCTGGACCGGCGGGTTTTGCCGATGGCAGCTTCGATGAATTCGTCCAGCTGGCCGCAGGTCAATCGCCGTATCCATACCAGCAACGGCTGGCCGAGGGCGGGCTGCCGGAGCTCCTGCAGATCCCCACAGGTGCGGGCAAGACCCTCGCCGCCACACTTCCGTGGCTATACCGTCGACGGTTTCACCCTGACCCTGAGGTCCGTGCCGGGACACCCCACTGGCTGATCTTCGTGCTCCCGATGCGGGTGCTGGTCGAGCAGACGCGGGACATGATCGGCCAGTGGCTGCACAACGCGGGGCTCGCAGACGAAGTCGGCCTTCATGTGGTGATGGGCGGTGAAGGACGGCTGGAGAGTGCGTGGCGCCGGGCCCCGGAGCAGGATGCGATCTTCGTGGGCACCCTTGACATGCTGATCTCCCGCGCGTTGAATCGCGGCTACGCCGCGAGCCGATTCGCTTGGCCGATCGACTTCGGTCTGTTCAACTCCGGATGCCAGTGGGTATTCGACGAGGTCCAACTCATGGGTCCCGCGCTGCCGACGTCCCGCCAGCTTGAGGGGCTGCGGCGGACGCTTGGCACCGGCGTTGCCTGTCGCTCGATGTGGATGTCGGCCACCGTGGATAAGCGACAGCTGTCCACGGTCGACCTTCCTGAGGTGGGGGCAGGTCTCGAGCTCGGATCTGAGGACTGGGCCGGGCCCTTGGCTCGGCGGCTTAACGCCCCGAAGATTGTGCGCCAGCTCGCCCTTGAGAGCGGTGCGACGGGCTACGGTCGCGACCTGGCGGCGGCGCTGCGTCAACATCACCGCCCGGGAACGCGGACCATCGCCATCCTCAACACGGTGGAGCGAGCACGAGAAGTCTGGCGCGAACTGACTAAGAGGCGCGCAGCCGAGGACGCCGAGGCCGTCCTCCTCCACTCGCGCTTCCGCGCTCCGGATCGCGCGACCCGAGCTGAGGATGCTCTGCGGCCAATCGATCCGTCGGGCCCTGGACTTGTGGTGGTCGCCACCCAGGTACTCGAAGCCGGGGTCGACATCTCGGCCACCACGCTGTTCACCGAAGCCGCTCCCTGGCCATCGATTGTGCAGCGCGCCGGACGGTGCAACCGTGGCGGAGAAAGCTCCGAGGCCGTCCTGCTCTGGGCCTCACCTCCATCCTTTCAGCCCTACGAGGCGAACGATGTCGAGCACGCCGCATCCGAGCTCATCTCACTGGAAGGGGCGACTGTGACCCCTGGCGAACTCATCCGGCGGACGGTGGCAGTTGTCGAGTCCGTCCACCCGGTTCTCCGCCGCCGCGACCTAGTCGGGCTGTTCGACACTACCTCCGACCTGTCTGGCAATGATCTCGATGTGGGTCGCTACATCCGTGAGGCGGGCGACCTGGACGTGCAGGTGGCGTGGCGGTCCGGGCTCCAAGCCAGTGCTCCACCCGCCGAAGCCCGGCCCACGCGCGATGAGCTGTGCCCCGTCCCCATCGGTCAGGTCCGAAAGTGGCTGACGGCGCCGCGGGGCGCTGGAGCTCCGGTGGTGGGCTGGAGATTTGACCCACTCGGCGCCGAGTGGGTGCGCTGCAAGGCCGAGGATGTTCGTCCCGGCCATGTGCTTTTGGTACCAGCTGAGGTCGGCGGCTACGATCCGCTGTCAGGATGGGATCCCAAGTCGACCGTCCCGGTGGAGGTTCTTCGGGGAGAGGAAAGCTCGCCAATTGCCCAGGCAGAGGAGGCGACCGCCGACGATCCCTGCACCTTCGCGCCCGGTGCCTGGGTCGGCCTGAGGGATCACCTCGAGCAGGCGGAACGTGCGCTTCGAGACATCGCGGCCGCCTACCCACTACCGCCTCATCTGGTCGAGGCCGCCGCACTCGCGGCCCGGCTCCATGACCTGGGCAAGGTGCACCCCTCCTTCCAGGCGTTCCTTGTGAGGACCGTCCGGTCACCTGACGAGGCCCCGCCGCCTGGTGGTCCATGGGCGAAGTCGGCAGGCAGCGGCCGAGCCGTCCATGAGCGCCGATTCTTTCGCCACGAGTTGGCATCGGCGCTCGCCCTGCTGGCCAACCCCCAAACTCTGCAGGGCATCCCCGATTCTGACTTGGTGGTGTACCTGGTTGCCGCGCACCACGGGCGAGTTCGCCTGGCGATCCGTTCCCAACCTGGCGAGATGCGTCCTGACGGCGACCCTGATCGACGGGTGGCTCTCGGGATCTGGGACGGCGAGCCACTGCCTGCCACAGATATTCCCGGTGGCTCCTTTCCGTCCGTGTCCCTCAGTCTTGCTCCGATGGAGCTCGGCGACGATCCGGATGGAGCACAGTCCTGGACGTCCCGGATGATGGCGCTGCGGGATCGACCGGATATCGGGCCGTTCCGGCTGGGTTTCCTGGAGGCACTGGTGCGCCTTGCTGACTGGCGGGTCAGCTCCGACGACCATGCGGGACACCCGTGATCGAGCTGAGGCTCACCGGCTGCCACCCGGAGCCACTCGGCTCCTACCTAAAAGCCCTTGGCCTGCTCAGGCTGGTCGGAGAGCAGAAGGACCCTGATGCGCGGGCTCGTTGGCAGGGTGACACCTTCACGCTCTCCTCGTCACTCCATGAGACTGACCTGGTGGCGTTCTTCCGAGACGAATACCAGCCCACCCCATTGCTGGCCCCGTGGAACAGCGGCAGTGGCTTTCGCGTGCAAGGGAAGCGTCCGGAGGCCGAGCAGGCGCTTCAGAGGATCGAATCCTCCTCCGTAGAGCGGCTCGCCCCCTACAGGGCTGCCGTCCGCGCTGGACGGGAGGTGGTAGCAGACGGTGACCGTCGCGGGTGGCGCGACCCGTCTGGGAAGCAGTTCTGGGATAAGAAACACAAAGCGAGCGTGGTCGACCTGTGCCGTGCCCGGTTCCCTGACGTAGCGCTGGCCTGGCTTGACGCTGCGGTCGTCCTGGCGGAGGAACCTGAATTTGGAGTCCCCCTTCTGGGGACTGGGGGCAACCTGGGGAGCCAGGAACTCTCGATCAGTTTCATGCAGCGGCTGGCCGAGGCCCTCTGTCTGCTCAGTGGACGCCGGGTACCGACCCCTGAATACTCAGCGGGCTGGTTGCGGGCGGCGCTGTTCGCGGACATCGCGGTGCCCGGAGTCGAGGGGAAGGTGGGCCAGTTCGACCCAGGTGCGGCCGGCGGGGTCAACTCATCCCCCCTCGGCAGTGCCGAAAGCATCGTCAATCCCTGGGACTATGTACTGATGTTGGAGGGCGCGTGCCTGTTCGCAAGCGCCCCGGCCCGCAGGCTGGGGGCCAACAGCCGGGGGAAAGCGGCGATGCCCTTCATGTTCGGGAGCTCACCGGCTGGCTTCGCCAGCGCCAGCGCCAGCGAATCCGCCAAGGGGGAGCTCTGGGCTCCTATCTGGCGGAGACCGACCACCGCTCGAGAGATCAGCCACCTAATCGGCGAGGGCCGCGCTGAATGGCAAGGCAGGCAGGCTCTGACCGGGGGAGAGATGGTCCGGGCCGCCGCCACTCTGGGGGTTGACCGGGGCGTCGAAACGTTCGTGCGGCATGTCTTTGTCGACCGCCTCGGACAGAGCCCGCTCGCGGTCCCGGTGGGCATGGTTCGAGTCCGGGACGCCCAGGACGTTCCCCTGCTATCGCGCCTCGATCCGTGGGTGGAC
>DATKSR010000087.1:0-28111 GCA_035531555.1 Candidatus Dormiibacterota bacterium
TCAGGGCCAGGACGATGGTCCAGAAGGCGATCCAGCCGGTCTTGGACCTGGGGATCCCGTGGCGCTCCGCATAGGGCAGGGCCACCTGGAGCCCCACCAGAATCGCCACCGCGTAGCCCACCCCGTACCAGTGGATCGCCACGGGTCCCAGGTGAAAGACCGGGTCGATCCCGATCTGGATCACGCCGATCACCGGGCTCACGCCTGAATCAGCTCGATGTCTTGGTGTGTCAGTACGGCTTCGCCTCGTCCGCCATCCTCGGCGACCCAGTTGGCCACCTTGTTGAGCATCTGGTCGGCGTGGCGCCGGTCATTGCTGACGCAGGTGACCCCGATCACCGCCAGCTGCCAGGCGTCCAGGCTCTCGACCTCGGCCACAGCCACGTTGAAGGTGCGCCTCACCCGGTGGGTGAGCGAGCTGACCACCTGGCGCTTGTCCTTGAGGGACTGGCTCTGCGGCAGGTGCAGGGTCAGCACCAGACTGCCGATAACCATGTGGGTAAGTCTAGTTGTGGGCCAACCCGAGTTCGGCGGAGCTGGGAGAAAGCTCACCTGGCAGGCCCGCCCCCCGCTCAGCGGCTGATCAAGACCACGGCCAGGGCCGCTATCGCCGGTTCTACGGTCGGGTCAGCCGACCTGACGCAGCATTTGCACCGCCACGTTCTCACGCCGCTCCTGACCCACTGTGGTGGTGGCCCCATGTCCGGGGTAGATGACGGTGTTTTCGGGCAGGCTGAGCAGCCGAGAGAGAACGCTGACCAGTTGCTTCGACAGGTCCACGTCGGGCAGGTCGGTCTTCCCGATGTTGCCCTGGAGCAGGGTGTCCCCGGTGAAGAGGTGGTTGCCCACCTTGAAGCAGAGCGAGCCCGGACTGTGACCGGGGGTGGCGATGACCTCCAGCTGAAAGTCGCCGAAGGTCAACCGGTCGCCGTCGTTGAGGTAGTGATCGGCGGAACGCAGATAGGCCTTGGCGTCGAGCAGGCTGAGAGCCGTCTCCCCGCCGACCGCGGCCTTGACCTCCTCCTTGGCAGTGGCGTGGTTGCGGTGGCCGTGGCTGCAGCAGAGATGCTTTACCGTCAGACCCTGGCACTGCTCGATGATCTTGGCGGCGTCGGCGCCGGGGTCGATCACAACCGCCTCCTTGCTGCTGGCGCAGGCGACCACGTAGCAGTTGGCCTCGGCGGTCCCAGTGACCCGGACCCGGGCGATCTGCAGTCGCGGGCGAGGCGTCTCCGGGCTCAGCCGCCCGCCTCACGCTGGTCGGCGATCTTCTGGCGCAACGCCTCCAGTTGCTCGAACTCGTCCATGGCGGGCTTGGGCAGACGCTGGTAGGAGTGGGGGAACTTGGCGTGCTGGAGCGCTTCCAAGAGCAATTCGACCTCATCATCGCTGAGTCGGTACAGATGCCCGTGGGGCAAGGGAATGCTGGGGATCTCGGAGACCAGGATGGGCCCCCGGTCGCCCTCCGCCGGGTCGTCGGCCAACAGCGAAGGCACGGCTGGTCGGCTGCGCATCGGGATGGGCTCGTCGGCGGCATCCGGGCGGTCCCCGGCGGGCACTTTGGTGGGCTGGAAGAGCTGAGCCGAACCGCTCAGGCTGGCGCGCTTGAAAGCCATCTCAGTGTCCCTCCTGGGACAGCACCGCCTCGGCCAGCCGGCGGTAGGCCGCGGCGCCGTCGGACTCGCTGGCGTACTGCAGGATCGACTGGCCCGCCAGAGGGCACTCGGCAAAGCGAATGCTGTCGGCGACCTGGAACGGGTAGACCAGATCGCCAAAGTGCGACTGCACGTCGTTTAGCACCTCGTTGGCATGCACGGTGCGACCTTTGTGGATGGTCGGGAGAATCCCGTGGATCCGCAATTGGGGATTGAGCTTGACCCTGACCCGATCGATGGTGCGCTGCAGCTGCTCCATCCCCTTCATGCCGAAGTATTCGCACTGCAGGGGGATGACCACCGCGGTGGCGGCGACCAGGGCATTGATGCACAGCAGCCCCAGCGACGGTGGGCAGTCGATGACCACGTAGTCGTACTCGCGGAGGATCGGTGTCAGCTTCTCCAGCAGCACCGACTCCCGGCCGATCTCGGTCACCAGCTGCAGCTCAGCTCCGGCCAGCTCTACGTTGGACGGCAGGAAGTCCACCCCCACCCCGGGCGAGTGCAGGCGCACGTCCGCCGCCGACACCTGATGCTCACAGAGCATGTCGTAAACCGTGACCCGCAGTTCGTCGGGATGGGCGACCCCCATGTTCACGGTCAGGTGGCCCTGGGGATCGAGGTCGACTGCCAGGACCCTCACCCCGCGCTCGGCGAGGGCGCTGGCTAGATTAACTGCGGTGGTAGTCTTCCCAACCCCGCCCTTCTGGTTGGCGACGGCCAGGATCTGGACACCTTTGGGCTTGTGGTTGTTGGAGGGCATTGCGTGAAGGGACCTCGGCTGGGCAGCAGGCCATCTGAGCGGCCGGCATTGTGGCAGCCTGTCGGTATCATATGGCGGCTTGCAACGCCTCAGGGGTGAGACCGGTCATCAGCGCGACGCCTCGCGGGATCGGATGGCTCCGGGACCGGTCCCCGCAACAGTTATTCTGCCTCTCCGGCACCAACGCCGCGGCCATCTTTGATGAGGAGAACGGCAGCCTTGGCTGATGTTGGCGAAGTCCCCAAATCGAAGATCCAAGCTGCCGAAGACGCCATCCGGCTGGCTCTGGCGAGCCGCTGGCAGGAGGCGCTCGCGGTGAATGACGCCCTGGTCGAGCGCTTCGGTGCCGACGAGGACATCTGCAACCGGCGCGGCAAGGCGCTCTTGGAGCTTGGCCGATTGGCGGAGGCCGAGGCCGCCTACACGGCGACCCTGGAGGCCAATCCGGGCAACCAGATCGCCCGGCGCCAGTTGGCCAAGCTCCAAGAGCGCCGTTCCGCGAAGGCCAAGGTCGCGCCCGTGTCGGCCTCGGTGGACGTGGCCATTTTCACCGACGAGCCGGGCAAGACCGCGATCACCAAGCTGATCCTGGCCAAGGGTGTAGACCCGGCGGCCATCGCGCCCGGCGACCCGATCAAGGTCGAGGTCGGCGATGACCAGGTGGGGGTGAGGACCATGCGGGGGATCGACCTGGGCGGCGTCGAGCCGCGACTCTCCCAGCGGATCCTCAAGCTGAGCAAGAGCGGGAACCGGTACGCGGGAGCGGTGACGCACGTGGACGGGTCGGGTGTCCAGGTGATCCTGCGGGAGGTGTACCAGGCACCGGAACTCGCCGGCACCAACTCCTTCCCGGTCCGCAAGGGCCGGGACATCAGCTACCGGCCGTACGCCAAGGAGGCGGTGGTCTCCCGCGACGAGGAGCCACCGTCCAGGGGCGACGACGAGGACGATCCGCTGGCTCCCGCGCCCGAGCCGGCTCCGGACGAGCTCGAGGAGAGCTTTGGCGAGTTCGAAGAGGCGGCCGAGGAGGCTGAGCCCGACGACGTCGACGAGGACGTCCGCCCCGAGGACGAGTACTGAGAGTTCCGCGAGCCCGGGTTCTCCCGGCTCCGGCCGACTGAGCGGCGGCTAGCTCGGAGTCTGGACTTTGGGCTCACCCAGAAGAGGCCGTTCGAACACCGAGCGAAGCACCACCGAGGACCGAGTGGTGAGCCCCGGGTAAGCCTCGCGCAGCCGAGCCAGAAGCGCGGCCAGTTCGGCCGTGGAGTGCACTCTCACCTTGGCCAGGTAGCAGTCGTCTCCCGCCACCTCGTGCAGCTCTAGGACCGCCGGCTCGCGGACCAGATCCGCCTCCAGCCGAAGCCTCTCTTTGGCATTGCCGTGAGTCCTCAGCGCAATCAGCGCGGCGGTGTCCGCCCCAACCGCTGCCGGCGCCACCTGGGCCGCGTATCCGAGGATCGCCCCGGCCGCCTCCAGCTTGTGGACGCGGTCGTGAACCGAAGGCGCGGACAGCCCGACCTGCTCCCCCAGGGCGGCCCAGGTGCTTCGGCCATCCCGGACCAGGCCGCGGAGAAGAGCGCGATCGATGTCGTCCACGATACCTGATTGTACCTTAGTAAACACGGCTTTCGGCGTACAATTGTCCCGAATCATTAGGCAAAGGGCAGTTTCTCCCCCATGACCGTCAGCGAGGCTCGCGCTCGGATTACCGGCAGCCCCAACCTGCGCTCATGGGGCGCGCTGGTGGCGGTCTATTTGCTTTGGGGCTCCACCTACACCGGGATCCAGGTCGCTGTGAAGTACATCCCCGCTCTGCTGATGTCCGGCACTCGCTACCTGTTGGCCGGTCTGCTGCTCTACCTGCTTGCGGGCCGTGCTGGCGGCTGGCGGAGCCGGCCCGTTCGCTGGACCAGGCCCAGTCGGCAGGAGGCGCTGAGCGCGGCCGTGGTGGGGGTCTTCCTGCTGCTCGGTGGCAACGGCCTGCTCTCTCTCGGGGAGGTCAAGGTGGCGTCCGGGCTGGCCGCACTGATGATCGCCACCGTCCCCCTCTGGATGGCTCTGATCGCGCTCTGGCTGAAGGGCACCCGCCGCCCGGGGCCTCTCGGCTGGCTGGGCGTGCTGCTCGGGCTGGGTGGAGTCGCCGTGCTGGTCGACCCCACCGCAGGGGGCCACATCAGCCTGCTCTCGGGGGCCGGCCTCCTGGGCGCGGCCATCTCTTGGAGCATCGGCTCGCTCTACGCGCAACGGGCCCCGCTGGCGCGCAACGTACTGCTGGTGTCGGCGGTGGAGATGATCGTCGGCGGTCTTGCCTTGATCCTGGTCGGACTGTTCACCGGGGAGGGCTCGCACGTGCACTGGGCGCACATCGGTCCGCCGGCACTGATCGCCTACGCCTGGCTAGTCACGGGCGGGTCGATCGCTGGCTTCACCTGTTACACGTACGCCCTCAAGGTGCTGCCTTCGACGACCGTGGCCACCTATGCCTACGTCAACCCGGTGGTGGCTCTGGTGCTGGGGTGGCTGATCCTGGGGCAGGGCCTGACCCCGGCGGTGGGACTGGCGGCGGCCCTCATCACCCTGGGGGTTGTCTTGATGGTTAGTGGTCCGGCAGTGGCCGGACGGCGGGCCAGGGAGCAGTTGGCCCACATTCCTCCTGGATAAGGCGCTCGCCGACGGGCCTCCCCGGGAGGGGGCGGACCACCCGCCGATCCGGGAAGTTCGGCGGCGAGCGGCGACGCGGTTCCAGGCGGCTGGACGGATGTGGGGTTCTGACCCCGCCGGTGACCGCGACTGAATAACGAGACTGCCCCGTTGGGTCCGGCCTTCAGTCCGAGATAGCTGGCCAGCGAGGTGACGCCGATCAAGCCCAGGATTCCGAAGGCGAGCAGTGCCAGCGGGACCAGGTAGCTGCTCGGGGGCTCGCAGCGGGAGGCGTCACCTCGCAAGCAACCCACCGATGGCTGCGAATTCTGCGCGAACGCGAGGATCAGCAGAACTCCGCCCGCGACAAATATCACGAACGTCACCAATTGCAGGGGGATCAGCAGGCGAAGCCCGCGAGGCAGCCCGGTCAAGAGACCCGGCCTGGTCGTATCGTCGGTGCTCAAAAGAGCACAGTGCGCATGCTGCCGATGCGCCTGAATCCGATGCGCTCGTACATCCGAATCGCGGTGTCGTTGAAATCGTTGACGAAGAGAGTTACCCATTCTGTGTCGGCCAGCAATTGGTGACAGAGAGTGGCCATCGCCCGGGTGGCGCGACCCTGGCGACGCAGGGTGGGGTCGGTCCAGACGCCCTGCAGCTGGACCGCCTCCGCCGTCACCGACGAACACTCCGCCTTGAAGGCCACCCGCTCTCCCTCCATCCAGACGTACAGCCGGCCGCGGCGGATCAGCGCCAGCACCCGCTCGCGGTATCCGGAGGGGTCGACCGACATGGGGTCGAAGCCCACCTCCTCCAAGTGCATGGCGGCACCGGCGCGCACCAGCTGTTCCAGCTCGTCGGTTCGGGCCCGGCGCAGCGGGGGAGGGTCGCTCGGCTGGGGCGCCACCGATCCCCGATCCAGAGCGTAGTGGGGTTGCACGGCGCGGAGGGTCCTGACCGGCGGCAATCGCGATCCCAGTTGCTCCTGGAGCCGCGCCACCTGGTCCTGCGGGCCGACCATAAGTTGGATCCAGGGCAGATGGGGGCGGAGCGCTCTGGCCAGGGCATCCAGATCCCGCGGATCCGGTGCCCAAGGAACCACGAGCGGACCGTGCATCACCACCCCTCGGAGGCGGCGTCCCTGAGGGCGTTCGACCCCCAGGAGGGAACCTTGGCGCAAGGCTCCCTGCCGGATCTCACTGCGCAGGAACACCGTGTCCAGCGGGTGCTCCTCCAGGCAGGCCTCGACCAACGAAGAGTCGGACGCCCACAGCTGTCGAGTCCGGGGCTGGCGGTTCAGGGCCCGCCGAAGCATGGCGGAATTATGGACGTTCGGCGGTCGCCCCGGGGACGAGATGTGAAGTTCGGTAGAGCCGTACTCCCACGATCAGGATCCAGACGAGCTCTAGGGCCAGGAAGAGACGCTCGTAGAGCCCATCCAGAGTGTGGGGACGAAAGTGGGTGTGACCCAGTAGGGCCAAGGCCAGGGCCGCGGCGATTGACAGCACCAGCAGCAACGGAGAGAGCGAGCGGAGTTGGACGAAGTGGCGGCTACCCACCGAAAGCACGATCGTGGCGACCACGGCGCACAGGAAGGCGATCAGGGCCACCACCAGATGCACCTGGCCCGACGCGGTGACTGGGGTTCCGGGCGGATCATCGGGGAAGAAGGCGAGGATCCCGGATCCGACTCCCCAGGCAGCCAGGAAGGCCACTCCCACTCGCAGCCGGTTGGTCCCGGCCGTGACCCGGAGCAGTGCCGCGGCGAGGGCCAGCGAGAGAAAGCATCGGAGCAAGAAGTTGATGTCCATCAGCCAGGAGTACTGACCCACCCCGTAGTCGCTCTCGGCCCGGTGCAGAAGACTCAAGTCCGGCCGCAGGAAGGCCAAGGCGACGTCGATGAGCACATAGATGACGACCCCGGACGATGCAAATAGCGCCAGTTGCGAGGTGGTGAACCGAGGCGCCGTGCTCGCGGATGCGGGGGTCATGATCACTCTCCGATGCGGGCGTCCGGTTGGTCCGAGGGCGTTCCGGAAAAGTAACAGTCATCAGTGATGACTGTCAACTACGGTGACAACATCCGATTCCGCGCTATGCTCGGCTGGTGAAATACCGCCGTCCCCCCGCCGTAGACGCTGCCGAACCCCATCTGTTGGTGCTGCTCACCCTTGGTGTCCGCGAGTATCGCTCGGCGGTGCGAGCGCGCTTACTTCGATCCGGATTTGACGACCTGCCCCGGTCAGGCAGCTGGGTTCTGGTGACCATAGGCGCGGCCCCGGCGACGGTGGGCGAGCTTGCCGCCAGGCTGGGCACCACCAAACAGGGGCTGAGCCGACTCAGTGATGTGATGGTCGAACGGGGTTACCTGCGCCGCAGCTCGGACCCCTCTGACCACCGCCTGGTTAGCCTCGGACTCACGGCCCGGGGCCGAGCCGCCGCCAAAAGCATCTTCGCCGCGGTGAAGGAGGTGGATCGCTCTGTTGACCAGCGAGTCGGCCCCGGGGGACGGGCGCGAGCTGAGCGGGAGTTGCGGGCCGCGTTTGGCACTGGGGTGCAGCTCTGAGCGCTGGCTAGTCAGGCGGCCGCGGAGCCTCCGGTACCAGCCCCGCCGCGTAGCGGAAGTCAGCGAAGTACGCGTGGGCGACCCGGTCGATGAGGTCGTGGCTCAGCTCCGCCGGCTTGCCCAAATAGCGGGCGGTGCTGATGATCTGCCCCACGAGGTCCCGGGGCTGGCAGCCTCGCAGCGAGCGGTTCTTCGGGGCGTAGTGATTAGCCATGAGGTAGTCCACCGCGTCGTCCTGGTAGGCGAGGCCGCGGTCCCGACAGACCTGGCGGAAGATCGTCCGGAACTCCTCCGGACCAGGGTCACCCACCAGCGCCTTGTAGCGCACCCGACGCAGGAACGCCTCGTCGACCAGCTCGGACGGATCGAGGTTGGTGGAGAGCAACAAGATGGTGGCATACGGAACGCTGACCGTCGTTCCGGCTCGGGCGATGTTGAGGTGGTCAATACCGGTCTCGAGGGGAACGATCAGTCGGTTGAGAATTTCTCGCGGGGAGATCACCTGGCGGCCGAAGTCGTCAACGTGGAAGATGCCTCCGTTGGCCTTGACCTGTAGCGGTGCCTCGTAGAAGCCGAGAACGCGGTCGAAGGCTGGCTCCAACTGTTGCGCTCGGAGCTCGCCACCGGTGCGGACTACGGGCCGGTAGACGAGGGTCCAACGGCGGTCGTGCAGGATTGGCGGCCCCGCCACCGGGCGGTGGTGGACCGGGTCAAACACGCGGACCACTTCGCCGTGAACGTAGAGGGCGTGGGGAATGAAGATGGGGTTGCCCAGCACCGCGGCGCAGGCGTCGGCGATCGAGCTCTTGCCGTTTCCGGGGGGCCCGAAGAGGAAGAGCGCCTGCCTGGCGGTGAGCGCCGAGCCCACCACGTCCACCACGGAACTGGGCAGAACCAGGTCGCCCAGCGCCTGGCGCATAGTCTCGGCGCTCACCTCTCCGGTGTCGGACGCGAGGCTGCGGGCGCTGGCTAGGTAGCTGTCGATTGGAACTGGAGCTGGCCCCGCGTACTGGCTCAGTTGCAAGGTCTCCCGAGCCCGCTCCCGCCCCGACGCCGTCAGCACGTACTCCAGCCCCTCGGCGAAGTCCTCGTGCGCCTTGGTCGCCGTCCTGGCTCCAGTAGTGCCGCAGAAGCTTTCCTTGGTGATGAAGGCGACCGCTTCGCTGGTCAGCGACCAGGGCAGGCAGACCATGGCGCTCAGATCCCGGCCCAGCAGAGTGCCGTTGAAGTAGAGGATCTTCAGAATCAGGTCACAGAGAAACGAGAAGGGCAGGCCTAAATCCGAGAGGGCCGAGGGTGGCGGTGGGCAGTAGGCCGGCCCCTCGCCGGTCGTGGAGCGGCGGTGAGGCACGGGGACAGCTGGCCGTGACGACGGTGGGGCCGGGGCGGGTCGTCGGGTTGGCTGGGTGGTCATGGTGGTCCTTGTGCGCGCAATCTACCGAACTGGCGACCCCTCACGGCTGGAATCACCACCTCTGATCTCGGGTCCCCCCGTTGGTGAAGGCACAAGCGGGACTCAGGACGCTCCCAAAATTGCGGGGACCGATGCGCCGCAGGTCCTACCTGCAAGCTCCCGGAGGGAACACCCCGGCCAAGGCGGGCTTCCAGACCGAGCTTCCAGCGCCTGCCCGGGCCAAGTACGTGGCGGTCGTACCGGTGGACCGCTAGGGCAGGGTGCTCGCCGAATCCACTCCGGCAGCCCGGAGCCCTCGTCGGGACCCTGACGCTTACTCGCTGTCCGGCGTCCCTTGAGGCGCGCTCTTCGCTCTCGTCGCGCATATATATGCAATCATTTGCACATGCCGGAGACGGGTGAAGCTCTGCGAGTAGCGGTGGCGGGGGCCACCGGGTATGCTGGCGCGGGCTGTGTGAGACTCCTGCTGCAGCATCCGGGCGTCGAGCTGGTGTCGGTCTCGTCGCGCACCCAAGCCGGGAAGGTCCATTCCGCGGCCTACCCGGGTTCCACATGTGACCACGTGCTTGTGGAGTCCATCAACGCAGAAGACTGCGACTTGGTGATAAGTGCGTCAGCCCCAGGCGAGGCCGCGCGGCAGTCGGCAGCATGGCTCGCGCAGGGGGCGGTGGTGATGGACGTCTCCGCAGATTTCCGGTTGAAGTCGCCGACCAACTTCGCCAACTGGTACGGACTTCCTCATCCCACCCCCGAGCTATTGCCGCAGGCGATCCTCGCCCTACCGGAGCTGCGCCCTCAGGCCATCACCGGGGCGCACCTCATCGCCCTTCCCGGATGTTTTTCCACAGCCACCATCCTGGCCTGCGGCCCGGCGGTGGAGCGCCAGCTCATCGAGGCGGAGGTCGTAGTTGACGGCAAGACCGGGGTGAGCGGGGCCGGCCGCAGCGCTTCGGCGGAGTATCTCTTCACCGAGCTGAACGAGTCGGTCAAGCCCTACTCGATCTCCGGGCATCGGCACCGTCCGGAGATGGAGCAGGTCCTGAGCGAGCTGGGCGGGGCTCCCGTCGTGGTGACCTTCGTTCCCCACTTAGTGCCGATGACCAGAGGTATCCAGGTCACCTGCTATCTCCGCCCACGTGTGGGCGTGACCCTGGAACAGTTCCGCTCGGTTTACCAAGAGCGGTACCGGGATCAGCCGTTCGTGCGGGTCTCCGACAGTCCAGTGGGCAGCAAGCAGACGACGAACACCAACTTGTGCTGGCTCAGCCTGGCGCAGCAGGGTTCCCACTTCGTGGTGTCTGCGGTCCTTGACAACCTCGGGCGCGGCGCCTCTGCGCAGGCGGTGCAGGTGATGAACCTGCGCTTTGGCCTGTCGCCTCGGGCCGGGCTGGGCGACGCGGCCCAATGGCCCTGAGGGTGACCCCGGCAGTTGGGCAGCGGGCCAGCGGAGTGACCGCCGCCCGGGGCTTCCGGGCCGCCGCCGCCTGTGCCGATGTGCGGGGGGAGGGGGGGGTTCGTCCCGACGTGGCGCTTTTGGCGAGCGACGTGCCAGCAGCAGCAGCGGGAGTTTTCACCAAGAACCGAGTGAAGGCCGCGCCGGTCGTCGTGAGCCAACTGCACCTGAAGCGCGGGTTGGCCCGAGCGGTGGTGGTCAACAGTGGCAATGCCAACGCCTGCACCGGCTCACAGGGGCTGGCGGATGCCCTTCGGATGGTCCAGACGGCGGCGGACGCGGCGGAATGCGATCCCGGAGAGGTCCTGGTGGCATCGACTGGGGTGATCGGGCGCAGCATGCCGATGGAGCGCATTCGACACGCGATCCTGGAGGCCGGCGGTCGGTTGGACGCCGGCAACGGTCACCTGGCCGCCGAAGCGATCATGACTACCGACACCAGGCCCAAGGAGTCCTTCGAGCAATTCGTGGTAGGGGGTGTCGCCCACACGATCGGGGGAATGGCCAAGGGTGCCGGGATGATCCATCCCGACATGGCGACGCTGTTGGCCTTCGTCACCACCGACGCCCAAGTCGCGCCGGATCTGCTGCGCGACCTGCTGCGCCGCGCGGTGAGCTCCAGCTTCAACACGATCAGCGTCGACGGCGACACCAGCACCAACGACTGCTGCCTGGTGCTGGCCAACGGCGCTGCCGGCGGTCCCGATCTGCTGCGCGACACCCCCGAGGCGGAGCTCTTCGCCGACTGCCTGGACTCGGTGCTGCTGGACCTGGCGGAACAGGTCGTCGCTGACGGTGAGGGCGTCACCAAGACCTTCTCAGTGCGCATCTTGGGGGCGATCGACGAGCGCCAGGCCTCGCTGGCGGCCCGGACCGTCACCAGCTCGCCGCTGGTCAAGACAGCAGTCCATGGCGGCGACCCCAATTGGGGCCGGATCCTGATGGCCGTCGGCCGGAGCGGCGCCGACCTGGCCCTCGACCGCTGCCGGCTGCGGATTGCCGGCCATGAGCTGTTTGCCATGGGTCGGCCTACGTCCGTGTCGTTGGACCTTGTGGCCAAGTCACTCAATCAGACCAGAATTGCCATCGAGATCGACCTGGGGGTGGGGGAGGCTGAAGCCACCGCCCTGGGCTGTGATCTCACCTTGGATTACGTGAGGATCAATGCCGACTACTCAACCTGACGCCACCACCGAGCGAGATCAGGCCACCGCGCTCAAACGAGCCGAGGTCTTGGTCGAGGCACTGCCCTACATCCGGCGCTTCCAGGATCAGCTGGTGGTGGTCAAGCTGGGGGGTGCCGCCATGGACGAGGGCGTAGCCCGGGACACCGTCCTGCAGGATCTGGTTCTGCTGCGCTTCGTGGGCCTGCGTCCGGTTCTGGTTCACGGCGGCGGCAAGGAGATCACCGCGCTGGCCGGGGCCCTTGGTCTGACAACCCAGTTCGTCGACGGCTTGAGGGTCACGGACGACAAGACCATGGAGGTGGCCAAGATGGTCTTGACGGGCAAGATAAACCCCGACCTGGTGGGGGCCATCCACCGCCTCGGAGGGCGGGCGATGGGACTCTCCGGAGAGGACGGCCCGAGCATTCTGGTTCGGCGTCAGCTCGGTCCCAACGGCGAAGACCTGGGCCGCGTCGGTGAGATCCAGGAGGTCAATGCCGAGCCGGTTCTCACCATCGCCGAGCGGGGCATGATCCCGGTCGTCGCCTCCGTCGGTCTCGGCTACGACGGGCTCGCCTACAACGTCAATGCCGACACCGTGGCGGCGTCACTGGCCTTGGAGCTGCATGCCAACAAGCTGCTGCTCCTGACTGACGTGCCCGGAGTCAGGAACCGGCAGTGTGAGTTCCAGAGCCGGCTCACGGTTGAGCAAGCTGAGTCGCTCTGGCGGGACGGGGCAGCCTCGGACGGAATGATCCCCAAGCTCAAGGCGGCCTGCGCGGCGGCCCAGGCGGGGGTGACGGTGCACATTGTCGACGGGCGTCAGCCCCACTCGATTCTGCTCGAGCTGCTGACCGAAGCTGGGGTTGGCACCATGATCGACCCGGTGGCGGTCGATGGCTGAACTAACTGCCCTCTCCACCGCAGCGCTGGCGGAACAGGTCATGGTGGGCAACTACAACCGGGTGCCGATCACGCTGGTTCGAGGCCAGGGTTGTTACGTGGAGACCGACGATGGCCGCCGGCTTCTGGACCTCTTGGCGGGGATCGCGGTCAACGTGCTCGGTCACTGCCACCCGGAGGTGGTCGCGGCCGCCACCGATCAGCTGCAGCGGCTGATCCACACCAGCAACCTTTACTTCACCGAACCTCAGGTTCAGCTGGCCGCGCGGCTGGTTGAGTCGGCGTTCCCGGGGCGGGTCTTCTTCGGCAACAGCGGCGCCGAGGCGAACGAAGCCGCGATCAAGGTTGCTCGCAAATGGGGCCAGCTCAATCGTGGTGGCGCGTTCCACATCCTGACGCTCCAGGGCGCCTTTCATGGTCGAACGCTGGCGACCCTGGCGGCCACTGGGAATGCCCACTACAGCGATCCCTTTCGCCCCCTTCCCGACGGTTTCCGTCAGCTGCGCAAGGGGGATCTCGGGTCGGTGGAGGCGGCGCTGGCGGACTCCGAGCGGCCGCCGGTCGCAGTGCTGGTGGAACCGATCCAAGGGGAGAGCGGGGTCTTCGTGCTGGAGGACGACTACCTCCAGCAGCTGAGAGCGCTATGTGACCGGTACCAGGCTCTTCTGATCTTCGATGAGATCCAGAGTGGGATGGGCCGTTCCGGGGCCATGTGGGCCCACCAGCAGGCGGGCATCGTCCCCGACATCATGACCGTCGCCAAGGGCATCGCCGGGGGGCTGCCGCTGGGGGCCGTTCTGGTGGGAGGGCGAGCTGACGTGCTCACGCCCGGAGATCACGGCAGCACATTCGGGGGCAATCCGGTCGCCTGCGCGGCGGCCCTGGCCGTGTTCCGAGTGCTGGAGCGGGATGAACTACCTAAGAGGGCGGGTATCACGGGGGACGACCTGCGGTCTCGGCTGCTGGCCCTCGGCCAGAAGGGACTGCCGATCGCCGAGGTCCGCGGACGGGGCCTGCTGCTGGGTATCGGACTCAGTCGGCCCTTGGCTCAGGAGACGGCGCGAGCGGCCCTCGGAGAGGGGATATTGATCAATCCCATCGGCGCCTCGACGATCCGCCTCGCCCCACCCCTGATCGTCGGCGACGCAGAGGTTGAGCTGGCCGTATCCGGGATCGAGCGGGCCCTGATCACGGCCCAGGCTGTAGGGGCCGGCAGTTGAGCGCCGCCGTGTCGCGGGCGTCGCGCCAGTCGGTGATTCTGGAGGTTCTGCGCAGCCGCTCGGTACAGACTCAGGCCCAGCTGGCGCAGGAGTTGCATCGACGGCGCATCAGCGCCACCCAGGCAACTATCAGCCGGGACCTGCGCCAGCTCCGGGTCGCCCGGGTTCCGGCCGCGGACGGCCCCCGCTACCTGCCTCCCGCCGGGGGACCGGACGGGGAGGCCCGCCTGATCGCCGTGCTGGCGTCGCAGCTGACCCAGCTCGAGGTGGTCGGCTCGATCGTCGTTCTGAGAACCCTGTCCGGCGGCGCCCAGGTGGTCGCCGCCGCCGTCGACGGTCTGGCCCTGAGTCAGGTTGCGGGAAGCGTGGCTGGCGACGACACCGTTTTTGTCTTGACCCGCTCCGGCGGCGGGGCCAAGGCAGTGGGGCGGAGGCTGCGAGAGGCCCAGGATCGGGGTGCGCGATGGGGCTGATAGAACCCGTGCTTTATAAGAGGTCTGGGAGACACCCTGGGGTCATGGGGACCTCGTGACCGACTTCCAACGGCCGCGGTGCGTGCTGGCCTACTCAGGAGGGCTGGACACCACCGTGGCGGTCCACTGGCTGACCCACATCCGAGGGTTCGAGGTGATCACCCTATCCGCTGACCTGGGTGAGACCGCGGATGCCGAGGTGCTCCAGCGAAGGGCCTTGGGCGCGGGAGCCACGGCCGCTCACGTGGTCGATGCCAAGGAGCTGTTCCTCACCAACTTCGTCTGGCCCAGCCTGCAGGCCGGTGCCCTGTACCAGGGCGTCTACCCACTGGCGACCGCCCTAGGCCGGCCGCTCATCGCCCGGCTGCTGGTCGAGGTGGCCCAGGAGGTGGGAGCCTCGGCGGTCGCGCATGGCTGCACCGCCAAGGGCAACGACCAGGTCCGGTTCGACGTCGCCGTCGGCGCCCTCGCGCCCGGACTGGAGGTGGTGGCGCCGCTGCGCGAGTGGAGGATGGGCCGCAGCGACGAGATCGCCTACGGCGCCGAGCACGGCCTGGAGATCACTGCGACCAAAGAGAGCCCCTACAGCATCGACGCCAATCTCTGGGGGCGAAGCGTCGAAACGGGAGCCCTGGAGGACCCCTGGGTGGAACCTCCCGCTGACGCTTTCGCCTGGACCCAGGACCCCAGGCTGGCGCCTGACCAGGGACAAGAACTGGTGATCGGTTTCGAGGGAGGGATTCCCCGGACCCTCGAAGGCGAGGCGCTCTCCCCGGCCCAACTGGTCAGCCAGCTGAACCTGCTGGCCGGCGCCCAGGGGGTCGGCCGGATCGACCACGTGGAGGACCGCCTGGTCGGGATCAAGTCCCGTGAGGTCTACGAGGCTCCGGCGGCGGTGGTGCTCGACACCGCCCACCGAGCCCTGGAGACCCTGACGCTCTCCCGGGACGTGCTGCGCTTCAAGCGACTTGTGGCCGACGAATGGGCCCAGCTCACCTACGACGGACTCTGGTTCTCGGCGCTCCGGCAGAGTCTCGAGGCCTTCGTCGCTTCCACCCAGGGGTTCGTCACTGGAGACGTGCGCCTGCGGCTGCGCCAGGGGGCCGTCACGCTGTTGGGCCGGACCAGCCCCAGCACCCTTTATCGCCGCGACCTGGCCACCTACGAGCTGGCGGGTGACAACTTCCGCCACCAGGCGGCCGAGGGGTTCCTCACCATCTTTGGACTGCCGCTGCGCACCCAGGCGGCGGCTCAGGGGAACCTCTGGGACGAGTCACGACCTCTGCTCCCTTCGGTGCCCCGGGGCATTGCCGGAGGTGGGCAGAACCCGGTGGACGAGGCCCGTGGCCAAATCGACTGACGAGTCTGGAACCACACCCCAGCCCAAAACTCCCATTGCTTGGGAAGGACGGCTTCCTGGCCCCACCGAGCCCCGGCTGCAGACCTTCACCACCTCGCTTCCGCAGGATCTGCAGATGGCGTCCCAGGACGTCGCGGGGTCCCTCGCGCACGCCAGGGCGCTGGGTCGGGCGGGAATCCTGGATGCCAAGGCGCTCCAGGCGATCGAGCGCGGTCTGCTCATGGCGGGTCGCGAGCTCTCCCGAGGGGAGTTCACCATCTTGGCCAGCGACGAAGACATCCACATGGCGGTGGAGCGCCGGCTCACCGAGCTGGTCGGGGAGCCGGGGCAGCGACTCCACACCGGGCGCAGTCGGAACGACCAGGTTGCCCTAGACCTCCGTCTCTGGTGTCGCGCCGCGACCTGCGATCTGGTGGACGGAATCGCCGCCGTGCAGCGGGTCCTGGCCCGGCGAGCCCGGCAGCACCAGGAGACGCTCCTGCCCGGGTACACCCACCTGCAAAGGGCTCAACCGGTTCAACTGGCCCACCATCTTTTGGCTTATTTCGAAATGCTGGACCGGGATCAGGAGCGGCTTCGCGACCTGGACCGCCGTACTGACTCCTCGCCGTTGGGGGCTGGCGCTCTGGCCGGCAACACCCTGGGCGTCGACCGTCGTAGGCCTGCCCGGGAGCTGGGCTTCACCAGGGTCAGTGCCAACAGCCTGGACGCGGTATCAGATCGTGACTTCGTGGCCGAGCTCACCTTTGCCTGCGCCTTGGTCGCGGTCCACCTGTCTCGACTCTGTGAGGACTTGGTGATCTGGAACAGCCGGGAGTTCTCCTTCATCACGCTGCCTGACCGCTGGGCCACCGGCTCCAGCCTCATGCCCCAGAAGAAGAACCCCGACGTCTTGGAGTTGGTGCGGGGGCGCACCGGCCGCCCGGTCGCCGGTCTAATGGGGGTCCTGACCGTGCTCAAGGGGCTGCCGCTCAGTTACGACCGGGACCTGCAGGAGGATCGGCACCACCTCTTCTCCGCGGTCGGCTCGGTCCAGGAGAGCCTGGCGGTGCTGGCGGAGCTTCTCGCCGCCGTCCGGTTCAATCGCCCGGCGCTGGCCCGGGCGGCCGCGGACCCGGAACTGCTGGCGACCGACCTCGCCGAATGGCTGGTCCGCCAGGACGTTCCCTTTCGCCTGGCCCACGGGATGGTCGCCCGGCTAGTGCGCGAGGCCGAATCGCGTCGGCTGAGCCTAGACCAGGTGGTTCAAGGGGCCTGGCAGCGGCTGGGGTTCTCTTCAGAGTCCGAAGCGCAGCAGCTCTTTGAGCCGAGGCGCTCACTAGGGCAGCGCGAGCAGCCGGGCTCGCCCGGCCCGGGGCGCACCCGGGCCGCCCTCGCCGACGCCGCCGTCCGGATCGCTGATCACCGGGCCTGGGCCCGCGCCCTCAGGCGCCGCCTCCCCGCCTGAGAACGCCCCTACTTGTTAGCATCGAGCCAATCTTGGTCGTCTGGGATCAACTGGTAGGAAGGTGTACCGAAAGCTCTATTTGCCGGTCGATAACTCCGACCACTCGGTCGCCGCTTCCGAAGTGGCGATACGGCTTGCCAAGACCAGCGGGGCCGAGATCATCGGCTCCCACGTGTACGCGGCGCGGCTGCACGACTACCGCTTCAAGCAGATGGAGTACACACTCCCCGAGGAGTACCAGGACGAGGCGGAGCTGGAGCGCCAGCGCAAGATCCACGACAGTCTGATCACCAGCGGCCTGCAGCTCATCTCCGACTCGTACCTGGATACCACCCAGAAGCGCTGCCTGGAAGAGGGAATCCAGTTCACCCCCAAAACCTTCGACGGCAAGAATTGGGAGGTGCTGGTCAAGGACATCAACGAGTCCGACTACGACCTGGTGCTGATGGGCGCCTGCGGGTTGGGTCAGGTCAAAGAGACCCAGATCGGGACCTGCGTCGATCGGGTGGTGCGGCGCGCCCACAGAGACACCCTGGTGGTCCGTCATCGCGAGGGGCGCGAACCGCTGGACGGTCCCATCGTGGTAGCCATTGACGGCTCGCCCCAGTCGTTCGCCGGGCTCCGCACCGCCTTGGAGCTGGGCCGAGCCTTGGACCTACCGGTCGAGGCGGTGTCGGTCTACGACCCCTACCTGCACTACGTGCTCTTCAACGGCATCGTGGGGGTGCTCTCCGAGAAGGCGAGCAAGGTCTTTCGATTCAAGGAGCAGGAGGCGCTTCACGAGGAGATTATCGACACCGGGCTGGCCATGATCTACTCGTCCCACCTCAAAGTCGCCCGGGATGTCGCCAAGGCAGAGGGAGTCGATCTGCCGATCACCCTGCTCGACGGCAAGGCCTTCGAGCAGGTCCTGCGCTACGTCCGGGAGAAGGACGCCTCGCTGCTGGTCTGTGGCCGGATTGGGGTCCACTCCGAGCAGGGCATGGATCTGGGTGGTAACACCGAGAACCTGCTCCGGCTGGCCCCCTGCAGCGTGCTGCTCTCGTCCCGCACCTACGTCCCGCCGATCGACGTGCGGGGAGCTGCCTCGGTGGTCTGGACCCCCGAGGCGAACTCGGTGATCGAGCGGATTCCCTGCTCGGCCCAGGGTCTCTCCCGGACCGCCGTGCTGCGCTGGGCGATGGAGCGAGGCCACTCGATCATCTCCCAGGACATCGTCACGGCCGCCCTGGGCGACATTCTCCCGCCGGAGGCTTCGGTGGCGATCGGGGTGCCGGTTCCCAAGCAAACCGGCGGAGCGGTCGATTTTGAGGTCCACATCTGCCGCGTGTGCGGCTACACCGCTCGGGGAGTGCGACCGGTCGCCTGCCCGGTCTGTGGAGGTGCCCAGGACCAGTTCTCCAAGGTGGATCACCAGAGCCTGATGGAGGCGGCAGCCGCGGAGGGCGAGGTCACCGAGGAGCTGACCTTCGACAACCGCAAGATCGGCTGGTCCAACGATGCACGCATCTTGCTGCACGAGATGCCGGCCGGCTATCTCCGCCGCCGGATCAAGGCCAAGGTGGAGAAGGTCGCCCGCACAAGGCGGCTCTCGGTGGTGACGATGCTGGTGGCGGCGCCTTTGATCGAGCCCGAGTTGGGCCGCTCAGCCAACGCCCAACCCCACCGCACCCCGCTCGAAGGAGAGCTGGCGAAAGTGGCGTCCAGCGTCGATTCGGATCCCGGTTTCGAGGGCGCTACGCCGGAGTCCGGCGACGTCGACCGGGCCCTGCTCACTTACGCCGCCGGCGGCAAGGGAGGTCGATTCATACCCCGGGAGGCGTCCCCGACGATCGCCCGGTTGCGGCCGCGGGAGGAGGGCACGACCCCGGGATTCGCCGGCTCCCCCGAGCTGGCCCCGGAGGAGCTCGCAGTTGGCGCGCTGGAGTCCGGTGCCGAGGTGGCGAAGTGTCCGGTCCATCGCGGGGACGACGACTAGGCGGTCGTCCGCCCACCACCTGGTCGCGCCTCCCCTTTCCGGTCCGGGCGCTCTCCGCGCGATGACTCTGCCATCCGCACCGATCCCGATCAGTAGCCGCCGGGCTCATCAGGCCGTCAGCGGCGCTCTCCCAGCGGGAACGCAATGTCGCAGATCAGTTCGTCGTCGGTGATTGCGTCGGGTTCGGCCAGGTAAACCTCCCGACAGGACAGGCGACTCCCGGGTCGGGCCGCCACCTCAGCGGAGCGGGCCACCGCGTCGTAGGCGGCGAGGATCGCCGGATACGCCCACTCAGCCTTGGTGATCGTGGTGAGGGCCTGGTCGTGCGCCGGTTCGGTGCGGATCCCGATGAGTTCGGTCGGCTCGACCTGGTTGAGGCAGGCCAGCGTGGCCTCTAGCGGTCCGTCACTGTCGTAGTCGACGATGCCGTGAAATATCAGGCTGAACGGGCCGGTCGGTCGGGCACCGCGCAGGTGTTCCGCGAACAGCTGCTTCGCCTCCCGCACGAAGGCGTCGGTCTCGAAGGCTCGCAGGCGGCGCTGGATCGACATGACTCGGCGGCCCGGGACGTGGCGGGTTTGAATGGTGAACATCGGGCGTTCTTCCTCTCTCAAAATCGCGCTGATATGGCGGACCAGGGTTCGGCGGCTGGTGTGGCGAGCCTCCAATTCGGACAGGTGCAAGTTGAGTCGCTGGCCGGCAAGCTCGTGGTCCCGACCAAGATCGGCGAGCAACCATCCGATCTCGGCCAGGCTCATGTCGACGCCGCGCAGCATGGCGATCAGGCGTGCGGTTGGCAGCTGCTCCACCCGGTAGCGGCGGTACCCGTTGGACGGATCCACCTCGGCCGGCCGGAGCAGACCGATCTGGTCGTAGATCCGAAGCGCCTTGGCACTCAGTCGGGACCGGCGAGTGAACTCGCCGCTGCTGAGCGTCTGGTTAGCCGGCGGCGCGGGCATGGCTCGATCGTCCTCCCTGCCCCAGGGGCCGGGTCAAGTCCGAGCTGGGCCGAAGTGGGGGGTCCTGGCTCGGAGGCGGCGCTCAGCGTCGATCAGCCACCGAACAGAGCTGCAAGTGAACTGCCCGACGCCGCTACCCGAACCTTGCGGGTCTCACCGGTCCCGGTCATTTGCCGCCAGCCACCCGCACGCTTGCGAAGAGCCACAGGGCGTTTATGCCTCCTCGTCGGGCTCGTCGTCGGGGGGCTCCTCACTGAATTGGCCCAGCAACGACGGGCTGCCTTCTTCCCAGGTGAAGAGGGCACCGCAATCGGGGCACTCCAGGTCCGCGCCCGGATCGTGGTCCTCCGGGGAGAGCAGCGAAGAGCCACAGGCGGGGCAGCGCAGGGTCGGGGGTGGCGCATATCGGCTATCGCGGGCTGCCGCGCTCGCCGCTGCGGCCAGGTCGATGGCGATGGACTGGCACTCGGAGCAGCGGAAGGTGGCAACCCGGTCCTGGTGGGTCAGGTAGCGGCCACTGCTGTCCACGAATACTGGGGCTCCCAGGATCTCGAACCTTTCACCGCGGCAACCCGAGGGACAAACCAGATGGCGCCGGGTGTTGGGGGACAGCTCACCCCTCCCCGGAGGTGAAGTTAGGCCGGTGCCAGCCACTCGGCCCCTCTCCCGCCCGGAGGATCTCCGTGTACAGCTGGTCGAGATCCGCCTGGGTGAAGAGGTCGGCTACCCGAGCCCGGAGCCGGGCCGCGCCGTCACAGCCCTTGATCGCCCAGACCACGAACTTGCGGCTGAGTCGAACCCCGCGCTGCTCACCGTGGTGGACCACCATGGCGTCCCAGTGGCGCTTGGCCAGCCGCAGGCGATTCTCGAAGTCGGGGGTAGGCCCTGGTTCCCCCCAGCGAAGCTGGCTCACCGTCTGCTCCAAGAAGTTCCAGTCGCCGAGCATGCCTCGGGCGACTACCACTCCGTCCACCGCCCCAGCCCTGATCCGGCCCTCGATGAGAGCTGTGTCCCGGACATCGCCCGAACCCAGGACGGGGATGTGGCGCACCGCCTCCTTGACTCTGGCGATCTCGTCCCAATCGGCGAACCCGGTGTACTTCTGGCAGCGGGTACGCCCATGAACCGTGACCGCCGCCACCCCCACGTCCTCCAGGGCGCGTGAGAGCTCCGGAGCGTTGATCGACTGGTAGTCCCAGCCGAGCCGCATCTTGGCGGTGACCGGCACGTCGACCGCCCTGACCATCGCCTCCAGCACGGCCGCGGTGCGGGAGATCTCCCGGGCTAGAGCCGCTCCGGAGCCGAGTCGGACCACCTTGGGCACAGGGCAGCCCAGGTTGACGTCGACGGTGTCGGCACCCATCTCCACACAGATCTGGGCCGCGTCCGCCATCATCTGCGGGTCGTTGCCGACTAGCTGGGCCGCCACCGGCTGCTCATCTGGGCCGAGGTCCAACAGCCGCGCCGCCACTTCTTCCGGCGCTTTGACCAGGGCCGCCGCAGCGGTCATCTCGGTGCAGGTGAGGCCGACGCCCATCTCGCGGGCGAAGGCCCGAAAGGGCCGGTCGGTGATGCCGACCATGGGCGCGATGAAGATCGGAGTTGAGAGCTCCAGGCTGCCGATCCGCAGCGTCGCCGGTCGCCGCGCCGGCGGGCTGGGGACCGGCGCCGGATAGGTCACGGTCAAGACGAGCTCTGCCTCCTGGGCTGCTGATGAGAAGGGGACCTCACTGAGGTCCACCGTCCCATGATCGCGGAAGTGGGGCCGGCCCGCGGCCAGCCGCATCTAAATAAGGTGACGCAGGATCGTCAGGATGCTCACCAGCAGGAGCAGACAGAACAGCGCCCACACGAAGCAGCAGCTGGCGAGGGGCAGCCCGGAGCAGAAACCCGGCACCCAGGCAAAAGGAGGCTTGCCTCGAGGACCGTAATTGTAGTGGTAGACACGCCGCACGGGCAGATGATCTCACCCTGCGTCGGTCACGATCAGGGGCTCATCGGGTTGCACCGATATAGTCGGCAGCACTCAGGAACTGCCCAAATAGCCGTGGAGGAAGTCGCGTGCTGCTGGCCATCGATGTCGGCAACTCCAACATGACGCTGGGTCTCTTCGACGGCGAGGAGTTGCGGACCCACGGGCGCTTCACGACCAGGCGCGACGCCACCCCCGACGAGCTAGGCGGTCAGCTGCTGAACTTCCTCGGCCAGCGCGGTGTCTCCGCCCTGGTCGAGGCGATCGCGGTCAGCAGTGTGGTCCCCAGTCTCAGCCAGCCGCTGGCGGAGATGGCCCGAAGCTACTTCGGCCTGGAGGCGCTGATTGTCGGCCCGGGCACCCGAACTGGGATGGAGATCCACTACGACCCGGCTCGGGATGTCGGGGCTGACCGGATCGTCACCGCCGTCGGAGTCCACCATCGGTACGGCGGCCCGGCGATCATGGTCAGCTTCGGCACCGCCACCGTCTTCGACGCCATCGACGCGAACGGCAGTTACCTAGGCGGCGCCATCGCCCCGGGAATCCAGCTCTCCGTCGATGCGCTGTTTGCCAGGGCGGCGCGGCTGCCGCGGGTGGACCTGGTGGCCCCCGGCAGGGTGCTGGGCAGGACCACGGTGACCTCGATGCAGGCCGGGATCATGTACGGCGCGGCGGCTCAGGCGGAGGGAATGATCGCCCGGATCCGAAAGGAGGTCCCAGGGGGTCCCAAGGTGGTCGCGACCGGCGGACTCGCGCCATTAGTCGCCCCTCTGGTGAAGGGGGTGGACGTGATCGACCCCTTGGTACTGCTGGAGGGGCTGCGGGTCCTGGAGCTGCTCAATCGCAGCCACGAGTGAATCTGGCTTAACAAAAAAGGGCGCCCCCCGAAAGGGACGCCCCGAGAGTGGGGGGCGATGTTGAGAGCCTGGAGATCGCATCTCTTTGGGCTGGACTTAGCCTAGCACCGAACCTATGGGCGGGCAAATTCCGAAGTGGTGAAGGAATCGATACGGGAATGTGTAAGGGCCGGGGTCCGGTGACGGCCTGCTGGAGGGTGGTTTGGCGGCGATTGGTACCGAGTCGTGGTCTACCGGCCCTCCCGTCGTACGTCGCCGTGGACTTGCCGAGGGGGCAGGCGTTCGGTAGACTTCGCATCCCCGGCCCGCCGCCCCGTGATAGCGGCGCGGGCTTCGGAAGTCGCGTCGGCTCAGGCCGGCAAGGAGCAAGTGAGAAGCAATGCAGGAGAAGCCGGTACTCCTTACCCAAACAGGTCTTGACAAGCTGCGCGAGGAGCTCAATCACCTGGTGAACCAGCGGCGACAGGAGATCGCGCAGCGGATCAAGACCGCCAAAGAATTCGGTGACCTCAGCGAGAACGCTGAATACGAGGACGCCAAGAACGAACAGGGATTCGTGGAGGGCCGCATCCTCACCCTGGAGCAGATGATCCGCAACGCCAGCCTGATCGAGACCGATGACCACAAGGACGGCTCGGTTCAACTCGGCTCATCAGTCAAGCTCAAGGACGAGTTCGGCGAGATGACCTACACCATCGTCGGGCCTGCCGAAGCCGATGCCGGCTCAGGCCGCATCTCCCTGGAGTCGCCCGTCGGAAAGGCTCTGTTGGGGCGCCGATCCGGGGAAAAGATCAACGTGGAGACGCCCGGTGGCGCCCGCCAGGTCCAGATCCTCAAGGTGGCGTGACCCAGCTACCGCCCACAGGCGGTAAGGCGCTGGCGGAGATCGTCGCCGAGCGCAAGCGAAAAGCGGAAAGGCTCAGTCAGGCGGGCACTCCGCCCTGGGGGGTCGACTTCACCCCCACCGCCAGCTGCCGGGAGGCGTCGGACCGGGCTCCAGAGGGGCCGGAGGAGCTCGGCGAGAGTGTCGCCGTGGCCGGGCGCATATTGGGTGCCCGCTCGTCAGGCGGAATCGCCTTCGCCGACTGCAGCGATGAGACCGGCACCCTGCAGCTAATGGCCAGCCGGGATGACCCCGCCGGTGATCTGGTCGATCAGCTGCAACAGCTCGACTTCGGAGATATCGTTGGCGCCGAAGGCCAGCTGACCCGGACCAAGCGCGGCCAGCCCTCCCTCCGAGTCGCCCAACTCACCCTGCTGGCCAAGGCTCTGAGACCCCCGGTGGGCAAGAACCGGGGGTTTGTCGAGGTGGAGCAAAAGTACCGGCGCCGCTACCTTGATCTGCTCTCCGATCCTGCCCAGCGCGAGATCTTCCGCCAGCGCACCGAGGTCATCAGAGCGCTCCGCCGGGTGCTCGACGGGCGTGGTTTCCTCGAGGTAGAGACCCCCGTCCTGCAGGTCATTCCCGGGGGCGGCCAGGCTCGGCCCTTCCGTACCCATCACCACTCGCTGGACACCGATCTGTATCTGCGGATCGCGCTGGAGCTCTACCTGAAGAGGCTGCTGGTGGGAGGTTTCGAGCGCGTCTATGAGCTGGGGCGCGTCTTTCGAAACGAGGGCCTCTCACCCCGCCACAATCCCGAGTTCACCATGCTGGAGGCCTACCAGGCCTATGCCAACCTGGAGTCGATGAAGGAGCTCTGCCAAGAGCTGGTGCTGGCGGCGGTCGCAGCTGCTCCCGGGCAGGGGGGGTTGGATACCGAGCAGGGAGCGATCTCGCTAGAGCCTCCATTTCCCTCCCGGACCATGCCGGATCTGGTGCACGAATTGACGGGGCTGGACCTCGACGGCCTCTGGGGAGAGCCCGAGCGGATGGTGGAAGAGGCCCGGCGGCTCAACGTCGAGGTCCCGACCGGGGCCGCCTCGGGAAGGGTGCTCTACGCAATCTATGAGCAGCTGGTGGAGCCGAACCTAAGAGGTCCTCTCTTCGTCACCGACTACCCGGTCGAGGTCTCTCCACTGGCCCGGCTCAGTTCCGATTCGCGATTCGTCGAACGCTTCGAGTTGGTGGTGGCAGGCCGCGAGCTGGCCAACGCCTTCTCGGAACTCAACGATCCGCTGGACCAGCGTCGCCGCCTGGACGAACAGGCCCGTCTCCGGGCCGCCGGCGATTTCGAGGCCCAGCCGTTCGACGACGACTTCGTCGAGGCGCTGGAGCACGGGATGCCTCCGGCGGGTGGGATTGGGATCGGCGTGGACCGGCTGGTCATGATGGTGACGGGGGCCAAGACCATCCGGGACGTGCTGCTCTTCCCGACCCTCCGACCCCAGGTCCCTGGCGGCGGCCCAGCAGCCCCCGACGGTTCCGCACCGCCTTCGGCCTAACCTTTAAGGAATGCTCGCCCTCAGCTTCATCCGCGAGAATCCAGATCTGGTACGCCAGGGTGCCCTCCGGAAGGGAGAGCCCGCCCCCGTCGACGAGATCCTGGAGCTGGACCTTCAGCATCGCCAGCTGCTGGGGGAGGAGGAGGCGGCCCGCGCCGAGATGAACTCCCGCTCAGCCAAGTCGAGCAAAGGCGAGGTGGACACCATCCGAGCCGAGCTGGGTCAGCTCAAGGGGAGGATCCAGAAGCTTCAGGAGGACCGCCGGATGCTCCAGGAGCGGCTGAACGGGCTGCTGCTGCTGGTGCCCAACCTACCTCACAAGTCGGTCCCCGACGGCACCTCCGACGAGGACAACGTGGTGGTGCGCACCTGGGGCGAGCCGCCTCGGTTCGATTTTCCACCGAAGTCACACTTCGAACTGGGTGAGGCGCTGGGCATCTTCGACTTCGAGCGGGCGGTCAAGATCGCGGGAAGCCGGTTCGCCCTGCTGCGCGGCGAGGGAGCGCGGCTGGAACGGGGACTGGCCCAGCTGATGCTGGACATGGCGACCAGGGACCACGGCTACACCGAGATCGCGCCTCCCTACCTGGTGAATCGGGACTGCATGGTCGGCACCGGCAACCTGCCTAAGTTCGAGGAGGACGCCTTCCATGTGGTTGAAGGGGATCGCTTCCTCATCCCGACCGCCGAGGTTCCAATGACCAATCTCTACCGAGATGAGATCCTGCCCGCCGACCAGCTACCGATCCGCTTGGTCGCCTGGACTCCCTGCTGGCGCAGCGAGGCCGGCGCCCCCGGGAAGGACACCCGGGGATACATCCGGCTGCACCAGTTCTCCAAAGTGGAGCTGGTGAAGTTCGTGCAACCGGAGACTTCGATGGAGGAGTTGGAAGGGCTGGTAGCGGACGCGGAATCGGTCTTGCAGGCGCTCGGCCTCTACTACCGGGTGCGCCTGATGTGTGCCGGCGATATGGGGTTCGCCCAGTGGAAGAAGTACGACATCGATGCCTGGGCGCCTGGGATGAATCGTTTTCTGGAGGTCTCGTCCTGCTCGGTCTTCGGGGACTTCCAGGCTCGCCGGGCCAGCATCCGATTCCGCTCCGGCCAGGGCAAGCCGGAGTTTCTGCACACCCTCAACGGCAGCGCTTTGGCCCTGCCGAGAACCTTCGACTGCCTCCTGGAGACCTATCAGACCGAGCGAGGCACGGTCGTGATTCCCGAGGCGCTGTCGCCGTATCTGAGTCCGTTGACCGAGATCTCCTAGCCGCTACGACCGGCGGCACCGAATGCTCCCGCGCTCGGTGCGACCGTCCAGGATTCTCTTCGTCGCCGAGGCCGCCTGCGCCGGTCATCTGGACGTGTCGCCATCAAGTAGACGTGGGTAGCGGTCCCCGCTAACGGGTTGATTGCCGGTCTGCTACCGTGACCGACGGTGGCATTCGTAATCGCGCTGATCGTGATCGTGGTCCTGGTGCTAGGCCTGGGCCGGTCCACCGTGCGAGTGGTCCAACAGGGACAGAAGGGAGTCGTCAAGCGGCTCGGTAAGTTCCATATCACCCGCAATCCCGGGTTGGTGTTCATGGTCCCGATCGTTGACAGCATGATCCGGGTCGACATGCGCGAGGTCCCTCGCCGTGGTGACAAGCAGGACGTCATCACCAAGGACAACGTCGCGGTGGGGGTGAGCGCGACCATCTTCCACCAGGTCATCGACGTCAACAAGGCTCTCTTCGAGGTGCAGGACTATCAGGTCGCGATTGATCAGATCAGTCGGACCGCACTGCGGGCGGTCTTTGGCACCATGAGCCTGGACGAAGCCCTCTCGGAGCGCCAGCGAATCAACGCCGACCTGGCAGCTCACATCGCTGACGCGACCGAGAAGTGGGGGGTCCGGGTCAACCGGATCGAGGTGCTCGACATCATCCCGCCCACCAACATCCTGAGGGCGATGGAGGAGCAGAAGGAAGCTGACCAGCACAAGCGGTCGGTCATCCTCCAGTCCGAAGGAGACAAGCAGGCGGCCATCAACCAAGCCGAAGGTGAGGCCCAGGCCAACATCACCAGAGCCACCGCGCAGCGACAGGCGACCATCCTGGCCGCCGAGGGGCGCAAGCAGGCGCAGATCCTGGAGGCCGAGGGCAATCAGGAGGCTCAGAAGTTGGACGCTCTCGGGGAGGCTTCCGCGATCGGAGCTGTCTTCGAAGCGATCCATGAGGGCAGGGCTACGCCGGAGGTGCTGGCGTTCTGGCAGCTGAAGAACCTGGCCACCCTGGCCGACAGCCCCAACGCCAAGTTGGTGGTCCCGACCGACTTCGCGGGACTCATGGGCGCCGCCAAGGCTCTCCTGATGGCGACCGAGTCGGACAACGGCGGGGGTTCGGCAGCGTCAGCCGGTGGACCCAAGTTGGCACCGGAGCCCGTGATTCCTCCTCCCCCGGCCCGGGCTCTGCCCAACGGGGGCCGACGCGCTCCCAAACGCTAGGTGAGCGAGCGAGGCAAGCTCGTGATGGAAATGCCGGTCCGGCTGTGATCAACGGAATCGAGCGGATGATCGGTGAGGAGGCCGTGGTTTCGGTCGCAATCCCTGGCAGGATTCACCTGGGGTCGGTGCGGGCGAGGGGGGAGGAGTGGCCAGCTCTCAGTGCCGTCGGCGATCCGATCGCCGCAGGTGTGATCGTGCTGGTGATGGAGGTCCGGGATGGTCATCTGGTGGTGACTCCCAGTGCATCCTAGCCACCGTGTTCCCGGAGTGTCTTCGAACCCCGTGGTTCCACTACCACGACAATCTCTCCTCCGGCCACCTTTGGAGGGATGGCAGAGCGGTTGATTGCGGCGGTCTTGAAAACCGCTGGGGCTGCAAGGTCCTCGGGGGTTCGAATCCCTCTCCCTCCGCC
>DATKSR010000088.1:0-16894 GCA_035531555.1 Candidatus Dormiibacterota bacterium
GGTTCAACCAGCGCCGGCTCCACAGCGAGCTGGGCATGATTCCCCCCGCTGAGTTCGAAGCCGCCCACTACCATGAGGAGGCCCCAGCTCTGCTGGCTGTTTCCCACTAACCTGAGTCTCTACAAAACCCGGGGCGGTTCAGACCCGGCTGCGCCAGAAGCGGGTGGAGGAGATCTTCGGCTGGGCCAAGCCGGTTGGCGGGGGCCGCAAGCTGCGCTACCTGGGGGTGGAGCGCAATTGGCTCGGGGCAGGGCTAACCGCGGCGGCCTTCAACCTGGTCCGAATGAGCAACCTGGTGTCGGTGTCCACGTGACATCCAGGCAGGAATGGATACATCTTCCCCACCCGCCGGCTGCCAAATGTCCACTCCCGCTGGTTTCGACACGCCAAACCACCCGAAATCCCTTCGGACACCGCCTCCGAAACGCGGCGGGCTGACTTCGAGCCTAGTTCAACACCCTGCTAGCCCGCACCCGCGACCGGGGCTAAACTTCACTCCGAAGGTGACGCTCTCCCGGATGGGATATGTGGGCGTAACCGCCCAAAAGTTTCCCTACCAGGTGGGCGTTTCCGCGACTGGAGCGCCCAGTCGTTCAGCTGCTTCAGGAGATCCACAAGCAAGAGCAGCACCCGCTTCCGGGGTGCCCTACATGAGCTGCCTCTGCAGGTCGCCCGGCCGCGTGGTAGAGCAGTACCGCAAACTATCCACGTGGCTAGTGATGCGCTGACGCTGATGGCAGTCCACGCCCACCCAGATGACGAGGGTATGCCGACCGGAGGCGTGCTCCACCGAAATGGCGCGAGGGGATTACGACGATTCTGGTCACTTGCACCGGCGGCGAGTTCGGTGACGGACCTGGCGGACTGAAGCCAGACCAGCCCGGCCACGACCAGGAGGCGGTCAGGGTGATTCGGAGGGCGGAAATAGAAGCTTCCTGCCGCGAGCTCAGGGTATCGAAGCTGGAGCTGCTTGGGTATCACGACTCGGGCATAGCTGAATGGGACCGCGTCGGAACCTTAGGTTCCTTTGCCGGGTCGGCACTGGATGAGGAAGTTGCTCGGCTCGCGAAACTAATTGACCGGTACCTCCCGAGGTGGTGGTGACCTACGTCGCAGACGGCGGCTACGGCCACCCCGATCACATCCGGACCCGCGAAGTCGCACGGGGCCCGGTGGTGGCCACCGGGATTCCCAGCAAGCTCTACTACACCGCCTTCCCTAAATCCCTCGCCCTTCGGGTCTGAGCGCAGATGAGGGAGATGGGAATCGACCCGTGGGACATGGGAGAGATTGACTTCGATCCCGAAGATCCTCCCTTCGGCGTCGCGGATGATCTGATCACAACAGTGATCGAAGTCAGGGCCGACGTCCCCGCCAAGCTGGCGTCGATTCGGTCGCATTTCAACCAGATGGATAAAGCGTTCTTTGCCGGGCTGCCAGATCAAGTGGCTCCGCTGGTGCTGGGCCAAGAGCACTACATCCGCGCTATCGATCGCATCGGAGCCCCCCGGCCCGAAACCGACCTTTTGCCGGGCTCCGGTGAGGCCGGCAAGAAGTTTGGTGTTTGTATTATGAATCCGCAATGGTTTGGGCGCGCACGAAGAGGGTCGTGAAGGCAGTCGGAGGTCGGGTCCAGCATATTGCCGCCACCAGGCTGATAGAGACCGCAGACCGCTTCTGCGAGGAGACCCCCAGCCCGGCCACTATGGTCGGGATCTTCTCGGGAGAGTGGAGTTCGCAATTGCCGCCTCCCTACGAGAACCTCTCAGGTGGCAAGGTCGGTCTCTTCGACGATTCACGAATTCATTGGGCAGCCCAGCAGTTCGGCGATCTTTCGGGACTGCGAGTCCTAGAACTAGGCCCACTCGAGGGTGGGCACACTTTCATGCTCGACCGAATGGGTGTTGCCGAAGTTCTGGCGATAGAGGGTAATCGGAGGGCGTTTCTTCGCTGCCTCGTCACCAAGGAGCTGCTCGGGATGCCGAAGGCCCGGTTCGTTTGTGGGGACTTCGTTGAGTTCCTGCGTCAGGCCCTAGCCGACCGAGCCCCGCGGTGGGACCTGTGCCTGGCGGTCGGCGTCCTTTACCACCAGCAGGATCCAGTGGCGCTCCTCGACCTCGCCACCCGCGCGAGTGATCGCCTGTTGCTATGGACACACTACTACGATCGATCCATCGTAAGTGGCAGGGACGATCTCGCCGTCCGAATGAAGACTGAGACCCGGGCAACGACGGCCGGCTTCCCCCACACCCTCCACCACTACGAGTACCAGGCCGCGCTCGAGTGGGACGGGTTCTGTGGGGGTCTCAAGCCATGGGCATCGTGGCTCGCCCGCCAGGACATTCTCGACGCTATCGATCATCTAGGGTTCGAAGTCGTTGGAATCCAATTCGATGCGCCGAACCACCCGAACGGACCCGCCTTCTGTGTGGCGGCTCGCAGGCATGCGCCTGCCACGAGCTAGCGTTCTGAGCCGAGTAGGCCGCACGGTGGAGCGCCGTGCCTTCGCCCGGACAAAGCAAATACCTACCAGTCAATACGCCGCGTTGCCCGCACCTTCGATGAATCTCGGCGCCAGCTAAAGCAGAGAGCCCAGGTTCGTCCATGACCGCCGCCGCAGCACGGTTCGGTTGGCTCAAACGACCAGGGTGACAACCGACGCCACTCGCTCCACTGACGCCGACACTCTCCGTGAGTTGGACTAAGGCCTGTCGGGCCACTCACAGACCTCCTCCCCTCGCACCACCTGTCACCCCCGCAGCCATAGATAGGTCGTCGCTCACGGGATCCTTCGGAGCAGCCCCAGCGCGACCAAGATCCGCTTCCCGCGCCACCCACTACAGCGCAGCATCACCCGCCGAAGTCGGCCGATCGCCCCTCCCGCGAAAATTCTGAACGCGGCCTCCCGCGCTCCGGACCGCCGAACCAAAAACGGCGCTCGTTACCGCCTGGCTTGGGCCGAACTTCGATCGATGTCCTGCTCAGGCCGACTCCTCAAGATTCAAGTCGAAGTAGATGGCGGCAGGTCGGTGTGCGCTAACTGGACTCGAAGAAATGCGGGGGAACGCAGATAGCGGCGAGGTCTCCCGGGAACCTGACCGTGACGAACCAAGTTGGAGCTAGGTTTGGGGAGGAGGCGGGGCGAGGTCGCCGTAGGCGACGGTGAAACCGCTGGTTGTCCACGAGGATGGCGTGGAGACCTGCCTGCCGTCCTGAACCAGAGCCGCCTTGGTCAGGGAGTTCTGGCTGGTCTGGCTTCCGACGACCCCTAGGCCGCTGAACTTGACGTCAGGACTGTACTCGCCGAGGTTGGCGATCACGCCGTTGACCTCGGGCGCCTCAACGATCCACTCGGCCGACGAGAGCGGCCCGGTGTAGGCCTGGTGGGTGGCGAACGTATTCCCAGTCGTGTTGTCGGAGACTTCGATGGACCACACCGAACTGCTGAACTGGCTGATCGCCACGCTGATGCTGTCACCAGGTGCCACATCGAGAGTTGTGATAGGCGTTTCGGCAGCGGGGAGGATCTCCCACCACGCTTCCAGGTACACCAAATTGGTGCTGGGATCGTACATCTCATCGACTCCGGCCTGGATCAGATCACTGTTGCTAAACCCATCAATTCCAGCCCATTCCGAGGCATAGGTCGCCGTCGCCGTCGCCGTCGCCACGAGATCGGGCACGTTGAACGTCCCAGAAACCGCTGTATAGGGTCCGTCGCCCAGAATGTAACCGGACCAGTTCGCGCTGTCGATTTGGGTCGGCGAGGCAAGGTAGACCAGAATCGAAAGTGGAGCAGCCGCGGTCTCCGCGGTGGGTGTCGAAGAGTCAGTGACCTGCACCGTAAAGGTGAAGGTGCTGGCGGCCGTTGGTGTACCTGAAATCACTCCGCCGGTCGAAAGGCTGAGCCCCGCAGGCAGAGCGCCTACGCTGATAGTCCAAAAGTAGGGGGGAGTGCCCCCGTAGGCACTCATGGCTGTCGAGTAGGCGCTTCCGACCGTGGCGGTGGGCAGAGTATCCGTGGTGATCACGACCGGGGTAGGTGACTCGGGGACGAAGTACCCGAACACGTCGATGATCAGATCCGAACTGCCAGCACTGTTGTAGACCGAGATGGCTCCTGAGCTGCTGCTCAGCCCCGCCACCGTCAGATTAGCAACGGTCTGGCCCACCCCCCAGTTCAGATCCGACGCCAGCGGCCGGGTTCCACCCGGATACACCGTGAAGTAGCTCGCCGCAGTGGTGTTGGTCGCGGTCACGTTGGTGACCACGGCCGTCGCATTGGTGGGAATCCCGTCAAGTCCGGCCGCCGTCTGGACCAGAACCGAGCCTGTCCCCAGCGTCTGAGCGGTCGTTCGAGTATCCAGCACCCGGACCGGACTAATCGCGCTGAAGAGGCTGGCAGCAGCCGGAGTTGCCGTGCCATCGGTGAAGTAGCCGTCCACATCCACCACCAGATCGGTACTGCCCAGGTTGTTATAGGCTGAGATCTGGCCAGTCGAGCTGACGGGCACTACTACCCGGCCAGGCACTGTCGCACCAGGCCCCCAATTCAGATTGGAGGCAACCGGAAGACTCTCTCCCGCAGGGAATACGGTGAGGAAGCTGGCTGAGGTGGTGTCCGTCGCGGTCACGTTCAGGAGAGCGGCGGCGACCCCCGAGGTGGGCACGGCACCCGCACCCGTCACCTGGATGTCGAGAGTTTCCCCTGCGTGCAGGGTGTGTCCGGAATAAGGCTCGGAACTTGCCGTTCGGGTATCCGCGATCCGAGCGGGCGTCAGCGGCACGTAGCTTCCAGCAGTGGATCCTGAGGGCTCTGGAGCAAAGTAGCCCTCGAGATCGGCCACGACGTCGGTCGTACCCAGATCGTTGTAGATCGTCACCTGGCCCCCAGCCCCGGTCGGGACAATCACCAAGTTGGCAAGCGTCTCACCCGCCGCCCAGTTGAGGCTCGAGACCAGGGGGCGAGCAGTACCGGCTGGATAGACCGAAAGGAAGCTATCGGCCGTACCGTCGGTGACGGTTACGTTGAGGGCGACCGCAGTGGAATCTCCGGGAACGCTGCCCCCGGTGACCGTCAGGTCGCGGCTGCCGTTCGGCCCGAGCGCCGACCCACTCAGTCGGGTGTCCAACACCCGGGTTGGAGGCAGGGCGGTGTATGCCCCGTTGGCGACGGCGGCGGAGCTCTGGGCAGAGCTGTTCTCAGCGCCACTGGGATTGGTAGGCAGCGTCGGCTCCGATTGACTACCGCTCCGGATCAACGTGGAGGCGCTGAGCCGACTTTCTGCCCCCACCATGGAATGGGCGACGATCTTCGATTCGTTGCGAGTGATCGGTGTCGGCCCGCCCAGCGGGCCAGTGTCCGCTGACGCGGCAACGGTCCCCAAGGCAAGTCCCCCGCCGACCAACGCCCCGGCGCAGCCCATCGCCAGCCGTTGGACTCGCGATCGCGGTTTGACCATGAGTCCTCCGGGAATTGAACAAAGTGCGGCATTTGGAGCCTTCGGGCGCGACTGTACTTTCCGCTTATGCAAGGTAATTTGGCCCGCCACGCTGGCTCACGGCAGCCCCGTCCAGTGGCCCTTGCGCACGCCCCTCCGGCGACCGCGATCGATCCCTAGCCCGCCGGCGGAGGCCGCCCAGGCCCCGAACGGGCCACTTGGCGAGCTCAACGCACGGCAACCCGAGCCCGAGTCGACGAACCATGGGACGGTCCCTCGGAAGGCTCGGGGGTCAGACTGGGCAGCGGCCTCTACCATCCTCTCCGACTCCTCAGAGCCGTCTTCCCCTGGCACGACTGAGTGGCCAAGACTCAGGGTCGTAGCGGCGACGCTCGGCGACTCTCCGAGAACGGGAGAACGGTAGGGCCGTCGCTCACGCGCCCATGCCCACCGCTTCAGCCCAGGTGAACTGGTAGCTGACCGAACCGCTCGGTACCAAGACCCACTCCAGTGCGCAGTCGTCGAGGAAGCTGACCCCGCTCGCAGCCGCGCAGGCGGTTCCGCCGACCCAGGTGTATCCACTGCGCGCCGCCATAGCGCCGCTGGTGGTATTCAGCAAGATGTCATCTCGATGCTGCCAACATCCCGAACCGCCGACGGCGGGACAGTCAATGTTGAACGAGCCCGGTCCATCGTTGTACATCCAATCGAAGGTGGCACCTAAGGGGCCGAAATCCTCAGCCCAATTGCTGGCGTACGCGATCGCTCCGGTCACGTTGAGCCCGTCTGGATCTCGATTGCCTTGAACACCCACAAGCGCATTCTGGTTGGCGGCAGCGGTCAAGCCGGCGATGGCGGGAAGCCCCCGGCTGACCCGCTCCTGGTCGGCGGCGATGAACACCTGGTCGGCCAGACTCAGACCGAAGAATGAGGACGGCCAGTTCAGCGGCGGCAGGCCCTCACCAGCTTGAGCGGAGTCGATCGCCGCGATCTCGGCCTGGCCGCAGGTGCTCGAGGCGTATCCGGACGAATAGCAGGGTGAAACGAACGTATCGGCCCGATTGGAGGTGGGATTGGTGAGCATGATGATCGACGCGCTGCCGACCAGGTCCTGAAATATCCCCGCCTGCGAGCTGGCCCACGCCATGAGTTGATAGCTGCCAGCTCTCCAGCCGGCGGTGCTGTACTGGAAGGACGAGCTGGCGCTCGGCGGACCCGCGCTTGTCCAAACGGATGACCCCGGGCTGCGGTACCAATACGTGTACTGCACGGTTGCTCCGGAGGAGCAGGTTGCCACGACGGCGGCACCCACGGGGTCCCCACCGCTCACGGGCGGGGTCAAGCTCACCGCCAGCGAAGAGCACGGCTGGACCGCCGAAGCATTCGTCCCGCTGACGGGCACGAAATATCCGAACACGTCGATCACGGCATCGGCCGCTCCCTGCCTGTTGTACAGATAGGCATCCCCGGCGGAGTTGAGGGTGGCGATATCCAGGTTGGCAACCGTCGCACCCGCCGACCAGTTCAGGTCAGAGGTGCTAGGGGCGGTCTCCTGGGGCACCAGGCTGTAGTAGCCCGAGGAGGCGGTATCGGTGCTGGTGAGGTTGGCCACGATCGCCGTGGCCTGGGCGCTGATTCCGCCAACTCCGGCGAATTGCTCGCCCAGGTAGCTGGCGTTATCCGGCTGGCTGCCATCCAACCTGGTGTCGAGGATCCTGGATGGCGAGGTGGGATAGAAGAGGCTCGCCATGGCAGCCGTCGAGGCGGTGGCGGTGAAGTATCCACTGACATCGACGATGACGTCAGCCTGGCCGAAGTCATTGGCGACGGTGATCTGTCCCAGGGAGCTGAGCGGGACCACGACCCGGTTGGCCACCGTGCCACCAGCGCCCCAGTTCAGTGAAGAGGTGTCCGGGTTGTTCTCCGACCCAGGATAGACGGCCAGGTAGCTTGCGGATGTCGTGCCGGTGACCGTCACGTTCAGCACGGCCGCGGAGACCCCGGTTGCCGGAACTCCTCCCACGCCGGTCACTTGAATGGGCAGAGTCGATCCAGCTCCGAGGGTCAGCCCCGCGTTGGGGTAACCACTCCCGGTTCGGGTGTCCGTGATTCGGGCCGGCGCCAGCGGCACGTACTCGCCTCCTCCACCTGCACTGCCCACAAAGTAACCCTGCAAGTCGACCACCACGTCGGCACTGCCGTCGTCGTTGTAAAAGGTCAGATCTCCACCCGTACCCACTGGCACGATGACCAGGTTAGCCACCGTCTCGGCAGGAGCCCAGTTGAGGTTGGAGGACAGCGGTAGCGCCTCTCCGGTCGGGTACACGGTGAGAAAGCTCGATGTGGTGGTGTCTGTGGCGGTGACGTTGACGGCGACCGCCGTCGCGTCGGCGGGGACTTGACCTGTGCCGGCGACCTGAAGTTCCAGGCTGCCACCTGCACCCAACGGCTGCCCGGTGGTGCGCGTGTCCAGCAGACGCGCCGGCGCCAGAGCGAAGTAAACATCCCCGGACGTAGCCGCCCTCACAGTCGGAAGATCCACTGTGCCCGCGGCGAGGGCAGCCAAGGCTAGGCAGAGGCCCGCGATCGCGGTGGGTACCCGGAATCCGCTCATCGCCCCAGAGAACCAGACACCGGTCCAATTCCGATGGGGCGTCACGAGGTCGAGACCAGAAGGCGATCAGAGCGTTAGCGCTGGAGTTGGGAGGCAAAATCGGCTGTTCGTCCCACCCGTCAGCAGGCGGTCAGGGTCCGGCACTTTATATGTCGGTCGCGTTCACGGGCCGGAGGTTGAACTGTTAGGAGTCGAGTGCCGCAGGCTCAGCCGGCGCCTCGCCCCACCCGAGAGGTCGGCTCCGGCTCTCCGCTCTCCCAGGGGGGACTGTTGGCGAGGAGGGCGCGCGGGGGCGAAGCTGTGACCCTGGGCCAGCGAGAGGTTGGGACTGTAGGCTGGATCGTCGGCGAACAGCTGCCGGTAGCGGAGCAGAAGTAGCTCGGGAGCCGGGCCGGCTTCGATCGACCCCTCTCCGCCGGTGGTCAGGCTTAGCCTCGCCCACGGCGTCTAGACGGCCCGGTAGCCTTTCTCTCGCACCCTAAGAGCTAGGTCGATGGCCCGCCAAAGATCGTCGAGTTGGGGGTCCAGACCTCCCACCTCCTCTAGAACCGAACGGTGGATGAGCAGGCATCCGGGAACGAGTGCGGCTACTGCCTGAACCAGCCACGGTCGTCCGAATGGCTCACCCGCCAGTCGAGCCACTCCGTCCAACGGCGCCAGTAGGGTGCCGTCGCTGCCAAGGACAAGGGGGCCCTGGACGGATGGTTCCCTCTGGGCGCTCCAGGCGAGCCCCGACCATCCCCACTCCTGGACTCCCCAGTTGTGGGTGACCAGCTCCCGAAGCCAGCTCGCCTCGATGGGTTCCACGCCCGCCGCCAGAGCACAGATCATGTCGGACTCCCGCTCCGGGTCGCTCTCTGGCTCGGCGTCATCAGATGCGTCCGCCACACCGAGCCCGGTCGACGGCGGATAGGTGTCCACGGGAACGCGCACTCCATCCTCGGGCGTGAGAAATGGCCAGCGTCCCGCGGCAGGGCGCACCTGGTAGTGGGGGTCGTCGGTCAGGAATCGCACGCTGGTCATGCATTGCGCTAGGCTCTGGGCATCGCCAGCCAGCAAGACTGTCACGCGAAGCGGCGGCATGGGGAGTGGCCAGCGCACGTCGACCCGCCCGTACTCCCGAGTGTGGCAGGCACGGAATGTGGTGTCACCTCGCGCCCACTTGGGGCGGTCGGAACGTACGATTCCGACGCGTCGCCTACCATTCGGCAGCCGCGAACAAACGCCTGGCAAGACCGGGGGCGCTAGCTGTCGGCGTAGGTACCCCCGGAGCCAGTCTCCAAGCAGTAGCCGAGCGGAGCGCACGCGACCAACCCAGCCGATCCACCCTGATCGACCTTGGCTACCGCGGTCCAGTCGGACCCGTTCCAACCGAGTAGCTCAGTCGCGGCCGACGCTGTTGCGCTGGAGCCGAGACTGCCGGTCTCGTAACAGGCGTCCGCGCCAGCGCACGCGGGGGTCGCGTCCCCGCCAAGAAAGAGGTAGTTCGAGGGATCGGCGTTTGGACTTGCTACCACTTGAGTCCATTCAGAGCCGTTCCAGTTCGCATAGACGTCGTTGGGCTGGCCGGCGGGCTGCGCCGCCGACGGCTGGTCTCCGAAGAGGAGGCAATAGCCCGTGCTGCTACAGCCCACCCAATCGGCATCTGTCTTCAGCGCATCCTGAGGCCGCCACACCCCGCCTTGCCATAGTTCAACTAGCCCCGTTAGCTCCGAAGGTCTAGCACCGTTAGCAGTCGCGAATGCCACAACGCAGAACGTCGTGGCCGGGCAACTGACGTCATCCAGTTGCCACGCTGATGACGAAGACGGAGCGGTGATTCGCTGCCAGCCTCCTGACCCCTTGCTCACCGCAGCTGCCGCTGCATGGCCAGCCTTCTCCTGAGCGATAATCATGCAGAAGTCGGCACTGGCGCACGTCGCGATGTAGTAGACGGCACCACTCAGCGGTGACTTGCTAGTCCATGACCCTCCATTCCACACATCGATGAAGGTGGGCATGCTGAACTGAGAGCTCCCCGTACCCATCAAACAGAATCGAGAAGTTGGGCAGCTGAGGGAGTTCACCTCAGTCCCCGCGAGACCCGTGTCGACCACCGCCGACCAGGCTGAACCGGACCACACCGATTGATAGAGATCACCATCCCGAGGGCCACCGATGGCCATGCAGAAGGTGGCGCTGGCGCAGGCTAGCTGATCGAGCGCATCGGTGATCGGGAACGGGTCGGCTGGGTTGAGTTGGCGCCAGCCGGCCAGGACCGGACCCGGGGGTGGCGCCTTGGCGGCCTTCAGAACGAATTCCTGAGTCCAGCGAACGGTGCGGCCCGCCTTTACCCTGACTCTGGTCGAGACCGTGGCTGAGCCCACGCCGGACGTTACCGGAAGATACGATAGTCCGTCGTCGTGAACGGTTGACGCATCGACCCGGTACGTCCCCTGAGGCAGTGACAGGGACGTGCCTACGCCGATGTCATTACGTGCCACTCCGTGGCCTGTGACTGAAAAGCGGGCCGTCACCCCGGAGGGCACGCCCTTGGCTCGCAGCAACAGATGACCGTCGGTGGGCGCCACTGAGGCGCAACCAACTAGCCCCATCGCCAGAACTAGAAGCGCACTTCTTGCGCGCAAGGCGGGGCGGCTAGGCGTCATGCCCCAGGATACTCGTCGCTCAGCTGTCGCCGGGAGTGATTTGCGTTCATTCCTGGTGAGTTCAAGCCCGCGCAGCGAACGCTGGTTACGGGGGGCAGATCGCAGATCGATGAGCTGGGTCTCTCAGCAGGGCGCCTGGGAACGGCCGAGCCCAAGTAGCCACTGACGTCTGGTCGGCGGCGCTCGCCCACCCGCTCAAGGGCCGGACGGGTCGACGCTCAACTGGCCGTCGCGCCTCCGCTTGATGGGGAATCCCGCGGAGCACCGTCGAGGCCCACGGGGACACTATCAACGGTGACCCGGCCAACAACCGGCACGCCTAATCGTGGCAGGAATGTCGCACGCCCGAGTTCGTCTGATCGCGAAAGCTCTGCTAGGTTTGGTTCACTGTGCATCGGAGAGCCTCCAGAGGGCTAGGCCTGGCTTTCCGAGCGAGCATCGGTCTCGCCGTCCTCTCGGGAGCGCTGGCACTCGGCTGGGTCAATCCGCATCCAGTCCAAGCCGCGGTCGGACCGGCCAGTTCATATGTGCCGTTGACTGCGAACCGGATTCTGGACACCAGGGTCAGCGGCCACCCGGTGGGGAGCAACAGTACTGAGAATCTCACCGTCGCCGGTCTTGACTCCGTACCGGTGGACGCGACCGCGGTGGCCCTAAACGTCACCGTCTCAGAGCCGAGCTCCAACAGCTACCTCACCGTCTATCCAGCCGGAGAGACCACACCGCTTGTCTCGAACCTCAACTTCTCAGCTGCAGAGACGGTCACCAACCTGGCGATTGTCGCTGTCGGAGCGGATGACCAGGTCACCATCTATAACGCGGATGGGACAGTCCAGGTGATCATCGACCTTGAGGGATACTTCGCGGCCAGTTCAGGCAGCAACACCACTGGAAGCTACGTGGCGCTCACTCCTGCCAGAATCACCGACACCCGACCGGGAAGCGGCGAGCCCAATAGCGGAGATCCGATCGGGCCGGAGGGCATCCTCAACGTTCAGGCTACTGGCGAAGGGGGGATCCCTACCACCGGCGTCGCGGCAGTCGCGCTGAACGTGACGGTGACAGACCCGACTCAAGGTAGCTACCTCACCGCCTTCCCGGCGGGGATCGCCCCCGTGCCCGTGGCGTCAAACCTCAACTGGGGGGCCGCCGAAACAGTCGCCAACCTGGTGATCGTTCCAGTGGGGTCAAACGGTAAGGTCAGTCTCTTCAACGCGCTGGGGACCGCCGACATCTTGGTGGATGCCGTCGGCTACTTCACGAGCGACACCGTGACTGTCAGTGACGGCAGTCTCTACTACCCGATGAGTCCGATCCGGTTGGTGGACACGAGATTCGACGCGGGGACGACCGGCCCCAACGGCTATCTGGCGGAGCAGCTCGCGGGAGTCGACGGGATCAGCTCCACCGCCACTGCCGTTGTCGCCAACCTGACCGCCACTAACGCCTCCGAATCCAGCTACTTCAGTGTTGTTCCCAGCCAGACCGCGCCAGCAACGTCGAATGTCAATTTCAGCGCCGGTCAGACGGTTCCCAATTTGGTTATCCCCACTCTCAACAGCGACGGCGGGGCAAACGTCTACAACAGCGTAGGCTCGGCCGACGCGATCGTGGATGTGTTTGGATACTTTCAGCTGGCAGGTACTCCCGGCCCGGCTTCCCTTACGCCCTGCACGGCGGCCAGCCTGAACGCCTCAGTGACGGCCAGCACGCAAGGGACACCGGTGAGTGTAAGCGCAGGATCGACCTGTCCGAGTGCGGTCAGCTACGAGTACTGGTTACAGTCGTCCTACTCTTCAGCCTGGGTGCTGGCCCAAGGGTGGACCAGCAGCGACTCCTACAGCTACCCGACCACTAATTGGGCTCCCGGGAGCTACCAGTTGGCCGTGTGGGCGAGCACCGGAAGCGTTTATCAGTCCGCCTCGAACAGCACCAGCCTCACGTCGGACGCGACGGTGCTGGTCGGCAATGTCTCCTACTCGCCCCAGGTAGAAGGGATGACGTGCGAGGAAGCGACGTTGGAAATGGGACTCTCGCACGAAGGGATCGCCGCTACTCAGCAGCAGGTACTGAACGCCGAGGGCGACAATGAAGGTGTCCCTGGGATAGGCCCGGACTATACCCGGGCCAATCCGATGGTTAACTTTCTAGGCCCTCCGAATGGCGCTGAGGCGGCTGGTTACGAACCTGGCGCCTACTACGGAGCCATCGTCCGCGCAGCTGACGCGCTGGGCGGCAACGTCCTCTTAGCCGGTGAGGGGATCACTCCTCAAGAGGTGTATGACTACGTGGATCAGGGCCACCCAGTGGAGGTGTGGGTGACGTTCGACTTCCATGTTGACTACGGCACTACCTGGCTTACCGATGGAGCCTCCACTTGGCCATGGGCTGGTCCTGACGAACACGCGGTGCTGATTGTGGGAATCAGCAACAACGCTGTCGAGATCGATAACCCCTGGGCAGTCCGAACCTATGGCGCGGCGTACATCGGCCCAGATGCGTGGGTGCCGATGAGTACGTTCGCCAGCGTATACGCGGTTTACAACGACATGGCGGTCGTGCTGAACTAGGCGACCGGTGAGCCTTCCAGCCTGGCTGCCTGGCTCCCCTCCCTGCGATCGCGCTGCAGATCAGAGGAAGGAGTCGCGTAGCGCCGCCTCCCCGATCCTGGCGCGGGGATGCAGGCACAAGGGCCTTCCGTCCGCCAGACCGGCCGAAGCTCTGCTCCCGACCCGCCCTCGCAACCCCCACTTGGCCGGCTCCAGCAAGCAGCCGCACCGGAGAGGCGGTTCCGGTCATCGCTAACCCTGGGACCCCTTCTACCAGACGGTGAACACCCCGGGGATGCGCCGCATTTTCGGAGAACTCCCTCACGGAACCAGGTGTTCACCGATGTGGTGCGCCGTCCGACCTGGGTGATCGGCGCACTTCAACTCTGAGCCGGGTGCATTGCTCCCGGCACACTGTCGAGATGACTAGCGATCCATTGACCCTGATGGCCGTCCATGCCCACCCCGACGACGAGGCCACCTCGACCGGCGGCGTCCTGCACAAGTACGGCGGGGAGGGGATCCGCACCGTCCTGGTCACCTGCACTGGTGGCGAGTTTGGCGACGGGCCAGGTGGCCTCAAGCCAGACCAACCCGGTCATGATCCCGAGGCGGTGAAGCGGACCAGGAGGCTGGAACTGGAGGCCGCCTGCCGTGACCTGGGAGTCTCCCACTTGGAACTTCTCGGCTACCACGACTCGGGCATGGCTGACTGGGACCGCGCCGGTACGTCCGGATCTTTCGCTGGCTCGGATCTTGACGAAGAGGTGGGTCGCTTAGCCCGGCTGATCGAGCAGTACCACCCCCAGGTGGTGATCACCTACGGTGAGGATGGTGGCTACGGCCACCCTGATCACATACGAACCCACCAGGTGGCGCGCGGCGCCGTCTTGGCGACCGGGGTTCCGAACAAGCTCTATTACACCGTCTTCCCAAAGTCACTCGCCCGTCGGGTGCTGGCGCAGATGAAGGAAATGGGGATCGATCCCTGGGAGATGGGAGAGATTGACTTCGACCCCGACGACCCACCCTTCGGCGTAGCTGACGACTTGATCACCACCGTGGTTGAGGTGATGGCTGACGTCTCCGCCAAGCTCGCGGCGGTGCGCGCCCACTCCAGTCAGATGGACAACGCCTTCTTCGCCGGGCTGCCTGACCAAGTCGCTCCACTAATCATGGGTCACGAGTACTACATCCGCGCCCTTGACGACACCGCGGCACCACTACCCGAAGCAGACCTCTTCGCCGGCCTGCGCTAGGGTGGTCTTCGCCGGGACCCCCTCTTTTGGGCTGGCCGGTACGCCCAGGCCGAAGACCATCGCCCGCGCGAAAGTCAGGAGTGGGGAAGCGCCCGCAAGGCCGCCAGGGCGCGGTCCGCGTGGACCCTCATGTTGGTCTCGCTCTTGATCAACTCGAGCACCCGTCGGTCGCGGCCGATTACAAAGGTCCAGCGCTTGACGGGGATCGGTCCGAACCTCCGTTTGACCCCGAACTCCTTGGCGACCGTGCCCTGCGTGTCACTGAGGAGAGGGAAGCCCAGCGAGCACCCCTCAGCAAACTTCTGCTGCTTCGCCACTCGGTCCGTGCTGATACCCACCACCTGGGCCCCGACGGCTGTGAAGTCGGCCGCGAGGTCGCGGAAATGACGTGCCTCGGCGCTGCAGCCCCGGCTCCCGGCAGCCGGATAGAAGAAGAGGACAAGCGGGCCGTCGGAGAGGAGTTCGGAGAGGCGGCGGCCGCTGCCGGTCTCGTCCGCCAATTCGAAGTCCGCTACCAGAGTTCCGCGCTCCACCTGCCCAGCTTACCCAGAGTCATGAGCCAGCACGTGCTGGCTGTGTCGGCGGGGTGCGAGATACAGCGACTCGTGGGGGTGGATCTGGAGCCGACCTGACCCATCTGGGGATCGGCCCGACTATCTCCCCGCGACTAGCGAACCGTGGCGCCGTCCCCCGCCAGGTAGGTAAACCGAAAACAACTGGTCAGATGGTCCATCACCAGCCCTGCCGCCTGCAGGTATGAGTAGCAGATCGTCGGACCCACGAAGCGAAAGCCTCTGCTCCGGAGGTCGGCGCCAACCGTCGCGGCGAGCGGACTAGTGGCTGGGACGTCCACCGGGGACGTCCAGCCATTCACGAGCGAGCGTCCACCGACGAAGCCCCAGATGTAGTTGTCAAAGCTGCCCATCTCGTCCTCGATCCTGAGCAGGGCGGCAGCGTTGCCGACCGTGGATTCCACCTTCTGGCGGTGGCGGATGATCCCCGGATCAGAGAGCAGCGACTCAACCCGGTGCGAGTCAAAGCTGGCCACTTGTGCGGGGTCGAAGTGAGCGAAGGCGTGGCGATAGCTATCCCGGCGCTTGAGCACCGTGAGCCAGCTTAGCCCCGCCTGGGCGCCCTCCAAAGTCAGCAGCTCAAAGTGCCGGTGGTCGTCGTGGACCGGGACACCCCACTCCACGTCGTGGTAGGTGGTCAGCCAAGGTCCAGTTGCCCAGGGGCATCGAGCGTGGATATTCTTGACCCGGGAACCCCGATTTCGGCTCGCCACGGCGAAAGCGTAGCGGCGGCTACGTGAGGATCCCCAATTTCCTTCAACGGCTCCGAGCGCGAATTCGCGCGCGACTGGGGTGGACTCAGTCGGTCGGCTTTGTCTCGACGACCGGAGCGGCGGTGACCGCCGACTCGACCTCAGGGTCCCTGGGCGCCCCGGAACTGGACGCGGGATTCACCGAATTGGTCGCTGACCTGACCTCGTCCATCGTCGAGGCGGATGCCTTTCTGAACTCTTGGAGCGCCTTTCCCACACTGCTGCCCAACTCGGGGAGCCGCTTGGGGCCGAACACGACCAGTGCCAGCAGGATCACGAGGAGCAGAAAGACTATATGGGTCGGTGAGAGCATGGCCGAACCTCCCTAGGTAGACCTCGGGCGAGTATAGCACCGCCTTTCCCAGGCCCCGCCGCCCCCTGCCACCGTCACCGCCCGCGTCTTCATATGATCCAGCGCCGCCGCACGCCTCTACTCAGCTGTGCTCACGGTCACCCGCTCTCGTTCCTAATAGAGTGTCGGAGATCCTTAGCTACTGGCCGGTGACACTTTCGCTTAGCTACGACAGTTCGGTAGGGTAGTGGGTCAGTTTGGATCGGGCCGCCGCGAGATCAATGGTAGTGGCTCAAGCTGAGGGGCACCAGCCTTGACCCGGCTAGGCGGATCGACCCCAAGACTAGACTGCCGGCATGGAGAAGCTGCGCACGTACGCGGCCTACAGCATCGGCTGCGCAATCGCGTGGGCAGTCGTCTGGATCATCGTTCTCACTCGAGAAGATCGAATCCAGCACACAGTCCTCCTGGTCTTCCTGGGATGGGTGATCGGTTGGACATCCGCAACAATCGCTAGAGCCGTGTACCCACCGCCCCGGCCTAGGCGATCAAACTGACCCATAACCTGCGGTAGAACACTTCCGTAGAACAGTATGTAGCTGCTCAGGGACTTTGTCCCGGTAACAGCTCAGGGAATTTGTCATCCCGTCTGTTTCCAGGGTGCTTTCCAGGGATGGTTGGCGGCCGGCTTCCAGGGGGTGGAGCGTCGCAGCCGCGGTTGGCTGTGCTTGGGAACTGGGAGGGGCAGCTCGGGCTTGGTAAGGCTG
>DATKSR010000089.1:0-7850 GCA_035531555.1 Candidatus Dormiibacterota bacterium
GACGCGGCTGCCGGTGAGGTTACCGCACTCACCAGATTCAGCCAGAACACAACATCGCGAGCAGTAACCGGCTGGCCATTCGACCACACCCAGTGCTTTAGGGTGATATTGACCTCGGTGTTGTTGTGAGAGAACGAGGGCGAGTTACCCAAACTCAGCTGTGGGTTCAGGACGGGCTCGCCATTCTGCCCGAACCAGTAGAGCGGCAGGTACATCAGCTGGGAGAAGTCGGTCGAGTTGGGCGTGGAAAAGTAGGCTCCGCTCTCCAGCGGGAATATGTAATTGGGGGCGGAACTGGGTGCCTCGGCCCAGGTCACGACCCCTCCGGTGCTAGCTTTCGGGGCCGCGGTGGAATTCGCACAGCCGGCCAAGAGCAGCGCCGCCAACGCTGCACCGCCAAGGACCCGCCACAGTCTGAGCACCATCCCTACTCCTTTAAGCAGCCGATCCGAACTGTTCACCCGAGCGTTCCCTACTCCCGAGGGATCGGATATCAGATACTCGTTCCGGCCATGGTAGCTAGCAATGGGCCCGATGTCAATCTCTGGCCGGACAGTCATCCCTGCCGTGGCTGGCGGGCCGAGTATCGGCGGGGCACAGACGTACGACGAGCCCCTTGGGCACGGTCGGGTGCCGAATCGGTCTTGCCCCAACTCCACTTGAAGCCGCCCGTCAAAGCCATGGAAGTGGCCGCGGCCAGGCCGATGCCCGAGTTGGCCCTGTCAGCGCCGATGCCGGCTGGGACGGTGGCAAAGTGGAGTCGCCCGCTTTCGGATACTATCTCCGGGTGCGTCGCTTGCCCGAGGCTGCTGACTTGGCCGCACGTCGAGAGACATCCAGAGCTACCGGCTTGACCTCCTCGTCCCACAACCAGGCGCAGGCGATGGAAGTGGCCGGCGGCCTAGCCCGATTGACGAGTCCCTTTACCAAGGCCGCCTCGCATTCCCCGGTTTGTGGCCAGACGGATCGCGGCCTTGGCGGTAGCTTCGCGGGGCCCGCCCGGCTGCGATGCCCTGGCGGGGAGCCCGCGTTTCAGGCGCGCCACCACCTGTACTTTGCTCACCCCCAGGGCCGCTCAATCCGGCCAGTCGCGGCAGAGTCGCTCTCAGGGCCATGGACGCTTTTTCACACCCCACTCAGGCGGGCCCAAACTGCCTATCAAGATCCTCTGGCCTCACCAGACGTCGTGGAGGGTCCTGCCCCCCGACAACTTCGGGTGTACCTCGAGGGCGGCTATGGCAGATCGTTTGGCCGCCAGTCCGAGAGCGTCGCCCTGGCGGCCGATGATTGGCCACTCAAGGGCGCCGGCGCCCCCGTCGGGCCGCCATACTGGCGAGTGTTGGGCTTTGAAACCTATGGGTTGGCGCGGCCGAGGTCGGGGCGCCTCCGACCGGTTCCCACCGGGCTCGGGGCGGGCGCCGGCAGTCCTTCACTGCTGCCGCCCAGGACCCGGCGGTCACGATCATCGGCCCTAGGCTCTTGGGGTTCTACTCGCGAGTCGGTGACTATCCCGAAAGCTTCCATCTGGCAACCATTCCGCGCGGTACGCACTGGATGCTGATGCGGGCTACCTTTCAGGGCCTGGTAGTCGCACCTGAACTGCCCTGCGCAGGCGGCGGGCTACCGATGCATTGGTCACGGCCTGGTCAGCCCCGGATGCCCATGCTCGAAGTCCGTGACCCCGCCCTCCTGGTGGACGACGGCATTCTCCTCCTCGCCTGTGCTTGGGGAGGAGAGCGGGCGATCAGCATGGCGCCCACGGAAGTCACTCAGCCCGCCACTTGGGCGAGCCATCACACTGGGCCAGCCTGAAGTGGGCGCAAAAGGTCACACACGCGCCAGCAAGGGTCAGGAGCACGACCACCGGCTCTCCTCGCCAACCCTCCCAGCCAAGCCGCCAGACGCGCGTTATCAGAGGTGCTGGTCATTCTAGATCACGTCTACCGCACGAAGGGTGAACTCGTCTACCTGCAACTACGCGACTCAATTGCGATCGGGTCATTTCGTCCGGGCGACCGCCTGGTGCTCGACCGCATTGCCCAGCAGCTAGGCGTAAGCAAGGTGCCGGTCCGTGAGGCGGTGACTCGCCTGGTCGGCGAGGGCTGGCTCCACGTGCAACCGCACGTGGGTCCCGTGGTGCCGGTCCTCTCGCCAGATGAGATTCTCGAGACCGCACTTATCCGAGGATCCTTGGAAGCCACTGCGGTGCGCCTAAGTGTCAGCGCCTTCACGGCCGTGAGCCAGCGAGCGGCCGAAGTCAGCCTGGCGGCCATGGAAAGTAGCACCACTGATCCGACGACCGATTTCGCCACCCTCAATCGAAACTTCCATGTGGCAATATTGGCAGAGTGCCACTCGCCCCGGCTGTCCGAGATGGTCCGCACGCTAATGGACCAAGCCAGCCGTTACCAGACGGTGCGCCGGGTCCCTTCTCACATCGTGGACACCCAGGCCGAGCACCAAGCCATCCTGTCAGCAGCCGTTGAACATGACAGCGACCTGGCCGCCAAGCTCACCTACCGACACATCACCCACGCAGCGGAGTTGCTGGCCCGCCAGCTGGGGACGGGGATGGCCCCGATGGAGTCCCTGGCTTCGCCCCGATAGCCACCTCTGGGAAGCCACCAGTGGCCATCCGGCTCAGCCAGGATCAGCGGCGCTTCGGACCCACGCCTCCACCTCCTCCGCCCCCGCTGGCAACTCCGACGAAAGAACATCACAGCCAGCGGCGGTAATCAGGATGTCGTCTTCAATTCGCACCCCGATACCACGAAACTCGGCGGGAACACTCCCGTCGCCGGGGAGAAAGTAGATTCCCGGCTCTACCGTCATAACCATGCCACTGGCCAGCCGTCCGTGGGCGTACGCTTCCGGGCGGGCTGCACTGCAGTCGTGAACGTCGAGCCCGAGCATATGGCTGACGCGCTGCCCGCAGTATCGTCGGTAGCGTGGGTTGGCCGGATCGCAGAGGGCCTCCGCGGACTCCTTAACGAGCCCCAGGTTCACTAGTCCCTCAGCTAAAAGTCTAGTCGCAACCGTGTGCATGGCACTGAAGGGAAGGCCGGGTCTCGCGGCGTCGATGGCCGCACTTTGGGCCGCCGCCACGACTTCATAAATCGCGCGCTGCGCCACCGTGAACCTACCGCTCACCGGAAGGGTCCGAGTGATGTCCGCGGTATACAGCGAGTCGACTTCGACGCCGGCGTCAATGAGGACCAAGTCGTCCGCCCGCAGCCGGTAGCGGGTGCCGATCCAATGGCGGACGGTGGCGTGCCTCCCGGCAGCTACTATTGTGGAGTACCCCGTGCCATTCCCCCGCCGTCGGGCTGCGGCATCGAAGTCAACTTCGATATCCCGCTCGGTGACCCCAGGTCGCAGATTCCGGACCACCTCGCGAAACGCCGCGATGGTGACTGCCACCGCCGCTCGGATAGCCTCCTGCTCAGAAGGATCCTTGACAAGGCGCAACTCGGCCACCGCAGCCGCCAGGGCGCCATCGTCCCCAGCTCGGGGTGCAAGCGTGGCGTCGACGGTCGCATCGACCCCCCTGATCACGGCGGGGGTGCGGCAGCTTCGCAGATCCGCCTCAAGACGGTGCAGTGGCAAGACGTCCAGACCAAGACCCGACGACATTTCCTGCAGAGAGGGGCGGGGCCCAACCCACACGGCCCCGTTCTGCCGGTCGGCAAAGGTATCCCAGCGCCCCCATTCGGTTCCCTCCCGCGTGTAGAGACATGCTCGATGACCGGCGGTCTCAGGGAAGAGGACTAAGACGTCGTCTGGACGCCCGGGGCCCAAAAGGTACGTGAAGTCACTGGCCGGTCGGAAGTGATGGGTGGTGTCATTCACCCGGATCGACTCACCGCCGCAAGGTATCACCAGAGCCAATCCTGGAAGCCGGTCCGAGAGTCGGCTCCGACGCCCGGCCCACATCGCCTCGCCGGTGGGTGGAGTTGCGCGCCACACCTCGTCTGGCAGCCAGTCATTCACCAGGAAGGTATGCAGCGCATCGCCAGTGCCGTCTGAGTCCACGTTAAGGTCTGGGCTGGCCACCTGGCTCTTGCTCCCCGGTCACCGGCTTGGCGCTGGGCCACGGTCCGGTCGGACCCAGCTCTCAACATCCTCCGAGGCCGCGGGAATGCCCTCTGACAGATTCCTCATCCCCTCGGGCGTGACGAGTATGTCGTCTTCAATCCGTATCCCGATGCCGCGGAGGTCCTCGGGAACAGTCAGATCATGCGGTTGCAGGTAGAGCCCGGGCTCAATCGTCAGCACCATGCCCGGCTGCAGATGACCGTCCAAGTATTGTCCGACCGGAGCGTCGACACAGTCATGGACGTCGATACCCAGCATGTGACTGGTACCGTGCCGGCAGTATCGGCGGTAGAGCTGCCGGTCTGGCTGGACCGCCTCATCCACGCCTACCTTGAGGATGCCCATGTCGTGGAGGCCCTCGCAGAGAGCCCGCATGGCGGCGTCGTGCGGCTGTCGGAACGCCACCCCCGGCCGGGTTGCGGCGAGCGCCGCCTGGTGAGCACGCCACACCACTTGGTAGACCTCACGCTGCCAAGGGCTGAACTCCCCTCGAATCGGAATGGTCCGAGTGACATCAGCGGTGTAGTATTCGTCCGTCTCCACGCCGGCGTCGATCAGAAGCAACTCGCCCGGATTCAAGCCCCCCTGATTGCGAGAGTTGTGACGTACCGTGGCGTTGGTGCCCGCAGCAACAATGCTTAGGTAGCCAGTTCCGGCACCAACGGTTCTGGCGTAACCATCGAAGATGGCCTCGACCTGGCGCTCGGTCCGCAGCTCCGACAGGGCCCCCACCACTTGCTGAAAGGCCTCGGCCGTGAGCTGACAAGCCTTGGCCAGCTCGTTTATCTCCCAAGGACTCTTAAAGAGTCTCATTTCAGCCAAGTGCGCCGCCAGCGCTCCATCAAGTTCTGGCCTCGGGGGAACCAGGTCATCAACCATCGAGTCGATGCCACGCAGAACTGCGGTGTCACGATACCGAGCCAGCAAAGCCGGGAGGTCCGACAGCGGTTCGGTTGCAAGGCCGTAGCGGTCCGCCGTTTCTGACATGCTCAAGCGCGGCATGGCCCAAAGGGCACCCTGAACCCGGTCCGCGATCACGTTGGGGGCGGTCCACGGTGACGGCGGGGTGGTGTAGAGGCGGGCCTCGTGACCGGCGCTGGCCGTTGGCACCAGCGCGAGCACATCACCTTGCTCTCCCTCGCCGACCAGGTATATGAAGTTGCTGGAGGGGCGGAATCGGAACGCAGTGTCGTTGGCCCGAACCCGCTCAGCGCCATTGGGAATCAGCAGCAGCACGCCAGCTAGCTGCTCTTCCAGTCGCCGGCGCCGCTCTTGCCTCTCCTGTTGGTTCGCCAGAGGGGGACGCGGCACCAGAGGCGTGGGGCCCCAGCCCTGCACCATAAACTCCTGCAGAGCGCTCGGAATGGCAGAGTCAACCTCTCTCGATGAGACGTCGCCCAGTCGTGCTGGATCGGTTGTCACTCTCTCCTCCTGCTGCTGGTCAGTTGGTGGCTGCGGTTGGGGTCTCTGGTCGAACCGGCGCGCCTAGCCTTATCGTCGGGCCGATCTGATCGACTGTCTCGGACGCTGGGTACCGCGCTCGCCAGGCGCACCCTTGCTGGCCTGGCAGCGCCCAGTCACGAACACTGGGGCCGCGCCCTGCACGCTCGAGCGCGCCTCGGCGATTGGCCTCTCCTTGGCAAAGTGATGGTGCCGCCCCACCTGCTCCGCTGGAGTAGGCACCTCCCAGGCATACCATGTCGGTGGCAGGATATCAGATACGATCGCCTAACTTGTCCCGTCGTCTGGCCCTCGGGATCCCCCGTATCCACTCCAGTCCCTCTCCCCCATTTCCCCCTTTCGAAGGGGCTTGACTCACCGGCAAGGGACGATCGTCGGCCAATGGTCGCTGGTACTACACTGTCATACAACATGGGACAGAGCCTCACATTCCGTACCAGGCCGGACGTCCTGGAGCAGCTCCAAAGGCAGGCCAAGCAGGTTCACCTGCCCAAGACTGTCCTGGCCGAGCGCTACGTCCAGGAGGGACTAGCGATGGACCAATTCCCCGGGATCGTGTTCCGGGGCGGCGCTCTGGCACGACGGCCCGGCCTCAGCGGCGGACCCGATGTGTGGGAGGTCGTTGAGGTCTTCCGGGCCGAGTCCAGCGACCTTGCCGCGACCGCCCAGAACCTGGGCTTGCCGCTCGGCCTGGTGGACGCCGCCCTCAGGTACTAAGGGGCCCATGGGGCCGAGATAGACGAGGCCATCGAGACCAACTTGCAGCTGCTGGAGCAAGCTCGCCTGGAATACGAGCAAGGGGAGCAAGTACTCCAGCGATGAGGGTGCTCCTCGATGAGCAATTGTCCCCGGAGCTGGCCCGGCAACTGCGGCGGCGGGGCCATGATGTCCTGTCCGTGGCGGAGGCGGCCGGACGTCGAGGGGCCGACATCCGCCGTCTTTACAACATCGCGGGACGTTTCGCCAACCGCTCGGGCGGCTTCCTGGACGGGCCTCCCGAGCAGTGGGCCGAGCAGCTGGCCGAGCTCACTCTGGCTGAAGACATGAGCGGCTACATCCTGGCGAGCGACGACCCAGACACGCTCCGGCGCTTCGCCGCCGAGGTCGTCCCCGCGGTGCGAGAGTTTGTTGCCACGGGGCGGCAGCGTTCGGCTGAGCGCGTCGGCGGCCCGACCCCAGCTTCTGGCCCGCGGGTGACCGAAGTGACCCTCAGCGCATTCACCGGTAGCGAGGTACGCGCCATCGCCACCCCGGACGACGGGGCGCGCCTGAGCGAGACCCGGCTGTGGGACGAGGCAACCCGCCCCATCGGCCCCCGGCCCGACCCTCAGCGCCGCTACACGGCGGCGGACCTGGCGAGTTCGAGGACCCTCGTCGCCGTGCACGACCATCTGCGCAGCGAGCTGCGCGCCGTCCGTCGTCTCGTGGACGGGGTGCTCGCGGGCGCGCTCGAGGTGCCCCAGGCACGGCAGGCGCTGGCGGCGATGACGCTTCGTCAGAACAGCTGGACGATGGGCACCTGCTGCGCTGCCTACTGCCGTCTCGTCACCACCCACCACACCATCGAGGACCGGAGCATCCTCCCTCAGCTGCGCCGATCCGATCCCCGCCTCGCAGCTGTCCTCGATCGCCTGGAAGCCGAGCATGCGACCATACACGAGGTCCTCGAAGAGGTGGACCGGGCCCTGGTGCTCTACCTGAAGACGTCCGATAGCACGCCGGCCCTCCGTGAGGCCGTCGATGTCCTGACCGACACACTGCTGTCGCACCTCGCCTACGAGGAACGTGAGCTCGCCGAACCGCTCGCCGAGTCGGGCTTCCTCTGAGTCGCCGGCTCAGGCATCCGGCACTTCTGCCGGGTCCAGGCGCTCCTGCCGACCGCCACCACCGCCCGCGCCACAATTCCAATGCGAAGTGGGGGCCGGTGCGCTCCGTGGCGTGCGGCGACTCGGGCCGGAGTCGCTAGCCGACTTCCGGGGGCCGTGGAGCGCAACTCGCCCATGAGCGCGGGAACGCCACGGCCGAGGTGCGAATGGGGCTGAGCGGCAAGCTGAAGATCACCCGCCCTGCCACAGCTACGAGGATCCCAACTGGAACGGGGGACATGAGACCCGAGCCCGGACCGACCGGCGGTACGCGAAGGCCGGCCAGCAGATGGGATTCGTGAACCGCTCCGTGCAATACGCGATCTGCCGCCAGCTATGCCCAGAGCCCTCAGCCGGCGGTCGGTCCGGCCAGGGCTTGCAGTACCTCCTCCGTCTGGCGAACGCGCCCGATCCGAGGGAAGATCGTCC
>DATKSR010000090.1:0-6162 GCA_035531555.1 Candidatus Dormiibacterota bacterium
TCGGTAAGGATGCGATTGAAGGAGACGCGCCGGTCAGAGCTGTTCTTCTTGGCCCGTGGGCCCAGCGTCCTCCTGGGAGGGGTGTATCGCATGGCCTGAAGCTACCCCCGGCCCACGACCGGCAAAAATGTGCCAGCCAGCGTGGAGGGGCGAGACCATCAGCACCAGGGTCACAGCTTCACCAGGAGTGGCGACCACGAGAGGCCGACAATAGCCTTCATCCGAGCCTCCACCATGGCGGCAGCTTACCCTGAGGGCAACCTAAGTGGGGATTGCCAGTAGCACCATGACCACCACCGACACCGCGACCAGGCTGAGCCGTGTCCCACCAGGCTGGAAGCCCTGCCGCCGCTGCGGCCACCTGTTGGTGGTTCGGCGCACCCCTCGGCTGCCAGTGCCAGCATGAGCTGGCCCAGAGGCGCGGGCGGAGCTAGCGGCCGCTAGTGACGCGGAATTGAAGTAGTAGCGCCAGAGCCGCAACCGTCAGAGCCAGGAAGCCGATCGTGAACGCGGCGGTGCCGACCCTGTGTCCTCGATGCCAGAGATACACGGTCCCGCCGACCAGAACGATGAACCAGATCGCGAGCACTACCACGGTGTTGCCGTCGCCACAGTAACACCGGCTTAGTCAGCTCACCCCGGTCGAGCCGCATCCTTCCGGGCTGGGCACCCTGCCGTCGTTGCGGTCACCTGCTGAAGGTACAGCTCCCGACCTCCGACCGGCCTCTGCGATCAGGCCTGGGCCTATCGGCCACCAGTTGGCCGAAAGTGCCAACCTATCTCCGTGCCGGAAAGTGACTATCTCGGGCAGGAGGACTTCCTAGTCTCGGTGCTGCCTGCCAGGGTGGCCTATCTGATCAGGTCGAACAGCAGGTCTGGCTACATCCGGGCGGTGCAGGAGGCCAGTACCCGATGGGGAGGGGTCACCGAGCCGATCGTTCCCGTTCGTAGTGATGGTCGGATTAACCCCGCCTGGCGCCAAATTGTCGAATTTGCCAACCTCGATGGTGCCGTAAATGTCGACCTGTCTGTAGAGGCAGCCAGGATCGCCGCAGGTACTCTGGCTCTCCCACTCACTCAGATAGCCAGAATCGACGCGGATGGCGCGGGGCGGTTCACCTGTCATCCCCGAGCCCTTGAGGCGACAGATGGGTCGGTGCCACCATTTGGAGCGGCCTGGGAAGCGATCGGTGCGGGCTGGACCTATGCAGACGACGGCCAGGACCTCTGGGCGATCACGGCCGCAGGTTGTCTCACCCCAGAGACGGCACAGGCCCTGCGCGACGTTGGCGACCCTTCTGCGATCGTACAAAATCCCGGTCAGATCGCCCTGGCCCAAATTGGGTCTAGAACGGGGCTGAGCCGCACGGAGCTCCAATTTCGCGAAAGGTGGGCCTCACCACCTCCCTTTCCCATGCCCAGTCTGATCTGGCTATGCGATAGGCGGACGGCGCTCACGGACTGTCTCTCATTTTGGAATAGGCGGGCGCTTAGGTCTCTTGGCTTCGCGCGTAGCCCAATGGTTGTCCTTCCAGCCTACGAAGTAGACACCTGGCCGATGTTTGCCCAGCACATCCAAGCGATGCTCGCCGGCAGGCCAGACGAGTTTTCTCCAGACGCATATATCTCGAGCCGCCGCGTCGATGAAGACCGGCTGCGAGCCCTTGCCGACTCCTGGGGTCTTATCGAGAGTACGATGCCCACACGAGCGCAAAGCAAATACCCCCCACCTGCACCCCGCCTACCACCATTTAGCTTTTTGCTAAACAAGGATCCGCGCGCTGGACTTCTCTGGCGCAGGCGCTATGGCGTGTCAACGAACGTCGCCGCCCAGGTCTTTCGTAAACGCACCACGATCCGATTCGACTCCCCAGTGACTTTCAACGGCCCGAGCCTCTTCAAGCTAAACACGAACTCCGAGGTGTTTCGACCATTGCCGAGGCGCGATTCGATAGCGCGTCTCGTAAGTCCGAGCGCCCACTGGCGCGACGACGGCCTGGAGTACTACTTGCAGAGCTTCTCTACGCGCTGCCAAGTTGAGTTCCGGATTCCGTCTTTGGACGAGGTCGTCTCGACGCTTCTTGGTGGGGCCACCAGCGCCTGGTCCCCGTCTGACAAGGGCCGCCTGGGACAAGGAATAGATTCAATCGCGGCCGACCAACTCCTGCTGCGGCCAGGGGTGCTTGAGGCCATCGAAGACCTCAGAACCCGGCGATCTACCCAACTTCTCAAGGAACTGGAACGCAGGAAGCACACGAAGGAAGAGCTTGACCGGGCGAGATTTGTGAGCGAGTTTGGTGGCCGCTTAGAGCGCCAGAGCCAAGCGGCGAAGGACCTGCACGTGGCAAAGGACCAGAGTGTGGAAATCGCAGAGGCACTCGTTGCCGTCGACTGGGCTGAGCGGGGCTACCGCCTCACCTGCGAGCGGTGCAGCGTCACCAGCTTCGTCGATCTCGAGCATGTCACCCCAAACGCCAACTGCCCTGGTTGCCGAAGTCAGCAAAGCTATGTGCGATCAGATGACAGCCTCACTGTCTACTACCGACTCAGCACACTTATCGACCTGGCAAGCGACCAGGGGGTGCTCCCTCACCTCGTCGCTGTCGCCGCACTACGTCGCGAAGCCGCCGCCACTGACGTGATACCAGGAGTAAACGTTCAGTTCGCGGACAGCACCCAAGAGGAAGTCGACCTATTCGGCGTCCACGACGGCAAGGTGGTTGCAGGAGAGGTGAAAACCAGCGCGGCGGACTTTACGCCCCGGCAGCTCAATCGGGACATCTCGCTTTCAAAGCGGCTGGGTGCCGATCTCCACGTAATGGCGTGTGTTGAGGCGATTCCAGAGGCGACTGCCGCACAAGCCTCCGAAATCGCGTCGAAGAGCGGTCTAGCCGTCAAGATTCTCGACTTCACCGCTATCCGAGTGTGAGCCGGTCAGCCCCGGGCTGAGGCTCCCCCGCTACCGGCCGATGGACTCGCCTTCTGCTGTCGACGGCTCCCCTAAAGGCGCCAGTACGTCCACCCGCTCGACTTCCTCACGGATCGCGTTGAGCGCCGCGACCGTGACGGCCTGAACCCGGTCCCAGACTACACCCCAGTCAGCTGCCGGCAGTTCTAGGCGTAGTCTCCGCATGGCACGACGCGCCTTGCGTTCTGCGTCACTGCCTGAGTGCTGACGCCAAGCACGCACGTCGAACAGGGCCCGCAGATCCGTCACCGCGTCTGTGGCGCGGGAAACCCCGTCATCTGGAAGGCGGCGGGCAAGAAAGTCCTGGACAGCTACGAGCTTGGATTCATCGTCCGCCCCGGGAAGCCTAAGGTGCGAGAGCAGGTCGCAGAGAGCGCTCAGCCTAGAGTCAAGCTCGTCCGCTGAGTTGCACTCGAACGCGAGCTTGGCGGCCGCCTCCGCCCTTCGGAAGACGAACAGGGGCTGATGCGCCTTCTCGCCCCATACGATGTTCAGGTAGTCGAGTGCCTCGGGAACGGCCAGCGAGGACTCCAAGGCGGGGAGCGGCTGTGGAACTGGTGGGGAGATCTCCTCGGTTAGACGGTCAGCGTATTCCTCAACGGTGCTGACGCCCTCGTAGCGCCTGATGAACGAGTCGAGCCTGGCTTCCCAGCTCATGGTTCCAAACGGGCTGCTGACGTATCTCCTCGTGGAGGGCTCGCGCCGGAGGATCTCCCCGAGGCGAGCGAGCGGATTCAGCGGGCCATGCCAGCCGGACCCAGGTGGGAGCAGGCGCTCCCTCACGTCAGAGTCTTTCAGGTCCACGTTCTGGACGGTCGTTGGCGACGGCCGAAAGGATCGCCCTTGGCCGACCAAGACGCGTAGAGCGCCAAGGAACAGTCCCAGCTCCTCGGCGGCCTCGGGCACTCGCGACATTCCAACTACCGTCAGGCCGATCGTATCCCCCGGTTGCGGCGCGCCTAGGTTGGCGTTGTTCAGGTTCGCGTCAGCCACCCACAGCCAGCCGTAGTGGGCGAGACCGCGGCCGTAGAGCAGCCAAGGGCAGTCCAGCAGCACAGCTCGGGCGTCGAGGCCGCCACGCTCCTTGTAAAGGATGGCCTCGACGTATTGGTAGATCGGCCACCGGCCCGTGGTCCCATAGACGTGCCAGACAACGTCGAGCAGATGCTTCTGCGCCTCGGTCGGCTCGATGAGCAGACGATGGCGAGGGCTCGCGATCGGAGACTCAGCGTCCATCAGCCCTGGGTCGCGGACGGCTCCGAATCGAGCGCTCCATCCACTGCGTAACGGATCCCGTTGTCGTGCTTGCCGTAGAGCATCCCCCGTGGGTTCGGAGCGTTGAGCCGGACCTGCGGGTCGACCTTCGCAAGAAGGTCCCCCTTACTTGCGAGCAGCCACTCCACGTCTGTCGCCGGCCAGGGAATCTGTCGAGCGACGACGCGGAGCATGTTGCCGTCGGACAGGGTCAGTTCAGCTACGTCGAACGCGGCGTCGACCACCAAGAGCATCGGCGGCGCTCCTGGCATGAAAATGAGCTCGATACAGGCGGCGTGGTTGGCTCCGGGAGCGGGGACCCTGACTACAGGCTTGGGCTCAGATACTCCGGGCGGCCAGAGGCGCAGCTCCGAGTCTGGGAACACTAACTCGACGCTACGCCGGACGCCTTCGCCGAGCTCGTCGGGCATTTGCCATGTGTCGAGGTGTCGACTCGCAATCGGCAGCGGAGCCTTCGCCACCAACTCCTGGGTGAGCCCGCTGTGCCATCTCCCCGACTGGTGCAGGCTGATCTTCCAGGTTCCGCCCAGCGGTCGAGGCGTCAGGTAGGCATCCCTCGTGTGTCTACTCGTCCATAGGGTCCAGCCGATCGAGCGGCGACCGTCGTCCGCGAAGACCGCGAAGCGGAGAGGTTTGCCAGGGCCCAGGGAAGCCTGGGGCTTCGCTACCGGCACCAGATCGATCACCCAACAAATTGTGGACGAGTGCCGGGTCCTAGACTCAGCTCACCGCATGGACTAACCCCCTCTGCGGTCACTGGGCCGGGCGTCCCCAAACGTCGCGGCCCTTTCTTCAGTCCAGGGGCGGTAGCTTCCGGAGCTCATCCTGCAGGTCCCTGAGCCTGTCGGCCTGCGCGGTTTCGACCGCCCCAGCCTGCCCTTGGTTGGCGTCGTCCTTGGTCGCCGCAGCATCCTCGAGGGCATTGGCAGCATCGACCCGACTTCTCACATGCCGGTCAGCGTCGGCCAGAGCGCTTCTAGGGATAGTCCAGGTGATGGATTGACGTTCGGGCATCGGGTCGCGGCCAAGCGCGTAATCCATGGTGCCGCCTCTGGCACCGCCTGATTGGCCGAAGAAGCCCCTCCATCGCTTCGAGGGGGCCTGGCTCAGGGCCCATTCGATCCAGCACCTGTCTTGGTCATCGATGTGGCGGGCGCGTCGCTCAACCACCTTGATCGGGCCTTCGTTCGCCATCTTCTATCCCCTTCCCAGCAGTCCCGCGGACACTATGGCTCAGGCTCAGTGCATTGGCAAGGGTCTAGTAGCAGCGAAGGAGTCAAAGCGCGGCCGGGCTGTCCGCGCATCGAGCCTATGCGCTGACGTGCGTCCTGCCACGTGGCGACCAAGGCGGCCTCCGACTGACCCGGTAGGTAGCAGGCTCCCCTCAGGTACCGGAGCGCAGGCCTGCGGAAGTCACCCGTTTAGAGTCGTGAGCCGAACGCGCGGTCGCGGTCCCGAGAGATTTCCTTCGGGACCGCTCTTTAGACTGCCCGGAGCGATCTCAGCTGAGGCTGGCTTGGGGCCACCCTCTTTGAGGACCATCCGGTCCAGAAGCGTATGGCGCCGCCTCAACTCGTGAGTCGGGACGTTCCTTCTCCCGGGCCGTCACCGCATCCGTGTATGGGGTCCCCGTTTCGTGGTCCGCGACACTCCACTGGCTGACAGCACCTTACTACCAGCCTCTAGGCCACCAATTAGCTGGCAACTAAAATCGTGATCGCCCAGCCGTCACCTACCCGAAGAGACTCAACTGCTCGGTGGGGCCGTCGACAGGCTCGGCCACCACCACGCGCAGCACGGGCCGGGGCTCCATCTTGGGAGGCAACGGAGCGGGGACCACGGGAGCTGCCGCCGACTTCCCGCGCCGTGCCCTGAGCTTATCCCACACGTCCTCACCGCCCAGCGATCCGGCGAGCTGG
>DATKSR010000091.1:0-3385 GCA_035531555.1 Candidatus Dormiibacterota bacterium
TCCGACCTGATCCTGGACGCCGTGGTCGACCCCAGGGAACTCCGCGATCAGCTGATCTGGCGACTGGCGGCCGCTGCCACCAAGGTCCGGCGGTCACCGGAACGCCACCACGGGGTGTTTCCGGTCTAGGGCCACAGCAGTGGCCGGTCGAGCCGTGGCGAAGTCAGGTGGAGGTCTGCTGATCTCACTTGGGCCCCCTTCGCTCGACCGTTACCGGGGGCTGCGCGATCGTAGCAGGGACTTCGCCCCACTTCGAGAGGCCCAACCTAGAATCCAACTTCGAGTATGTCTGCAGTGAGCTGGGCGTCATCGCGGATGGTGGGGCGCCAGCGGGTGCTCGACGGTCCCACCGTGTTCCTGCTGGCGGTTGCGTTCCTGGGATTCGCCGCCTTCACTCAACCCCAGTTCGATCCCGACTTCTGGTGGCACCTTCGGGTGGGGCTGGACATCCTGGCCTCGGGGGTTCCCCAGCACAACGCCTACACCTTCACCGCCGCCACCCATCCCTTCATCACCCAGGAGTGGGGCTCGGAGGTGATCTTCGCCTTGCTGTACCGATCCTTGGGTATGGCCCCGGTGATTCTGCTCATCGCACTGGTTACCTGGGTGGGGTTCGTATTCGGGGTGATGCGAGCCAATCGGGATGGGCTTTCGCGATGGATCCTCGCCATTGGCGCAGGTCTAGTGATCATCTCGGGACTTCAAATCTGGGGACCCAGCCCTCAAATGTGGACCTTCGGGTTCCTGGGCGGCCTGCTGGTGCTGCTCGACGCCTACCGGCGTCGTCCCAATCGTCGGCTACTCCTGTGGCAGATCCCGATGTTCATCGTCTGGGGCAATCTCCACGGTGGCTTCGTCGTGGGCCTGGGTGTGATCGCGGTCTTCCTGATCGGGGAGAGCATCAGCACCTGGCTGGGGGAGAAAGGTTCGCTCGATCTCCGCCGACTGCGCGACCTGGCTGTGGCGCTGCTGCTGTCGGCGCTGGCCGCCATGGTCAACCCCAACGGCTGGGGACTCTACCTCTACCCCCTGCACCTGCTGCTGAGCCCGGTGGCCCAGGCCAACCTGGACGAGTGGCAGCCTCCCAACTTCCACGCTCTGGGTTCGTTGCCGGTGCTGTTCCTGCTCCTGAGCACGATGCTGGTGGCGCGCTGGGCCAAGAACACCAGACCGGCCGACTTTCTCCTGGCCCTGGCGGGAACGGTGCTTCTGCTCTATGCGGTGCGCAACATCCCCCTCTTTGCCATCCTGGTTCTTCCTCTCTGGGCCGACGGCGTCCAGGGCCTGACCGACTACGTTCGGTCGGCACGGAAGTCAGCCCAGCCGCACCGAAGTCGCCCTGCTCCACGCTGGTTCGTGGGGGCGGTCTTGCTGATTGTGGTGCTGGCCAGTGTGGTTCGGATCTCGTCGCAGCTGAGCAGTCCCGACAATACCCTTCAGAGTTCCGCGTACCCGGTCCAGGTGGGTAGGGTCATCTGCGCCGGGCCTGCGGCGCGGGTCTTCACGCCCTACGGCAGTTCCGGCTGGCTGCTCTACCGGATCGATCCCCGCGACCCCGCTGGAAGTGGCTGTGCCCCCGACCGGCTCTTCATCTTTGGCGAGGTGGACCTGATGGGGCCCAAGGTGCTGGAGCAGTACCTCACGGTGGTCGGCGCATCGCCGGGGACGTTGGCGATCCTCGACCACCACAAGGTCAGCCTGGTCTGGCAAGGGAGGGGGTCGGCCCTGGCGCTGCTGCTGCAGAGCCAGGCGAACTGGAGCTGTGTCTACGCCAACCGCGTCAACGTTCTCTACGCGCCGAAGGCGGACGCCTCAGGCTGGCATGCGTCTAGGAGCGACTGCCCTAGCTGATTGGGCTTAGCCCAGGTTGATGTCGGCGTAGCGCTGGCGCAGCGACTTCTTGTCGAACTTACCGACGCTGGTCTTGGGGACCTCGTCAATGAAGATGATCTCGTCGGGCATCCAGAAGGTCGCCACCCGAGGCCGCAGGAACAAGAGCAGCTCGTCCTTGGTTAAAGAGTCCTTGTGTTCCGGCCGAGCCACTACGAAGCCAACCGGTCGCTCCGCCCAGCGGGAGTGGGGGAATCCCACCACCGCCGCTTCCTGGACCTTGGGGTGGGCCATCAGCTCGCCCTCAAGGGTGACCGAGGAGATCCACTCACCACCTGACTTGACCAAGTCTTTGGTGCGGTCGACGATCTGGACGTAGCCGTCGGCGTCGATGGTCGCCACGTCCCCGGTGCGGAACCAGCCGTCGGCGGTGAACCGGCCATCGCGATCCTCGGGGTCGTGGAAGTAGGCCCGCGCGATCCAGGGACCTCGCATCTGGATCTCTCCGGGGGTTTCGCCGTCGGCTGGGCACTCGTCGCCAGTGTCGAGGTCGACGATCCGGAGCTCTACGCCCAGCACCGGGAGTCCCTGCTTGGCCCTGAGGGCAAGCAGCTCCTCGCCCTCTAGGTGCTCGTGTGAGGGTTTGATCAAGTTGACGGTCCCGATCGGCGATGTCTCGGTCATACCCCAGGCGTGGAGGATCCTCAGTCCATGACGGTCGAAGCCCGCGATCAGGGAAGCCGGCGCCGCTGAGCCGCCACAGATGATGGAGCGCAGCTTGGGCAGGGGGGTGGGCTGCTGGTCCAGATAGTTGAGTAAGGCGGTCCAGATGGTCGGCACCCCGGCGGTGACGGTGACCGACTCGTCCCTGAGCTGGGCAACCAGATGAGCGGGATCCAGAAAGCGTCCAGGGAAGATCAACTTGGTGCCGAAGCCAATGGCGGCGTGGGGTAGCCCCCAGGCGTTGACGTGGAACATCGGGACAACGGGAAGCAGCACATCCTGGTATGAGATCCCCAGCCCGCCCGCCATTCCGGTGGCCACCGCATGGAGATAAGAGGAGCGGTGGCTGTAGACGACGCCCTTGGGGCGGTCAGTGGTGCCGGAGGTGTAGCACATGGCGGCGGCCTGGTTTTCGTCCAGCGGAGGCCACTCTTCGAGGGGCTGACTGCCGGCGATCAACTCCTCGTAGTCGAGCGTCTCGGGCAGTCCGGAACTGTTGGCCTCACCCTCTCCCATGAGTACCACCAGGCGCACCGAGGGAATCCGGCCGGCCACTCGTTGCAACAGCGGTAGCACGCTGCGGTCGCAGAAGATGATCTGATCCTCGGCATCGTTGATGACGAAAGCCAGGTCGTCAGGAAAGAGACGGACGTTGAGGGTGTGTAGGACCGCTCCCCGGCCGGGAATTGCGAAGTAGCACTCGAGATGTTGGTAAGTGTTCCAGGCGAAAGTCGCAATCCGGTTGGAGGTCCGGACCTGCAGGCGCTCCAGTGCCTGTGCCAGGCGCGCGGTGCGTTCGCCGAACTGGGAGAAGGTGTAGCGCTGGGGGACG
>DATKSR010000092.1:0-58856 GCA_035531555.1 Candidatus Dormiibacterota bacterium
CAGGGCGTCGAGTGGCATGCTGGTGGGGGTCATCGTGTCTCCTGGTCTTTTCAAGGGGTCGGTTGCACGGTGGCCTTTTTCGTGCCCATCTCGAGCACGAATCCGGCCTCGCTATTTACACCACTCTATGGGGCACGACCAACCAGCTGAGCTACGGGCGGGAAGGAAGTCGGAGTGGTCCCTGACGACGAGCACGCGCGGGCAGGCCTCCGCACAGATCGCGGCGCCACTTGAACTGGGCCAATGGTACTGCCGATCGGCGAAGCGGCCAAGGGAAGCGAGGCGTACCGCCAGCGGCGGGCGTTTCGGCCGGGGTGGCTCGGACCCTCACAGGTAAGCTCTGCAGCATGAAGGGACGGCGCTGTAGTCATTGCGGAGGATCCGGCCGGCCCAACGGGTCTAACCACTGGCCCGCGCCATGCTCCCACTGTCGAGGCCGAGGCGTCTGCCTGGGCGACGATGACGAGTGTCAGGAGAAGTATCCCCGGTGGTGGGACGTCCTCAAGAGGATCCTTACTCCCGGTCGTGCGTAACCAGACCAACTTCTCGGGTAGTGGCAGTGCGACGATGCAGGCAGCTTCGCACTTGGTGAAGGCGAAGCTGACCATGAACACTCGGGGGTGAATTGATGGTGGGCATCGAGAAAGTGGACAAGTCCTGTCAACTTCTCGAGGGGAGCGAGCCCGATGCTCACTGGGCGATGGTGGACTTCTACTGATTCACCTGCTGAGATATTGTCGCGGCCTCAGTGAGGGGCAGCTCGAGTCTCATTCGGTATCACTAGCGAGCCTGACTCTACTCGGACTTCTGCACCGTATGACTTCCGTCGAGCGCTACTGGTTCGACGAGTGCATCGAGGGAGGGTGCTGGAACCGATCTACTCAAGTGACGCACTTCCGGACGGTGATTTCGAAGTGCTCGACAATTTGCCGGTCGGCGAAGTTGTTCAGAAGTACCCGACCACTTTCAAATCTTCACGCGTCCCTGGTGCGTCACACTCGTTCGAAGAGGGCTTGCACAGCACCGTGTACCGGCGGGCGGCGAGCGTGTGCTTCATCGCGGTACCCAGGGTCGATGAGTAGTTGAGGCACTGCCGCCACCCTGTGCTGTTGCGCAAGGCCATCGACGGTCCAGTAGGACGCTGAGCGGTCATCGCCTTGGCGGCGCAGGTGCGTTCAGTGCTAGATCTTCTGATCCCGGTGCACTCCTGAACCGCCATGAATTGACGCGCTAGGCCGCCAGCACCAGATTGACCTGTCGGTCGGGCACCACAATCACTCTCTCTGGCGCCCGGCCATCGAGCCACTGCTGGATCCGCGGCAACTCCAGCGCCGCCCGCTCTAGGTCCCCGGCGCCGGTCCCGGCCACCACCACCAGCTGGTCGCGCTTCTTGCCATTGATGCAGACCACCACGACCACCTGCTCGTCGACGATGAGCGAGAGGTCCGCGACGGGCCACGGTTGCTGATGCACGGAGTACTTCCGGCCCAGCCGCTCCCAGATCTCCTCGGCTAGGTGCGGGCAGTAGGGTGCGAGCAGTAGAGCCAGCGTTTCCATGGCGACTCTGGGTACTTTCCCGTCGTGCTCCTTCAGTCGGTTGACGAAGATCATCATCGCCGCGATCGCGGTGTTGTACTTGCGCTCCGGGGTGTCCAAAGTGACCTGGTGAATGCAGCGATGGCGCGCTCGCGCCATCGCCGTGGGCTCCATTTCGGCCTCCGCCCCCGGCTCCACTCGGTCCAACAGGCGTAGCAATTGGGAAAGGAAGCGGAATGGTCCATTGATGCCGGTGTCTACGAAGTTGAGGGTTTCGTGGTAGGGGCCCAAGGAGAGAAGGTAGAGGCGGAACGCGTCAGCCCCGAAGTGGGCGACGTACTCGTCGGGAACCACCACGTTGCCGCGGGACTTCGACATCTTGGCGCCGCCCTTCACGATGGTCCCGTGGGCCCGGAACTGGGTGAAGGGTTCGTCGAAGTCCAGGTAGCCCAACTGCCGCAGCGCCATGGCCACAAAGCGCGAATACAAGAGGTGGAGCACGGCGTGCTCGTTGCCCCCGTCGTAGTAGGTGACCGGTAGCCACTTTCGAGTCAGCTCGGAATCGAAGGGAACGTCGTCGTGGCCGACTGATGGATAGCGCAAGAAGTACCAGGAGCTGTCCAGAAAAGTGTCGGAGACGTCGGTATCGCGCTGGGCCGCGCCGCCGCAATTAGGGCAGGTGGTGTTGAGGAAACTAGGATCCCGGGCCAGCGGCGACTCGCCGGTCCCCAGCGGCCGAAAGTCCTCGATGTAGGGCAGTAGAACCGGGAGATCTTCCTCTGGCACCGGCACAACTCCGCACTTTGGGCAGTGAATAGCGGGTATCGGCGGGCCCCAGTAGCGCTGACGGGAGATCCCCCAGTCCCGAAGCTTGTAGGTCACGTGTGGCTGGCCTAACCCTGCCTCCACCAGGGCGGCCGTGATCAACTCGCGGGCCGGATCGGGGGCCTTGAGCCCGTCAAAGTGGCCACTGTTAACCAGGGCGCCCACTCCGCCGTGGGCGCGTCCGCTGCCCTCTTTGCCTGAGACCACCTCGACCACCGGCAGGTGGTGGTCGAGAGCGAAGGCATGGTCGCGCTGGTCGTGGGCTGGCACCGCCATGATCGCCCCGGTCCCGTAGCCGGAGAGAACGTACTCGGCAGTGAACAGCGGGATCCGGACCCCGGTGAGCGGGTTGAGAGCGTCCCGGCCTAGCGCCAAGCCCCTGGTCGAGTTCTCGTCATCCCGCCGTCCGGCAATCCGCCGGTGGGCCGCTTCCGCCGTGAAGGCAGCCACCTCAGCCCGTCTGTCAGGTGCCGCCAGCTCCAGCGTCCTCGGGTGGTCCGGAGCCAGCACCATGAAGGTGGCGCCGAAGAGAGTGTCCGGGCGGGTCGAGAAGACCCGGAGCGGGTCCTGGCCGTCGATGGGGAAGTCGATCAAAGCCCCCTGGCTGCGCCCGATCCAGTGGCGTTGCAGCAGCTTGGTGCTCTCTGACCAATTGAGCTCGTCCAGGTCCGCCAGTAGCTGGTCGGTGAACGCGGTGATGCGGAGGAACCACTGCTCCAATTCCCGTTCGGTGACCACCGCCCCACACCGTTCGCAGGTGCCGTCCCCCAGAACCTGTTCGTCGGCGAGCACGGTCAGGTCCTGGGGACACCACTTGACGTTGCGGCGGGCCCGGTAGGCGAAGCCTCCCTTCCACAGTGTGAGAAAGAGCCACTGAGTCCAGCGGTAGTAGGTGGGGTCCGTGGTGTCGACCGTCTTGGTCCAGTCGAACTGGGCTCCCAGCCGCTTCAGCTGCTGGGTGAAGCGGACCACGTTGCCGGCGATGAGCTCGGTGGGATGCCGACCCACCTTGAGAGCGAAGTTTTCGCTGTGGATGCCGAAGGCGTCAAAGCCGATTGGCTCGAAGACGTCGAAGCCCTGCATGCGTACGAAGCGACCGTGGGCATCCGCGCCGGAGAAGGCGAACATGTTGCCCACGTGGAGCCCCTCCGCCGACGGATAGGGGAACATCATGAGGTTGTAGTAGGGCCGGGTCACCCGGTCCAGGGCCATCTCGTAGAGGCCGGTGTCCTGCCAGCGGGACTGCCACTTTGCCTCGATGGCGCCGTGATCGTAAGTGGAGGTCATGGGTGGCAGTTGATGATACCGGGCCTTCTCGGCCCATCTCGGGTGGTCCCCTATACTCCGGCCGGGTTCGGTGAAGGTGCCAAAGGTGCCATCAGGGACAGCGGAATAGCGAGGAGGCGAATTGGCGGAGACTCGACTGCCGAGGGCTAAGGCGGCGCGGCGGAGGGTTCCGCGGCTGAGGGCCGGCCGACATCTGAGAGAGCGCCATAACTTCATCGGCTTCCATGGCCATGGCCTGCTGGCGCTGATCTTCTTCGCGATCATCGCGCTCTCGGTGCTGGGGGTGGGGCTGGGCATCGCCTCGCTCACCATCTTTGCCGTGGGCAACACTCCGAGCAACAATCAAGCGGCGGTCGGCATCTCTCCCAGCAGCTCCCCTTCCCCCACCAACTCCCTGGTGGGGCACCCAGTCGACGGCACCATCGTCGGGATCTGGATCGCTCCCAACCTGATCGCGATCCAGCCGGCCGGGGGTGAGCCGGTGGAGGCCACCGTAACCACCAAGTCGGTCGTGACCAGGGGAGGCGCCACTGCCACCCTCGACGACCTCATTCCCGGAGATGCGGTGGTCGTCACGTTCAGCCAGGGGCCTAAGGGTACTTTGCTGGTGGCGAATCTTCAGGACATCGAGACGGTGCCGACCAATACCGCAGGCGGTGCATTGACTCCGCTCCCCAACGTCACCCCTACCCCGTCCGCCACGGCTTTCCCGACTCCGACTCCGAGTTCAGGGCCGTCTTCCTCGGCGGCTACTCCCAGCACGCCCTAGCCGCACCTTGCATGAATCAGGGGGCGCTCGTTTCCAGCGAAAGCTGAATGCCCCGGCGCTTCAGGACCGAGAACGGCGCCAGTTCAGCTACCTGGGAGACTCCTTCCAGGGTCAGGCCGCTGCCCTCCAGCACCTGCCGGGTGCGTTCGGGCGTGAGCAGGCTCTCCGGGCGGTGGGCGTCCGAGTCGAGCACCAAGGCGGCGCCAACCTCCCGGGCCACCTTGGCGACGTGGCCATTTGTGAGCCCGTGAAGACCAGCCGCGCTGATCTCAAGGTGGATCTGATTGTCCCGCGCCAGCTCGGCTGCCTCATGAGAGATCAGGCCGGGGTGTCCCAGGATATCGACGTCGGAGCAGCGGGCGGCTGCCAGGTTGAGTCCTGGCTGAGGGAAGTCCCCCAGGGTCTCCCCGTGGACCACCACCAGCAGCGCTCCCAGAGAGCGGGCCCGAGCGGCCACTTTGGCGACCCGGTCGGGCGCGACGCGGGTCACCTCGACCGCGGGGATGGCGCTGATGCCCAGCTCCTCGGCCACCCGCCGGCAGGCCTCGACTATCTCCGGGACCCGCCCCCCGACCGTACCCTCGTCGACGTGGTCGCTGCAGACGTAGGCGGCGTATCCGTTCTTCCGGCACCGCCGGGCCATCTCCATCGCGTCCGCATGACCGTCGGAGATGGTGGTGTGGGTGTGAAAGTCGAAGACCGGCACCAGTCCAGCTTAAGGCAAGGTGCCGGAGGCTCGGAGATGCACCGGCCCGGCGCTCAGGTGGGGCGGGGGTGGGCGGCCGCGGCGGCCAGGCGGAGCAGCACCCCGTCGCGCAGCCCCCGTTCGGTGACGACCAACTCCTTGGCCTGGTACCGCTCCAGGAGTCCAAGCAGGACCAGGATCCCGCCGGCCATCAGGCGGGCCCGCGCCGGACTCAGTCCGGTGCGCATGGCGATCTCGGCGCTGGAATGGTCGGCCGTGAGATGGACCGCCTGGTCGATGTTTTCCCGGCTGAGCGTGATCCAGGGCTCCCGCGTTCCCTCATCCCGAAGCGCGTCCTTGGAGTCCGGGAAGGGACGCCACACCCCGAGGAGCACCGGCAGGTTGGAGGCTGTCCCCCCGGTGGCGATCAGCATGCCCTGCTGCGCGGGGTTGGGGGCCGCCTCCAACAGCATCGAGATCCGCAGCTCGGCGTCCACCCGCTGGCGCGACGTGGGGGGATCTGCGGCCTTGATCGCCATCAGGACCCGATCGGAGCCCAGCTTCAGGCTGGTCCCGTTGATTGGTCGGCTCCCCAGACCGTGAACCACCTCTGTGCTCCCCCCCCCCACGTCGACCACGGTCGCCGGCCGGCCCGCGGGAACCCAGTAGGCAGCCCCCCCCAGATAGCTGAGCCGTGCCTCCGCCTCCCCGGTCAGGATCCGGAATGGCAGCTTGGTGTGCTGCCGGATCCGATCCCCCAGGGCGGCCCCGTCCCCGGCGTTGCGAATCGCCTCGGTCCCGACCACGGCGATCCGCTCGGCTCCGTCCCGCCGGGCCAGGTCGACCAGTTGACGTACCAGATCCGCCGTCCTCTCAAGGAGTTCTTCGCCTAGCTCGCCGGTTGCTGCCACCTCACGGCCTAAGCCCAGCAGGTGAACCGAGTGGCGGCGCCGGCTGGTCCCTTGCTCACCGACAGTGGCCACCAGCAGGTGGGCGGTGTTGGACCCCACGTCGATCGCGGCCAGGCGTCCCTTCAGAGTTCCTCATCCTCATCCTCGGTCGGCTCCATTCTCACCAGCACGTTGCCACCGCTGTCGAGCCGCACATCGAAGTGCTTGACGAAGATGGCATCCGAGATCGGGGAGATGCCGGTCCGGACGTCGTACGTCTCGCCGTCAAGAGGACAGGTGACCACATGCCCCCGGAGCAGTCCCTCTCCGATTGACCCCCCGCTAGCACAGCTGTTCTCCAGCGCGTGGAAGACGCCATCCACGTGGAAGATGGCCACCTCAACGCCATCGGCATCGACCACCTGACCAGTTCCCTGGGGGATGTCGACCGCCGCGCACACCGGGGCAAAGCCAGCCACCGCCGCGATTATGCCGAATGACCAAGCTGCCGCAACCCCCTCGGAGTCGATTCCAGCGTCCGGCGAGCGTCAAGGAGGGCGCGCTGGATCTCAGCCACCACCTCCGGATCGCCCTCCCGGGCTACCGCTCCGGTGAGCTCGCTCGTCGCCGCCTCACCCCCCAGCTGGCCCAGCGCCCAGGCACTTGCTCCCCGCACCAGTGCTGAGGGATCCTGGCCCATCGCCCGCGCTAGAGCCGGGACGGCCGAATGCTCGCCGGCGTTCCCCAGGGCGACGGCGGCGTTCCTGGCCAGGCGCTCCCGGCCGCTCCTTCGCATGGTGGTGTGCCGGAAGCGAGCCTGGAAGGACGTCTCTGAGAGACAGAGCAGCTCGACCAGGTCGGGGAAGGGCACCGGGCCTTCGCTGGTGGAGGCGCGGCCGGGTCGGACGGGCGGAGCGCTGAGTCGCTGATTGATCGGGCACGCTTCCTGGCAGAGATCGCAACCAAAGACCCAGGTACCCATCAGGGGACGGAGGTCACGGGGGATCGGCCCCTCGTGCTCGATAGTCAAGTAGCTGATGCACCGCGGAGCGTCAATCACGCCCGGGGCCAGCAGAGCTCCGGTCGGGCAACTCGGCAGACAGGCGCGGCATTTACCGCAACTCCGCTTCGACGATTGGTCAGGAGCAAGCTCGAGGCTGAGCACCAGGGAGGCCAGCAGCACGTACGAGCCCCCTCGCTCGGTGATCAGCTGCGTGTGCTTGCCGCAGAAGCCCAGGCCCGCCCGCTCGGCGATCGCCCGATCCCAGGCCCGACCGTGGTCGACGAACCGGTGCCAGCGCAACCCGGGCGACCGCACCGCTAGCCGGTCGACCAGCTGGCGCAAGGCCCGGTCAAGGCGCGCGTGATAGTCGTCCCCCAGCGCGTATCCGGCGATTCTGCCCCGGGGGCGCCCCTCGCTTCGGGGAGGGTCCACCGGAGTGCTGGCAGGGCCGGCGGCCGGCTGGTACGGGTAGCTGAGCGCCACCAGGCTCCGACCCCACGGATAGCGCTGCCCCAGATCGGTTGCGTGGTTGATCCGTTCCTCCGTATACCAGGGCATTCCCCCCATACGCCCCTCCATGAGCGCCCGGCGAGCCCGCTCGGCGGCCACTTCGAACGGTGCCAGGTCGGTAACCCCCACCTCGGAGAAACCCACACGGAGCGCCTCGATCTCCAGCAGCTGGCGGAGAGAGAGGCGCGTGGCGCGGAGCCCCGAGGTCACGGCCCTGGATGGCATGCCGACATTGTCCGGCTCGGCTTTGCCATGATTCGCCGGTGACCGATGCGGAATTGACAGCGCGGGTGAGGGGAGTGATCTCCTCCGGACCCGCCAGTGACAGCCTGTTGGTCACTCAACCTCGGCCCGGAGAGGTGGTGGTGCAGGCGCATCCAAGCTCCAACTTCGTGGTCGTGCTGACCCCTGAGGTGCTCCGGGAGCTGGAGACGGCGCTGCGAAGGTGGATCCCCAACCTGCGGCAGGTGCGCTTCGACCCTCACCACTGAGCCCTGATCGGGGCTCCCTGGGGAGGCGCGCTCGCCGCAGCCATGGCCCAGGCCCGAGCACGGGCCGGGCATTCAGGAGGCGTGAGATTGCGAGCTAAGGCAAGTGACGCGGACCTAGGCGAGATCAGGGCCGACGTGCTGGTGGTGCCGTACTTCCAGGCGGGGCCACTTGGACCATCGGCAACCGCGGTCGACCGGGCGCTGGACGGACTCCTCACCCGCATGCGCGACGACCACGAGGCGACTGGCCGATTCCCCACGCGTACCGCAGTCGCAACCCTGGGCAAGCTCCCGACTCCTCGGGTGGTGTTCCTGGGACTGGGGCGATCCCAGGAGCTAGACGGCTACCGCCTTCGAAACGCCCTTCAGTTCGCCGTCCGCGAGACCAGGCGCTTCTGCCGCAGCCTGACGATCCTGGTCGACCAGGCGGTGGTGGCCGCGCTCTCCGCTCAGGACCCGGACCAAGGTGAGCCTCGCGCAGTGGCCCGGGCCGTCGCCGAAGGGGTGGCGCTGGGCAACTACCACTTGGGTCAGCTCAAGACCGGCGAGGACCCGGGCGCGATCGAGGAGCTGGTGGTGGTCGGGTTGGGAACCGAAGCGGCGATCTCAGATGCCCTGGCCGAGGGAAGCTCCCTCGGGGAGGTGACCAACCGGGCGCGTGTGCTCCAGTGGCAACCCAGCAATCAGCTGACCCCCACCCTGCTGGCCGCGGAGGCTGAGCGGGTGGCGAAGGAGGGAGGGCTCGAGTTGGAGGTGCTGGAGCGTGCCGATATGGAGAGGCTCGGTATGGGCGCCCTGCTGGCGGTGGCGCAGGGCTCTCACGAGCCGCCCAAGCTGGTCTCTCTGCGCTATCGCCCGAAGGCCCAGGCGAGGTCCGACAAGGTGTTGGCGCTGGTCGGGAAGGGCATCACCTTCGACGCCGGTGGCATCTCCCTCAAGGCCAACCCAGGGATGTCCGACATGAAGGCCGATATGAGTGGTGCGGCCGCGGTCATCGAGACCATGTCCTTGATCGCCCAAATGGAAGCTCCGATCCAGGTGATCGCCGTGGCGGCCCTCACCGAGAACATGCCCGGCGGCGGCGCCATCAAACCCGGGGATGTGGTCAGTGCCATGAACGGAAAGACCATCGAGATCAACAACACCGACGCCGAGGGTCGCCTGGTGCTTGCCGACGCGCTGGGCTTCGCCGCCGACCGGGGGGCGACCCATCTGGTGGATGTGGCCACCTTGACCGGGGGCGCGGTGGTCGCGATGGGGTACGCCGTCACCGTCGCCATGGGAAGCAGCCCCGAACTGATCGCCCAGCTGCGCCGAGCTGGGGCTCTCGCCGGAGAGCGGATCTGGGAGCTACCGCTCTACCCCGAGTACGACGTGGCGCTCACCTGCCACATTGCCGACATGCAAAACAGTTCGGGAACTGCGGCCGCCAGTTCGATCAACGGCGGGGTCTTCCTGCGCCAGTTCACCGGAGACCTTCCCTGGGTCCATCTGGACATCGCCGGCACCGCCTATCACGGCGAAGCGCACTGGAAGCCGATTGTACCGATCGGACCGTCCGGGGTCATGACCCGAACCCTGGCCCACCTCCCCTTCCAGATGGCGTAGCGGCACTTTCGGCGCCAGGCGGCGACCTCTACGACCGGCGGCTCTGGCCCACCGGCTCGAACTGGTCCGGCAGATCCCCGAATACCCGGCGAACCTTGCCCTCCTGCTCTAGCTTGAGTAGGTGAGCCAGAACCGTGCCCGCCGCCATCCCCAAGACCTCGGGTGGATAGGAGGCGTAGAGACGAGGGGTCAGGGAGTCGGGTCCCGCAGGCCCCGACTCCAGCTGTTGCAAGATCTGCTCCTCCCGCTGGATGCGGTGGGCGATCAGGTCGGTGATCGCGGTCTCCGCCGCCTCGATCGGCTCGCCGTGGCCCGGGAGCAGCCGGCTCGGCCGCAGCCTCAGTACGCGGTCGAGCGAGCTCAGATAGGCGGTCATGTCGCCGTCCGGGGGGACCACCAGGCTGGTGGTCCCCTGGAGCACGTGGTCGCCGGTGAAGAGAATCCGGCTGGACTCCTCGAAGAAGCAGAGGTGGTCGGAGGCATGCCCGGGGGTGTGGATCGCCACGAGCCCACCGCCCCCAACCAGCAGCCGGTCGCCGTCGTGAAGCGGAAGGGTGCGGTGGTCGGTGGCCCGGCGGAAGTAGACCGCGAGCGGTGCCCCGGTCAGCTCGCAAAAGCGGGCCGCCCCCTCCAGGTGATCGCGGTGATGGTGGGTGCAGGCGACCATCACCACCCGGCCGTGCCTGGTGGCGGTCGCCAGGACCCGCTCCAGGTGGCCCTCGTCGGCGGGGCCCGGGTCGATGACCACGGTCTCTCCGAGGCCGTAGATCCAGGTGTTGGTCCCGGCGCCCGTAAGGGCGCCGGGATTGGGAGCCCTGAGCCGGACAATACTAGTCACCGCCAAGCACCTCACCTGGGTCCAGCCCGGGGTACCGGGCCTGGCCCGGTCCAGGCCGCACCCGTTGGACCTTCATTCGTCCGGCCGCCCGAAGCGCTGCCGCTACCGACCGCTCGCTCGCCAGCTGTCGCAGCACAGCGCGGGTAGGGGCGAACAAGAAATTTCGGTGCTGAACGGCGTCCTCCAAAGCTGTGCTCGGCGCAACCCACCTCATGGAGAACAACTCTCCTCCATCATCCTGTCGCGGTTCCTGCTCCCGGGGCATCGCCGCCATAAAGAAGCGGGTGTCGTAGATCCGGGGAAGCCGCTTGGGAGTCATCCAGTGAGCGCAGAGCACCAGGTCTTCCCAGCCGGGGCGAAGGCCGAGCGCGCGCAGGCCAGGCAGAAAGCGATCGGAGCCGCTGCCCTGCAGCTCCCGTCGGAGCGGGGCGGCGGCGGCCGCTGCTCGGGGTTGGCAGACGTGGCCCGCCGAGTCGCGAGCGATCAGCACTCCGCACTCCTCGAAGGTCTCCCGCACCGCGGCGACCAGGAAGCTCCTGTCGACTCTCGGCTGGAGCCGAACGCCACCAGCTAACTCCGCCCAGCCCGGATCAAGGTCTGCCGGATCAACGGCGCCACCCGGGAAGACCTCCGCCCCCGGCGCGAATAGGCTCGTATCGGGCCGGGTCATGAGCAAGACCTCGAGACCGCCGCCTCGAGCCGAGGGTCGACCGCGCAGGATGGCCACGGTCGAGGCATCACGGGGGAGCGGGTCGGTCAGGCCCTTCGGGCGCAGCGGCATATCGACTCCACGGGATACCTAGGAGGCCGCTTCCCCACGCTCGGAAAAACTTAGGATCTGGCGGGGGTGAATCAGGGCGAAGGAGCGCTGGATCGTGACGCGCTCATGTGTCAGGGCCGGCAACCAGACCGCGTTCAGATTGCGTACCGGCAGGAAGTCGTCGACGCTGCGCTCCAGAGTCTCGCGCAAGCTGAGGCGCGGCTCCAAGAACACCTCGCACACGAGTGAGAAGGTATCGATCGTGAGCGCAACCTGCCGCGCCACCTTGGTTTCCAACAGCGCGCGTCGGCCACCGTGATCAGCCGCCGATTCTCCGATGGGGACGAGCATGAGCAGTGCCCGTTTCGCCACCATGGCGGAATCCTCCACGGTGCTAATTACCGGGTAGGTGCTGGCCAGCGGCTCCAGAGTTAGATGCTGGATCTCGAGGTACTCGGTCATGCGATTGACCACGTCGGTCAGGCGCAGGGGGGGGATTACCTCGATATCGCCGCTCAGCTTAAGGAACGAGCTGAACATCTCAACCCTTTCCCAGTTCTCCACGAGGCGGCAGTATACGAGAGTGGTCCTCATCTCAGACACACGGTCTCGGAAGTGACGCAAAGCCTCGACCTGAGCCGACTCCGGCTGAGCCTGCTCAGCTCCCCGATCCACTTCGAGTTGCACGACTACGCGACGGTGGGCAGTACGCAGGACCTCGTCGCAGCCGCAGCTGCGGGAGGCGCGGAAGAGGGTCTGGTCGTCTTCGCCGACGAGCAACTGGCCGGCCGCGGCCGCTCCGGGCGCCGCTGGGTCGCTCCTCCCGGAAGTTCCCTGATGTTCTCCGTACTCCTGCGGCCCGCCTCCAGCGCTGCGAACTGGACGACGCTCAGCCTGGCGGCAGGTCTGGCGGTGGTGGAGGGGCTGGCGCAGGCGGGCGGTCCTCCAACCCGGCTCAAATGGCCCAACGATTGTCTGGTTGGCGACCGGAAGCTGGCCGGAGTCCTGGCGGAGTCGAGATCCTCGAGTGAGCGCGGGCGGGTGGTGATCGTGGGCATCGGCTGCAATGTCAAGTGGGGAGGCGCGGAACTCCCGAGTGAGCTGCGCCGAACCGCCACCGCTTGCGATTTAGCCGGATACGACGTCGACCGCACTTCTCTGGCGGTGGCGGTGCTGGGCCGGCTCGGGCTCCGATATCAGCAGTGGGTGGACCAAGGATTTGGCGCGCTTCGCGAAGCCTGGCTTGCCCGGGCCGCCTGGATCGGTCAGGAAGTGATCGCTCAGCAGCCGTCAGGCCCGGTCGCTGGACGTATGGCGGGGCTCTCCGAGCAAGGCGAACTCCTTTTGGAGACCGCGTCTGGTCCGATCGCCGTTGCGGCAGGTGATCTCGACCTGGCCGTAGGCTCCGGACTTCGATTGGGGAGCAGAGGTGAGGGATAGTTCCACCTCGGCCCATCAGCTCGGGGGCGCTGTAGCCCCAGCGAGTCGGGCGAACTCGGAGCGGAAGCGGTGGGAGCCTCGGCGGACCCGATCAGCGGGCCTTCCGGCGATTCGGCTGCGCGACCCCGCCACCTTGACGCATCTCAAAGTGCCATCTAGGATTGATTTACACCCTCCCGCCTCGGCGAGGGTGGCCCAGCCTCACCGGACGCGCGCATTCAAGGGACAGATCTTGCCCACCATCTCTGAAACCTCCCACGAAATCTCCAAACTCTACGAATCCGACCATATCGAGAGACGCGAGCGAAACGCCCGCCGCAACAAGATCCTGTTCATCGACCGGTTACTGAATGAACTGGAGCAACTCAACATCGCGGAGGAGGTGGTGGTACCCGTGCCACTGCGCAACCAGTGCCGCCGATTGCTGGCGAAGGAGGGGCATCCTCTGGGTCGGCGCCGGGCCGAAGAGGTGGCGATCGCCGAGTGGATGGACGCCCTCTACGATGTGCAGGACGGGCTGATGTTTACGATTGGCGACGAGGACGAGTAGCCTGACCCTACGCGGAGCCAAGCCGTCCGGGGGGACGCCATCCCCGCAGCGGTCGCGAGCCCCCATAGCTCAGCGGATAGAGCGCCGGCCTCCGGAGCCGGGTGCGCAGGTTCGAGTCCTGCTGGGGGTACCAGGCCAGATTACGCGCGAGTCGGATCGCCAAGTGATCCGTCGGCGCCTCGGCTCTTCAGCGGTAGAAACCGCCCATCGAGCATCAACTCGATGACGCCAGCTGAGGCTGGGCGGCAAGATAGGGTAGCCTGGGAGTTCCCCACAGCCGCCCCGAGTGAGGAACTCGACTTGCTCAAGGGCTTCAACCCCTTCCGCGACGACCGAAAGCACGAGTCCATGGGCCAGCGCCGGAATTGCGGCCACGATCGAGTTCTCTTGGGGCCGGTTACCGATACCGCTGACAAAGGATCGGTCGATCTTGAGGGCCCGGAACGGAAAGTTCGGGAGTGCTGTGAGAGAAGAGTTGCCCGTGCCAAACTCATCGATCACGAGCCATACCCGGGGGTTGCGCAGGCGGTCCAGCGTCGTGGCTACTGAGTCGGGATCAGTGCTTAGAACGCTCTCCGCCACCTCCGAGTGAAGTCGCTCCGGGGCTCGACGACGCGACCCTGACAGGTTGCCATGATCCGATCATCGGGTAGTGCAGCACTCCGCCGACCTCGCCGGTCCCGCCCAGAGCGTCATCCGATCAAGCCGAGTATTGGATGACCCCGAGAGGCTTGACATTCGATTCTGTAAAATGCATTATGCGTGCGATGGAGAAGCCGGGGGCCGTCTACAGTTCGCTTCAACCGCAGGCGGGAACTCGCATCTCGGCCACTCGGACGATCGAGGCCGCAGCGACGGAGGCCTTGCGCCGGCGGATTTTGACCGGAGATCTCGGGCCCGGAACTCCGCTGCTCCAGGCCGATCTGGCTGAGCAGCTCGGAACGTCCATCACCCCAATTCGGGCTGCCCTGACCCAACTGGCCGGGGAGGGCCTGGTACGAGCTGAGCCGCACCACACGATGTTCGTGGCAGATCCGACCCCGGAGTCACTTAAGGAGGTGTACGAGATGCGGCTGCTGCTCGAGCCCACCAGTGTGGCGCGGGCGGCTCGACTGATCTCGGCTGGGGACTTGGAGTCCGCCGAAGACCTGCTGCACCAAATGGAAGAGACGGAGGATATGGGGGAATGGAGCAGCCTTAACCGCGACTTTCACGCGCTCCTAGTTTCGGCGTCTGGATCGCCCCGTCTGACCCAGGTAATGCTCGACCTGCTGGGGCTATCGGCGCTGCAGATTCGCAGAGCACTTCCCCGCCACGTCTCGGGCAGGAGAGCATCCGCTGACCTGGAACATCGCCAGATCCTGGCAGCCATGCGGGCGGGCGACCCTCGCGATGCACACCGCTGTGTGCTCGTTCACTTGAAGTCGAGCGACGCGCTCTATCGACTCAAACGCAGCCAGTCTGATGGATCGGCGACCGGGGAGCCATGGGCGCCCGCACAGCCAAATATTGCGAGGTAACGACATGATGAGACGGCATCGGATCGTAGCCGCTGTTCTCGCGGCGGCCGGCGTGGTCGCAGCGAGCTCGGCCGGATTTGCGCTCACCGCAGCAGCCGCAGCCCCGGTGAAGATTGGCATTTCCCTATCGCTCACCGGGGACTATTCCGGTATCGGCATCGGGGAACTGCAGGGCTACAAGCTGTGGCAAACCTACGTCAACCATCATGGCGGCCTGCTTGGCCGCCAGGTCCAACTGGTCGTCACCGATGACGGCAGCGATCCCAATACCACCGTATCCAACTACCAGAACTTCATCACGCGCGATCACACCAACCTGGTCTTCGGCCCTCCAACGACCCTTCTGTCTGCTCCGGCAGGGCTCGTCGCGCAAAGATACGGCTACCTGTTTCCGACCGCTGCGTCCGGCTCCTCTTTGATCCTTAAGGAAAAGCTCCACAATTTCTTCCTGGTTCAGCCGGCGGGACCTCTTCAGACTGGGACCAACTGGATCAACTACATCCTCTCCCTCCCAAAGGCCGAGCGACCGAAGACCGTGGCTTACGTGGCGCTGCAAGACCCGTTCCTGACTCCTGCCACCGCGCTCGTTAAGGCCGCGTTTCAGAAGGCCGGGATCAAGACGGTGTACGACCAGGTGTACGGCACGGAAGATCAGGAGATGCAGCCGATCGTAGCTGCGATCGCGGCTTCCCACGCTGACATGGTGGTCGGCGGAACTCAAGAAGATGATTGCTTCGATATGGTGAAGGCCATGGTGGCGGAGCACTACAACCCGAAGTACCTGTTCTTCATGAATGGGCCCGGCTATCCGGTCCTGTTCCCCAAGAATGTGGGCAAGGCGAACACGGATGGAATCTTTACCGCCTTGAGCTGGTGGCCACAAGAGAAGACATATCAGCAGTCCACATTTGAAGCCGCATACCTGAAGAAGTATGGCGGGTCGAAAGCGAACATCTCCCCTGACGCTGTTGAAGCATACAGCGTGGGCCAGCTCATCTCGGAAGCGGTGAAGAAGACTCACTCACTGAGTAACGCAAAGCTTATCGCCGCTATCCATAAAGGCACATGGCAGACACTGCAGGGTCCGCTCACTTTTGGTCAGAACGGCCTTGCGAAGCAGGGGCTTGTCCTCGACGAATGGATAAATCACACGCTGCAGCCTGTCTTTCCGAAGCGGATTGCCCTTCATGCGCCAGAAATTCCAAAGCAAGCGTGGGGATCTGGAGCCTGATCTAAGGTCGGTCAGTATTCATAGCCAAATGAAGGTTTTCAGGTCGTGCATTTAGTTCTCTACGGTGTCCTCTTGGGCTTGCTCATCGGTGGGGTATTCGCGCTCATGGCGAGTGGACTCGCCCTGGTCTGGGGCGTGATGCGCATCATCAACCTAGCGCAGGCAGCCTTCGTCATCCTCGGCGCTTACCTGGACTACACAGCTTTCGTGAGATTCCACATAGATCCGTTTGTAGCCATCGTGCCCGTCGGCATCGTGATGTTTGGGATTGGTGTCGGAGTCTTCTACCTATTCTTTCGACCACTGAAGGCGGAGCGGACCACGCTATCGATACTCGTCAGCTACGCCGTTCTCCTGGGTTGTGTGGGCGCGCTCGGCTCGATCTACAGCACGAATGACGCGTTCATCTCTCCTTCGTACGTGCTCGACTCGTGGGAGGTACTGGGATTCCAGATACCACTCGTCGAGGTGGGTGGATTCTTCATATCCGCCGTGCTGGTTGGTGGCCTCTTCTGGTTCCTTAGCGCGAGCCGGTTGGGGAGAGCCATCCGCGCGGCCACGCAAAACCCATCGGCAGCTACCCTCCTGGGAGTGCGGACCGACCTAGTTGGGGCACTCGGCTTCGGCATTGGTACAGCAACTGCGGCCGTGGCCGGTGCCATCTACGGCATGATCTACTCCTTCAACCCGAACAGTTCGCTTGATTTGGTCGGGATACTTCTGTGCATCGTGGTGGTTGGCGGCTTCGGAAGCCTGAGCGGCGCGATCGTCGCGGCGCTGGCTCTCGGGATTTCGTCGTCACTGGTCTTCGTTTACCAACCTGTCTGGTCGGGACTGGGTTTTTACGGCATTCTGGCCGTCGTGCTCCTTGTTAGGCCACAAGGTCTTTGGGGAGTCGCCCAGTGGAGAGTGGAGTGAGCCGCCTGACCACTTGGGCAGCCGGCAGGGCGGTCGGGGTCTTCGGCGTGCTCCTGCTCTTGCCCTTTGTATTGCCAGCGGCCTGGGTGGTCGATCTCGGGTTCTTTGGGCTTATGTATGCGGCCCTTGCGGTGGCATGGAATCTGGTTGGAGGCTATACCGGGTATATCTGGCTCGGCCTGATTGCCTTCTATGGGGTCGGCGCGTACGCCCTCACGATTGCGTTTCAGCACATTGCTCTGACGGTCTTCTGGTTGCCTTTTTTGATCCTTGTTCCGATCGGCGTCGGCGCCGCCTTGCTGGCGGTTCCAGTTGGTATGGTGCTGATGCGTGTTCGGGGTGCCACTTTCGCCGTGGTCTCCCTGTCAGTGCTCTTCATCGCGGAGATTTGCGCCTCAAACTGGTCGGTTATCACAAACGGAGCTGGTGGGCTCGGCGTTCCGCCTCCGCCGATCGGCGCGGCTAATTTCAATCGACCCTTTTACCTCGCGATGTTGTGCCTCCTTGCTGTCGCACTCATCTTTTCGTGGTACGTACGACGGAGCCGCCTGGGGCTCATGCTGTTTGCAATCAAGGGTGATGAGGAGCGCGCTCGTGGTCTAGGTGTTCCCACCCTGACGATCAAGCTGATTGCCTTCTGTGCGAGTTGTGGGCTCGCTGCGATGGTCGGTGGACTCTGGGCGTACTACATCGGATTCATCTATCCGATCTTCAGCTTTAGCCCTAACACCATGTTTGCCGTCGTGATGATGGTCTACTTAGGTGGCAGGGGGACCCTTTGGGGGCCGGTGGTCGGCGGTCTTCTGGTAGCCCCCGTCCAGGAGTACCTTGCCTACACCTTCGGGAACGCTCAGTTCTATCTGATCGGCTACGCCGCGCTATTCCTTATCGTAATTCGATTCCTGCCCCGCGGCATCGTTCCCACCATACACGACGCTTGGCTGCAATGGCGGTCGAACGCTGCCAGTCGGGGTGCGGAGAGTGTGGCGCCGACGTGAGCGTAACTCCGGATGCTGTGCTATTAGAAGCACGGAGCATTACTAAGCGATTTGGCGGCGTTGCGGCACTGGATGGCTGCTCGCTCAGCGTGGTCGCAGGACGGGTAACCGGGCTGATTGGCCCGAATGGGTCCGGCAAGACCACGTTATTCAACGTATTGACTGGATATTTGGCGGCAGACGACGGCGACGTCATGGTCGATGAGAAGCTCGTACGGCGCCCTAGTCCTCAGCGCCTGTACAGGATGGGGGTTGTGCGCACGTTTCAATATGCCCGCTTGTTTCCGGAGCTGACTCCGGTGGAGATTCTTGCGCTGGCCGCAGTGAAGCCATTTCGCAGTGTCTTCAGAGGGAAGGTGGATCACAGAGACCGGGAGCAAGCGATGCTCATCCTGGAGGAGTTGGGGCTGTTGCGCGTGACGTCACATCGAGCCGGACAGCTTTCCTACGGGCAGCAGCGACTGCTCGAGTTCGGAACCACTCTAATGGCCCAGCCGCGGCTGGTCCTGTTGGATGAGCCTGCTGCGGGCGTAAGCCCTGCCATGATTGAGGTAATCGAGAAGCAGATTCGGGCGCTGAGAGCGGGTGGCGTGGGGTTCCTGTTGGTAGAACACCAACTAGACCTAGTCATGCGACTCTGCGACAGTGTCGTTGTGATGGCCGGCGGTAGGCCAATTGCAAGTGGAACGCCTGATGAGGTACGCCAGAACGAAGGCGTCCTTGAAGCGTATCTCGGGAATTGACCATGGATGGACATCTCCGCATCAGTAATGTGGTCGCAGGGTATGGCTGGGGAGACGTTCTTAGGGGCGTGGACTTAGAAGTAGCCAAGGGTCAGATCACTTGCATCATCGGTCCAAATGGGGCCGGAAAGTCAACGCTGCTGAAGACGATTAGCGGCCTCCTCAGGCCCACGTTGGGAAGCATCGAGTGTGAGGGGCAGTCGATCGTTGGGCAGTCACCTGCGGCGATTCTCAGGTCAGGAATCGTACAGGTCACTCAGGAGCGTGGAGTATTCCCTAACATGACGGTGTGGGACAACATCCTCATGGGCGGCTATATCATCCGCGACCGGGCCGCGCTGCGCCGTCGGGCGGAGGAGGTTGCCCGGATCTTCCCAGCACTCCTGCCACTACGTCGCGCGCGTGCCGGCACCCTCTCGGGCGGGCAGCAACGTATGCTGGAGATTGCTCGGAGCTTGATGTTGGAACCAAGAGTGGTCTTGATGGACGAGATCTCGCTCGGATTGGATCCGCGGACTCGGGTGCAGGCGTTTGAGTCGGTAAAGCAGATTAAGGAGTCTGGAGCGACCGTCCTACTGGTTGAGCAGAATGCTCGAGCCGGACTCGCAATCGCGGACGTTGGGGTGGTGATGGAAGGCGGTCGGGTGCGTCTGGAGAGGCCTGCTGCTGACCTTCTGGCAGACCCAGACGTCGCGCGACTCTATCTGGGTCAGGGTGGCGCGCTAGCGTCGCAAAGGGAGGTTTAGTGTGAGGCTCGGCTGGGCGCTCGATCATAATGTGCCGGATTCTGTGGAACGCGAGCTTGTTCGGGCCGCGGACGATCACGGGTTGGACTCCGTGTGGACGATGGAGAATCACCACCTGCGTGACGGGGTGTCAACTGCCGCGGTAACCCTGGAGCGCACGCAGCGAATCAGGGTGGTAATGGGAACGCTCAGCCCGTCTTTCCGTCACCCCGTCGAAATCGGCCTGACTCTGGCGAACTTGGTTAGGATGTACCCAGGCCGATGTGCGTTGAATCTTGGGTCTGGCATGGCCGAGACCTTGGTGCGACTAGGGTGCCCGGTCGACCACCCAGTCGGCAGACTGCGGGAGACGGTCGAAATCATCCACCGACTCTTCAGTGGAGAGCGGTTTGGTTTTGAAGGCGACTTTTACAACATCGAGAGACATCACCTGTCGGGGGATCGGTTGCCGACACCGCCAGTTTACATAAGCGCGATGGGTCCTCGGCTCATTAGCCTGGCCGCCGAGGTCGCCGATGGAATCAATCTCCCGCTAGCGTCATCCCCTGAGTACGTGGCTCAATCGACGGGGCAGTTCAACGACAGTTCTAGAGCCGCAGGACGAGATAGGGCCAGCCAACTGATCTGTGCGGAAGTGTTGGTACAGATTGGCGACGGCGACCTGGATCTGAGTGGTATTCGAAGGCTGCTGGGGTTCCACTTCTCTAGCAAGCACTTTGAAAAAGTGGCGGCGCCGTCAGGGTTGACCATCGACCATGCTTCAATCCGGCAAGCATTCCTGGATCGTGCATTTGATCGGCTGGAGGCTCTGATCCCAGACTCAATGGTGCGAGCCTTCACTGCCGTCGGCACCTTGGACGAGGTGATCGCGCGGCTCCAGCAGTACTCCGCCGCCGGACCAGACATGGTCATGGTGTATACGGCTGGGACGCCAGAGCAGCGCCTGGACACGATGTCCGCGCTAGCGCGGGCACTGAACGTACTCGGCGCTGTGAAGTAATTACCTGACCTTGTTGTGGGGAGAGAGCCTACCATCATGACCGACGAACAAACACCGGTCCTCAGGCCGATCCGTGAGCGGAGCAAGAGTGGGCAGCCGGTTCACCCAGTGGATGAAGCCGATGCTCGATCTGATGAAGCACCTATCTTCGTGGATGGAGTCCCGAGGCACGCGCCAAGCCTTGTCGCTAGGTACACATCTGCCGGATATTGGGGCGAGCAAACGATCTCAGACCGGCTCCGGAGCGCCGCCGCGGACCGGAGCCAACACACCGCGATCGTGGATGGTTCGCGGCGTCTGTCCTATGCGGAGTTCGCGGCGGCCGTGTCCGCCGTCGCCAATGCATTCCGTAGCTTCGGGGTCCGCCGAGGGGACGCAGTAGCTGTTCAGCTCCCCAATTGGTGGGAGCAGCTGGTCGCTGACTTCGCGATCATTGAAATCGGGGCAGTCCTCGTCCCGGTGAACGCGCGCGTTCGAGGTGAACTCGAGTACATGTTGGAGTACACGCACTGCAAGGTGCTGGTGATTCCCGACGAGTACCACGGGTTCTCCTATGTCGAATATATCGACTCGATTCGGCCACGCCTGCCAGACCTTCGCTCGGTGGTCGTAGCGAGGGGCCCGGCGAACAAAGAGCATTCGTCCTTCGCGGACCTAGCCAGCGCTGATCGGAAGCTGGACCACCATCCGGCACTTGAGGCGATGTCGGCGAATGACCCTTGGCAGATCATGTTCACTTCGGGTACTACCTCTGCACCAAAGGGCGTCGTCCGAACTCACAATAACACGCTCTTCACACTGGACTTGCTAATCAATGAGTACCAGATTCTGCAGGGAGACGGCTCCGATGTGGCTCTTGCAGTGCTGCCTGTGGCGTTTGTATACGCGCAGTATTTGTGCGCGCTCGGCGCGCTGCTGACAGGTGGAACTCTGGTGTTGCAGGAGAACTTCGACGCCGCAGATCTGGTCGATCTAGTCGAGAAGGAAAGGGTCACGCTGATCGGAGTGGTCCCCTCGATGGTTCCTGTGCTGCAGCATGTTCCCAACCTAGCCGCGCGAGACCTATCATCGCTTAGAATTGTGGCTCCAGCCGGCGAGGCGGTCACCCGGGAACGCAAGGTCGAGCTTTCAGAGATTTTCAGGTGTGACGTCCGAGAGTGCTACGGGCTAGCGGAAGTGACCATGCCCCTCGTACAGCCCGCCGAGGCGACGCTCGAGCAGCGACTTTCTACCACCGGCAGACCGAACCCCGCAACTGACTTAGCGATCATCGACGATGACGGCGGCGTAGTCAACGGGGAGGGGATAGGGGAACTGCTGGTGAAGGGTCCCACCTTGTTTTCCGGTTACTACCGAAATCCCGAGGCCACGACCAACGCGATCGACGGCAATGGGTGGTTTCACACCGGCGATCTAGTCAAGCGCGGTCAGGACGGCTTCTACGCGATTTCGGGAAGGAAGAAGGACCTTATCAAGCGCGGCGGAGCGTCCATTCTGCCACAGGACATCGAGGATGCCTTGGAAGGGCACCCGGCCGTTAAGGCGGTGGCCGCATTCGGACTTCCCGATGACCGTCGCGGCGAGATCGCCTGTGCGTGCGTAGTGCTCAACCTAGGAGCTTCGACCACCGTGCCAGACCTCCTCGCCTACCTCAGGGACCGCATCGCCACGTTCAAAGTCCCAGAGCGAATCGAATTTGTTGACTCCTTGCCCCTTTCGGCGAACGGCAAGGTTCTCAAGGCCGAGTTGGCCGCCCGGCTCAGCTCGGGTGCCGACTGAGGTGGCCGACGCTTACATCCGGGGAGCCGGCATGCATCGCTTCGGACGGTGGCCAGACAAACCCCTACGCGAGATGTCGACCGAGGCCGTGCTCGCTTCGCTGGCCGACGCTGGCATTTCCCCATCCGACGTCGACGTTGCCTACTTCGCTAACTCGCTGGGTGGACTCCTCGTTGGCCAGGAGGCGTTGCGAGGCGAGGTGTGCCTCCACGATGCGGGCATCTTTGGCATCCCGATCATCAATGTCGAGAACGCCTGCGCAGGCGGCGCAACGGCCTTGTGGGGCGCTATTCGGGCCGTGCGCTCTGGGGAGTTCCGCGTCGCGCTAGCAATCGGCGCTGAGAAAATGTTCGTTGGTGATACCCAGCGGACCCTGGCGGCCCTCCAAACTGCTGCTGACGTGGAGGCCACTCAAGGTCAGGGACTCCAGTTTGTGGCGCTTTACGCGATGCGGTTGGAGGAGCGCCTCGCGTCGGGGTCATTTACCACCCAACATCTTGCACACGTCACCCGAAAGGGTAAGGCTAACGGCGCGGCGAATCCGTACGCCCAGTTTGGCACTATAATGACGGACGAGGAAATCCTTGGTGCGCGGGTGATTGCTGGTCCCTTAACGCTCCCTATGGTTGCAGGCATATCTGATGGCGCTGCGGCCGTGATCGTGATGGGCGAGCCAGATGAGGCTGGTGGCATCAAGGTACGGGCCTCAGTACTAAGCAGTGGGACCGTGGATGGGCTCGGCGAGCCCGTGGTGCGCCAAACGATCCATCGAGCTTATGAAGAGGCGTCCATCGGGCCGAGCGATATCGACGTCGCGGAGGTCCACGATGCGGTTAGTCCGGCGGAGCTTTTCCGCTATGAGGAATTGGGGCTATGTCCGGCGGGTGAAGCTGGGACCTTACTGGAATCCGGCGCTACCTCGGTGGGCGGCCGCATCCCCGTCAATCCCAGTGGGGGACTCACGGCCCGAGGTCACCCGGTTGGGGCCACGGGCCTGGCTCAGATAGTTGAACTGGTCTGGCAATTGCGCGGCCAGGCCGGTCAACGACAGGTGGCTGGATGCCGGATTGGGATTGCGCAGAACTCTGGCGGGTGGATCGACGGCGACACTGCCGTCGGCAGTGTGCACATACTCGAAGGCGGGGCCTAGGCATGACGAAACGGATCGTGACGGTCGACGGGCAGCCGAGACTTCGAGGTGGACAGTGCTCCGAGTGCGGGCATCCGATGGTTCCGTACCGGCGTGTCTGTTCAGCCTGCCGAAGTGGAGGTGTCCGCGAGGCGGCGTTTGGCCCTAGCGGGACAGTAAATACTTCGGTGGAGTTGGCCGTGCCCACGGCTGGGAATCCAGCACCGTATTGGGTAGCCATGGTCAAGCTCGATGATGGGCCTACCGTATTTGCTCGCCTGGCTGGTCCCGTCGCCAATGGCGCAGCCGTGACGATGCAGGCGGACGTCGAATCGGATGGGTACTGGTTTGGAGCGACATCGGAGGAGTCCCTCCATGAGTGACAAGCCGATCAGGGCAGATCAAAAATCGAACGCAGCTGTGCTGCCGGAGGGTAGATTGGAGGGCCATTCGACTGCTAGTGGCGCAGCGGCGACACTGTACGGCCTATCGCCCGAGCAGGTCGAGTTCCAAACCCGCGCGCGGGGCGTGGCTGATTCACTTGTGGATCTGGTGCGGGTGTCGGACCGGGTCGTTGGGTATGACCAAGCGTGGCACGACGCTATTGCCCTTCTTCACACTGCTGGGTTCTTCGCGATGTCCGTCCCCGCAGAGTTCGGCGGGAGGGGCTCGGATCTAATGTCGCTCGCACTCGCTCAGGAGCAGCTTTCGAGGGTTGATGGGGGACTCGCGAACTGTGTGTCCCACGAGGCGTGCGCGGCCCGAGCTATCGAGAATGCGAACCCTGAAATCCGCCAGCGCTGTTTCGACGCGATGCTGGCTGGCTCATTGACTTGTATTGCGATAACGGAACCCCACTCCGGATCCGACCTTGCAGCGATGACGACGAGCGCTCAGAAGGCCGCGGGCGGCTACGTGATCAATGGCGCAAAGTCAATCTCATCCCTCGCCGGCGTGGCCGATATTTTCCTGATTTGGGCGAAGACGGATGCGGGAGTCGGCACGAAAGGCATCTCGACGTTCATAGCCTCGGCCTCTGACGCGGGGATCACTGTTGGAGAGCCAAAGGACACTCTCGGATTCCGCCAGCTTCCCCACCATGACGTTACGTTTCGGAATCTGGAGGTTGCTGAGACGGCCCGCATCGGTGCCGAGGGTGAAGGAATGGCGATTTTTGCGGAGGCACTGAATGTCGGACGCTTGGGTGGTGGCGCTCAGGCGCTAGGGATTGCTGCGGGAGCGCTTGAACTGGCGCGCCAGTTCGCGTCGCAGCGCATAACCTTTGGCAAGCCGATCAACCAGCACCAGGCGATCCAGTTCAAGCTGGCCGACATGTTTGTGGCTGTGGAGGCGGGCCGTCTACTTCTGTACAGCGTCGCGCGTCTAATGGACGGCAGTGATCTCCACTCTAGAGACGTAGGAACATATGCCGCGATGGCGAAGTTGTATGAGTCGGACATGGCAATGCGAGTTACCGAAGACGCGGTCGAAATATTCGGGGCGCAAGGCATCTGGAAGGGCAACGACGTAGAGAGGCTCTTCCGCGATGCGAAGGTGACGCAACTCGTGGATGGGCCCAACGAACTAATGCGCATGCGTATCGGCCACTCGCTAGTGCGATCCTAGGGTTCTAACCGTGCGAACCGTAAGCGCGGCGATGGCAAGGGAGGGATCGAACGTATCCGCAGAGCGCGTGGGCCCGGTTGCGCTCGTGACTCTACTTCGGAGCCAGGCTCTCAACGTCCTGTCGGTAGGGATGACGGCGGCGCTGACGGACATCTTCGAACGACTAAGTCAGGACACGGCAGTCAGAGTGGTGATCGTACGGGCCCAAGAGGGACGCGCGTTCTGCGCTGGAGCGGATCTAAAGGAAGTTAGAGGGATGTCACAGAAGGCGCTCACAGCCCGTCGCGAAGGAATTCGCAGGATGCTGAGAGCTGTGCGCCAGTTGCCGCAACCCAGCATCGCATCGGTATTCGGGTTCGCCCTGGGTGGTGGATGCGAACTGGCCCTGAGCTGCGATCTTGTGGTGGCCGCCGAGGACGCGGAGTTCGGATTCCCGGAACTGCGCGTGGGGGCGATACCTGGAGGTGGTGGAACGCGACTGCTACGCGAGGCAATTGGCGCACGGCGATCCACGGAACTTCTCTTTACCGCCCGCCGAGTGGACGCTGGAGAGGCCTACCACCTTGGACTCGCCTCAAGAGTGGTTCCTCGCTCTGAGCTCGACGGGACGAGCATGGAGATCGCTCTGAAGATCTGTCTGGCGTCTCCGACGGCGTTGCGTATCACGAAGCGGGTGATGCATGGCTCGACCGGATGCGATGAGTTGGCCGCCGAAGCCTTGGAGGATCAGGGCTGGACCGAGGCGAGTCGTACACCCGACTACGTCGAAGGGCTGACTGCCTTTGCCGAGAAGAGGCCGCCTCGGTGGACGGACCGGTGATCGCTAACCAAGGGAGAAGCAATTCCCTGGCTGGGAAGGTGGCGGTGGTCACCGGCGCAGGGCGAGGCATAGGCCGAGAGGAGGCTATATACCTGTCTTCGCTGGGGGCGCGCGTGGTCGTCAACGATCTGGGGTCCGCGCCCGACGGCAGTGGAGCGGATCACTCGGTAGCGGAGCTGCTGGTGGACGAGATCAGAGCTCGCGGAGGCCAGGCAGTCGCCCATCACGGCGATATCTCGGAGCCAACTGGCGCCCAGTCGCTCCTTCAGGTCGGAGTCGACGAGTGGGGACAGGTCGATATCGTAGTGAATAATGCAGGAAATATACGCGATCGGATGGTATTCACGATGTCGGTCGACGAGTGGGACAGCGTGATCAAGGCGCATCTCCGCGGACACTTCCTAGTAACCCGAGAGGCATGCGTGCACTGGCGATCGCGCGCGCGGGTCGGCGGGCGGACCTGGGGCAGGCTGATCAACACGACTTCCACGTCGGGCCTTTTCGGCAATGTGGGACAGTCAAACTATGGTGCAGCCAAGGCAGCGATCGCGAGTCTTACCCTGAGTACGTCTCTCGAGATGGCCCGTTATGGTGTGACCGTGAATGCCATCGCTCCCGGGGCAAGGACACGGATGACTCAGGGGGTGTTCGGTCCCGACGCTCCGGCTGGGGACCGAGAGGATCCGATTGGGCCTAGGCACGTTGCGCGACTCGTTGGCTATCTGGCGAGTGATGCTGCTGATCACATCACGGGTCAGGTACTTCGGGTCAAGGGTGGTTCGGTCGAGCTCTACCAGGGTTGGAGGTCGGTCGCGTCGGTCGTTAATCCGGACGGTTGGACTGCCGAGGGGCTAGAGACGGCGATAGCCGAGCTGTTTCAGGGCCGTCCGAGCGTCTACTCGCCTCCGATGGTACCCGGCCAGGACGAACTCCAGGATCCGCCGAAAGAGTCGTGACCACGGATGCCCTGGTTCCCAGCAGATGCTCGCGACGGCGGCGAATCATCAGGCGTCGATGGCAGAGATCAGGCAGAAATCGATTGCGCTCACAACTCACGTGGAGAACTTGATTTATGAATGGAAAGATCGCGCTCGAAGAGCATTTCATAACCGCTGACTTCGACCAGCCATCTGTGAACCTTCCTGGGGCCAGGGTGAAGGAAGTTTATCGGCGACTGCTCGAAGTCGATGCTGAGCGACTGGAGGGCATGGACCGGAGTGGGATCGACTTCGCCTTGCTTTCCCTCAATATGCCCGGTATCCAAGGGGAGGTGGATCCGCGCGTAGCGGTCGGCCGTTCGGTCGCCGTCAACAACGAGTTGGCCCGAGTTGTGGCCCGGAACTCGCACCGCTACGCCGGTTTTGCCGCCGTGGCGATGCAGGATCCACCGGCTGCCGCCGATGAGCTGTCCCGGTGCGTCACTGATCTCGGATTCAAAGGGGCGATGATTCACGGGTACAGCAATATTGGTGACTCCGCGACAGGGGAGTATCTGGACGAGGAAAAATGTCTTCCATTCTGGGAACGCGCGGAGAGCCTGGGAGTTCCGGTATACCTACATCCCCGCAATCCTCTGTCCAGTCAGATGCGGATCTACGAGGGGCACCCCGAGCTGATGGCAGCTGTATGGGCGTTCACGGTCGAGACAGCGACTCATGCTCTGCGCCTGATTACCAGCGGTCTATTCGACACATTCCCGAAGCTCAACATCATTCTCGGCCATATGGGCGAGACCCTACCGTTCGCTATCTGGCGCGTCGATCATGCTTTCGGGATGGGAAGAGGTGGCAAGGAGCTCAAAAAGCCTCTGGCGGAATACCTCAGTGACAACTTCTTCATCACGACGGCAGGCAACTTCTCCACGCCGGCCCTCCTGGCGACTCTCGCGGTCGTCGGGTCGGACCGGGTCATGTTTTCCGTCGACTACCCTTGGGAGTCGATGGATGAAGGCGCGAAGTGGTTCGACGCTGCCCCGCTTAGTGATGAAGATCGACTGAAGATCGGGCGGACCAATGCAGAAAAGCTGTTTGGGTTAGCCGACGCCTCTTGACGGTGGCGTGGCAGCTACCTCGGCTGCCTTGTCTTCATCGGAGGTCCCGAGCTGTCGCTGGTTTGAATCCAAGACTTGCGGGCACCGCGGTCAGTTCGAAGGGCCGGAGGTAAGGGGCCTCGACGCGCCCGGGACACCAGAAGATCCAAACCCTCTCGCTGGCGGCAATCTCAACGACGCGCGCCTGCAACTCTTCAAGCCGACCGACAAGAGCAGGCGCATGAGCGAATTCGGAGCGGGATCCGGGAAGGCCCCGATCTCCGAGTAAGCACGGCCCGCTCGGCGGATCGCCACCGCATGGCGGTACCCCGTCGGTACCGAGAAGGCGCCTCCTCGGTAGGCTCACCATAGGAGCGCCGTTCCGGGTTGTCCAGCGCGGCCAGTCCGCCGGCACCCGATCCTTTGCGCCAGCTCGCCATTGAGTGGGGTACGACGCCCGCTGCCCCGCACCCGGGTGGCGGTCGGATAGGATATCCACTAGATGCGGTTAGGGCTGCGAGATCTGCTGGACCTGCGCCTATGGCTCGCCTTCGATATCGACGACAGCGGCCGGATCCTTGCCGGGCACGACGAGTCCGGGTCGGTCCAGCTGGTTGAGCTGGCGCCCGGTGGAACCGCGACCCGCCTGACAGCGCTGCCGGGCGCCTGCGCCGGACGGTATCTGCCCGGATCACGGACGGTGGTGGTCGAGCACGACCAGGACGGAAACGAGCGCCACCAGTTATCCCTGCTGTCACTCGACCATTTGCCAGAGGCACCGGTCGGCCTGGAAGGGCTGACTCCATTGGTGCGTGACCAGCGGTTCTTCCACAACTTGATCGACGTCTCCCCGGGGCGGGTCGTCTACACGACTAACCGCCGCAATTCCGTCGACTTCGATGTCGTGGTGCGCGACTTGGCCACCGGAGCGGAAGCAGTGCTCTACGACCAGGGAGGTGCCACTTATGAGGTGGCTGTTGCCCCGGCTGGCGACCGGGCGGTGCTCGGCCGCCTCACCGACCAACCGATGTCGCAGCAGCTGTTGCTGGTGGACGCGACCGGCGGCACGGTGCGCCCGCTGACCGGCGCCTGTGAGCGCGCTCAGCACCGGTTGCCGTACTGGCTGTTGGGCGCTGAGTCTCTCGTCGTCACGACCGACCGGGACCGCGAGTACACCGCGATTGCCCGACTCACGCTGGCCACCGGGGAGTGGAAGGAGCTGGTGGCGACGGAAGCTTCCGACGTCACCGGCTGGCTCTCTCCCGATACCCGGCTTCTGCTGGTGGTGACCAACGACGACGGGGCGTCGCGAGCCGCCATCCACGACGCCGCCACGGGCCGGCTCCTCCGGGCGCTGGCGCTCACCGGAGATGGGTGGATCGGCGGCCCCGGGTTGCCGGATCCGGTCTGGTCGCCCGACTCGCGCTTCATTGCCCTCTCGTACTCAGCGGCCAGCAGCCCAGGCCGCATTCTGCGGGTCGACGTCGAATCCGGCACGGTCACCGCCGTCATGGAGGGCGCCGGATTGCCAGCGGGTACGCGGCTGGCAGAGCCGACGGTGCATCGGGTCCCCACCCCGGACGGCGAGCTGATCCCCTGCTACGTGTACCGGAGCTCGGATCCGCTGGATCCGGCACTGGCCAGCTCGGCCGTGCTCTACATCCACGGCGGTCCGGAGTCCCAGTCCGTCCGCGGCTTCAATCCGGTGGTGCAGGGCCTCGCCGCCGCCGGCTATACCGTCCTGCAGCCCAACGTACGAGGGTCGACGGGATACGGCAAGCGCTGGTACTCGGCAGACGACGGGCCGCGGCGGCTCGACTCGGTGGCGGACCTCGCCGCGCTGCACGCGTGGCTGCCGACGCTTGGGGTGGACCCCAACCGCGTAGCTCTCTGGGGGGGATCCTACGGAGGCTACATGGTGCTCGCGGGGGTCGCTTTCCAACCCGACCTGTGGGCCGTGGGCGTGGACATCGTCGGGATTGCATCCCTGGTGACCTTCCTGGCAAACACTTCCGCCTACCGCCGAGCTCAGCGCGAGTCCGAGTACGGTTCTCTGGAGCACGATCGCGCCTTTCTGGAGTCGGCTTCACCGCTCACCCGAGTCGACGCAATCCGCGCGCCGCTCTTCGTCATCCATGGCGCCAACGACCCGCGGGTGCCTCTGGCCGAGGCAGAGCAACTCACAGCGGCGTTGCGGCTGAACCAGATTGAGTGCGAGCTGCTGGTCTACGCCGACGAAGGCCACGGGCTCGCCAAACGCGCCAATCGGCTGGATGCCTATCCGAAGGCCGCCGCCTTTCTCGCCCGGTACCTCGCCCCCGCGGCCGGGACGACCTAACCCGACGTTCGTGGCTGGCCCGAGTGGGCGAGCCGCTCCTGCTCGGTCCTCAGGGGCGCTGGGACAACCTCTTCCAGTTCAAGTACGTTGACCGTGAAAGGCCGAGGGAGGTTGGGGCGAACTCGCTGGCCGCCAGTCCCTGCCGCTGTAGCTTCTCCCCGATGTGCAGGACGGTCTTCCGCTCGGCGGCGGTGGCCCGGTGCTTGCGCCAGTCACGTCCTTTGGCGGCGAGCATGAAGAACAGCTCGGCTCGGGCCAAGGGCGAGTTGCGCCGAGCGCCCCCGCGATGGTTGGGCTGATCGTGTTGACCTGTTGCCGTCTCCGCCACATTGACAAAGATGGCCTCCACCCGATAGTCGGGCATCTCCCTGACGAAGTACCCCTCGCCCTGGAACGGGCCCCTCGGTAACTCCTGCGGTTTAGACAAGTCCACGGCGCCCTCTGGTCCGCGGCTCCGAGCCGACTCGGTCGCGCGAGACCATCTTATTACTCCGATCCCGGGGGTCACTGCGGGAGTGGCGCGGCGACTAGGCCGGAGCGACCCGGTCAGTGGGTGGCGACCAGGTCGCTGATGGCGTCCAGCGTCGCGGCGGCCAATTCCCTTCCGGAGCTTCTCTCCCGGTATTCGGCGAGATAGGGATCATAATGCCCCACACCGATGATCGGGAGGCGGGACGAGCCGGCCGCTTGGAGCATGGGGAGAATCCGCGGCAGCTTAGCTTGGACCGAGTCAATGGCTTGCTCCACACCTCCCTGATCGACCTCGCGCTGCCGCTTCCCGGGGACCGGATCGTCCCGCCTCCCGATCGACGGTCATCAGGACGGTGGAGGGGTGCCGGTGCCGAAATGATGTGGCGGCTGCGCGTGGGGAGCCGGATCGGTACGGGCAAAGACTTCCGCCGTTGAGCATGGTGGCCGTGGTCTCACCGGGACACCCGAGTTCCACGAGCCGCAGATCGCTCCACCTCGACCTCTCCGCGGCCGCCACATCGTCGGCGTACCCGGTGCTCGTACGCTGACCACCGGGCCTGGCCGTGGTCGGCTGCCAGCCCACTGCGGCTGACCCTCCCAGGGGCGAGATAGAAGTCAGCGTTCGGGTCATGGGTCTCGGCCCCCGCCGGAATGACCGCCAAGGTGGTGCACAGGCTGACGAACAGCGCGCGAATCTTCTCTCCTGCACGGTGAGGTCCGCAGTCCCGATTCGACCCCTGGAGTGTCTGTCTGGGAGAGGCCCTGGCCAAACAACGGCCGCGAAGCGAACCAGGTTACGCCGCGTCAGATCAGGTTGAAGTCGCGTACAGGCGCGGCGTCCGAAAGGGGATAGCCCCAAGGCGCTTCAGAGGAGCACCGGTCGCCGGATGCCTGCCGGGGGCACCCTTGCGCCGGTCACGAAGAGCGGTGGAGCGCCGTCATCCGGTTGAACGCCCGAGCCTTCACCGGCGCTGCCACGAAGGCCAGGATCTTCTGGGCGCATTCCCGGGGACTGCTCCACTCGGTATCGCACTCCACGTCGTAGCGGGCGTGCACGTGAACGCGGTCGAACTGATCGGCGGGCCGCCCCGACACGCGGTGACCGCGCAGTCGCTCGCGACGCTCCAATTCCGGCAGGGGTTAGCGCACTCGGACAAAGACCACCCGTCCTCCGGCAAACAAGCTAAGGTAATCGATCAACCACGATCGCTCCCGGAGGACGTGGTCGACCACGACACGATTGCCCGCCGTCTTCATTCCCGCCACCGCGATGGAAGCCCTGCACGGTGCGTTCCAGCACAGCGATCGTCTGGTCGTCGGGGAGTTCCCGTCGGTCTCGCATCGCATTGAATCCGTCGATTGAGAGATAGAAATACGGTTCTGGCAGAATGGGCATGAGCGCCTGCGCGATGTTCGTTTTGCCAGCGCTGCTCGCTTCGTTGAGGAAGATGATCCGACCTCGGGTGGAGTCGCAGGCACAGTCGGCATGGGGACTTGTCGGACCAGCCAAAACCGAGCGCGGGAGCCCGCTGGGTGGTCGTCAACCGGGTTCGCGGAGCCCTAAAGCTCGAACGAGATTGGCCACTCGCTTCGCAGAATTGCCGCGTACACCTCATCGTCCTTGGCCGACCCGTTGGTCGCATCCCCCACGGCCTGAACGCGCGCCGCGCGGGCAGTCAGGCCGGGTCTGCGATCAGCCTCCCCCACCAGCTGCCACTTGCGCTCTGCTGTCTGGCGCAGCACGATGGGTCCAGGTGGGGTTCCGGCGGAACTGGGCGCACCTGGCATGGCTCGGCTCCTCCCGCGATACTGACCCTGCGCTGGATTCCACGCCGCCGAGCCACCGTTTAGGCGCTGCCCTGAGCCTCTCGCAGGCTCAAGGTGACAGGGGTCACCGAGGCCGCCCGCGTAACCTTGGTAAGGCGTGCGGCCGGAAGGGTTCGGAACTCGAGTCCCGGCTGCCATCGACCGGTCCGACCGGGTGGCTCGGATGCGCTAGGTACCCCACTCCGCACCTGGACCGCCTTCTGGACCACCCGTGCTGTCGTGGTCCGAGGCAACCGTGCTCGTCGCTCACCGGTCCAAGACCCAACCTCGATTTCAGAGTCCTGCGCGGCCGCCCCAAACGAGCAGGTTCGTGGCCAGGCCCCGAGTCGAGCATCTCCTCGCCGCGTCGGCGTTGGCCACTCCAGGTTCGCGTGCTGGCTGAATCCGGATGGCGGTCGTAAGCCAGGGACGCTAGCCTCAGCGTCCAGGTCCCCATCCGGTTCGCTGTGGCCAGGGCGGACTGCAGAGGACTGATCAGGAGGATTCGAGGATGACCCGACGCGGGTGGCTGCTCTTCGGGGCGATGTGCCTCATCTGGGGCATTCCTTACCTGCTCATCAAGGTCGCCGTCCGCCACCTCGCGCCGGCGGACCTGGTATTCGCGCGCACCGCGATCGGCACGGTGCTGCTGCTGCCGATTGCCCTGGGGCGCGGCCAAATCCGCTCCCTGCTCACCAAGTGGCGTCCCCTCCTCATGTACTCCCTGGTGGAGATCGCCATCGCGTGGCTCCTGCTGTCAGATGCGGAGACGCGCATCTCCAGCTCGCTGTCAGGCCTGCTGGTGGCGGCGGTTCCGCTGGTCGGGGTGGTGATCGTCCGGGCAAGCGGCACCCAAGACCGTCTCACCGGGCCGCGTCTTCTGGGGCTGTTCATGGGATTGGCGGGGGTGGGCGCCGTGCTGGGGTTCGACCTGGGCCACATCACCGTTGGTTCCATGCTCGAGATGGCGGTGGTAGTGTGCTGCTACGCCCTCGGCCCCCAGATTCTGGCCCGAAGACTTTCGGATCTCCCGAGCCTCGGAGTTGTCAGCGGCTCCCTCCTGATCTGTACCGTCCTGTATGCGCCGGCCGCGATCGCCGAGCGACCGACCCACCTGCCGTCCCTGACGGTAATTGGGGCGGTCTTCGCCTTGGGGGTGATCTGCACCGCCATCGCCTTCCTGGTCTTCTTCGCGCTGATTGCCGAGGTGGGCGCGGTGCGAGCGACCGTGATCACGTACATCAACCCGGCGGTGGCGGTGGCGCTCGGGGTCGCGCTGCTCCACGAGCACTTCACCTTCGGAATTGGGTTCGGCTTCGCTCTCGTGCTGGGCGGCTCGATCCTGGCGGTCCACTCCGGGCGCTCCGCCCGGAGTGGACCGCGTGGCTCGACCGAGCCGGTTAGCGCCGAGGCTCCTGTCACCGGATCGTAGGCGCAGGACAGGCGGGAGGCGCTCAGGCGCAGGTCTGGCAGTGGCCGATCAAATCCAGCCGGTGGCTTTCGAGGCGGAACCCGGCCGCGGCCGCCACCTCCTTGGCGGTTGCGGCGACGTCAGCCTCGAGTCGGGCTGGGGCGGTCACATCCACGACCGAGCCGCAGTCGACGCAGACCAGATGGTGGTGGTGCCGGGTTAGCTCTTCACTCAGCTCGTAGCGGGCGAATTCCCCACTCAGCTGCACCCGGCGCGCCACCGTGGCCTGCTCCAGCACCGCCAGGTTGCGATAGGCCGTGCTAGGGGGAAGCGCTGGGCAGACGTCCACGATCTCGGTGACAGTCAGAGGCCGTCCGGCGCGCATCAGCGCCTCCACCAACGCTCGCCGGCCCCCGGTGTAGCGCTGATGGATCGAAGCCAGGCGCTTGCCCACCCCCAGATGCACCTCGGACTCCGACCCTGAGGGTCCGCCGGGCGAGTGCGAAACGGTCGCGGCCTGCTTGATGCTGGTCACGGTCAAAAGTTACTCCCGCTAGGTTGCGACCGCAGTTGGCCGCGTGGTGGGAATGCGGATGGCGCGACCGAGGACCGCTCGGGATCGGCTCTCCATCCGCCCCCCTCTCTACGTTCCTCTCCTTTTGACCGGTACAACAGCAACCGATACATCGCGGACGGTAGCACTACCGGCGGTGCCGCTTTCGGAACGAGGCGTGGCCGGAGCCCTGGGACCCCGGGTGCACTCATCCGATCGGCTCCGACGCCACTTGACGTTGGGTCGGCCTCGACTGCAAGTAGGAGGCAAATCCACGCGCGACTCCGTAAGAACTTGCACCGAGCATCCCCACGAAGAAGCCGATTGGCCAGCCCGACAGGTAGGAGAGTGCAATGGACATCCAGACGATCAAGAGAGCGATACCCACCGCGAGGCCCATGGCCAACTCGGGACGTGCGGTGAGAGACCGGGCGGCCGCTGCCGGGGCGATCATCAGGCTAAACATCAGGAATGCACCTACGATCGGCACCGTCATGGTGGTAGCCAGGGCCACCAACAGAACGAAGCAGACTTCCATACGGCCAGCGCGCACCCCCCGCGCATCGCCCGCATCGGGCATCACCGAACTGAGCATGAGGGGCCGGAAGAGCACGAGGGTGGCGGCCACGCAGGCCACTCCCAGCCCCAAGATGGGCAGCAGTTCCGCACTACTCACTCCCACTACGTCCCCGAAGAGGAGGGAGAACATCTCGGAGGCGTACTCCTCGCTCATGCTGAGGAAGAGCGCGCCCAGGCCCAGCATCAGGACCAGCGCCAGAGCGGTCACTACGTCGTGCCGTCCCCTCCGACTGAGCCAGCTGATGCTCAGGGCGCCGCCGACTGCGAAGATTCCCAAACCTAGCAACGAGCTGAGGCCGAGCAGACTTGCTGCAGCCGCCCCGGCGAAGGCCCCGTTGGGCACAGCGTGGGCGATGAAGGCTGCCCCTCGCAGAACTATGAAAAAGCCCAGGACCCCCGCCACCACCGCGACCATGGTTGCGGCCAGCCAGGTGGTGACCATGAATCCGGAGAACATCTTCGCTACCGCCCCTCAAGCCGACGGTTGGCAGAAGACCGACCGGGATCCCGCCTCGGGAACCAACCACGAACTGGAACCTGAGTTAGGAGATAGAAGGTGAAGACCAGGGCGACGACAAAGAAACTCACTGGCCAGCCGCGGCCGCCAGGAGGCCAGTAGTAGCTGTCGTAGGCGAGCAGGATGCTCAGCCACGTCACCACTACCCCGATCAGCGCAGCCAACGCAAGGGCCGGCCCTGGGCGCCTGGTTAGTCGGAGTGCGCAGGCCGCCGGACCGATGAGTAAGGCAGTACTGAGTACCGCCCCGATGGTCATGGCCGACAGTGAAACCGCCAGCGCCAGCGCGACCAGGTAGCCAACGCCCACCGCCCGAACCGGGACTGCGCGCGCCGCGGCCATGTCCGAACTGAGCGAGCTGAAGAGGAGCATCCGGTACAGCACCAGCACTGTGCCGAGGGAGATGACACTCAATGCAACGATGACCGGCACCAGACTGCTGTCGATCGCGAAGAGCGAGCCGAAGAGGATCGTGATCGACGCGCCGGTGGTGTTGCTGAAGGTGGTGTCCAGATAGAGGAATAACGCTGCCAGCCCGAGGCCCGCGCCCAGCACGACTCCGGTTGCCAAATCTCTGCCTCGCGGCCGCCGCAGCCCCACCAGCTCGATCGCACCAGCGGCGACCGCGGCGATGGCCACGAATCCCAAGAGCTGGTTGACTCCGAGCAGGAAGGCACCCGACCCGCCGGTGGCGCCGAGGTCGGCTAGCGCGTGTCCAGTAAAGGACTGGCCTCTGACCACCGTGAATACCCCCACCACGCCGGACACCACTGACACCACCGTGCCCACGATCAGGGCCACTTGGACTGGGGAACTCTGGAAGAAACCCGGGCCGAAGACGAATCCCATCTGTGGGCCGTTCTCAGACCAGGCCAGGGTCAGCGATCGCGTGAGCGTGTTCGTGGTCGGTGGCGGATGTTTCATCCGAGCCCGACACCACCAGGACGCGATTGCGTAGCCGGATCACGTCGACCTGGCGCCCGTAGAGCTTGCTCAGGACCTCGGTCTGGACAACCTCTTCGGTGGTCCCACTCGCGGTCCTGCCTCCGGCTACGTAGATGATGCGGTCCATGGCCGGGAGTAAGGGGTTCATGTCATGTGCGGAGATGAGCACCGCGATCCGCTGCTCCTTGGCGATCCGGGAGAGCAGTGCCACCACCTCGTGCTCACTGCGGATGTCCAGGTTGATTAGAGGTTCGTCGAGGAGCAGCAGTGCGGGGCGGCTGATCAGGGCGTGCGCGATCAGGATCCGGCGCTGCTCACCACCGGAGAGTCGACCAACGCGTGCGTTGGCGAAGTGGGTGGCATCGACCTGCTGGAGCATTTCGTCAATCAGCTGTCGCCGGTGTCGGGAGGGAAGGGGAATCCCGATCCGCTGACCGTCTAGCCCGAGTCCGACCACGTCGCGGGCCCGCAACGGCATATCGGGATCCAGCACTACGGTCTGGGGGACGTACCCGATGGCTGGTTGCCGCCCGGAGCGAGTACGGCCGCTCATCCAGATTCGGCCTTCGCTGGCGCGCTGAAGGCCGAGGATCACTCGGAAGATCGTGGTCTTGCCGGCCCCGTTGGATCCGATCAGGCCGGTCATCTCGGCCGCCCGCAGGGTAAAGCTGATTTCCCGCAATACCTGACGACCCGACAGCCAGACGGACACCTCTTCCAGCTTGAGGACCTCCTCGCCGTCTATTCTGGTCGCGTCCACCTCCGCTACAGCCGAGTGGTGGATCGCTTGCTTGACAGGGCTCGCTCCAAGGCCTTGGCTTCAGCGCTCATCCAGGTCTGGTAGTCATACCCTGGCGTGGGCATCGTCTCGTACAGGCCCACCACCGGGATTTCCTCTTGCCTAGCCAGGGTCAGGAAGGAGACCGTGAGCGAGTCAGTCACCTGCTGGTTGTAGAGGAAAACCTTGACCCTGTGCTGCTTGAACAGGTTGTCTTGGAAGGTCACTTCCTGGGGCGACGGATCCACCCCATTCATGATGTCGGCCTGCAGCTTCCAGGGCGTACGGTTGTCGGCATCCACCGCCTGTAGGAGGTAATCGCCCACCGGTTCAGTGGTCGCTACTGAAGCCTTGGAGAAGCGGGCCTTGATGCGCGCGATGGTCTGGTACCACGGAGTCAAGGACTCGTCGAACTTCTGGACCTGGGTCCGAAAGTAGTGGGTCTGAGCCGGCACGAGCTTCCCCAGGTCCGCGGCCACCGCCTTGGCCACGGCCGGCATCGTGGCGGGCCTGTACCAGAGATGTGGATTAGAAGTGCTTGAGGGCAGACCCAGGAGCTCCTGGACCTCAATCACCTCCCGCCTCTGGTTGGGCGAGGCTGCCTCCAGCTTGTTCATGAAGGCGTCATACCCCACGCCGTTCTGCACCACCAGCTCGGCCTCACTGATCAACTGGGCTGTTTGGGTACTTGCTTCGAAGGCATGGGGGTCCGTGTTCGGGTTGCTCATGATGGCTTCGACCTTTACGTAGGGGCCCCCAATCTGGCCGATCACGTTGGCGTATTCATTCTCGGCTCCCACGGCCACCACCTTCCTCGTCCCGAGAGCAGAAGAGGCCTGCGCCACAAATCCGTTGCAAAAGCAGGTGCCAGTCAGCGCCAACAGCAGCCCCAGGGCACCCAGAGGAACCGCGCTCCGTGGGCGCGCCCGCCGGTCAACCAAACCGTCTCCGATGTGCACCTGAGACCTCGGCTCGCATCGATGCGAATGATAATCACTCTCGTTCTTTCTGTCAAGAACAGCGCCCGACCGGAAGCCAGCTTCGCCCCACGAAGCAGATGAAGTTTGAGAAGGGCGCCAGAACAATCAGAGGCCCCGATGGGGCAGGCACATCACGTGGGCCCCCTGTCAGTAGGCGGCTCCGACGACCTCGCGCCATTCGGTGGGCACGGTCTTCAGGTAGGCGGGCAGGTCAGTCGCGTCGAGTCCGGCCTGGGAGAGCGACGTCGGAAGCCCGAGCTCGGCAATCAGTTGGCGACAGGCGTCGGCCACTTCGTGAGGGCTTCCGACCTCGAACGCGGGCGCGAGTGCCGCCACCCGGTCGGGATCCCTGTAGGCCATCTCCTGGATCACCGCCGGTAGGAGGGCGCAGGAAGTGAGGCCATGGGGAATCCCAAAGGGCGCCCCCAGCAGCTTTCCCAAGGAGTGGCTGGCACCCATCGGCACCGCCGCGAGCCCGAGGGCCGCCCACCACGCAGCGATCTGCGCCTCATGGCGGGCGTCGACGTCCTCCGGATCGCGACGACAGCTCGGAAGGGCCGATCGCAGCCGACTGAGAGCCCCCAGCGCGAGGTAGCTGCTCAGCGGGTCCTGAACAGGCGACCACACCGTCTCCACCGCGTGGTCGACCGCCCGGATACCAGTGCCCAGCCAGAGCCGTTCCGGGGTGTAGAGAGCGAGCTCGGGGTCCAGGATCACCACTCGCGGGGCCGCTCGGCGGTCCACGATGCTGCGCTTCTGCCGGGTCGGACCGTCGGTGATCCCGGCGCTGCCGGTGAACTCCGCTCCGGACAAGGTGGTGGGGATCGCGAGATGAACCGCAGTCAGAGCTCCGACCTCATGGAGCGCCGCCTTGCAGCCGTCGATGACGCTACCGCCGCCGACGCTCACCACGCCGTCGGCTCGGAGGTCGCGCAGCAACTGGGCCAACTCATCGACTGCCTGATCCGGGGTGTGCTGGCTCAGTCCAGTGAAGGTGGCTTGGTGGCGCGACTCGATCGCCTGCTCCAGTTTCGAGATCACCGCCGTCTCCTTCGCCAGGGTCGCGGCGCTCACGACCACCACCCGGATGGCCCCAAGCCGCTCCAATTCCTCGGACAGAGACCGGGCGGCACCACGGCCGTGGAGCACCCGCTCCACCGGAGAGGCGACGTGGGTTGCGGTCACAGTTCGCCTACTCGGCGAGGAACTGTCGCAGCACCATCTGAAGCACCCCCCCGTGGCGGAGCTGGTCGACCTCGTTCTGGCTGTCGACCCGGGCCACCACCGAGATCTCTCGGGTCCGGCCCGTCTGGTCCTGGACGGACAGGGAGAGCGTAGCCCGCGGTTTGAGCAGCTTGGCCAGATTGGAGATTGAGAAGAATTCGGTGCCGTCCAGACCTAAGCTCTCCGCGGATTCGCCCACTTGGAACTGGATCGGGAGCACGCCCATCCCGACTAGGTTGCTGCGGTGGATGCGCTCGAAGCTCTCCGCCAGCACCACCCGCACCCCGAGCAGGGCTGTCCCCTTGGCGGCCCAGTCACGGGAGCTGCCCGAGCCGTACTCTTTGCCGCCGATCACAATCAGCGGTACCCCTTCCTCGCGGTATCGGACAGAAGCGTCATAGATGGTGGTCGGCTCGCCGCCGGGTTGGTGGGTGGTGAACCACCCCTCCTTGCCGGCAGCCAGCTGGTTGCGAAGCCGTACGTTGCCAAACGTGCCCCGGATCATCACCTCGTGATTCCCGCGGCGTGACCCGTAGCTGTTGAACTCCCTAGGCGCGACGTCCAGCGATTGCAGGTATTCGCCGGCGGGGCTGGTCTGGGCTATCGCCCCGGCCGGGGAGATGTGGTCCGTGGTCACGGAGTCTCCCAGTAGGGCCAGAACCCGAGCTCCCTCGATGTCCGCAATCGGCTTCGGCTGAGCTGACATGCCTTCGAAGAGCGAAATCTCGCGGATGTAGGTGGATGAGGACTCCCACTGGTAGAGGGGTCCGGTGGGGGAGTCCATCTCGGCCCAGTGCTCGTCACCGCCGAAGATTCGCTCATATTCTCGGGTGAAGAACTCGGGCTTGACCGCCGAGGCGATCACCTGATCCACCTCGGCGGGGGTGGGCCAGAGCTCCCCGAGAAAGACGGGCTGGCCGTCTCGGTCCAGCCCGAGCGGCTCCTCCGTCAAGTTCCGGCGAACGCTGCCTGCCAAGGCGAAGGCGACCACCATCGGGGGCGAGGCAAGATAGGCGGCCTTGACCTGGGGATGGATCCGACCCTCGAAGTTCCGGTTACCGCTGAGCACGGCGGCCACCTGGAGGTTCTGTTCCTCCACCTCGCGCGCCACCTCGTCCGGCAGGGGACCACTGTTGCCGATGCAAGTGGTGCAGCCATACCCGACGACGTCAAATCCGATCGACTCCAAAGCCGGCAGCAGATCGGACTGCCGCAGGTAGTCGGTCACCACACGCGACCCAGGCGCCATGCTGGTCTTGACGAACGACGGGGGCCGGATCCCTCGTTCCATCGCTCGCTTGGCCAGGAGCCCCGCCGCCACCATCACGCTGGGGTTGGAGGTGTTGGTGCAGCTGGTGATGGCTGCGATCACCACCGAACCGTCCTCCAGTCGGGGCTTCTCCGGCGGGGAGGGGAGCTCGACCTGGGGGGGGAAGTTGCTGACGAAGCTCTCACCGATCTGGGCCAGTGGGACCCGGTCCTGAGGACGGCGGGGCCCCGCGACGCTCGGCTCGATGGTGTCGAGGTCGAGCTCGAGGATCTCCGAGAAGGTGGGGGTGGGGGAGTCGGCGGTCCGGAAGAGACCCTGCTCTTTGGTGTAGCGCTCAACCAGGTCGATCAACTCCCGAGGTCGACCGGTGATGGCGAGGTAGTCGAGAACGATCTGATCCACCGGGAAGAGCGAGGCGGTGGCGCCGTACTCCGGAGCCATGTTGCTGATCGTGGCCCGATCGGCGAGCGAAAGCCCGTCCAACCCGTCCCCGCAAAACTCGACAAACTTCCCGACCACCCCGACTCCCCTCAGCCACTCAGTCACCCGTAGCACCAAGTCAGTGGCGGTGACTCCCGGCTGAAGGCGGCCGGTGAAGCGCACGCCGAGCACCAGTGGGGGGGTGAGCAGGAGCGGCTGACCGAGCATGGCGGCCTCGGCCTCGATGCCGCCCACGCCCCAGCCTAGGACCCCCAAGCCGTTGATCATGGTGGTGTGGGAGTCGGTGCCCACCAGGGTGTCCGGGAGGGCCACCTGGCGGCCGTTCTGATCGCGGAGCTGGACCACCCGGCCCAGGTACTCAAGGTTGACCTGGTGGCAGATCCCCATCCCGGGAGGCACCACCCGAAATCCGCGAAAGGCCTGTTGGGCCCAGCGCAGCAGGCTGTAGCGCTCGAAGTTGCGCTGGTATTCGCGCTCCAGATTTGTGGCGTAGGCTGAGTCGCTGCCAAAGGCATCCACCTGGACGGAGTGATCGATGACCAGGTCGGCATCAACCAAGGGGTCAATCCGACCGGGATCGCCCCCGGCCCGAACCATGGCTGATCTCATCGAGGCCAGATCGACCACGGCCGGGACTCCGGTGAAATCCTGGAGCAGGACGCGGGCCGGAAAATAGGGCAGCTCCCGCTCTCGGTCTTCCTCCGCCACCAGCCCTCTCCAGTTGGCAAGGAAGATGGCATTCTCCGGCGTGGAATGGCGACCGCCAGCTTCCCGAAGGAGCATCTCCAGCCAGACCTTGACGGTGCTGGGCAGCGGGTCGGGGTTCGCGATCCCCAGGTCGCGGAGCCGGCCGAGGCTGTAGTAGCTCGGCCCTCCGGCCACCAACTCCGCCCTGACTCCGAGGGGGTCCTGAGACGAGCCTACAACCATGCTTTCCCCACTCTTGGAACTCCCGCCGCCGACACTTCCATCTTAGTTCCTGACCGCCCCGACCACCCGAGCTGCTCCCGTTTGACAGTGAGATCAGCCGATGGCCATACTCGACTCGCCTTTTGGCGCGGGACCCACGGTTAGCCCCCGTTGGGACCTAGGACAGGGAGTTGCGGAGGACCGGTTGAAGACCAGAGGTGCCCACCTTGGCGGCAAGCTGCTCGCCGCGACCTCGCTTGGCATCCTAAGTGCGGGCATCCTGACCTTTTCCCCGGCCCTGGCGGCCAACACCAACTTCCTCAATCCCGGCGGTCCCCCCGCCCGGACCATCGACATGCTCTTCTACGTCTTCTTGGTCTGCTCGATCGTGGTTCTCTTGGGGGTGGGAGGGGCCATTCTCTACGCCTGCTTTCGCTTCCGGCGGCGGTCGGACGACGAGATGCCGGCCCAGGTCCGCGGCAACAAGCGGCTGGAGAGGGCCTGGATCGCCGGCCCCGCGGTGCTGCTGTTCGCGCTTTTCATCCTCAACGTCGTCAATGTCGGCTATCTGCGCAGCGGTCCGAGCGCGGCGACAACGGCTGGTCGCGATCCAGTCGCGATTCACGTCACCGGGCAGCAGTTCTACTGGACCTTCACCTACCCCGACGGCAAGAGCTCGATCCGGACAATGGAGATCCCGGTCAACACTCCGATCGGCCTGACCACCACTTCCAAGGACGTCATCCACGGATTCTGGGTGCCGGCGTTGGGGGCCAAGATCGACGCTCTTCCGGGGATCACCAACCACGCCTTCATCGAGGCCAGCGAAACTGGCATCTTCCAGGGCCAGTGCTATGAGTTCTGCGGTGTCGGTCACGACACGATGCTGATCACCGTCAAGGTCGTGTCGATGACCCAGTACCAGAGTTATCTCGGCAGTCTTTCCTGAGTTGGTTGTGAGGATTCATGAGCTCCGCTGACCTGCCCCTCTCCCGGCCGGTACCGCGCTCTTACGGCAAGGTCTGGGAGTGGGTTACCACCACCGACCACAAGCGAATCGCGATTCTCTACTTCTTCACGACCTTCATCTTCTTCGGCATCGGTGGTCTGATGGCGCTGCTGATTCGCACCCAGTTGGCCGAGCCCAACAACAACCTGCTCACGGCTCAACAGTACGACCAGCTATTCACCATGCACGGAACCACGATGATCTTCTTGTTCGTGATTCCGGTGTGGAGCGCGTTTGGGAATTTCATGGTGCCCTTGATGATCGGCGCCAAGGACATGGCGTTCCCCCGCATCAACGCTTTCGCCTTCTGGCTGGTGCCGCTGGGCGGACTGGTGATGTACAGCGGCTTCTTGCTGCCGGGAGGCGCCGCATCCGACGGATGGACCGGATACGTCCCCCTGGCCGAGAAGCTGTACACCCCCCAGGTGGGTCAAGACCTGTGGATCTTGGGGTTGCACATCCTGGGCATCTCGTCGGTGATGGGGGCAGTCAACTTCCTGGTCACCATCCACCGGATGAGGGCTCCCGGGATGACCTGGTTTCGCATCCCCCTCTTCGTGTGGTCGATGGAGGTCACCTCCGCTCTGGTCCTGCTGGCCTCGCCGTTCTTGGCGGCCGCCCTGGCCATGGTGCTGTTGGATCGCCAGCTGGGGACCAACTTCTTCAACCCGGCGTCGGGCGGGAATGCTGTCCTCTATCAGTTGATCTTCTGGTTCTATTCACACCCAGCGGTGTACATCATGGTGCTGCCCGGGTTCGGTCTGATCTCGGAAATCTTGCCGGTATTCACCCGTAAACCGATCTTCGGCTACCGGGCCATGGCGGTCTCCATGGCGGCCATCGGGGTACTGGGGTTCATGGTCTTTGCCCACCACATGTTCACCGTGGGTTTGCCATTGCCGGTTCAGATCTTCTTCATGGCGAGCACGATGGTGATCGCTGTACCGACCGGGGTAAAGATCTTCAATTGGTTGGGGACCTTGTGGGGTGGTTCGATTCGGTTCACCACCTCGATGCTTTTCGCGGTGGGATTTGTCCTGATGTTCCTCATCGGCGGTTTGGACGGGGTTTTCCTGTCGTCTTTGGGCATTGACTACGAGCTCAACGGCACTTACTGGGTGGTCGCCCATATCCACTACGTGCTGGTCGGAGGGTCGCTCTTCGCTGTCTTTGCAGGGCTCTATTACTGGTGGCCGAAGATCTTCGGTCGGTATCTCGGCGAGCGCCTCGGTAAGTGGCACTTCTGGCTGCTGATCATTGGGTTCAACCTCACCTTCATGCCGATGCACATCCTCGGGGTGCTGGGGATGCCCCGTCGGATCGCGACCTACGGCATCGACCGCGGCTGGGGCGCACTCAACCTCACCTCGACCATCGGGTCGTTCATCATCGGGCTGGCGATCCTGGTCTTCTTGTACAACGTCGTGCTGTCACTGCATGGCCCCAAGACCGCTCCCAACGACCCCTGGGAGGGCAACTCCTTGGAGTGGTACACCACCTCCCCGCCGCCTCCGTACAACTTTGAGGACCTGCCCCCGATCACCAGCGACCGGCCCCTGCGGGACTGGCGGCTGTCCGGTCACCAGATAAATCCGCCGGGCACAGCGCTTCCTTGACCCGGAATCCCCTGGGGCTAATTCCCCAGCGACTCTCCCGGCTGCTTCCGATCCTGGCACTGGTGACCGGGGTGCTCACCTACTTCCTGGTGATTCTGGGCAGCACAGTCAGGGTCACCGAGTCCGGGATGGGTTGCCCCGGCTGGCCGCTCTGCTATGGCCAGTTGGGCCCGATCGACAACTTCCATTCGATCCTGGAGCAGTCCCACCGCTACCTGGTGTCGTTGGTCACAGTCTTCGTGATCCTGACCGCCCTGGCCGCCTGGCGCTACGCGCGCCAGCGCCCGGCCGTTTTCCGGCCCGCCCTGGCGGCCCTGGTGATCATCATTATCCAGATCATCCTGGGTGCGGTTACCGTCATCACCCACAACGCCCCGATCACGGTCGCGCTGCATCTGCTGACGGCGATGATCCTGTTGGGGGTGGTGTGGGTCACTGCGGTCGCGACTCTGGTCGAGCGAAGACCTGGGCTCGTGCGACGGCTCAATCCCGTCGGCTGGTGGGCCGGGGTTGCCACCTTCCTGGTGATGATCTCGGGATCGCTGGTCGTCGACGGGGGAGCAACTTACGCCTGTCCCTCCTGGCCTGGCTGCACATCCTCCTCCGGCCAACCCCAGCAGTTGGTAATCATTCAGGACGTCCATCGACTGATGGTTCTGATCGCGACCATCCTGATCGCGCTCTTCGTGATGCGCGCCGCCCGGCGCTGGCGAGGAATAAAAGGCGCGCGCGCGGTGGCCGATCTCCTGGCCGTACTGCTGTTGGCGCAGATCGCCGCCGGCGGACTGGTGGCGACTCTCCAAGCCCCGGACGCGCTCCAGGACCTGCATCTGGCGCTGGGATCCGCCACCTGGGCGACGGTGGTGATCCTGGCGACGATCGGATGGCTGGCAGCGGCAGACGCTGGCTCGGCCAGCACCACCAGTGCCTCCGACCGTGGTTTACTCGGAGGTGTCAATCCCACGCCACCGCTGGCGCAGCCGGGAACAGGGGACCACTGATGCAACGCAAAGAGGCCCGCGCGAATGTGCGGTTCGGGCTGCTCCTGACCGGGATCGGGATCCTGATGCTGGGACTCGGATTCATCTGGGCTGTCCTGTACCTGGCGGCTGCGCATGCCAAATGAGGAGCCCTCGGTGGAGTCACCGTTGAGCCACGGAGAGGAGGACCCCCACCATCTTCCCGGACCCAGCTTCTGGCCCATCCTGCTGGCCATCGGGATCGCCATGTCCCTGATCGGCGTGATCACTAAGCTGGAGGTGGTGATCGTCGGCTTGGTCATCACCGTCGTGTCTCTGGGTGGCTGGGTCTGCGAGGCGAGGCACGAATACCGCTCCTTGCCCTAGGTTGCGCCGGGCACCTCCTCATCTCTCGGGTGAGGCCCGATGCCCCTAGCCAGTTTGCTGGTCGCAGCGGTCCCCCCGTCAGGGGGCGTCGGATTGGGGATCGTGATCTTGGCCGTCGGTCTCCTGATGGCGGGCGGCGCCGCCATCAGCCTGCGGAGCATCTGGGCGCGGGCGCGGGCTGAAGAGCCGGTGGCCCGGCAGGGGCCGATCCAGGAAGGGTCGCGACCCCTTCGCTCCCCTGGGGTTGGAGAGCTCTCCGGATGGTTCCGCATGCTGGTCAGCTTCGACTTTGGCTGTCTTGCACTTGTTTCCGTGGTGCTGATATTCGCCGGTCTGGCGGTGATTTTTCGGTCGCTCTAGATCCACCCCCACCGGATGGCGCCAAGCGACTTGACTAGATCTAGTCTGACCAGATATGATCCAGCGTGATGGCAACGAGCGTCAACATTTACGAGGCTAAGACCCACCTCTCCCAGTTGCTTGACCGGGTCGCACGTGGCGAAGAGATCGTCCTCGCGCGTGCCGGCAGACCGGTTGCCCGACTTGTTCCGATCGGACATCGAACTGAGCCGCGCGTGCCGGGGGCTTGGCGCGGTTTAGTCCACCTCGCCAACGACTTCGATGAGCTGCCTCCAGAAGTAGCTGCCGCGTTCAGGGGAGAGGGGCAGTAAGAGTCCTACTAGACACCAATGTGCTTCTGTGGTGGCTGGCTGACCGGAGGTTGGCGCCGGCGGCTCGGGCAACGATCGCGGATCCGTCTAACGGGGTGTTTGTCTCGGCCGCGACGGCCTGGGAGATCTCCCTCAAGAGCTCGCTTGGAAAGCTCCGAGCACCGGATGACCTAGCTGCACAGCTGGAATCAAACGGATTCACGAGTCTTCCGATCTCCCTTGCCCATGCTCTGGTTGCGGGCTCTCTCCCGAGACATCACGACGATCCGTTTGACCGCATGCTCGTGGCCCAGGCGCAGCTCGAGGAACTCAGCGTGGTTACGAGGGACTTTCGCTTCGCTGCCTACGGTGTCCACTTGGTCGAGGCCTGAACAACCCAGGTGCCCTGTGAGCGACTCAGCTCAGCAAGCAGGAGATGGTCAACAACGCGCAGTACTTAGAGCCCAATAGCCTGATCCGTGCGCCCATCTTTTCCGCCCAAGCCCGCGGCCTATCCGGTGGAAGCGGCTTCATGGGCCGTCAGCGCACCTCCCCTGCGCGATGAAGAGTCGGAGTCGCGAGGAGGAGTTCGCCCTATTTGAATGTTGATCTTCCTGAACTGACCGTAGCCGATGCCGCGGCCTGGATGCGATGGCTCGTGAATCACAGCCGCGATCACCTGGAGGCGTGGCTGGTGCTGGCCAAAAGGGGCACTAGGAACCCAACCAGTCTTAGTGTTGAGCAGGCGCTCGACGAAGCTCTCTGTCATAGCTGGATCGATGGCCAGGTCCAGCGGCGTGACGAGTTCACCTACCGCCGGCGGTTCACGCCGCGATTCACCCGCACCCAGTGGTCGCGGAATGACATCCAGAATGTCGCCCGGTTGACCGGCGAGGGCCGGATGCATTCGACCGGCTTGGCCGCGGTGGCGCGGGCCCCCACCGATGGGAGCTGGGATGCGGCCGATGCCCCCCAGTACGCCATGGAGATGCCCGAGGAGCTGGCTGCCGCACTGGAGCTCATCCCTCGCGCCCACGCCACGTTTGAAATCCTGACCAGCCAAAACCGATACGAAGTGGTCTACCGGATCAGTCAGGCCACACGGGTGGAGACGCGGTCTCGGCGCATCGAGCACTTCGTGGCCATGCTGGCGCGGGGCGAGACGGTGTACCCCAGCGGCGGGTGCGGGCCGATTGAGAGGGGTCGTGTCACCTGATCGGGATGGCGCACCAGTCTGCCTGGAGACCCTTGCGAAACCAGTGCAGGTGGAGCCAGGTATCGGCCGCTACCATGGTTCCCGGTGAAGGTGGCGATCTTGGTCCAACGCCGTTTCGAGGTGCTGGTTGGCGCCTGTTTCCTAGGCCTCGCCTTCGTCGGGGTTGTGTGGATCTTGATGGTCCTGCTGAAGGCCATCAACCCAGTTGCCTTTCACTTCAACTTGCTGCTGGACATCCTCCCCTGGTTCACGCCAGTGTTGCTGGTGCTGGTCCTCTTCGGACCGCTCTACTGGAAGGTCGCGGGGCTGCTCGCCGGCCCCCCAGGCGGCCTGCAGCGACTGGCCGAAGCCAGGTACCAACTGGTGGTGGGCGCGTTCTTCTACCTGCTGGCGTACACCCTGGCGATCTGGCTGAGCATGAACGTCCTGCGGATCTGGGATGTCTACGATTTCCACTTCAACCCGCTGGTCGACTGGCTGCCAGCGATCGTACCGCCCTGGGTGGGGTGGACCATCGGCGCCCCGCTGGTCTGGCAGGCGCTCAGCGCCATCGACGCGCGCACCCCGAGCCATCAGTGGCGGGGTCCTGACAGGTCGGCGGTTGCGGTGATCGGGATATTTGCGGGGACTCTGCTCACCGGAGGTGGCCTGCTGCTCAACGAGGGGGTCTACGGCGTGACCCAGCAGTTGTCGCTGACCGTGGCCCAGAACATGATCGCCCTCGGGGTCGTCGTCCTTGCCGGCGGTGGGCTGGCAGGCGCGGCGCTGCTGCTCTTTCTGTGGCGGGGCTGGCATCGAGGAGCTGAGCTTCCCGAGCGCAGCAACGCTCTGGACCGCTTTCGGGCGGTCCGGGGACGCATGCTTGCCCATGCTTTCGTGCTGACCTGTCTAGCCTTCGGACTGGCTGGACTGCTGATGGCCGCTTTTCAAGCCATGGACCCCTACGACTTCCACTTCTACCTCGCCCTGGACATGTGGGGCATCGGTGTGCCCCTGTTCCTGGGCTGGTTTCTCGTCCTCACCGTCAGCCGGGCGATCCCCGCCCTGCTGGCCCGGCGGGACCCCGCCCACTTCAGTGAGGGGGCTGGAACCGCCCTGGGACCGACCGGCCCGGCGACCGCCGAGCGCGGTTGGGGGTACTCAGAAGGCGAGTTGACGCGGTCCGGCTCCCGCGCCTGATCGCCTCCCCCGCGCCTTGATCCAGGGCACCCCACTGGATCGACTCGAGTTGCCTGCGGGCCTCGATCTAGACGCCTCGCTGGCGCGCTTCAGTCGCCATGGGGACGACCTGATGGACCGCTGGGATGGCCACAGATTCCTGAGGCCGTACCGGATCGATGGCGAGGTGGGAGCTGTCTGGCTGCGCCGCACCGGCACGGATTCAGTCCTCGAGGTGGAAGTGAGTCCCAGACAACCTACGGCAGGTCTGCGTGCCCGACTGGACTCAATGTTCGTCGACGAGCGAGCCCCTCTCGCGGCGCTGGGCCGGCGCGATCCGGTCATCGCCGGCCTCATGCAGCTCCATCCCGGAGTCTTCCCGGTCCGGGCGCTCGATCCCCTAGGAGCACTTCTTGCCATGGTCACTGCGCAGCAGGTGAACCTGACCCTCGCGCTAACGGTGCGGCGGGCCATCCTTCAGCGCCTGGGGCGGCGGATGGCCTTGGGGGAGGAGTTCGTGATCTGCCCAGATCCCGAGCTGATGGCTGCGGCTACTTCGGAAGTGTGGGCCGAGGTTCACCTCACGAGAGCCAAAGCCCGCTGCCTGGGGGTTCTGGGAGCGGCCGTTTGCAGTGGCGCACTCGACTTCGAGGCTCTGGAGTCGGCATCCGACGCCGAGGTGAGAGCGAGGCTGACCGAGCTGCCCGGACTAGGCCCGTGGACGGCCAGTCAGTACCTCACCCGGGTACAGGGTCGTGCGGTGGTGGTGGCCGACGACCTAGGAGTGCGCAAGGCAGTCCAGCTCGCCTACGGGCTACCGCTGATGCCGCTGGCCAGAGAAGTCCTAGAGCTGACCTCCGATTACGGTGCGGCCGCGTTCAGTGCTCAGCAGCTGCTCCTCTACCACCTCAGCCGGATGAGCCGAACGCCGCCCACTCCCGTCTGAAGACCTGCGGAGCGGCTATAGATTGCCCCAACCCGGCGCATGTCGCGGGATCGAGCCCGTTCTCCCGCTTTCGTTCAACCGGTCCACAAATAACTAGCTGAGCCCCGCCTCCTCGGCCGTGCGTTCCAGTCGGTGTCGGTTGCTCTCCCACCACGCCTGATCGCCGGGAGCCATGCTGTCGTCGCCCTTGCGCCATCCGACGGCTCCGTCGATGAGCTCGCGGACGATATCAGCGTGCCCGGCGTGCCGATTGGTCTCGGCGATCACGTACACCAGGATCCTGAGCAAGGTTACCTCGTTCGCGTCGCCCCACCACGGTACGTGTCCGACAGCATCCAGCCCGAGTTTCGCAATCGTGGCATCCGAATGCGCCCAAACCCTGCGGTAGAGCCCAGTGATCTGCTCACTCGTCTCGTCGGCGGTGGCCCACATGTCCGCATTCACCTCGGCGTCGTCCCCGAACCACGGCAGTAACTCCTCGAATGGCCGGCCGAAGGTGTTACCCAAGTACCCCGCCTCGTTGATGGCGACATGCTTGATCAGGCCGAGCAGGTTCGTCCCGGTCGGCACCATGGGCCGGCGGATGTCGTACTCCGGTAGCCCTTCCAGCTTCCAGAGCAGGGACTCGCGGGCGTCCTGGAGATCGCGGTGAAGTTCTGACTTCGGACTCTCACTGGTCATGCCGGATATTTTGCACTCCGGGTCACGTCAGCTCAGCCGGGGTCGGAACCTCTCGACAGAAAGACTCAGGTGGGGCCATCGGTCAGTTGGGCACCGGAGAAGCCACCTAGCCCACTACGCCGTCCATGCCAGCAGAGCCATTTGGACCGCGAACAGGCTCTCGCGGTGACTCGACCAGAGGTCGTAGACGTCCTCTGGTAGGTGCGGGAGGAATATCGGTGGGACGGCCGGGGGAAGAGTTCTCCGGCAGAGGCCGAGGATGATCGGCAGCCATTGGGGCAGCACCGCCGCCATGCCCTGCTCGCCCAATTCGCCCCACTCTGCGACGGCTAGATCCTCCGCCGCGATGGGGAGGATCTGCTGCTCCTCTTCACCTAAGTGCTGCTCCAGCAGGTCGGTCAGGCTGTCCAGCAGCGGAGTGGCGTCCTAAGCCGTGCCCGTCTTGGACCAGCGCTCCAGGGCCTCGTTCGACCGGGTCAGTTGGTGCGCGATCTCCTCGTGTTGTGCCTCCATTCGGGTCACCAGGTCCCGCTTGAACTCGACGCGCTCATTGAGCTTGGGCCACAGCAGTTCGTCCTCGGTCTCGTGATGGATCTGCAGCGCCACGAGGACGAATGCGTAGTGTTCGCCGATGAGTTGCGCGCGGTCCTTGACCCTGGAACGACCCCCTCGATGCGAGTGGGCGCCTCACCTAGCTTTCCCCGAAAAACGCCACGAATCATGAGCATGTCGCTGGTGTCTGGCCGCTCCGACAGTGGGTTTACCGCCAGGACCACTTCTGAGCGTGGCTTCGCTTCGCCGATTCCGGCCACAGCAAGCGAGGTTAGCCAGGGTCAGCTTCCAGAGGCGAGATCTCGCAGCCTGCCATCACGTGGTCTCTGGGGACCGGTGCTGGGATGTCCGCGGCACCAGAACAGTCGGTGCCGCGAGCTCGTCGGTTGGTGGCACAAGGTGGGCGGTGGATGGCGTCCGCTAACCCGCTGACGGGAGCGCCTCCAGCTTGGACAGCACTAGAGGATCTATCTCCCCTCGGCTGGAGAGGCGCTCCTCCAGGTTCTCCTCCGAGACCCAGGCGTCGAAGGCCGACCAGAGCTGGTCGGTGCTGCCCCCCGTCGGAAGCCGCCCCGCCCGCTCCAGGGCGTTCCGCAATCGGGTGTACATGGCGTCATCCACGGGCAGCATTGACTCAGGCGACGCCTTCTCAAAGTAAAGCCGCCACAGATCCAGCAGCCGAGATAGCTCGGGGATGGGCCGGGGGTGGTCCTCGACCCGCAGGTCCACCATTCGGTCGTCGAATCCCCCGTAGCCGGCGTGTCGGCGGACCACCAAGATCGCGGCGGACTGCCGCCCGCGTCGATCGCCGCCGGCCAGGTCACCGGCAGCCAGGGCGGCCATCAGCCGGTCGACCAGGTCGCCGGTCGAGCCTTCGAACACTGAGAGCAGGGAGTCGACCACCTCGGGGCCGGCGAGGATGTTGCCCTGGCAGGCGCACCCTTTACCAGTCCGCCCTCCGGCCCACTCGAAGCACTGCGATCCGGTGTAGGTGGCGGCGCCTCCGTGCCGGTCCACCACCCCCAGCTGGCGGTGCTCCCGTCCTTCGTCGTCGCCGGTGAGCACCTCGACCACCTCACTGGCCGGTCTGCCCGCCTCCAGCAGGTCCAACCCCAGTTGCTTGTAGCCCGTGTTGGCCATGGCCTGGGTGGCGATGGCGCCCACCTCCGCCCGAGCGGCTGGCACCGCGCTGCCCACCGCCAGGAACTTAGACGCGACGGCCACTCCCCAGTCCACGCCGTCGGTGGCGACGATCGAGAAGGTCGCGATCCGAGGGGTGCGAGGCAGAGCGAGGCTCACGGCTGGCAGGATAACTGGTTGAGATGGCATCCAGCGAGCCCGCTGAGGCGGGTCCTCCCACTCCGACACTCCCCACACTCGAGCTGTTCGAGTACGTCCCTGAGCGGGCCCTGGTCGTGGTGGCACACCCCGACGACTGCGACTTTTTGGCCGCCTCGGTGCTCTCCGCCTGGTCGCGCCAAGGCTGTCAGGGCGCGGTCTGCCTGGTCACTGACGGTGACGCGGGCAGCGACGACCCCACCATCCCCGCCGGCGAGCTGAGCCGGGTCCGCCTCGCGGAGCAACGGCTTGCCTCGCAGCACCTCGGAGTCTCTGAGGTGCGCTGCCTCGGCTATCCCGACGGTGTCCTGCAGAACACCCTGGCGGTGCGGAGGGACCTGGTCCGGGTCATTCGCGAGCTGCGCCCGGAGGCGGTGATCACCATGGATCCCACCAACCGGTGGTTCGGTCGTGGCTACCTCAACCACCCTGATCACCGGGCCGCCGGGGACGCTGCCCTGGACGCGATCTTCCCCAGCGCCAGGGACGCCAGGGCCTTCCCGGAGCTCCTCCGCGAGGAGGGGTTGCAACCTCACAAGGTGCGGTTCGTCTTCGTCGGCGCCTCCTCCGACTCTGACATCGCCATCCCTCTGCAGCCCATCGACCTGGAGAACAAGATGGCTGCCCTCGGAGAGCACCACAGCCAATTCGACGCCAGCGACATGCGAGAGGGAATGGAGCGTGGCGCCCGGGAGGTGGGTCGGCGGTGCGGGGTGGAACTGGCGGAGTGCTACCGGTTCTTCGACCTGGTCCCCAACCCCTCCCAGCGCGCCTACCGGAGAGAGATACAGAAAGATGCCGCCACCCTGCAGGCGGAGCTGCTGCCCGAGCCACCAGAGCCGGCCACCGACTGGGGCTGACGCTTCAGCCCGGCGGCCTCGCTCGCCTCGCGGCGGCGGACTTGGGACCCGCCTTACGGTTCCCTGACCGATGCTTTGGGCCGCCATCCTTGTCGCTCTCGTCCGCGCGGGCGGTTGCTCTGGCCACCTCCGCGCTGACCTCATTCAAGAGCCTGGCGGACCGGTTCACCACCACCACTGCTAATCCCGCCACGCCACCGACCGGACCTGGGCGGCGGGCTTGCTGCCTGAGCCACCCGCCCAGAACCGATACCGCCAGTGGCCAGGCGGCGATCAGAGAACCGCCCGGGATCCCTCGCTCCCGGTGGGACCCTCGCTCCCTCAGCGCCACCAGCCGGGGTCCCCAACCGCAGTCGACCGGCGGTGGTGGATCACGCTGACCAATACCAATCCTGCCACCACGGCCGCCGCGACAACGTCGCCGAGGAGCTGGTAACCGAAACCGAACGCCACCACCGCTCCCACCACGGCCAGGATCACCACTGGAACGCTGAGCCGGACGCCGAGCGGCACGAGACGGTCGCGCCAGCTTGTCCGCTGCCGAACCCGAGGCCCCTCCGCGGGGAGCTGGCGGTCCGAGAGGGCGCTCCACCAGGGCGGCGGGACCGATGCCCCCGAGTCTGGGGACTGCTGATCAGGCCGTCGGCGCGGGTCTGAGCCGTGAGGCATGCACAAGACCTCGAGACCTGGTGTCTCTACGGGGTCGCCGAGATGACGACCGTGATGGGCCTAGGATAGCATCCGGTGGCCGCAGCTTCGGGTGGGAATCGGGTTCGACGAGCTGCCGCTGAGGAGGTGGACGGGGAAGGTAGCCTCTCTCGGCTGCACCGGCAAATCCTGGAGTGTCGACGCTGCGAGGAGGGGGGACTGCTGGATCGTGCCGCCCCCGTCCTGGCAGCTCCGTTGCTCAGCCGCATCGCCTTGGTCGGGCAGGCCCCGGGTCGGGTGGAGGAGAGGGTGGGACGCCCCTTCAGTGGTCGGGCCGGACACCAGCTCTTCCGCTGGCTCGCGGAGGCGGGGCTCGGCGATGAGGAAGAGGCTCGACGCCGAATCTACCTGACTTCGATCACCAAATGCTTTCCCGGCCCCGCTTCCTCGGGCGCTGGCGACCGGCGCCCCAGCCCGGCCGAAGTCGAACTGTGCCGCGGCCACCTTGAGAGTCAGCTCTCGCTCCAGCAACCGTGGCTGATCCTGGCAGTGGGGCAGATGGCCCTGGAGCGCTTTCTGGGCCAGCTCCAGATGCACCTCGCCGTGGGTCGAGTTTTCGGCCCGGCGGGAGTGGATCTGAGTCCTGGGGATGCCATTTTGTCTTCCGATCGGCCCCTGCTACTGCCGCTCCCGCACCCCTCGGGCGCCAGTCGCTGGCTCAACCTGCCCGAGCACCGGGCTCTGCTGACACGAGCGCTGACTGCCCTCCGGGAGTTGACCCAGGTCGACTCCCTGGGGTGAGTTCCAGGAGCACACGGCCGGTATACTCGACCGCAGATCTTGGGTGGGATTGACGACTTGGATGTAGCCGGTGCGCTGAGCGCGCCCACTCCCGGGGAGGAGTCGCCGACTGGGCGGGGCCGGGCGACCCCAGATGGGGAAGTAAGAACCGAGGCCGCGCCCGTCACGGAACGCTCCGCCGACGACATCCTGGAGTTGATCTTCACTCCGACTCCCAGGGCCAGCCCCGCCGAGCAGGCGGAGCGGACGCTGCGCCGGCCGAAGGCACTGGTCTACGTGGCCATGAGCAACCGCACCTTCTTCTGGCGTCAGCAGCTCACCAAGTTCGTCCTCGACGAGGGCCGGGTGCCGATCACCCCATTCATGATGTTCGACTACTACCTGCTGCATACAGTCCCCAAGGAGTTGGTGCGCGAGGCGATGAACAACCTGATCGCGCGCTGCGAGGAGATGTGGGTCTTTGGGTCGTTGTCGCTCGGCCTAAAGGTGCAGGTGGGCATTGCCAAGCGGATGCGCAAGCCGGTGCGCTATTTCGACATCAGCGACCTTCCCTATCGCGTAGTCGGGGTGCCCGAGTCGATCGTCCCCGAGGAGCGTTGAGCGTCACTCTTTGAGCCAACGCCGCGAGTGCGCCGGCTAGAAGCTGGAGCAGATGATCTGACAAGAGCGGGAACGCGAGAGGATCCCTGGCTACTGCAGACGCCTCCCGGTACGTCTAGCTACTCCATTTACCGCGACCTGTCCCAGGACCCCCTCATCGTCAAGCGATTTGGGGACCGCTGTACGAGCTCCCTGGGTGACAGACCCTTAGGCGCTCAGGCGCAGTCGAAAGAAGAGGAAAGCGGGCTTAGTGAGCAGTAACCGGTAGGCGCTGGCGTCACGCTGAGCCAGCTCGGGTGTCGGCTTCGGTTCGCTGATGCTCTCGATGACGAACCCCGGAGCAGTGATGGCGCTGGTCATCGCGGTAAGTGGACGCCGCCAAAAGGTGACGGGGAAGTCTCGGCCTCCCTTGTTCCAGCTCTCGGTGATCTGGTCGACGGCGAAGTAGTCGTCCGGGCGGAGTAGCTGCCAGTCCATCGCCGGATGGTGGGTCGAGAAGACGACCAGCCCGTCACTGGCCAGGACCCTGCGAAACTCGCGGAACACTCGATCCCAGTCCCGCAGGTAGTGGAGCACGAGCGAGGCGACGACGAGATCCACCGACCCATTCGCGAGAAAGCGGAGTGGTTGCTCAAGATCGGCGAGGAGCACTTGGGCTCGGTCACCGACGCGGCGGCGGGTGGTGCGCACCATCTCCTCGCTGACGTCCATGGCGGTCACCGTTGCGCCCGCTTGGACCAGCCAGCTGGTGAGCGACCCCGGGCCACAGCCCACTTCGAGGACGCGTTTGCCGGCAACGTCGCCGAGCAGACGGATCGTCGCGGGCCGTTCGTAATAGGCGTTGAAGGCGTTGTCTTCGACATCGGCCGCGTAAGCCTGGGCCATCGCGTCGTACTGGCGGCCGACTCGTTCCCCGTCGCTCAAAGGCGACGGACCAGGTCTCGCTCCAAGCTCTGACGGGCCTTGCCGACCGCTCCCTGCAGTGACCAACCGGCCAGTCCCTGCTCCAGCTGGCGGGCCAGGGCGTAGCCCGATTTGGTGGCCCGAAGCGCGTCCCCGGTGTCCACCCCCGGCGGGGGCTGCAGCTCGGTGAGGGGTACCCCGCGGGACCAGTTGTAGACGTAATCGACGTAGTCCAAGGAGGGGCTGCGGCTCTCCGAAAGGCCCCACTCGGACTCGGTTTCGGCCAGGTCGCGCTGGGCCTGGCGCAGGCGCCGGGCGACCTTCTCCAGCCGGGCCGTCGGCATCCGTCGCTTGCCACTGGGGCGGTCCGGATTGCGGTCCTCGGCGGCCAGCATCACCAAGGTGGCGCAGATCTCCTCCGGGGACATCTCGTCCAGCCAACCGTCGGCCACCGTCTGGGAGACCAGGAGGGTGTTTTCGCCGTAGACCGCCGCCGCCAGCAGACCCAGCCGGGTGGGCCGGTCCTGGGCTAGGTATCCCAGCTGGGCCAGAACCGAGCGGTAGGCCTGCAGCTGGGTGCGGTACTCGTGCTCACGGGCCCGTGCCGCCGCCTCAGCTCCCTCCAGCTCCACCTGGATCTCGTCGACCTCTCGGCGGCTCGCCTGATGGTCGGAGAGGAGCGGACAGGTGGGACAGGGGGACGAGGAGATCCGACGCTCTTCCTGGCGGATCGTCCGGCGGAGCCGCTCCAGCCTTCCCGCCGGGTCCTGGGTACCCTCGCCGAAACGGCCCCGACGGCGGTCCCGGAAGTGCTGCCTCCGCAGCTTCCTGGATTCCTCCCGGGCCTGGTTCAGCCCGTTCCGAGCTCCCAGGAACTGGCTCAGCGTGCGTTCGGTACAGGCGATCTTGGGGTGTCGGAAGCGGCGCTGGCGCAGGTCGTCCAGCCGGGCCTCCAGATTGGGTCGTCGCTCCTTCAGGTTGTCCAGAGCTCGGATCCGCTGGTACTGCCCGAAGGACTGCTCCAAGAGCTCCTCCGCCTCCGCGGGGGTGTGCCGCCGGAGGAGGTTCAGGGTCATGTTGTAGGTGGGGGCGAACTTGGACTCCACTGCCATGTCGTTGCCCAGCAGCGTCTCGCAGATGACCCCCAGGTCTACCTCCGGGTCCCGGAGGATCACCCCGTGGCCGATGGAGTCGATCCCCCGTCTTCCGGCTCGGCCCAGGAGCTGGGCCAGCTGACCGCTCCGCAGCGCCGCGAAGCCCTGGCCGTCGAACTTGGTGAAGGTCGAGATGACGCAGGCCCGGGCCGGCATGTTGAGACCGAGGGCCAGGGTCTCGGTGGCGAACACGACCTTCAGCAGACCTCTCTGGAAGAGCGCCTCGATCGTCTCCTTGACGTAGGGCAGGAGCCCGGCGTGGTGCATGGCGATCCCGCGCCGCAGCAGGTCCATCGACAGCGAGCGCCCATAGAGCTCCGCCTCGTCGGGATCCTCCACTTGGGCCAGCCGCTCCGCCAGCACCTCGTCGATCTGGAACTTCTGGTTTAATGAGGTCAAGTCCACCCGGTGGGCACTGCAGCGGGCGAGGGCCTCCCGGCAGCCCCTCCTGGAGAAGATGAAGTAGATCGCTGGCAGCATCTCCAGCTCCGCCAGCTGGTCCAGGATCCGGAGCATGTCGTTCTCCGACGCCCAGGCCAGTCGGCCCCCACCCATCCGCCGATCCCCGCTGCGATCCTCCTGGGCCCGCTCCAGGGTGTGACGGTCGAGCCGCCCCTCGGAGTCCAGCAATGGCAGCAGCTGATTGCGCATCCCGAGCCAGGTGCGGAGCTCGACCGGACGCTCATGCCGCACCACCACCGCCATCTGACCCCGGCGCTCGGTCATCCAGGCGGCCACTTCGTCGACGTTGGTGATGGTCGCGGAGAGCCCGATGAACTTGATGTGCTGCGGCGCCTGCACGATCACCTCCTCCCAGACCGTCCCCCTCGGGTACTCGTCGATGTAGTGGATCTCGTCCAGGATCACCCAGGAGACCCTCTCCAGAGAGAGCGGGTCGTCGTACACCAGATTGCGCAGGATCTCGGTGGTCATCACCACCACCTTGGCGAAGGGCCGGATCGAGGTCTCGCCGGTCACCAGTCCCACGTTGTCCTCGCCGTAACGCAGGCAGAGGTCGCCGAACTTCTGGTTGGAGAGGGCCTTGAGAGGGGAGGTGTAGAGCACCCGCTCCCCGCTGGCGGTGCCCCCTTGCTCCAGGCAGCGCCAGATCGCCCACTCTGCCACTACCGTCTTACCGCTCGAGGTGGGCGCGCTGACCAGGACTCCCTGATGCCGCTCCAGGGCCTGGATCGCCTGCAGCTGGAAGGGATCCATCCGGAACGGCAGGGTGCGCTGAAAGGCCTCGAGACCCCGGGAAATCTCCTCGCTCAAGCGCTGGGCGGCTCGGGGAGGGCGCCCCGGACCGGCTCGGACCGTCGGTTGGTACGCCGCCAGGCGATGATCAGGAGGGGAGCTCCGATTATCAGTACGCCCAGGGCGGTCAGCTGGGCCTGCTTGAGGCCGAAGGCGATCACCGGGACGTTGA
>DATKSR010000093.1:0-6718 GCA_035531555.1 Candidatus Dormiibacterota bacterium
CCGGGGCCGGCGAGCGTGATTCGAACGTTCGGCGGCTTTTGGCGGGAATGGAGGAGATCCCGGTCGACCGCCGGATTGCCGACCGGGCCGGCCTGCTGCGCCGCCAGCGGCAGGGACTGCGCCTTCCCGACGCCCTGATCGTCGCCACCGCCCTGGTGCAGGGGCTGGCGCTGGCCACCAAGAACCACCGCGACTTCAAGCAGGTACCGGGGCTGCGACTGCATCGCAGCTGATCCCCAGCCCCCGGCGCGACTGCAACCGCCGGATGATGCCCCCCTGCCCAACTGACGGGACGTGGGGTCTGGGCGCGAGGATGGGCGCCTCGGTGACCCCCGGACCCAGCTCGGCCAGCGCCACGGGCACCCCTTGACACTCGGCTCGACCAAGCTGAATAATCCAGATCAACTCCGAGGCGCGGTCGCAGCGGGGAGCGGGAGGGGCCGCGATTCGGGGGATCGCCTCCCTATCAGCCGAACCTAGCTTGTTCGGGCCGACGGCCGGTAAGGGGGGATGGGTTTCAATGTCGAGCGGGCAGGACTCGCTGAAGGCGCTGGGCTACGAGCAGGAGTTGCATCGGAGCGTCTCCCCGCTGGGACACATCTCCCTGATCCTCTCCGATATCACCCCCACGGCCTCGCTGCTGGTGATTGCGACGGCCGTGGTCGCGGTGGCCGGGATGGGCTCGCCGATAGCCTTCGTCATTGGCTGTTTCATTGCCATCAACGTGGCCTTCTGCATGGGCGAATTAGGCTCGATGTTTCCCGTCGCCGGGGGACTGTTCTCGATCGTGACCCGGGTGCTGGGTCGGCCGGCCGGATTCGTGGCGATGATCGACTACATGGGCCAGGCGGTCTTCCTGCCGGCCAGCGTCGCGATCGGCATCGGCACCTACGTCCATTCGCTGGCCCCCTCGATCCCGGAGAATGTCATCGCCGGGGTGGGGATGATTGTGGTTACTGGAGTCTGCTTGCTCCAGATCCGGTTCAACTCGTGGCTCACCGCCCTATTCCTCGCCATCGAGCTGCTGGTGGTCAGCGCCATTGCCTTGGCCGGCTTTACCCATCTCCACCAGCCCCTGTCGATCCTGACCCACCCCACCGCGCTTGGGAGTCACGGTCTGATTGGGCCAATCGCCGCCAGCGCGATCATCGCTGCCGTGGCCACCTCTCTCTTTTCGGTGAACGGATACGACAGTGGGATCAACTTTGCGGAGGAGGTTCTGGGGTCGGCCAAGGAAGTTGGGCGGGCGGTGGTCACCGCGGCACTGGTCGGCATTGTGTTCGAACTGGTTCCCTTCGTGGCGATCGTCTTTGCCGCCCCCTCAGTGTCGGCATTCCTGCACTCGGGAACTCCGCTCACCTACGTGGCCGGCACCGCCTTCGGATCCAATTTCAAGACCATCATCACCGTTGGGGGGCTGCTGGCGATCTTCAATGCCTCGGTGGCGATCACGCTCCAGTTCGCGCGGATCGTTTGGGCCAGCGGCCGTGATGTCGCCTGGCCCCAGCCGATAAGCTCATGGATCGGCAAGGTGGACTCACGCCGCGGCGCACCCTGGGTGGCGACCCTGGTCGTTGGAGTTCTGGCGACTATCCTCTGCTTCCAGTCCACCTTGATCACAGTAGTCACCTTCACGGCAGTGCTGCTGATCATTCTCTACGGCCTGATCGCGATCTCTGCACTGGTCAGCCGCGTCCAGCAGCGCAACCTCCCGCGCCCCTCCAAGATGCCCCTCTGGCCGTTGCCACCGGTCATCGCCCTGGTGGGCGTGGTGCTGGCGCTCACCCAGCAGAAGGTGTCTGACCTGATCACAGTCGCGGTGCTCTTCGGAGTGGCTTTGGTTTACTACTACGGCTTCGTGGCCCGGCGTCCGGGAAGGTACTGGATCCAAGCAGACCTGCCGGAGCCTTACGACACTAACCGGCCGCTGCCCAGCTCCGAGTAGCGAGCGTGGCGATGGACGCCCGAGCGATCCCCGACCACCCCGATCTGGTCGTGCGCACTTTCCACCCAACGCCGGACCAGTACGCGTGGACCTTCGGGGGAGTAGATCCAGTCCACGCCCTCCGACCCGGCGAGGTGCTTGAGCTATACACCGAGGATTGTTTCGCAGGCAAGATACGGGGGGTCAGTGACCTCCCGGCCACGTCGATCGAGTTCCCGTTCATAAATCCCCAGACGGGACCCTTTTTTGTGGAAGGCGCCGAACCGGGCGATACCCTGGCTATCCACCTGGTGGACGTGTCCCCGGCCCGCGACTGGGCTGTGAGCACGTCCGTTTCGCTCTTCGGATCGCTGACCGCAACCCGAATCACCGCGTCGCTCCAGGATCCGCTCCCGGAGCGAACGTGGTTCTACCGAGTCCTCGAACCGGAGCGGGAAGTCCTGTTCCAAGCGATCGACTCCGAGTTCGAGATGCGGTTCCCTCTCCAGCCCTTCCACGGCACCATCGGGGTCGCACCGGCGGCCTTCGAGGCTCGCAACGTTCTCGTCCCCGACGCGTTCGGCGGCAACATGGACTCCCCGGAAGTTCGTGCCGGAACAACCGTTTACCTGGGCGTCAATGTCCCGGGCGCGCTCTTCTCTCTCGGAGACGGCCACTACACGATGGGCGAGGGTGAGACCTGCGGCGCCGCCGTGGAGGGAGCTATGAACACGGTTCTCGTCGTGGAGGTGATCAAAGAGGCGTACTGCGAATGGCCACGCTTGGAGAGTGACGATGCCATCATGGTCGCTGGGTCGTGCCGGCCGCTGGAGGACGCGTTTCGGATCTCCCACGCTCAGATGGTGCGCTGGGTGGCGGGCGCGTTGGACCTCTCCCTGATGGACGCCTACCAGCTGGTCTCCCAGGCAGCGCGGTCACGTATCGCCAACGTGGTCGACCCTAACTACACCATTGTCGCCAAGGTTCCCAAGCGCTTCCTTCCGAGCGACATCAGTTGGATGTCGGGCGCCCACGAACGCCTCCGGCGCGTTGGGGATGAGTATTTGGCGGCGATGCAACGTTTGCCGATATGGTCCCCCGGTTGACTGAGAAGGCCGTGGCAGTCTGGACGGGTGTGGCCTCGACCTCATGACGCGTGGGCGGCTCCGCGAATACGGGATCGAAATTGGTCGATTACTTCCCGGCCCTGGCAACAGCATCACTGACGTGGCCGGGACGTCAGTCGGCCACGTGACCCTTTCCGATGACGGGACCACCGACCGCCAGGCGGTGCGCACGGGGATTACGGTTGTTTGGCCGCACGAGGGCCAACCATGGCGGGAACGGGTTTACGCGGCCACCGCGATCGTCAACGGCTACGGAGAAATGATTGGGATCAACCAGATCAACGAATGGGGTCTTCTACACAGCCCTGTGCTGCTGACCTCGAGTCTCGCGATCGGGGCGGTCTATGACGGCGCAACCCGCTGGATCGCCGACCAGGACCCGGTGCAGGGCATCGAGGACGTAATCATGCCGGTCGTCACCGAGTGTGACGACTCCTACCTCAACGACGCGCGGTCATTCCCGATCCAGGCGGCTCACGTTTACCAGGCTCTAGACGCCGCTCGGCAGGTCGGCTCGGTCCAGGAGGGGAGCGTGGGTGCAGCCACCGGACTACAGTGCTTCGACTTCAAGGGCGGGATCGGAACGGCTTCGCGACTGCTGCCGCCCGAGTCTGGCGGCTATACGGTGGGCGCCTTGGTTTCCACCAACTTCGGCGCGCGCTCTGACCTTTGCCTGGCCGGAGTGCCCTTGGGACGCGACATCACCGATCTCATGCCACGCGCTCACACCAGCGGCTCCTGCATCGTTATCCTCGCCACGGACGCTCCGATGCTGCCCCACCAGCTGCGCCGATTGGCCAGTCGGGGCGGTCTCGGCCTCGCTCGCTGCGGGTCGATCGGGGCCAATGGTTCAGGAGAGCTCGTTCTGGCCTTCTCCACGGCCACGAGAGTCCCGCGAGCTGCGACCGGCAACACAGTCTCGGTAAGAGCTCTACTGGACGGGGCCTACTGGCATGAGCCGAGTGTCTTCGATCCAATCTTCACGGCCGCGATAGAGGCGGTGGAAGAGGCAGTAGGTAATGCCCTGTTTCAGGCCGAGACCACCTTCGGCCGCGACGGTCACGTACTCCACGCCCTGCCTTTGGACCGGGCTTTGGCGATTCTGGATCGGCACGGCGCTATAAACCGGACCCACTGACCGTCGTCGTCGGCCGTGACCCGCCGCAACTCCGGGAGTGCGCTTGGCTTGGGCCGGCGGCTCGCGGAACGAGGAATATGGTCCTCCGGTTGTAGCTTGGCGCTGCGGGTACATCCAAGCGGCAGGGAGCCGCGTCGAAAGTCGGGACCATTACTTGGTCGCGGCGGTGCTGGGCGCGGTGTGTCACGCCCGTGGCGGGACTTGACTCGAGCACGGCCGCGGTGTGTCCTAGTCCACTCGCTCCGGGTGCGGAGTAGGTGGGGTTTGCCACGATCAAGTCTGGTGGGGAACTCGCGGCATGAGCGTCCAGCCAACCGACCAGAAGGCGGCCGAAGATCAGGGCCTAGCCAAATCGGCCGTAGTACTTGTACCGCAGGATGATCTTGCGCAGTTCGCCTGAGCTGTATGCGATAGCGCGAATCGGGGCGATCCGGCGGCCCGGGTCCACGCAGAGCCAGTTGGGGCATGAATCGTCATGGAGGAGCTGGCTTCAGATCGCGCACGCTCGGGGCGCGATGCGCTCGAAAGTTGTGCTGGCGCACTCGAGGCACAGTCGTGGTGGTCCGCTTCGCAGGTACGTGCATTGAGGGCATCCAGGGAAGCCGGCTGGCGGTCCTAGCGGTGGCTGGATCGCGTGTGCCACGCGCGATCACAGTAGCGCTAGGGAAAGTTGCTGGCGCTGCTCCGCGACTTGACGGACGCGCTCCGGCGAAGCCAGCTGTTCGAGGACTTCATCGACGTTGGTCACTTCGATAGCTCCCCGTTTGCGCACGTAGCCGGCTGCCCAGGGTTGGTCGGTGACCAGCGACGTGACCAAGAACACCTTCTTTCCGTGCTCCAGCGCAAGCCGAGCTTGCATCTTCGCGCCGGATGTGCGAGTCGCCTCAATGACCACGGTCCCCTGACTAAGTCCCGAGGTCACGACGTTGCGTCGCGGGAACGTGTCCTTCCCGGGAGGTCGTGTGGGCCAGAACTGGGACACAAGTGCCCCCTGGCGGGAGATCTCCTCCGCGAGATCCTGGTGTTGTGGTGGATAGCACCTGGTGATCCCGGTCCCGAGCACCGCGAGAGTCCGACCTCCCGATGCCAGCGCAGTTCGGTGCGCCGCGGCATCGATGCCTCTCGCCAGTCCCGAGATGACAGTCACGCCGTGTGCGACCAGCCGCTCAGTCATCTTCTGGGCCCGCCCGATGCCGAGCTCTGAAGGGTTGCGCGTGCCCACAACGGCGACCGAACGAGCGTCGTCCTCAAGAATCTCCCCGCGGACAAAGAGAAACGGGGGCAAGTTGGGGATGAGACGAAGGTTTGCTGGATAACCTTGGTCGAGCACCGTGATCAGCTTGGCGCCAACAGCCTCAGCCGCCACCAGTTCTTGGTCGACCCGCCGGAAGAGATCCTCACTGCGTCCCAATCCATGGCGAAGCGCCGCTCGGGCGCTCTCAGCGGAGGCGCCCGTCTCCTGGACTCTGCCCCGCCATAGGGCGTCGACCCCATCCGGAAACTGTGCCTCCCGGGCGATCAGCGACCAGTCGACCGACCCCTGCTCGGTCCGGATCGCGCACAGCGCCAAGAGGCGCCGCTGCTCCTCGGTGACGCGCATCGAATCCTTCTCCTGGCTGACGAACGGATGTTCGCTCTAGACAGAACTATGCCAGATACTCAGGTTGTGGTCAAGCCGCCGATCTCGGCTAACCGTCCGTCCATGGCGCGGCTCTGGTGCTCTCTAGTCTGCCGAGTCGACCTTCTCTCGGGAATGACCAGCATGAAAAATCGGGCTGACTCCTGGAAGCCCCCCTCCCGTCGCAACTTGGCGATTGCCGCGAGTCGCCCCCTGGGGGAGACGCTGCAAGACTCAGGGGCAGGGCCGGCCGGCTTCCCGATCGCTCGTCCCAGCGGACCGGCTCACTTCCGGGGACTGGATGCCAAAGACCGATCCCCGGATCTCTGGGCCGGGCGGGTGGCTCAGGCTCGCGCCCGGAGACCTGGGCCTGGCACCGACCGGGGAGCCGCGTCTGCCCCAGGCCGCGCGGGTCGGGGCTCGCCGGTTGATCACGACGTCCGCGGTCGCCGCCTGATCAAAAAAGCCAGCGCCGCCAGCGCCAGTACCAGCCCGGCGACAACCATCTCGGCCCCGGCCCCCGGAGCGGAATCCGGCAGCACCCGGGAGGTGCTCGCCGCCGCCTGGGGCGGGGTGCCGAAGGGCACCAAGCGGACCTGGGCGGCGGAGTTCAGGGCGAGGTCGTAGGTCACGGCCTTTCCCGGGGCGCGCAGAGTCAGGTAGCTGATCCAGCCCTGGGCCGGGACCCAGCCCATGTGCCGGTCGCTGGCCAGGTCTTGGTGAAGCCCCGGGTTCATCGGCTCGGCGCCCGCTAACCGCAGCCCGACCGCCCCCGGCAGCGCCTCACCCAGGCCCAAACGCTGCAGACCCAGGGAAGTGGACACCATCAGGGGCGAGTCGGTGAGCAGGAACACGTCGGCTCGGACCAGCTGCCCATCTTCGGCGAGCACCTCGAGGGGAACCCACAGATG
>DATKSR010000094.1:0-4730 GCA_035531555.1 Candidatus Dormiibacterota bacterium
TCTGAACCAAACGGACAGCCGCATCTGGGGGCGCGTCGCGCTCCACTGAGGTCGCGCTCATCCATGAGCCGGCTGGCGTCAGGGCCGCTCGGCTCCGGAGTGGATTCACGGAGGCGGGTGAGTCCGGTGGATCGACCCAACGACCCAGGTGAGCTCAGCTCGCGCAGCGCCGTTCCCCTACTACTCGCCCCGAGCTTCCTAGCGCGACGGCCTCGTGTGCGGTGTCCAAGTACTCAGTCGCCGTACCCAGGAGCTGACTGGAGGACATGGCAGGTGGGTCAGTCACCGCCGCTATTCGTGAGCCTGGCTCCGACCGCTGACTGGGTCGGGCATCGAGCCGATGGCACGTGCTCGCAGGCGTTTGGCCTCTCTGTGAAGAGGCGTGATGGTCCGCTACGGGAGCTTTATCCGCGCTTACACAGCGGGCCAGGCGGATGCCTATCCCTGAGCTACCCCGACCTCATATCCCACGATGGGACGAGACTCCCCGCTGTGGCGCAGCCCAGGCCGGGCAGCCCCAAAGGGGAGATGCCATTGCGCGGGATCGGGTGTCAACTCCATCTCTGGGGGACGGCGCCTCACGATACTGCTCACCCGATGCGGGTCAGGTGCCGGTGGCCGCGGGTCGCAGCGGGGTTCTCCGCCCAGAGCTGGGGCGTCACGGCTGGTCGCTCCGTGCGGTTCTGTCGATGATGGTCGTCAGCCAGCTGGCGATATCGGCGACGACCCTGGGGTCCACGTGCTGCGCCGGCTCGTACTCCGCTGGCGCCGACCGGCCAGCGCCGCGGAAGAACAGGTGATTGTCGGCAGGATGGACGCGGATCGTCACTTCCGGGCGGTCGGCGAATAGAGATCGGAACAGCGCCACCTTCGCTTGGCGGGTCGACTGCTGGTCCACGGGCGACGATCCGGCCTCGTGGCGCGGATCTGGTTGCGGGAACAGGCCAGCTCTCCACGACTCCACCGGGGCGATCCGGTCCGGGACGTCACGGCGCAAGAGGTCGTGGAGCCGCCTATTCTCGGCCTGTAGCTCCGCCAGTTGGCGGCGAAGCTCGGCTGTCGAGGAAGGTGATGGGTCGCTCACTCCGGCGTCCTGATGCCCGTCAGACGATCATTGCCTTCGGTACCGGCGGTCAGGCTGCATCGGTTCCAAGGGTGACAACTTCGCGCACCTCGGCACCCAGCGCTGCAGCGATATCGCACAGGCGGGCCAGGCTAGCCGAAGCGTAGCTGGTCGCCTCATACCGTTGGATCTGCTGCTCGGCTATTCTCAGCTCCTCGGCGAGACGGCGCTGGGTCCAACCCTTGGCAATGCGGGTCTTCACCAGCGCATCGGAAAGCTCCGACAGCGAACTTGCCTCGAAACTCTTGAGCGTCCCGGACCGGAGCCGCTCGTACTCGTTGGCTTCGGCATGAAGATCGGCTGCCTGCGAGCGCAGGGCTGCAATCTCCAGCTCGTGCCGCCTCCGGTCGGGGCCGGGAACCTCGCGCTGCCGCTCCAGGTTCGCGATGGCTTCTTCGAAACGGTCCAAGTGAGCCTTGGTAGCCCGGTATTGCACCTCATTAGTGATCATCTCTCAAGCCTCCTAGGGTCAATTGAGACGATACCCTTGCGTCCAGTGTCTCGGTCATTCTGGAAAAACTCGGCGAGCACTAGGCCGCTGACTGCCTCGACGACATTGGGAGCAACTCCCCGCCGAAGCGTTGCTTCTGGGCGCGACGGCCGTCGGCGAACTCGAAGAAGATTGGATCCAGTTCTTGGAGGTCGACGCCCGCCGGTTCCCACGCCACATCGAAGTCTTCTGGCTCCTCCTTAGCGGTGACGAAACTGCCGTTGATCCAGACCCGAGAACATCCGGCGGCCGCGAGCAACGCGAGGGCTTCAGCGAGTCCATCGAGGAGCTGACGGCGCCGCCGATTCCAGCCGAACCGGTCGACCACCTCGTCCCAGGTTGCCGCGTGCTCGCCCGGTGGCAGGCGACCCGTCGCCGAGTCGAAGGGCGGCAGATACACTCCACAACTCTATCGTTGTGGAGTTTCGGCGAGATCCGATGTGCAGGCTCCCGAGTGGGCTTCAGTACGAGTCAAGTCCCAAGCCAGTCCCCGCGGGTCTTGGCTCATGTCGATGGCGTCTTCCCCGGGCGAACGATCCAACGACTGATCCAACCCGGGTGGATTTCGGGAAACTGCGGTGAATCGTCGAGCCCCTGTCTTGATCATAAATGGACACTTGGACACCTCGGTAGACACCGAGGAAGCGGTTTGGGAAGTCGTCGCCAACCGCCTCGGAAGTCAGGGTCTCGGACCTCGGCGAGTTCACGAGCGTCCGATGCCGGCCGGTAGCGTCCGTCCGCGTTGCTGCCGCGGTTGCTGCCACCTGTCGGGTCGCAGCTGCTGGTCTTGACCAGCCCGCTCCGCCAACCGTGGCATGGTCAAAGCCGCCGCGAGCGGTTCCCATCCTGAAACGGCGGGTTTCGAGCTGTGGTCGCGCCGGGGCCCGAAGGGAGTGGGCGCGGACCGGGCCGGCGCACTCCTGGTGGCGGCGGGGGACAACCCCGAGCGTCGGAGGTCGGAGGCGTCCTTTGCCAGCCTGTGTGGGGTTTCGCCTATCCCGGCCTCGTCCGACAAGACGAACCGGCACCGACTCAACCGGGGAGGCGATCGGATCGCCAACAACGCTCTCTGGCGGATTGTCATGGTGCGGCTGGCCACCGATCAGCAGACCCAGAACAACATGGTCCGGCGGACCCACGAGGGGCGCTCCAAGCGGGAGATCATCCGCTGCTTGATGGGCTACGTGGCTCGGGAGGTGTACCGGGCACTGCTGGCTCCGGCAGCCCATGCTGGGCTGAGCCCGCGGCTGCCCTCCGTCTCACCAAAGAGCCGTCTCACCAAAGAGCTTGACAAACCATAGGAGCATCAGTGACGACCTCGACGAGCCCCCGGAGGCGTTGGAAGTCATCCGGGTTGCGCGTGTAGACCGGTAGGCCCCTGGCACACGCGGTAGCTGCAATTAGGAGTTCCAAGGCCCGAGCCCCACGCGCCTTGCGCCCGCTTGCGACCTCGGCAGCGTAGATCCGACCATGGGCCCGAGCCGCCTCTCCGTCGACGGGAAAGGGGTCGAAGGCGGCTTCCGCCCGTTGCAATCGGTCCTGGCGGCGCGCTCGCTCATCGGCGTCGTCGGTCGCGTGAGGTCCGGCAGCGAGCTCTGCCATGGTGATCGCGCTGACCGCCAGCTCGAACGGGAGCTGTCCGGAGTCAAGCTGTTCAAGACCGATGACTACGGAGGTGTCGATGAGCCCACGCTGGGCGCGTTGGGCATTAGTCACGAGGGCTGGGGTTCTGAGATGCAACGCTATCCGGCCGGCGCCAGCTAACCCAGATGGTCCGGCTCCTGGAGGAGGTGGAGCTGATCCTGGCTCGCTCGCCCCAGGCCAAGGGTCGGATCGAGAGACTCTGGGGCCCCTTCCAGGACCGGCTCACCAGCGAGTTGCGGCTGCAGGGCGTGTCCACCCTGGAGGAGGCCAACCGGGTCCTGGCCCAGCACCTGGTGCGCCACAACCGCCGGTTCGCGGTGGTGGCCAAGCAGCGCTTCGACGGCACGCTGCGGGTCTTCCACGAAGGCCGCTGTTTGGCCACCACCCAGTCCCAGCTACTCCCGGGACCACTTCGGCTGAGCAGCTTCACCAAGTCCGAGCTGCCCATCCCTACTCCCAAGCCCAGCCCCCAGCGGCTGCGACGCTCCACCCTCTGGAAACCGGCCGCCAACCACCCCTGGAAAGCAGCCTGGACCCAGCTAGGATGACAAAGTCCCTGAGCTGTTACCGCGACAGAATCCCTGAGCCACTACAGGCCTCCAGTCGGTTGGACCGGGGAGCGCGGCGGAGTGCGGCCACTTCCGCGGCTCGGTCCGAGTCCGCAGAGACGTAGGGTCTGGGACCGTTCGTCTGGGATCGGGCGACTCCTGACGGAAAGGCACGACGCCCCAGACAGCTGAAGTCGAGTGTGCGATGTCCATACCGCTCCAGAGGTCAGCTGAGCGGGGCCGGACTAGTGCTTAGGAGTCCTTAGGGTGCCAATGCCCGAGGGCGAGGTCGACACCTCATCCGGTCGCGTCGCCTGATGGGGCTGATCGGCTCCATTATGGAAGTGCCAGCCAAACTCTTGACTTTTCCTGGAAGGCCGAGTATGACTGTCGACAGTTGACGGAGGTGGGCTCCGAAGAGGGCGATCTTGGAACGGGAGAGGAGTTCGGACTCATGAGAGCACATCGTCTGCTTGTGGCCATCCTTGGTTCGTTGCTGATGACGGCCCTGCTCGGATCGGCCGTGGGGACAGTGTCCGCGAAGTCGTCGTCAAGCAACACGCCCGTTGAGGGTGGCACCCTCACCGCGGGGCGTGAGTGTGATGTTGTCACATGGGACCCAGCCTTGATCAATGAGAACTGCTCTCTATGGGCGGCCAAGCAAGTGGAAGGGACACTTGTCCAGGTAACTCCAAACGGCAAGGGTATTGCGCCAGACATAGCTAAATCTTGGACAATAAGCTCGAACGGCCTCGTATACACCTTTCATCTCTTTCCTCAGGCGAAATTCTGCAACGGAACGCAGATCACATCGTCCGATGTCCTGTATTCCTTCACTCGCGAATCCACGCCCACCGCCATCGTTGCGTGGCAGTTCCCGTCAAGCTTCACAATGTCTGCTCCCAATGCGACTACCGTCGTCCTC
>DATKSR010000095.1:0-76811 GCA_035531555.1 Candidatus Dormiibacterota bacterium
AGGTCCACCAGCCCCGCCGCCACCGCCGGCCGGCTGCCGGAGAAGCCCATGCAGAGGGTGCGGGCCCGGAGCAGCATCATCGCGCGCACCACCTCCACCTCGACGGGGTCGCCCATACCGGCGGCGTGGGAGCGGATCAGAGCGTGCTGCAGGTCGGAGCGCCGTTCCGGAGGGATCCTGGTGGTGGCCAGCAGGCCGAAACCGGTGGAGACTCCGTAGACGGGGTCTGGGCTGCTGCCGGCCCGGTTGACCAGGGCCCGAGCCCGCTCCATGTTGGCGGTGGCTTCGGCCGAGATCTCCGCCTTGGCCCGGCCCCGGGCCACCGCCACGACCTCGTCGCGCGAAACTCCGTCGCCGCCGATGATGACCGGGGGAGGAGCTGTGCTGGCGCTCAAGTCGTAGCTGACCTCGGAGTACCGTTCCGGCGTATCGGGCCAGGCACCCAAGTGAGTGGTCGGCACTGACCCCTCGGGATCGTCACGACCGTAGAGTACGAGAACGTCTGACTAGCGCTCGACAGTGCTCTGGGGTTCCCATCCAGCGGCTCGAGCAGAGCGAAGCCAGCCCCGTGCGCCGACGCTGAGTCAGCTCGCTGGAGTCAACCAAGACGATCGCGGATCGCCTCCTCCGCCGCCGCTCGGTCGCTCCAGGGGCGGGGTCCGTCGGCGCCGAACATGCTCGCCTCGTGGCCCATCCCGGCCAACAGCACCGTGTCGCCGGGAACTGCAGAGCTGACGGCCAGCCGGATCGCTTGATCTCGATCGGCCCGCCGGTGCAGAGTCTCCTCGGGCACCCCTCCGGCCTCGACCGCCCCGGCCCAGATCTGGTCGATGATCATTTCCGGGTCCTCGCTTCGAGAGTCATCGGTGGAAACCACCACCTGGTCGGCTACCTGGGAGGCGATCCGACCCATCTCCGGGCGGTTGGTGACATCCCGCTCCCCGGGGGTTCCGAACACCACCCAGAGCCGACCCGGAGTCATCGAGCGCAGGTCGTGCAGAACCAGGTTCAGTGCCGCCGGGGTGTGGGCGTAATCCACGATCACGGTGAAGGCCTGCCCCAATTCCACTCGCTCCATCCGGCCCGCCACCGGCCGGAAACGTCCGAGCCCTTCCACCAGCTCCGGTAGCGGCTGGTCAAGCAGCAGTCCCGCGCCCACCGCCGCCAGCGCGTTGGCCACGTTCCAGCGTCCCTCGGTGGCCAACCGGACCCGGGCGTCTCCTGCCGGAGTGTGGGCGGTGAAGACCAGCGCTGCCGGCTCCGGCATCACCTGGCTCGCCCAAAGCTCAGCCGATTCGACCCCGTTGGCGCTGTAGCTCATCCGCCGCCGTCCGGCTCGCTTCAGGAGGCTGGGGTAGGCGCGGTGGTCGTCCAGGTTGAGCACCGCGAATCCGCCTGTTGACACGGTGCGCTCAAGCAACGAGGCTTTCGCCTCGAAGTACGCCTCCCAGGTGGAATGGAAGTCCAGGTGATCACGGGTGATGCTGGTGTAGACCGCCCCCGCGAACCGAACTTCGCCCACCCGTTGCAACGCCAGACCGTGCGAGGTCGATTCCAATACCACTGCTTGGCAGCCTTGATCGACCATCCGTCGCAGCATGGCCTGGACCTCGACCGCCTCGAGCGTCGTATGCCAGCTGAGGTTGGGCTCGATGACCTCTCCGATGCGGAAATCTACCGTGCTGAGACTGCCGACCGTTCCCAACGTGGCCGCGAGTGCGGCCTGGAGCATGGTGGTGGTGGTCGTCTTGCCGTCCGTCCCAGTGACCCCGACCACCGGCACTGAGTCCGACGGGCGACCGTAGAAGGTCGCCGCCAGCTTCGCGAGGGCGGCTCTCACGTCGCCGACGACGACGAGGCGATCGAGATCCCCTCCCGCTGGCTGGTGCCCGACCACGGCGATCACGGCTCCCCGCGCGAGAGCAGTCTCGACGAACTGGTGGCCATCCTGGTGCGCCCCGGGGATCGCGACGAACACAGCCCCCTCTCCGACGTGCCTCGAGTCATAGGTGATGGCGGTCACCTCGGCCTCCCGGACGGCCTCTGGCGCCGAAGGCAATCCGAGCGCTGCGGCGAGGACGGACCAGCGCATGGATCAAGCCTACCGGTCGCCGTGGGCTCGCACCGCGGCCGCACAATGAGATCCCGTGGAGGTGATGGAATTCAGTGGCCCCGCCAAGGCGGGGAGTGAACCATTGCACTGGAGCCCGCGACCAGACCAGAGTCCGGGACCAGGCGAGGTCCGGCTCCGGGTCGAGGCCTGTGCGATATGCCGGACCGACCTCCAGATCACCTCCGGCGACCTGCGCGCCAAGCTCCTACCGGTGGTACCCGGCCACCAGATAGTCGGCCGGGTGCAGGCGTTGGGAGCGGGAGTTGCCCCGGAGCTGCTTGGTCGGCGGCTCGGGGTGGGCTGGCTGGCCTCAGCGTGCGGTGACTGCGACCTGTGTCGCAGTGGCCAAGAGAACCTGTGTCGCCTGTCGACCTTCACCGGTTGGGACCGAGACGGAGGGTTCGCCAGCCAGGTTGTGGTGCGGGCGGATTTTGCCCAGCCGCTGGCCGACGACGCCGATCCGGTTCACCTGGCCCCGCTCCTCTGCGGCGGGGTGATCGGCTATCGCGCCCTCCGGCTCGCCGAAGTTGGCCAGGGTGAGCGACTGGGGCTGTTCGGCTTCGGGGCCTCGGCGCTCCTGGTCGCCCAGCTGGCGCTAGCCAAGGGCTGCGAGGTGGTGGTCGTCACCCGCGACGAGTCGGCGCGCCGACGGGCCCGGGACCAGGGCGTGGAGTGGGTAGGTGCGCCCGGCGAGGAACTGCCCACTCCCCTGAAGGCGGCGATCACCTTTGCCCCGGTGGGGACGGTCGTGGTGGACGCACTACGGGCGCTGAAACGAGGTGGTACCTGCGTCGTGAACGCCATCCACCTAGATCGGATCCCCGAATTCCCCTACGAGCTCCTCTACTGGGAGCGCCGGCTGCTGAGTGTCGCCAACTACACCCGTCGAGATGCCGCCGAGTTTCTCCAGCTGGCCCAGCAGCTTCCCCTCCGCACCCAGGTCGAGCAATTCCCCCTGTTAGAGGCGAACCTAGCGCTCAGGCGGCTTCAGGAAGAGCGCATCGCCGGGGCGGCAGTCCTGGTTCCCTAAAATCAAGACGGCTGGGAAGAGAACTCCGCCCGGAGCCGCGTGACGGCCTCCCGGGCGGCGACGGTAAGCTCCAAAGCGAGGCGCCGGTCCAGGTCCAGGGAGGGAGTCGTCTCGAGCGATCGCAGCCGCACTTCCAGCAGTTGGAGCTGGTCGGCGATCTCGCCGGGAGTTGCCAAGGCCCGGAGCCGCGCGGAGGCGACCGTGACCGGCTCTCCCTGACGCTTCGCCGTCTGGTACTCGCCGAAGGCGAGCCGGTCCCGGTCAGCGGCGAGCAACAGACGCACCGCCGCCCGGCCCGACTCCGAGATTTCCTCCGCCGGAGCGTGCAGTCGGCACAGGCCGTCCAGTGCCGCTGCCAAAGCTCCAGTGATCGCGGCCGCTGCAGCTCCGCCCGCCGCATCCCGGGGGGAGAGCATCCGGGCGACCGCCTCTAGCAACGACCAGGAGGCGACTGGGCCGGGCTGAAGTCCCCCGAGCTCGGTCAGGGAGAGCAGGGCGCACACGGCGGTGATCCGCCCGATCCCACCGGGCACCGGCGTGACCCGGGCGGCCGCCGCTCCGGCCTCCACTGAGACATCGCCGCGGAGCTGGCCGTCGACCATGGAGGTCCCCACGTCCAGCACCGTCGTGCCGGGTCGGATGGCCCCCTTGGGCATGACCGCCGCGATGCCGATCGCCGAGATCAGCACGTCGTACGGGGGCAGCGGGTCGACCCCGGCGATGTCGTTCTGGACCACGGAGACCTGGGCCCCGGTTGCCAGGAGCCGCTGGGCGATCGGGCGGCCGCCGGTCGCTCCGTGTCCGACGACCAGGATCCGAGCCTTGGCGCATTCGACGCCCAGGTGAACCAGGGTCGCCAGGCAGGCCTCGGCGACGGGAGTTCCGCGGCGCCGGCCCTCGGCGGCAGCTGACAGCGCCGCCGGGGTCACGGCCTCGACGTCCTTGCTGGCGGGAAGGTGGGCCGCGACCACGCCGGCCGGCAGCGATTTCACCGGCTGGACCACGACCACCCCGTTGACGGTGGGGTCCACCACCAGGGCGTCGAGCACCGTCAGGGTCGTCTCCGCGTCGTCCTGGGGCACTGTCCGGTGCACAACCTCCACCCCTCCGGCGATCGCCTCGCGCTCCAGCGATCGGGAGAATGAACCACCGGCGACGTTGCCCTCTTCGACCACGACCCCCAGCCGGTACGGCCGCTTTCTCGCCCGGACGCGGCCCGCCAGTTGCCCCCGCAGCTCGTCCAAGAGCGGGGCTAGATCGACCAGGTTGCTCGGTTTCGAGTCCATCAGCACAATGGCCATGGCACCGCGCCGCCCGACAAAACCAGTGAGTTCGTGGTCAGACCCTCCTGAGATCGGCCGTCCCCGGCGGCTCCACACGGGCCCCCCGGAAGGCCAGGTACCTTCGCTCAGTCCCCGTCGACGCCGTGACGGCCCGACCGTAGCAGGCGGGATCGGAGGCACGCGGAGCCGTCTGACTTCTCAGCAATCTCACAGCCTCAGCTCGGTCTGCCCACAAGGAACGTCTGTCACACTAGCGGCGTTCGCCGGCCTCGAGATGGGGTAGACCGCCGCACCGGGCGATCCCGCCACATCGGTGCCGCGGCAGGTGGATTTCAGGAGGCCACAGATTGGTCGAGGTCTTAACCCTGGAGACGCCGGAACTCGGCGACCGGACCTATCTCATCCACGATGGCCAGCAGGGCATCGTGGTCGATCCTCAGCGGGACACCGACCGGGTGCTCGCCGTAGCCGAAGCGGCCAGGATCAAGATCAGCTGTGTGGCTGAGACCCACATTCACAACGACTACGTCTCCGGTGGTTGGGCGCTCTCCCAGGCAGTGGGAGCTCGGTATCTGGTCGCCGCCGCCGACGATGTCTCCTTCCCGCGCCACCCGGTCAGCGAAGGGGATCGAGTTGACGTCGGCTCCATGACCCTCCAGGCGCTGGCAACCCCTGGGCATACCTCTAGCCACCTCTCCTTCTTGGTCGGGGCCGAGGACCTACCGCGAGCGCTCTTCAGCGGGGGCTCGCTCCTCTATGGATCCGTCGGCCGCACCGACCTGGTGTCGCCCAGCCTCACCGAGGAGCTGGCTCACGCCCAACATCGATCGGCGCTTCGGCTGGCCGCGCTCCCCTCGGAGTTGAACCTCTACCCAACTCACGGCTTTGGTAGCTTCTGCGCCAGTGGGCCTACCTCGGCGACGGAGCCCAACCACAGCATCGGCACCCAGCGAGCCACCAACCCGGCGATGACCGACGACGAGGAGGGCTTCGTGAGGTCGCTCTTGGCGGGGTACTCGCTGTATCCGCGCTACTACGCTCACATGGGGTCACTCAATCTGGAAGGGGCGGCGGCGCCCGACCTCGCGCTTCCCCCCGAAATCGATGTCACCGAGGTCGGCAGACGCATCCGGGGCGGAGAGTGGGTGGTCGATCTTCGCCCGCGGACCGAATTTGGCCCCGCCCATGTGGCCGGCACCGTGAACTTCCCGACCGGCGACCAGCTGGCGACCTACGTGGGCTGGGTTGTCCCATGGGGCGCTCCGATCACCTTGGTTGCTAGTTCACGGGAGGTGGTCCAGCGGGCCCGCCGGGACCTGGCCCGGATCGGAATCGACTGGCTAGCCGGCTGGTCGACCACGCCGTTGGGTGAGCTGCAGGCCGCCCTCGGTAGCTCCTCATACCTGGTGACCAACTTCCAGGGCCTGGCCGAGGCGCTGCGCTCCCAAGACGTCCAGATCCTCGACGCACGCCGTCCCGACGAGTGGCGGGAGCGCCACATCAAAAACGCGATCAACATCCATCTACCTGACCTCCCGACCAGGATGACCGAACTTCCCGACCGGCCCACCTGGGTGCACTGCGCAGCCGGCTACCGAGCCGCTGTCGCCGCCAGCCTGCTGGACCGGGCCGGCCGCGAGGTGGTGTTGGTGGACGACGACATCGGCCGGCTCGAGGAGGTTGGTCTGGAGTTGGTGAGCGGCACGGCGTAGCTTCCGGATCGGTCTGGGAGTGGACCCCCTCCGACCTATGATGGCGTCGTGAACGCGGAGTGCCTCTTCTGCCGGATCGTTGCCGGAGAGCTACCCGCGGACGAGGTCCACCGGGAGTCCGGAATCATCGCCTTCAAGGACATCCACCCGGTCGCCGAAACCCACGTCTTGGTTGTTCCCGAGCGGCACATCGAGGATCTCCGCCAGCTGAAAGAGGCAGACGGCCCGCTCTGGCTCCGCCTCACTCAGGTGGCCAACGAGGTCGCCGTCGATCTCGGGCACGAAGCGGGCTACCGCTTCTACGTCAGCGTTGGCTCGGCCGGCGGCCAGACCGTCCCCCACCTCCACATCCATGTCATGGCCGGGAGCATGCGCCGCCTTCCGGCCTGATTCGAGATGGCCCTCCTCGGGTATTCTTTGGTGGCGGGTCGGATTTTCGACCGGGCCTTTCCGTGGGAGTGCACGATTACATGGCTTTGAGTTCGCGGGAATTGATCGACCAGGCACGCCATGAGGTCCCAGAGGTGGCTCCCCAGGAGCTACGGGTGCGACTCGCCACCGATGGTGGGCGCCAACTGCTGGACGTCAGAGAGCCGGAGGAGGTCGCCCAGGGGGTGCTGCCGGAGGCGGTGGTCATCCCCCGCGGCTTCCTCGAGCTGCGGGTCGAGTCGACTATCCCCGATCGCGCGACGCCGATCGCCGTCTACTGCGCCTCCGGCGTTCGCTCCCTGCTGGCGGCCAAGACCCTGCGCTCGATGGGGTACTCCGACGTGGTCTCCCTTCAGGGAGGTTTCAACGCCTGGAAGGACCAGGGCTTGCCGTACACGGTGCCCCACGCCTTCACTCAGGAGCAGCGCGAGCGCTACAGCCGCCACTTCCTGCTCAACGAAGTGGGTGAGAGTGGTCAGGCGAAGCTCCTGGGCGCCAAGGTGCTGCTGTTGGGGGCGGGCGGCCTGGGTGCCCCGGTGGCGTATTACCTGGCCGCTGCCGGGGTCGGGACCATCGGACTGGTGGACTTCGACCGGGTGGAGTTGAGCAACCTGCAGCGACAGATCGTCCACACCGTGGACCGGCTGGGCATGCTCAAGACGGAGTCGGCCGCGATCGCGCTCAAGGCGCTCAACCCGGAAGTGAAGGTGGTCGAGCACAACCTCCATCTGGACAGCTCCAATGCCGCCGAGATCTTTGCCCAGTACGACCTGATCGTGAACGGCAGCGACAACTTCCCGACCCGCTACCTGGCCAACGATGTCGCGATCTTCCTGCGCAAGCCGCTGGTCGACGGCGGGATCTTCCGCTTCGAGGGCCAAGTCACGACCATGATCCCATTCGAATCGGCCTGCTACCGCTGCCGCTACCCGGCCCCCCCACCTCCGGAGGAGGCCCCCAGCTGCTCCGAAGCGGGCGTGCTCGGGGTCCTGCCTGGGCTGGTCGGCCTGATCCAGGCGACCGAGGTGGTGAAGCTGATCCTGGGCATCGGGGAGACGCTGAGCGGCCGGCTGCTGCACGTCGACGCCCTCGCCATGGAGTTCAACTCGTTCCGTCTGCGGCGCGACCCGGAGTGCCCGGTCTGCGGCCAGAACCCGTCGATCACCGAGCCGATCGACTATGAGGGCTTCTGCCTCAATCCCCAGGCCACTGTTCCCGCGGCGGCCGTGGCCTGACCCCGGCGACTGAGCGGCAACCGAATCGGCCCGGGGTGATCCAGGTCGGCGCTTGGGCTCGCGCCGTTCCGGGTACGATGGATCCGTGAAGCAGGCCACGATCTCGCTCGACGATCTGATCACGGCAGTGGAGACCGCCCGAGACAAGGTGATGGCCGACGAAGTCCGTTCTCTGGTGAAGTTCGGGATCCCAAAGGCCATGGCGCAGCAGATGGTGGCGGCGCGGTTCCACCAGAAGGTGGGAGGCGAAGAGGGCGAAGGCGGGGAGACAGAGGCCCCGGCCTGGCCCGACATGAGCTGACCCCACTCTCTTCACCGCCCCCGGTAGCTCGCGAGACCGGACAGGGGCAGCGTGGAGGAGTTGGTTCCGTTCAGCCCCTATCGGTCGGACCGGCAGTACGCGCGGCTGGAGACGTACCGGCGGGTGGGATTGCCGGACGCTACCTGGGCCGCGGAACAGTTCAACCTCCGGGTCCATCGATCGCAGGACGGTCCAGAAGGCGCTGAACAGCGGGCGGGCCAGATCTGGGACGCGGTCGATCGGCTCCCGCTCCAGGTCAAGGACATTCTTCGCGGCGTCATCGACGAAGTCCGGCTGGACTCCGAAGGCACCTTCCCGTCGGACACGTTGGGAACCTGGCGGGATGGAACCATGCGGATCAACCGGGACTGGTCGCTGATCCCAGCCCTCAGAAACCACGGCTGGCACCGGGACCTGGGCTACGACCTGCTGAAGGCCACCTTGGTCCACGAGTCCGGTCACGCGCTAGTCGAGGATCCGCGCGGCGGGGTGCGGCTGCGAGATGCGGTATCGCTGATTGCCGCGTCCGGATGGCTCCCTCACCCACTCGACGACCCAGTTCCGTATGGGCCGGTCGGGCGCCAGGTCTCCACTCTCAGTGCCTACTACCTGAAGCGGTTGCGCCAGCTCGACCCGAGCTGGAATGGAGACCTCTCGCTCGGAAGTCCCGCTCTCCCGTCGTCCTGGCAGCTGGACCGCGATCTGATGCGCGAAGTGAGCGCTTTCAAGCGTCGGAGCACCAAGGCCCGCGGATCGCTGGGCCTGGAGGGCACGGACCAGCTGTTGAGTCGGCTCCGCCGGGAAGATCCCGTTCGACTCAACCGCGAGCTGGATGACTGCGGACTGGTCCTAGAGGATGTCGACGCTGCTCTGCGGAGGCGCCGGGGCGTATCACGGTATGCGGAGGACGCCATCTCAGAGACGCCAGCGGAGATCTTTCGCTGTATCCACGCCCCCTTCACCAGGGCCGAGCACAGCCGTCCGGCACTGCTCGAAGGTGAGCGGGTGCTGCTGGAGCCCTGGCGCACCTCCGACCGGGCGATCGGAGCTCGGCAGCCGGCGCTCGCGCCGGAGCGACCGTGGGAGTCGCTGCAACTGGTTCGTCGGGGCGTGGGCCGGGAGCTTGGGAGGTGAGCGAGTTGGACCAGCGTTTTCGGCTCCAGGAGACTGGCGGCCGGGTGATAGCTGAGGCCTGGGGTTTTCCGGTCCATTTGGAGGGCGACCTCGAGCTCTGCCAGCGGATCCGGGGATACCTTGATGACCCGGTGGCGGTGCTGGGTCCATCGCTCAACCCGGAGACTGGGGAGCGTGGCACGGGCGTCCTCACGCTGGCTCCCGGCGACGAGGGGTGGTTGGCCGGTTGCCTGCGGCGAGCTGCCCAGGAGCTGGGGCTGCACCTCACCGAGCTGCCGCTCAGTGGGCGCTGAGGTCGGCCCGACGAGGGGTTGTCCAACCTACTGGCCAGCGACTATGGTTCTTCCCTCGCCAGGTTTCACGGGGGCGTCAGGTGACCGGATGGGGACGGTCGCAGCAGGCCGTGCTGACGGTGGGTTTGGGGATGATTGTGGTCTGGACGGCCGCCTGCGCTAGCACCCCAACCAAGATTCCGACTGCGTCCGCAAGGCCGTCGGTAAGCCCCACTACCATCGCGCCCGGGGTATCGGTTAACCCTGCTCAGCTTGCAGTCCCGCCCTACACCGTTTCCACGTCTAACCCGCTGCCAGCGGGAGTCTCTGCGAGACGCGTTGTGATGGACGTCGTCACTGACAATCTCATTGAAAACCTTGCCATCGAACGCGGTGACGCACAGCTTCTGGCGTATTCTGATTCTGGTGGAATGCTCGCGATCGACCAGTCAACCATCTCCACCGATCGGTCAGATGGCACACGAATCCTCAGCATCGACGATTCGATCACTAGCCTCGTGCTCGGGAGCGAAGTCGATCCAAATAACTCTGACGCGCAGGCCGCTCTTAATGTTGAAGGGGTGGAACGGATCGCTCGGAGAGATCCGGATGGAAAGGTGTCGCACACCGTGGACAATTTCCACGTTCTGATTTGGGTGGATTGGTCAACCGTTCTTCAAAAGTACTTGCGATGCGACGTGTCGGTCCTCTAGCCGTCGTGGCGGTCGTTATTGCGGTGTGCGTCACATACCCGAACGCCAACGTGTCCGCTAGCTTCGGCCTAGGCGGATCGACTGCAGGCTGTCAAGCTAGTACGTCTGCGACGGATTTTGATGGCACTTGCATCGCACTCGAGACGCCGTCGTCACCAACGCGGCCCGCCCAGATCCATGACTGGAGTACGGCGCCGCCAACTGCTCCCGCAGCGTGTACGCCGTACCTCACGAGCGAATGGGCTCCGGCGAGTGGGTCCAGCAGTGGTGGTGCAATTGGCGAGGTATGGACCGTCGAGGGCCAGCGCGTACCCATCGTCGTCTCTACCCCGCAGACTGACTGGGGTTGGGTGTTCACCGTCACGTGTGGATCGCCGGGAGCTGTGCGTTTCACCAGTGTTATCTCCGGTCCGCGCACTCCTAGTCCGTGCAGCATCCAGACCGCGCCGGCGGACTGCCTCCCGGGACTCGATCCGAGCACATTCCTGGCAGCTATCTCGGGCCAGGTGCCGCCGGAGAGCATTGAGGCCAGTCCTGCCGGTCCAGGAATTGTTGGCGTTCCGGTGGAGGCACAGTTGTCTCCTACTCCAAAGGCCAAGTATGCAGAGATAGACCTCGCGGTCCCGGACGCTGGCGACGGCGATCCGGGTGAGACTCTGCATGTGGTCTGGGTGGTAGAAGCGAATCCCGAGGTTGTGTCGTGGGCGTGGCCGGACGGGTCCGTTACCTCGAACGGCGAGTGGATCCCCCAGACCTACGTCGACGGCGGTGTGATGCGCGCGAGCCTGGTGTACAACGTGACCGCGACGGGATTCTGGTCAGATGGAGTCACCGTCCATGACCTCCCTTCGGTATCCGTTGGGACCATCCCGGTCTCCGCGCAGCTCGGGTATTCGGTGCAGCAGGTACAACCAGGATTGGGCTAGGCACGGTACGAGTTCTGGCGTTCGGTAGACTGGGCGCCCGAGACGGCAGGGCCGCCTAGCTCAGCTGGTTAGAGCGCACGGTTCACATCCGTGAGGTCGAGGGTTCGAGTCCCCCGGCGGCCACCATATCCGCAGCTGGTTAGAATTCGGATTGGGCTCCGACCCACCCCCTGGCTGCGCTCCCGCCGCACCGACCACGGTCCAGATGCGATCCTTAGCGTCCCATGCGTAACCCGGGTAGTAGAGAGCTCCGCCGCCGCCAGGCTCGGTTGGAGAGCCAGCAGAGGACCACTTTCCGGGATCAGACGCCAGTCCCGCGTCGGTCCGACATGATGCGCCGGGGGGGACTTCTGGAGGGCCTTGCTCCCCGAGTCGTCACCCGGCTCACCCTGGCGGTGACCGCGGTCAGCCTGATCATGATCGTCGCCGCCGTATTTGGGATTCTGGTGGAGATCGGCCAGCACGATCTGTTCCTGGGGATCGTCGTCATGCTCGTGGCGCTGATCATTACCGCGGTCACCGGGTCGGTGGTGGCACCCGCCATGAGGGCGGTGCGTCGCGACCGCCGGCTCCCCGCCCGCAACGTCCAGGGTCCTCTAATGGGTGCCAGCCTGGTCTCGCCTACTCCAGGGCTGGCCACGGTTGCGATCACTGTCGGGAAGAACGTCGAGCAGTTCCGGGTGCGCTCCGAACTTTTTGAGAAGCTGCGAGTTGGGGGCGCCACGGTGGTCGGCCTGACGGTGACCCCGAGTCTGAACTACGTCCAAGCCTTGACAGTCATTCGCCGGGACCGGCTGGCGACGATGACCACCCCGCCTGTTACCCGGGCCATCAGGATCTCAGTCTGGCTGCCCCTGTTGTCAGTCGGGGCGATCGCAGTGGCTCTGGCCCTAGGCTGCCTGATCGGGGCCCTCCTGCCGGTGTCGAGCAACACCCTCCATCCGTTGGTTACGGTCCTGCTGGCCCTCGCGCTGACAGGTGGAGTGGCGCTGTTCACCCGTTGGTACGGCCAGCGGCTGGTAAGGGAGCTGGGAACAGGGCTGTAGGCAGCGGCCGCCCGTCTCGGGGCCGCTATCTCGGGGGCTCGAATGCTAGACTTCGGCTCCCCTGCACCCGGTCCCCAGCCGGCTGCATACCCACAGGACCTGGGAGGCGCTTGACTTGAACCGCGAGTACGAACTCTTCTACATCCTCCGCCCTGATATCGATGAGGATCAGGTGCGAACCGCCATGGACGAGGTGGCCTCCTTGGTCGCTGGCCATGGTGGCGAGATGACCAAGTCCTCCCTCTGGGGACGACGCCGCCTCGCCTACCCCATCGCGGGGTTCAACGACGGCTACTACGCCCTCAAGGAGATGTCCCTACCGGCGGACCGGGTGCGGGAGCTGGAGCGCCAACTCCGGCTGGACGAGCGGGTGATTCGCCATCTGATCAGCCTGAAGCAGGTGTACTACCTGCCTGGGGATGAGGATCGCCGGGGTCGGGTTCGAACCCGCGCCAAGGACCGGGTAGAGGCCGCCGAGGGCTCCATCCCCGAAAGTGCGGAGCTGGCGGACGATGCTCTGGAGGCCGAAGTCGCCGCCGATGATGGTTTCCCGGTCGAGGCCGGGGAGGCAACCGAGGTCGCGGAGCCAGCTGGTGACGAGGACGGGGAGGAGTAGCGATGGCAGGTTCCCTAAATCGGGTGATGCTGATTGGCCGGTGCACCGCCGATCCGGAGATGCGCTATCTCCCCAGCGGCCAACCAGTGACCCAGCTTCGGATCGCGACCAATCGCTACAGCAGCTCCCAGGATGGCGAGCGCCGCGAGTTCACCGACTACCACGATGTGGTGGTCTGGAACATGGGCCAGCGGAAGCTGGCGGAGTTGGCCGGTCAGTTCCTGCACAAGGGCAGCTTGGTGTACATCGAGGGCCGCCTACAGACCCGCTCCTGGGACGGTCAGGACGGTCAGAAGCGCTACCGGACCGAGGTCAACTGCAACGACATCCAGTTCCTGGACTCCAAAGGGGCGTCCTCGGAGGGAAGCGACGCCAGTCCGCGGGTGCAGGCGTTTCCCGCGCCAGCTGGGGCCGAGGAGGCACCTTCAACTCCCGCCGAATCGCCAGACGGGGACATCGACCCCGACGACATTCCCTTCTAGGCGTCTTGTGAACCTTTCAATCGGAGGCTGAGAACAGAGCATGTCGGAGTACGCACGGCGCCGCCCGCGCAAGGTTTGCAACTTCTGCTTGGAGCGAATCGTGGACGTGGACCATAAGGAGGTCTCCCGGCTGCGCCGCTACATCAGCGAGCGGGGCAAGATCCTGCCCCGGCGCGTTACGGGAACCTGCTCGCTGCACCAACGCCGACTCACCGTCGCTCTGAAGCGCGCCCGGCATATGGCGCTCTTGCCCTTCGCCACTGACCAGCACTGAGACGATCGGTCTCCCGCTGCAGATAGCCAGCCGGTTACCGAATTCGAGCTGGGCGCAGTAAAGTGCCGGGGGGGTTCATGGACGAACAGGAGGCCAGAGGCCGTGGCGCTTCCCACCAAGCCGGGTACTAGCAGGCGGCAAAGCTCGCCACCTGGGCCTAGCCAGAGTCGCGAGGTCACGCTCTCGGTCGACGTCGGCGGCACCGGAATCAAGGCCGAGCTGCTTGATCCGGCCGGTAAGCCGCTGAAGGAGTCCGTCCGGGTCAAGACCGAATACCCGTTGCCCCCGACAGGCATGCTCCAGGTTTTCAAGAAGCTGGCGGAGGCCAGTCCCGGCTACACCAGGGTCTCGGTGGGGTTCCCCGGCGTGGTCCGGAGCGGAGTGATCCTCAGCGCGCCGCACTTCATTCGGGAAGGCGGGGAGGGCACCCCAATCTCGCCTCCGCTGCAGCGAGCGTGGGACCACTTCAAGCTCGCCGAGGGCACCGCCAGGGTGTTGGGCAAGCCGACCCGGGTTGGCAACGACGCCGAGGTGCAGGGCATGGCCGTGATCAAAGGGCGGGGGCTCGAGGTGGTCGTGACCCTGGGCACCGCCTTCGGGAGCGCCATCTTTCAGGACGGGAGGTTGGCTGTCCACCTGGAGCTGGCGCACCACCCCTGCCATAACGGCAAGACCTACAGCGAATACGTCGGTGAGTCTGCCCGCCAGAAGGTCGGCGACAAGCGTTGGAATCGTCGGGTGCAGCGGTCGGTCGAGTTGGTGCGAGCGCTGCTCTTCTTCGACCACCTCTACGTGGGGGGTGGAAACTCGACCCACGTGAAGATCCCTCTCGGTGATGATGTGACTCTCGTCGACAACTCCGCCGGCCTTTTAGGTGGGATCAGGCTCTGGGAGCCGCGCGGAAGAACACAGTCTTAGGTCCGATAGACTGACGGTGGCCAGGGAGGATTAGCTGCCCGGCAGCCGCCCCCGCAGCCCGTTCGCTGATGCCGTAGGGGAAATCTCCATGTCTTCGCCGTTGGCTCCGGGGGGGGCCCGGATCTTGGTAGCCGATCCCATAGCCGAGGACGGGGTCAGCCGTTTGCAAGCGGCGGGCGAGGTCGAGGTCGCCCTCAAGCTCACGGAAGACCAGTTGGTGGAGCGGATCGGCCCGTTTCAGGCGCTGGTGGTGCGCAGTGAGACCAAGGTGACCGCCAAGGTTATCGCGGCCGGCGGCAAGCTGCGGGTGATCGGCCGAGCGGGGGTCGGGGTCGACAACATCGACGTCGAGGCGGCCAGCGCCCACGGGGTTCTGGTGGTCAATGCCCCGACCGGAAACACGGTGGCGGCGGCCGAGCACACGATGGCCCTGATGCTGGCGCTGGCTCGCAATGTGGCCCGAGGGGACGCATCCCTACGTGCTGGGCAGTGGGAGCGATCCAAGCTGGTGGGAAGCGAGCTGCGGGGCAAGACGCTGGCGGTCGTGGGGCTGGGCAAGATCGGCGCCGAGGTCGCTCGGATGGCCCAGGGGCTGCAGATGCGAGTGGTCGCCTTCGATCCCCTGGTCTCCCAGGAGCGCGCCGAGCAAGTCGGAGTGGAGCTCTGCTCGCTGGATGAGGCGCTGGCACAAGCCGATGTACTAACGGTCCACACCCCGCTCAGTGACGCGACCCGTGGCCTGATCGGACAAGCGCAGCTTGCTCGGCTGCCGCAGGGGGCCAGGGTCCTCAACGTGGGCAGAGGCGGGATCGTCGACGAGACCGCCCTGGCCGACGCGGTGCGCCAGGGCCATCTCGCCGGGGCCGCCGTGGACGTCTTCACCAAGGAGCCTCCCAGTCCAGAGAATCCGCTGCTCCAGGTCCCGGGGATTCTGGTTACTCCTCACCTCGGAGCCTCGACCGTGGAGGCCCAGCTCTCCGTGGCCACCGATGTGGCCGAACAGATCGCCGAGGTGCTGGCGGGTCGACCCGCTCGGTGGGCCGTCAACGCCCCCGCGGTCGCGCCGGAGGAGGCCGGAGTGATCGTCCCCTACCAGCTCCTTGCGGCCAAGATGGGCAGCCTCTATGCCCAGCTGGGCGGGGGCCGGATCCGGGCGGTCGAGCTGATCTTCCGGGGGGAGCTGGCGACCGTCCAGCCGGGGTCGATCACGGCGGAGGCGTTGGGAGGCATCCTGCGCAACTTCACCCAGGATCGGGTCACGGCGGTCAACGCGAGGGCGGTCGCCCGCCAACACGGCATCGAGGTCACCGAGCAGCGTGGCTCCGGTCCCGCGACCTGGGCTAGCTCGCTGGTGCTTCGCGTCGACGGAGATGGACCCACCGAGCTGGAGGGGACGACCGCCGGCGGCGAGCCACGGATCGTTCGCCTGAACGGGCTGGGCATCGATCTCGATCCGGAGGGGTTGCTCCTCTTCTTCGAACATCGGGACCGCCCCGGTCTGATCGGGGCGATCGGACAGCTGCTGGGTCAGGCAAACGTGAACATCGCCGAGATGCGGGTCGGCCGGGACGCCCCCCGGGGTCGAGCGGTGACGGCGGTGAGGATCGACGAGCGGGTGACTCCGGAGCTGGCCGAACAGCTGCGGGCCATCGACGGGGTGACCAACCTCCACCTGGTCGAGCTGTAGCTGCTGATGGCCGAGGTCTCCCCGTTTCGGGGCATCCACTACGACCCGGCCGTAGTCCAGCTCGACTCGGTCCTCGCCCCCCCCTACGACGTGATCAGTCCCGAGCTCCAGCTGGAGCTGTACGGCCGGGCGATGCAGAACGTGGTCCGGGTCGAGCTGGGCCGAGATTTCGAGGATGATCTCCCAGGTGAGCGAGACCGGTACACCCGAGCTCGCGACCATCTCCACGCCTGGCTGGCTGAGGGGGTCTTGGTCCAGGACCAGCAGCCGTCCGTCTACGTTCATCGCCACAGCTTCCGACCTCCTGGCGGGAGCGGGCCTCGGGAGCGGCTGGGCTGCTTCGTCGGGGTGGAGCCCGTGCCCTACGAGCGTCGGGAGGTGCTCCGTCACGAGCTGACCATGACGGCACCGCGGGAGGATCGGCTCCGGCTGCTCCAGACCACCCGCGCCCAGACCTCCCCGATCTTCCTGCTCTATCAGAACAGTGCCGAGGTGACCCGAGAGCTGGAACGGGTGACCTCAGCCGATCGACCCTTCGCGGAGGCTGTGGTCGAAGGGGAATACGGGTCGGAGCGCCATCAGCTCTGGCGGGTCTCGCAACCAGAGGTAGTCGGGAAGATCACCGCCGGGCTTAGCCGGACCCGGCTCTTCATCGCTGATGGCCACCATCGCTATGAGACCGCGCTCAACTTGGGACTGACCCGATTCCTGGCCCTGGTCTCCCCGCTGGAGGATGGCGGGAACGTGATTCTGCCGACACACCGGGTCGTCCCCGATGCGGCCATGGGAGTCGACGCGCTCGCCGACGCGCTCGCCTCTCGGGGATGGCATGTCGAGCCGGCCGAGGAGTTGACCGAAGCGTTGGCGCGGTTGGCCGCCCTTCGGGAGACGACCCACGCGCTGGCGATTGTAGGTGAAGCAGGAAAGGTGGTGGCAAGTCGGGATCGTCCAGCCGAGCAGGTCGGAAGCCCGAGCGCGACCCTGGACGTCTCGGTGCTTGGAAGTGAGATCCTGGAGCCTCTGTTGGGGATTGCGGCGGGAGATGCTGCTGCCGGCAGGCTTCTCTACTCGAGAGATCCCCAGGAGGCGCTGGGACTGGCCCTGACCCGGCACGGGGTGGCCTTCTTGGTCAACCCCACTACGGTTTCGGAGATGGCGGCCGTTGCCCTCGCCGACGAGGCGATGCCCCAGAAATCTACCTACTTCTTCCCCAAGGTACCCGCCGGCCTCTTGATCATGGACAGCGAGTGACGACGGGCCGAAGCACGGTTCCGAGGCACCCGCGTCGAGTGCGGTCGCAGTTTGAAGTAAGGGTCGATTCGGGTAGGGTTTAGTACGGAGTGCCCACCTACGAGTATCGCTGCGGGGCCGGTCATCAATTCGAGACCGTCCAGGGAATCACTGCCCCCGCGCTGACTCAGTGCATAACCTGCGGTCTTCCGGTCAGGCGGGTCGTGTTCCCGGTCGGGATCGTCTTCAAAGGACAGGGGTTTTATAAGAACGACTCCAGATCCTCGTCCTCGAGTTCGATTGCGACGGCTACCGATGACAAAAAAAAGGCAGCCACTCCTAACAAGGCTCCGGCCAAAGCCGACGTCGCCGCCGGAGAAACCAAGTCCGAGACCCCGAAACAGGATTCAGCGTCGGGAACCGCCGCCCCCGCGGGCCAAGGCGCCTGACGCCAGGAGAAGACGATGGCTGAGCCAGTACAGGTGAGCGACGCGACCTTCGACAGTGAGGTGATCAAGTCCGAGACCCCGGTCCTTGTGGACTTCTGGGCGGAGTGGTGCAATCCATGCAAGATGCTGGCCCCCATCGTCGAGGATCTCGCGACCGAGTACGGTGCCCGGGTCAAGGTAGCCAAGCTTGATGTGGACGCCAACCCCAACATCGCCGGTCAATTCGGGGTCATGAGCATCCCCACGCTGATCCTGTTCAAAGGCGGCGAGGCGGTGCAGCGGGTGGTCGGCTACCAGCCGAAGTCCGCACTCAAGGCCAAGCTCGACGCCCTAGTCTGAGATCGGGGATAGGCGCCTGAAGCGATACGATCACGCGCCTATGCCAGACCTCCAAGAGTCGTTCGCGCGCGCCCTCAGTAGGGCCGCCTCGGCCCTGGGGGCCGGTTCGGTACCGGATCCCGCCGTGGAACCTTCTGCTGTGCCGGAGATCGGGGACTACTCGTCGGCGCTGGCCTTCCGGCTCGCCGGGGTCCTGCAGCGGTCACCGCGAGAGATCGCCGCGGAGCTGGCCCGCCAACTCGCTGACCACCGCATCACCCACTGCCGCGAGATCACCGTCAGCGGAGCTGGCTACATCAACCTCAGGGTCGACTTTTCCTCGCTCACTCCCACAGTGATCGAGAACGCCCTCAATCTGGGGGAGGTGGTGAGTCCCGACCCCCAGGCGGGTCCCAAGGTGGTCGTCGAGCATACCGCCACCAATCCCAACAAGGCGGCCCACGTGGGCCACCTCCGCAACGCCTGCATCGGAGACACCGTGGCCCGGCTGCTCCGAGCCCGGGGACACCTGGTTGAGGTTCAGAACTACATCGACGACACCGGAGTACAGGTGGCGGACGTCCTGGTGGGGATCCGGCACCTCGGGATGTTGCCGGAGGCGGACGAGCCGTTCGACCGCTTCTGCTCGCGAGCGTATGTCGAAGTCTGCCGACGGTACGAGGCGGAGCCGGAGCTGGTCGAGCTGCGGGTCCGGACGCTTCGGCAGATCGAATCCCGCGATGGTGAGGTCGCGGTGGCCGCCAAGGAGCTGGCCGGGAAGATTGTCGACGCCCACCTCCAGACGATGTCGCGGGCGGGAGTGAGCTACGACCTGCTCACCTGGGAGTCCGACATCATCGAGCTCGGATTCCTCGGTCACGCGCTCGACTGGATGCAGGAGTCGGGAGTGATTCGCCAGCCCCCAGACGGGCCTTTCCGAGGCTGTTGGGTGCTGCCTCTGGAGGAGGGCTCCGAGGAGGCAGAGCTAGCTCAAGGCGAGGCCAAAGTCCTGGTCAAGAGCGACGGCATCGCAACCTACACCGGCAAGGACATCGCCTATCACCTCTGGAAGTTCGGGGTGCTGGGCTTGGACTTCGCCTATCGGCTGTGGTCCCCTCAGGGGCCCGCCAGCACCACCGCCGACCCCGAGCTCGCCCAGCTGCCCGCCCAGCAGTTCGGCAGGGCGTCCCGGGTGGTTAACGTCATTGACCAGCGCCAAACCGCGCCCCAGTTGGCGGTTCGGGAGGCGCTGCGTCGGCTTGGCTTCGAGTCCCAGGCGGATGCGCTGCACCACCTGGCCTACGAGGTGGTAGCACTCTCCCCGACGGCGGCGGCCGCGCTGGGAGTGGACACCAGCGACGGCAAGTCGATGTACCCCCTGAGCGGTCGGCAGGGCATCGATGTGGGGGCTGACGACCTGTTGGATGAAGCGGAGCGCCAGGTCCAGTCCAAAGCTCGCGACCAGTCCGTGGCGGCCCGCCTGGCCGCCAGCGCGGTCCGCTATTACCTGCTCCGATTCGGCCTCAATTCCATCATAAACTTTGACTTTGGCGAGGCGTTGCGCACCAGCGGTGACACGGGGGTCTACCTCCAGTACGCCCACGCCCGGGCCTGCGGAATCCTGGCCAAGGTCGAGCCGCTCGCCGTTCCTCAAAAGGTGCCTGAACTGAGTTCCGCCGAGGAGACGTTGGTCAAGTTGCTGGAGCGGTTCCCCCGGGTCGTGGCGGAGGCGGCTGACAGTCTCAGCCCTTCGACTCTCGCCGGATACACCTTCTCCCTGGCTACCGCGTTCAACGACTTCTACGAGCACTCGGATCGGCTCTATCAGCTGAAGGACCAGGAGCTCCGGGGACTTCGGCGCGGATTGGTGGACGCCACCCGTGCGACATTGGCCAGATCTCTGGAACTGCTCGGACTGACCCCACTCGCCCGAATCTGACGATTCATCCGGAGCCGAGTCGGCCCCGATGTGCATACTGGTCGACTTGTCCGAGCTTGCCCTGTTTCCACTTCGGGTGGTGCTCTATCCACACCTGCCGCTGCCACTGCACGTCTTCGAGCCGCGTTATCAGGCGCTGGTCCGGGACTGCCAGAAAACCGGTGGCCGATTTGGAGTGGTGGCGATCCGCAGCGGGGAGGAGGTCGGTGGGTCGGCTGAACCGGAAGGGATCGGGACGGTGGCGATCATCAGCAAGCTGCGTCCGCTCGCGGAGGGGCGTACCCATCTGGTCGTGACCGGTGCCCACCGATTTCGGATCAACGAGCTGTTGAACGGCAAGCCCTACCCGAGAGCCGAGGTGGAGCTGCTTGAGGACCAGGCGCCGGAGCCGGCCGCCTTCATCCTGGCCAGCGAGGCGAGGTCGGAGCTGAGTCGATATACCGCCGGCTTGGCCCGCATCACGGGCAGGACTCCGAGTGCCCATCCCCTGCCTACCGATCCCCTGCTTCTCTCCTGGGTGGTCGCCGCGACCCTGATGGTCGACCTCGCCCACAAGCAGCGACTCTTGGAGCAGACGAGCGTCAGCCAGAGGCTTCGCCAGGAGATCGAGCTGCTGAAGCGGGAGTCAACCTTGCTCGACCTGAAGCTCGCTAACCTGCTCCGGTTGGTGCCCACCTACGGGCGCAACTGACCGGCTCTTCAGGGGAGCCGGAGTTTTCGCAGAGGGTCCGGCTTCGGGGTCGAACTACTGGATGATCGCCAGGTAACCGGGGGCGCCCGCCTCGCTTCCGGTCAGCTCCGAAGGGGAGATTTGGGCCGCTCGGCTGAGGTGCAGCACGTAAACGGCGCCGCTGAAACCGGCGACATGGCCGATTGAAATGCTGGACACCAGGCTCCCCGCGGCAGGCTGCAGCACCGCCGTCCCGGGAGCAACCCCCTGCATCTCTAGGTAGATGGTTTGGGATCCATCGAAGCCGGAGGTAATTGAGGGCTCGCCCGATCCACCGCTGAAGTGGAACACGACCCAAAACTGGGACCCGTGCACGCCGTACTGGACGCTCTGGACCGAGTAGCCGCTTCCAGAGCTGCCCACTGTCTGGGTTCCGGTCAGGGCCAGTGCTGTGGGCGCCGGAGTCGGGGTGGTGGTCGCGCTCACCGACGGACTGGGCTTGGCGGTGGCGGTGGGAGTTGACTTTCCTTGGAGATGGGGGGTCCCGGCCGGGGTGCTTCCGTGGGTGATGTTCCAAACGATCAGCACTGCCGCCAGCGCCGCCACCGCGATCAGCCCGGTGCGGGTCCAGCTGCGCGCCTCCGGACCGCCACTGCCAGACTTGGACGCGATCGGCCGTCGAGAGCCGCCTCCCGCACTCCGACGCGGAGGCTCCCGATCAAGGGTGCTCGACTTCCGGTCGGCCTGCAATCCCGGGACCGCAGCCGTGGCCGGGCGGGTTGGAGGAGGTGCGGCCGGGAAGGGCGCCGCCGGTGGTAGTGGGGTCTGACGCGAAACCGGGAGTCCGGGGACCCCGGCCAGCCCGGTCACCTCGGGTGCCCACGTGTCCTTGGTCGGGGTGGCCGCGGGGATGTCCCCCCACGGCATCTTGAGCTCGGTGGCGGGCTCCCATCCGGGCACCACCATGGTGCTAGGGCGGTAATTCTCCGGCGCTACGTCATCCTGTGCGCGAGGAGAGTCGGAGTTGGTGGGCGCGGAATCGAGATCGAAGGCACCCTCTTCGGCTGCTACCGAGGCTGCCTCGGCGCCGGCCGCCGAGGGCGGGGGATCGGCGAGCGTCGGTGAATCATCCGCCGCGATCGCGTCGTGCTCCGCGAAAGGCGGGGCCCCCAGCTCGTCGGTCGGGGCGTTGGTTTCCGCCGTCCCTTCGGTGGAGAGATCGTCGGTGTCGTCGGCGAGCCACAACTCCTCCGGTACCGCCGCCAGCGCGTCGGAGGTCGTCCCGTCGGCCTCTTCGGCCTCAAACGCGCTGCCGTGCTCGAGCTCAGGTGTCACTTCGTCTGGCGCCTCGGCCGCCGGCTCTACTGCCGTTTCGTCGCCCTCCTGATCGGAGGGGGTCGCGCCCTCCGGCTCGGGCAGCGAGGGGACATCCAGGATGGCGGCGCTAATGCCTAGCGCCCCAAACGGGTCTGGAGCAGCCACCACCGGCCGAGGTAACTCGTCTTCGGAGTGCTCGGCTGTCCCCGCCTGGGTTTGACCCGTTGTGGATACCAAAACTCGCGAGCGTTCCAGAAGCGCAGTTGTCTTGTCATTCGAGAGCCGTATCGGCGCCAGCAGAGAAATTCGCTCTGTCTCCTCGCGAAGGTAGCGCATCCCCGTCTTGCACCGCTCGCAGGTGATGAGGTGCGCGTCCAGCTCTAATTGGCGATCTCGCGACAGCTCCCCGTCTAGCGCGCAGCTAAGCGTGAGGAGACTGCATTTCATATAGATATATCGCGATAAATGCTGCCAAACTCACGTCGCGCTGAGGCCACCAGTCGGGACGCCGCTTCCGGCGAGCACTCCATCGCCACGCCAATTTCTCGGTAAGAAAGTTTGGCGAGGTCGCGCAGCAACAGAGCTGCCCGTCGCCCGAACTCGGTTGCCAGCAGCGCCCGTTTGGCGGTGTTGATGCGAGCCGCGTCGGTGGCCGCTGGACCGAGACTGATCTGGGCAGGTCGCTTCGCGAAGAGGCGAGCCACCCCGCGCCGCTGCGGCGGATAATGCTGGTTCTGGCGGGCAGCGCGGGTCACGGCCCGGTACAGGATTGCTCGCCCGTCACGTTGCAGCGCCGCCGCCGGGAAGTGTCGTGCGTGAAACAACCCCGCCGTCACATACTCCACCGAGTCCTCGACCGTGCCGGTCAGGTGAAGGGCGTACGTGACTAGGGCGTCGAGATGCTGGCGACCAAGGTCTTCCAGCGTGCTCGCGGCGATCTGGGGTCTTTCTAGGACGGTATTCATGACGTTGCGTGTATGGACACGCGAGCTGACGCAAGCATAACCTGCGCGCCGTCGGTGCGCAAGCACCTCGCCCGGGCATTCGGATTGGCCGCGCCCTGGAGCATTTTCCCCAACCGGTGGCGGCGATCCCCCACGGGGTCGCGCGCATTATGTCGAGTCACGCTCGATCACTGGCTCGAATGGCTCCAGGCTACCACTCCTAAAATGCGGCGGCAGCAGTCCGGCCTCGCGGTAGGCTGCGGCCGGGACCCCGATGTCCGCGAGCCAGAGGCGCCCGACCAGGTCCCCGGTGCGCTTTACTAGGCAACCGGACTTGGGTATCCCCAGCATCAGCGTCACTCCCGCGCGGACACACGGTCCGTCTGTCTTCCCGCTGGTCGCGTCGAGGCCACTGGGAAGATCGATCGCGAGGACCACTGAGGCTGACTGATTGACGCGCTCGATCGCGTCGGCGACGGCGCCGCGAACCGGGCCGCTGCCACCGGTCCCCAGCAGCCCGTCGACGATCAGGGCAGCGCCCTCAAGTGCCCAGTCGATGGCGGAGGCAGCGTCCGAGCCGGCCGGGCGCAACTCAACTCCGGCCGCCTCAGCCGCTCGTGCCTGCCGGCAGTAGCTGGATTCTGGATTGGAGAAGTCGCCCAGCGCCACGGCGCGCACCAGAGTTCCCCAAGCTGCCAGGTGACGGGCGCAACCGAGAGCATCGCCACCGTTGTTGCCGCGACCTGCCAGCACCGCCACCCGGGATGGAGCGGGCATTGCTTCGAGCAGGGTGCGGGCTAATCGAGCGCACTGAAAGCCGGCGATGGCCATCAACGCGTCGGTGGACACTCCACTTCGTCCCGCGGCAGCATCCAAGGCGCGGGCCTGGTCCCCCGAGGCCGTCCGCCCGCCGGTCAAGACGCGAAAGACCGCCGGTCGGACCTTTCCTCCAGGATGGGCTCCGCAGCTGCTGCCCAGGCGACCCTCACCCGGTCACCGAGCTGGAGGTTCAAGAGCGCGGCAGCACTCATCCCCTTCCCGGCGATCTCCAGGTGGTCGGCGCTATTCCACAGCATCGCGAAGTCGTCGTCGATCTCCCCGTAGGTGCGAACCAGGGCCGAAATCACCCTTCCGTTGCTGAGCGCCACACTGGCCGGCAGAGGGGAGTACCAGGGGGTCCGGGACACCGTGAGGATGACATTGCCAAAGCGGTCAATGACCAGAACCCGGGCAGTGGTGCCGGCGCTGTCTCCCTGGGGCAGGAACTCGCTCACCAGCTGGGGGCTGGGAATCTTCGGGCCTAGATCTTCGAATCGGGAGGTCCCGACGGCCAATCGGGCCGCCAGCGGACCGATCAGATCACGGCCGTGAAAGGTCGAGCTGATCCGACTTTGGTCCAGCCCGCTGATGTCGACCCGCACCGCCATCCGGTCCTGCCCGCGGCTCCACAAGAAGTGGAGCAGGCCGTTGTCCGGCGCGACCACCAGCTGGCGATCGACCCGGGCACAGACCAATGGGCGATCGGTGCCCACTCCGGGGTCCACCACCACACAGTGAACGGTGCCGTGTGGAAAGGCGGGGGCTGAGGCTCCCAGCCAGTACGCTCCGGCGCCGATGTCGTGCGGCGGCACCCCGTGGGTGATGGTCACCACCCTCAGCTGCGGGGCCACGCGCGCGATCGCTCCCTTGAGTGCTCCGGCGTAGCCGTCTGCCGAGCCAAAGTCGGTGAGCAGAGTGAGGATCGCGGCCATGGTTCCGGGCCATTGTCACCCATGGCTAACTGGGACCAGCGCCACCCTCTGCGCGTCACCAACCAGGGAGAAGGATCGGAGGCGCCAGCGACATCCCGCGCCGACCTACTGGCTGATCGTTACCGAGATGGAAGCCCTGGCGCTGGACGGTGGAGCACTCAGGGTGACGGTGTAGCTTCCCGGAGCGAGCTTTCCCGTCCCCTTCGAGCTGGATCCGCTTGGGCTGGTGCTTTGTCCGGTCCAGGTGACCTGATACTCGGCCCTGAGCACCCCGCTCGAATTGCTGGAAGGCGTTGCGAGCCGCGTGATCATGAGGCGGGCCTTCGAAGGGCCCGTGACCGTCGCTCCCAGCGGGCAGCTCGACCCGGTCACAGAGACCTCGAACGTGGCGCTCTGACCCGGGGCGAGGGTCGCCTGGCTCGGTACCACGCTGAGACGGACTGTGCCGCCGTGGCAAGTCGCGGGAGCGGCGTCGGCGGCGTGGGGGCCGCTTACCCCGGGCGGAACCAGCTCCAGGTACTGGCGGTCAGTGAATGTCGGGGAGTGGTGGAAGGCCGTCAGAGGTATCAGCACCGCCAACGCGATCACGGCAGCTGCAACGCCCACCAGCGCGCCCCGGCGTTGAGCGAGAGCCGGCCAAGTGCCGAGCCAGCGCCGCCACCGGCTCTCTGGCGTCGCCAGCAACCGTCCCTTGAGTTCCTCGCGGAACTCGGAGGGCAGCCGCATCTCCGCCAGGGAGCGCCGAAGCTCCTCCCCGAGCTCCTCTGTCAGTCGGTCGTCGGGATCCATATCAGGCGCAGTGCCTCCAACGCGCGGCTGAGACGGGACTTGACCGTTCCCTCGGCCACCTTGAGCGCGCGGGCCGTCTCCTCCACCGATAGATCGAGGTAGACCCGCAGGACGATCACTTCTCGCTGGTCAGATGGAAGCTGGTCCAGCGCCTGCCGCAGGTCGGCAGAAAGGACCAGATCGGAATAGGGGTCGCTGGTGGTAGGGTCGGCCGGAGTGGTGTCGGTGGGTATCGGAATCCGGCGGCGCAAATGCGACCGGGCCGTGTTGGCCACGATCGTCATCAACCAGGCGCGCTCCGCTCCGGGGTCGCGCAGGCTGGCGCGTGCTCGCCAGGCACTTATGAAGGCGTCCTGTACGCAGTCCTCGGCCAGGCCACGGTCGCGGAGAAAGAGGTAGGCGGTACGCAAGGCGAGGTCTCCGTAGAGGCCGACCCAACGTTCGGCCAGAGCTTCTGCTTCAAGATCAGGACGCGTCGACGACACCGACTGGTTCCTCCACGGGTCCGACATCGACGATCCGGGGCGGCCGGGGATCGGAGTCTAAGTGGGTCGAGATCGCGTCGCTCCGCTGGTGGTTCGGGGGGAGTCCACCACCTTGGGCAGGAGCACTGTGCTGAGCTGGGTGCACAGCGTCTCCCGGTCCCAGCCGTGCCGGCCCCGGAGATGAACGTACGGCCAGCACGCGGTGTTGAAGAAGAAGTCCGCGGCCCGATCGGCGTCTCCGCCCGGAGGAGCCAGACTGCCATCGTCCAAGCCGTCTCGAAAGAGCCGTGAGAAGGGTTCGTTGAAGTTGAGCCCGCTCACGCTGGCCCTATGGAACACCTGATCCGACGCCATCAGCAACGGAAGGTGAGCCTCGGCCACGTCAAAGAGAGCCAGCACCGCGAGCGCCAGCCGGTCCCGGGCGGAGCCGGCCGCGGTCAGCGCTGGCCACATCGCCAGGCGGTAGTCCTCTTCTAGGCTCAGCAACAAAGACCTGATCAAGGCGTCTCTGGTCGCGCCTAGCCGCCAGGTGGTCACCCGAGAGAGCCGAGCCTCCTCCGCGACTGCCTCCATGGTCAGACCGTCCCAACCGCTCCTGGCCAGCACCGCTACGGCCGCCTGCAGTAGCCGTGGGTCTCGGACCAGGCCCGGCTGGCCCAGAACCGCGTCCTCTTCGGTCCCCTGACTCGCTGAATCGGCCACCGGGACATGATAGCCCTCTGAAACACGGCGAACCTGTCTATGAAACTTCTATGCTGCGTCATCTGGGCGCTTGCGCTGCAACACCAGATTGGAGGAGAGGAATGAATCGGTACGATCAGCGGCTCTGTGGATCCCCTGAGTGGGCCGATTTTGTAGCCGGGGAGATGCTCCCTGAGGTTCTGGACGGCGCCGAATTGGGCCCCCGGGTCCTGGAGTTGGGACCTGGGTACGGGGCCAGCACGCGCGCTCTGCTGGAGCGGACTCCCCACCTAGTGGCAGTCGAGAGCGATCCGAAGTTGGTCGATCATCTGCGCCAGGAATTCGGGTCGGCGCTGAACGTGGTGCTAGGCGACGCCACCCAGTTGCCCTTCGGAGACGCCTCTTTCTCGGCCGCGGTGTGCTTCACCATGCTGCACCACCTGCGCTCCTCAGAAGCCCAGCACCGACTCTTCGCCGAGGTGGCCCGGGTGCTCGAGCCGGGCGGGCTGTTCGTGTCCCGCGACAGCGGCGGCGGCTGGCGCTTCCGTTTGATCCACCTGGGAGCCGTCTGCACCCCAGTCAGTCCCCGAGGTCTCCGGACGCGGCTCTGCCGGGCCGGCCTCCAGCCGGCGGAGATCACAGCGGTTCCCGGCTTGGTTCAATTTCGGGCTCACCGTCCGAACGAGTCCCGATCCCTCGAACTCGTGCTCGCGAGGCACCAAGCGATCCCCAGAGCGGAGCCTGGGGCCTATGGAAATGAGCCATGACAGGCTCCGACCTCAGGGAGTCAGTCACGGCCATGGTACGTCTCGTCGCCGGCGCCGAGGAGGCAGCTCTGCTGGGGCAGCCCGCCTCCGCACGGGCGCGATTGGGTAGCCCCCAAGCCTGGACTCTCCGGGCCACGATCGCCCACAACACCGAGTTCAATGCTCAGCAGGTCATTCGCCTTAAGGCGGCCGCTGTCCGCGACACCCCGCCCTCCTTCTCGGAGATCGAGCACACCTCGGCGGAGGCCTACCAGCGGTTCTCGGAGCCCAGTTCCGAGGAGGTGCTCACCACGAGCCGCTCGACCACGGCCGAGCTCCTAGACCGGCTTTGGGGGCTTCCCGACGCCGACCTCACCGATCCCGAGCGCAACCCCTGGCTAAACGGCCGTCCCCTGTGGCTGCAGGTAGTCGTGCGCGGCTTCTGGCACCCGGGTGGTCATCTCGGTGAATACTGGCTCACTCACGGCCCTGCCGAGCGTGCGGTGCGACTCCACCGGTCTGGAGTGGCATTGGCTGAGGCCATGGAGCTCCCCGGGCCCGCGCTGGGGATGGCCCGCTACGCGCTGGCCTGTGCCCAGGCTAGGACCGGTCGCCTGGAGGACGCCCTCACGGAGCTGGTGGAGGCGCTCGCCGCCAACCCCGAGCTCTCCCTGAACGCCGCTCGAGATCCGGACCTCGAGCCGGTACGCGTGTTTCCGGGTTAGGCCCTAAAGACCGGTTAGCTTCAGAGCTATGCTCGCCGACCTGATCCTGGCCGCTCTGGCGCTGGGGTTCGCCGCCAGCATCGGGGCCCACTACACGGGCGCCTGCATGGGGATGCCTCACGCGCTGGGATTGGTGGGTGCCCGGCGGGCCTTGCTCTTGATGGCACCACTTGCATTCTTGGGGGCTGCCCTCGCCAGCCACGCGGTGGCGGCCCGGGTAGGCACCGGACTGGTCGAGCACCGACTCTCCCTGAACGATGAAATCCTGGTGCTCGCCTTAGCCTTCGGCCTAACCGCCACCTTCAACCGGTTTCGGGTTCCCACCTCGACGATTCAGCTTCTGGTTTTCTCCTTGGTGGGGGTCGCATTGGGCTCACGGTCGGGGGTTCGGTGGCCGGCCATTGGCAGCTTGGTGGTGCTCTGGCTCCTGGCCCCACTGGTCGCCCTGGGCTTGGGTTTTGCGCTGACCCGAGGGCTCGACCGGCTCCGGGAACTCGTTGGGAGCCGTTCGGTGCGCCACTTGGCGCCGATCCTTACCGTCGGTGGGTCGGCTCTGCTGGTGATCGGTTTGGCCGCCTCCTTCGCCATGGGGGCCAACGATGTCGCGAACGCTACCGGCGCCCTGGTGGGCGCTCGGGTACTGACGGACGGGCCTGCGGGGGTCCTGGGCGGCCTGGGTCTAGCTGCGGGCGTGCTCATCTGGGGAAAGCCCCTTGCTGGGACGCGTCGCCTTCGAAATCGTCCGAGTCGACCGGACAATGGCGGCGGCGGCCCAGTTGGTCCAGGCGGCGGTGGTGCTGGCCGCGGTCGGCCTGGGCTATTTCACCTCCCTGAATCAGGCCCTGGTGGGGGCGATGGCCGGTGCCGGGCTGGCGCGCGGCCGGGAGACAGTCCAGATGCAGGTCCTGTTGGGGATCCTGCGCGGCTGGGTTGTAGGCCCGGGATCCGGTCTGGTGCTGGGATTCGGCGTGAGCTTCCTGTTGGTTACCGCCTTCGGGACGCGACTCCTCGGCCCCTAGGGGCAAAGGAAAAGGGCGGCTGGCCCGGTGGCCAGTCGCCCCTTCGTCGCTCCGGCTTCGAGCCGGTTAGGTTCTCAGTATTCGGGCATCGAGGGAGCGGCGGCTCCCTTCTTCTCGGGGATGTCGGTGATGAGGGACTCGGTGGTCAGCAGCAGCCCGGCGATCGAGGCCGCGTTCTGGACCGCCGACCGGGTCACCTTGGTGGGGTCGATTATCCCCGCCTTGACCATGTCCACGAACTTGCCGGTCGCTGCGTCGTATCCCTGGCCGACGGGGAGGCTGCGGACTCGCTCCACAATCACCGATCCCTCGGCCCCAGCGTTGTTGGCGATCTGGCGAGCCGGCTCCTCCAGAGCCCGGCGAACGATGGTCACGCCAATCTGCTCGTCGCCGACCAGCTTGACCTTGTCGAGCGCCGTCTGAGCCAGCAGCAGCACGGTGCCGCCGCCGGGGACGATCCCCTCCTCGACCGCGGCGCGGGTGGCGGACACCGCGTCCTCCATCCGGTGCTTGCGCTCTTTGAGCTCGGTCTCGGTGGCGGCCCCGACCTTGATCACGGCCACTCCCCCGGCCAGCTTGGCGAGCCGCTCCTGGAGCTTCTCTTTGTCCCAGTCGCTGGTGGACTTGTCGATCTCAGCTTTGATCTGCTCGATCCGGCCTTTGATCGCCTCGCTCTTGCCGGCGCCCTCCACCAATGTGGTGTCGTCCTTGGTCACCTTGACCCGCCGGGCATGGCCCAGCTGATCAAGCTGGACTGAGTCCAGCTTGAGACCCAGCTCCTCGCTGATTACTGTGCCCCCGGTGAGCACCGAGATGTCCTGGAGCATCGCCTTGCGGCGGTCACCGAAGCCCGGGGCCTTGACGGCCACCGCGGTGAAGATCCCCCGGATCTTGTTGACGATCAGCGTCGCGAGTGCCTCGCCATCCACATCCTCGGCGATGATCAGGAGCGGCTTGCCGCTCTGGTGGATCTTCTCTACCAGCGGCAGGAGGTCGGCGATCGCCGAGATCTTGCGGTCGGTGATCAGGATGTAGGGGTCCTCCAGGACCGCCTCCATGGCCTGGGCATTGGTGACCAGATAGGCGCTGATGTAGCCCTTGTCGAACTGCATCCCCTCGACCAAGTCCAACTCGGTCTCGATCCCCTTCGATTCCTCGACGGTGATCACGCCGTCCTTGCCAACCTTCTCCATGGCGTCGGCCACCGTCTCGCCGATGGCGGGATCAGCTGCCGAGATGGAAGCCACCTGGGCGATCTTCTCCCGCTCGCTGATCGGCACCGAGTGCTTCTTGATCTCCTCCACCACCGCGTCCACTGCCTTCTGGATGCCGGCCTTGACCTGCACCGGGTTGGCGCCGTGAGCTACGTGGCGGAGTCCCTCGTTGATCATCGCGGAGGCCAGCACCGTGGCGGTGGTAGTGCCGTCGCCGGCGATGTCGTTGGTCTTGCTGGCCACTTCCTTGACCAGCTGGGCGCCCATGTTCTCGAAGGGATCCTCGAGCTCGATCTCCTTGGCGATGGTCACACCATCATTGGTGATCGTCGGGCTGCCGAATTTCTTGTCCAAGACCACGTTGCGGCCCTTAGGCCCGATGGTGATCCGGACCGCGTCCGCGACCTTGTCCACGCCCCGCTTTAGGGCTGACTGGGCCTCTGTGTCGAATAGCAGTTGTTTGGGCATTCGTCTCTCCTGTTGTCCCCATCCAGACAGCTGAGGTTGAGTGGCTAATGTTAGCACTCAAGCACCTCGAGTGCTAGCCGCCGCCAGGCTCCAGTGCCAGGGCCGCCGACACGCTCGGGTCCCCTCGGCGATCATTGATGAATGAAGCGCGAGCGCAGTTGCCACGGGGGCGCCTTCCAGCCCGCCTCGGATCCGACCGCGATCGACCGGGTTCGCCAGTACCTGATCGCCCAGGGGTGGGCCGGACTCTTCGCCGGAGAGCATCTGAAGCGGCTCGAGGCGACCGGAGTGAAGGCGGACGCAGTGCTCTGGTGGGTGCCGGGCCGAGCCGGAGAGGCTCGGGCGGTGGCGCTGCTGCACGACGGACGTCTCGAGGTGCTGATGTCGTCCAGCGACGAGGGCGCAGCCGCCCTGGAGCTGCTTCAGGCCAACCGCTCGGCACTTCAGTGGATCTCCCTTCGCGAGGGCGCGGTCGCTTACCCGGGGCTCGACGAATTCACCCTGTACCGCCGGGAACTTGCGGTAGCCCCTCAGATCCGGATGCCCGAGTGCTCGCTGCCTCGTACCCGACCGGCCAGGCCGGAGGACGCGGAGCAGCTGTACTGGGTTTACGACTCCGTCAGCTGGATGCGCCAGGACACTCCACAGGCGTGGCGCGAGCGGTTGGCGGAGCAGCGTTGCTGGGTGGCGGAGCTGGAGGGCCAGGTGGTGGCGGCGGCCCGCTGGACGATGTCGTTCGGCCAGTGGGTGGAGGTCGGAGGTGTTGCCACCCATCCCGAGTTCCGGCGCCGCGCCGCCGGATCCGCGGTGACGCTGGCAGCTGCGAGTGCAGCGCTGACGGAGGGAAAGCAGGTCGCCCTGCGCTACAGCGACCCAGCTCTGGCAATCCTGTACCACGCGCTGGGATTCGAGCACGTCGGCAGGGAGCTGGTGTTCCACCGGAAGGGCTGAGCCGACCCGGCCGTATGATCGAGTGGTGCCCGACCTAAAGTCGGTGCTGGCCTGGTCGGCGGTCGCGGCCGGGGTGGCCATCGCGGCGGAGCGGCGGCTCTCCAAGTCTCTGGCAGACCCGGAGTCGCCCGTCCTCGACTGGGAACTGGTGCGCCGGACCGCCTATTCCCGCTGCGGCGGCGACGGTATGGCCCAGGTTGAGGAGGCCGGGAGAGACTACGATCCCTTGGTCGCCGAGCTGGTTCCCATGCTGGCTGAGGCCTGCAACACCAGTCAACAGGAGGCGACCTTCGGACGGGTGAGGGTGGTCGGCCGGCACGGATTCATCGACCAGAACCTCGCCATGATGCGGCGCATGCTGCGCCCGATAGAGGAGCGGCAGGCGGGCGGACTCTGGCGCCCCAGCCCCCTGATGCGCGTCCCGAGCAGCCTCTACCTGGGCACTTTGCTGGGCTTCATGGCCCGCCGTGTGCTGGGTCAGTACGACCCTGTCCTCACCGTGCCTACCGGGTCCGGCGGCAGCGAGGTGGGGGCGGAGCAGTTGCCCACGCCAGCCCTGATGATCGTGGAACCGAACGTGCGTCGTTTCGCCAAGGCCTCGGAGCTGCCGCTCAATTCCCTGCGGCGCTGGCTGATGCTCCACGAGCTGACCCATGCCTGGCAATTCGAGCTCCACCCGTGGCTCCGTGAGTACCTAGGGACCATGATCGGTGAGCTGAGCCGGGCGCCAGGAGCCGGTAAGGGGCTGGGGCTAGAGGAGGTTCTGCAGGCGGCGCGCAGCCTCAGGCCCCAGTTGGTGCTGATCGGTCGGGTCCAAGCGCTTATGACGGTACTTGAGGGCCACGGCAACTACGTGATGCGCGAGGCTGGCCGGCGCCATTTCCCCGACTTCGACACCTTAGATGACGCCTTCCGTCGGCGCCACGACCCACCCCAGCCGATCGAGAGGCTTCTGCTGTTGATCTCCGGGGTCGCCTTCAAGCTCCAGCAGTACCAGCAGGGCGAGCGTTTTCTGCGCAAGGTCAGCGAGGCCGCCGGCCAGGCTGGCCTAGACCACATCTGGTCGGGACCGGACAGTCTGCCCGGGTGGTCGGAAGTTCGGCACCCCGAGCAATGGCTGCGGCGCACCGGTTATAGCTCAGAGGGTCCTGAGTCGCGCCCCACCCACCCCCAGCCGGCTCCGGCCTAACTCAGCTCCGCCTACCTGGGACGCGCTCACCCCTCGGAGAGAGCAATCGCAGTCCAGCGCGGCTACACTTCGCAAGTGAAACGTCTGGTTGCGGCTCTCGCTAGCGCGAATTGTTCGCCTGTCCAGCCTGACGCACCAGTGGGGCACGTGGCATGAAGTCTCCTCAGCGTCGGTCCAGCTCACCATCGCCGGTAGCCGTCCTGCGCTCGGAGCTGGAGAGGCTCAGGGCAGCGCTTCGAGAGTTGGCGGGAGCAGGTCGCCAGAGTCTCCAGCCGGCCCTGGTGCCGATCCCGGTCTCGGGACTGCCCCGGCCGCCGAGGGATGCTTCACTTGCGGCTCCAACCAGGCACCTGGCCTTCGGGCGGCGGAAGGACAGCAAGGGCGAGGACGAGGCGGACGGCGACGGGGCGGGGGCCGCGGATGCAGCTGAGCCGGATCTGGACGAGCTTCCGCCGATCCCCTCCGCGCTGGGAGCTGGAGAGAAGGCCACTGACCCGGTCGACGAAGCGGCCACCGAGGACGCCGTCGGAGCTTGGCGGCCGCTCGACTCGAGCGTGGTCGAGGGTGCCGACCAGGAAGACGCCAACGCTGACTCGATATCTGAGACGCCTGCGGAGGAGTCGCTGCCCAGCTGGAGCAGTCGCCCCTACACCGCGTCTGCGGGTGCCGCGGCCGGTTCCTCTGATCTCGAGCCGGAGGAGCCCGCGCCCTGGGGCACAGCCAGCCCCGACGCCGAGCCAACGACATTCACCCCGGCCGTGGTCGACCCCAACGCGGACCACCCAGAGAACTTGTCCTGGCTCCAATCTGGGGCTGCTGAGGGGGCCGCGCCATGGGCGGTCCAGCCGGACGCCCCGGCGGCCGACGGCCCGACGACGACAGAAGCCTTCACCGACCCCGTGACCGACCTCGACGAGATCGCTGAGATCGATGAGATCGAACCCGAGACTCCCCAAGAGGACGAAGCCACTGGCGCCGGACCCGAGGGCCTGGACAGCTTCTCGGAAGTCCTGAGCGTTGCCGAGGAGCCTTGGTCGAGCCCGGCAGTGGTGGTGGAGGAGGCGATCATCTACCAGCCTGCCCCAGCCATCTCCATGGGTTCGATACCAGACGAGCAAGTGGTCCTCGAGACCCGGTCCTTCCCGCTCCCCGAGGGCGACGTGGTATTCCGCAACCTGAGGGCCGGATTCACCGATCCCTCCCGGTTGCTGCGACACCTGGCCGGAGAGGGGCACACCGGGGTGCTCCACGTGCAGGGGGTCGACCAAAGCAACAGCTACGTCGTTTTGGTGGACGGCTACGTGGTCGCGGTCGCCACCGACCGACAAGGGCATATCACCACCACCAATCGGATCGCGTTCCCCAACTTCCCGAACAGTCAGGACACCATCAACGTGATCACCTACCCGCGTCAGATCGCCAGGGGGCTCGGTCTCGTGCTGCATGCTCCCGTGCGCTTCGCGGGGCTGGGGGCGATGTTCGTGAACCTGGAAGGGCTCCGCAGCTACCTCAGCAAGTACTCCAGCAGCGGCGGTCTGATCGTGCACGCTCAGGACGGAATCGGGGTCGCCCTCTTCGAGGACGGCAAGCTGGTCGGCGCCTACGCCAACGGCAATTCCCCCACCTCCGACCTGGGGCAGCTCCGGGAACTGGTCAAGGACCTGGAAGCCGAGATCGACGTGCGGTTCGGCGGCCCGCAGGAGCTGGAGCCGACTCCGCTGGACACCTTGCTGTCCGGCTATCCCTTGTGACCCCTGGCCCTGGCTCAGCCGACGGCGAAGATCTCACCGACAGCCAGCGACAGTTCTCCCAGGTAGCCGAGGCCTATCGTCAGAGTCCGACCCACGCCGACCCCGTCTCGCTGGCCCGATTCCTCACCCTGGCCGAGCTGCGCCCCAACCACCGGGTCCTGGACGTGGCCACCGGTACCGGCAACGTCGCGCTGTCCGCCGCCTCCCAGGTGGCGGAGGTGATCGGGCTGGACATCACCCCCCAGATGCTCGACCAGGCCAGACAGCTCGCCGCTGAGCGGGAGATCCGAAACGTGACCTTCCTGCTCGGCGACGCCGAGCAGCTCCCCTTCCCAGCCGCGAGCTTCGACCGGGTCCTGGTCCGCTCCGCGCCCCACCACTTCAAGCAGCTGATCACAGCTCTCACCGAGGCGTATCGAGTCCTGCGCCCCGGTGGTGTCTTCGCCGTCAGCGACTGCTCCCCGCCGCCGGTGGTCCGAGATTGGCTGGAGGTCGTCGAGATTGGCCGGGACCCATCTCACTTCCGGAGCCGCGCATTGGAGGAGTGGCGCGCGCTGCTGCAGTCGCTGGGGTTCACGGTCGAACATGCCGAGCGGATCGAGCAGGAGAAAGACATCCTCCAGTGGTTCGACATGGTCAAGCTCTCGGACAAGCGCAAGCGGAAGCTCCTTGACTACTACGAGACGGCTCCGCAGGCGGTGCGCGGCCAGCTCCTGGCGCAGTGGCGCGAGGGTCGTCTCTACCACCGCTATTGGCACGCCCTGATCAGGGCCCGGCGGCCGATCCAGCCACCCTCCTGACCGAAGGGGTGGGATAGGCTTGTGGGGTGGCAGAACCTGTCGATCTGAGCGGAGTCCATCGCGAGCTCGACACGATCAAGCGAGCCGTGTGCCACTGTCAGCTTCGTGGGGAGTGTCTCGGCTGCAAGGGGATCGAGATGGTCCGTCAGCAGATGGAGGCGGTGGTGGCCGCCGCCTCTCAGCCGGTGCTGCTCCAGGTGGCCAATGAGACCGCGGCTCGGGACATGCTGAACCAGTTCTCCCAGATGCAGGAGCGGCTGATGGACGATCCGCAGATGCGCCAAGCCGCAGAGGCTGTACGCCAGCGCTTGATGGATGACCCCGAAGCCCGCCGGATGATTGAGGACCTGATGCAGCGGCTGGGCCAGGGTGAGGAACCAGGGAAGGATCAGCCTGAGTGAACCGCTCCCGGCGGTCGGTTCTGGTCCTGCCCGCGAGCAGCCGGCGGATGGCTGAGAAGGCAACCACCCTGGACGCGGCCGAGGTGGTCCTGGATCTGGAGGACGCGGTTCCCAGCGACCCCTTGGAGAAGGAGCAGGCCCGGGGCCAGTTGGTGCAGGTTCTGCGGGAGCTCGACTTCGGGGGCCGGACGGTCGCCGTGCGAATCAACAGCGTGCGCGGCCCCCATGCGGTTAGGGACGTGTTGGCGCTGATCCCCCAGGTAGCTGAGCGGATCGCCTGTCTGGTGGTCCCCAAGGTCAGCTCGGCCGGCGAGGTCGCCTTCATCGACCACCTACTGACCGGGCTGGAGGCGGAGGGGCACGTTGGGCGCCCGCTCGGACTGGAGCTCCAGATCGAAGATCCGCTGGGCCTGGAGTCGGTGGCGGAGATTGCCGCCGCCTCCGGCCGAACCGAGGCCCTGATCTTCGGTCCCGGCGACTTCGCGGCGGCCATGGGGATGCCCCAGCTGACCATCGGTCAGGAGACCGCCACCTACCCCGGCGACATCTGCCACTACGCCCTCTTCCGGATCGCGGTCGCGGCCAAGGCCCGCGGCCTGCAAGCAATCGACGGCCCGTGCTCAGACATTGCTGACCGGGATCTCCTCGAGCGCTCCTCCCAGAAGTCAGCCCAGCTGGGCTATGACGGCAAGTGGGCGATCCATCCATCCCAGCTGGCGGTGGTGAACCGGGCCTTCACTCCGGACTCTGTGCAGGTCCGGCGCGCCGAGCAGATTCTCGCCGCGTTGGACAACCGAGGCGGGGCGTCTCGGATGGGTGAGGAGATGGTCGACGAGGCCCACGGACGGATGGCCCGGGAGGTTTTGCTCCGAGCTCAGCCGACGGCTCCGGAGTGAGCCTGCCGTGAGCCGCGCCCACGCTGGGCGAGCCCGGATCGCCACCCGGGTGGTTCATGCTGGAAAGGGTCCAGTCGGCGAGCAGGGGGCGTTGGTGCCTCCCTTGCCGATGTCGGTGGTGTTCAGCCATGGAAACCCCCGGGGCTTCGCCTACGGCCGGGACCACAATGAGAATTGGGAACGCCTTGAGGACGCGCTGAGCGACCTGGAGGAGGGCCAGGGTGCGGTGGTCTTTGGTTCGGGGATCGCCGCCATTTCGGCGGTCGTGGAGAGTTGGGGCGTCGGGCACAAGATCGTCCTGGCCCAAGACGCCTATACCGGCAGCCGGGAGCTCCTCCGCCACCTTTCTCAGGCCGGTCGCTGCACCGTCGAGTTGGTGGACGCCACCAATATCGAGGAGGTCGGCCTCGCCTGCCAGGGCGCGGCCCTGTTGCTGATCGAGTCGCTGGGCAATCCCCTGCTCACGGTGGCCGACCTAAAGCGCTGCTCCGAGGTCGCGCACCAGGCAGGCGCCATCACGCTGGTCGACAACACTTTCGCCACCCCACTGCTGGTGCAGCCGCTGCGTCTGGGAGCAGACGCGGTTGTGCACTCGGTGTCGAAGTACATTGGTGGACACAGCGACCTGATGCTGGGAGTAGTCGTCACAAACAACCTAGATTTGCTGCCAAAACTGCGGTATCAGAGAACCAATGCTGGGGCCATCCCGGGTCAGCTGGAAACCTGGTTGGCGCTCCGCGGGCTGCGCACCCTGGACGTGCGCCTGCGGCGGCAGACGGCCACCGCGGCGTTCCTAGCGCAGTGCCTGCAGCGCTTTCCCGGGGTGCTGCGAGTGCACTATCCGGGACTGGTGGACCATCCCCAGCACGAGCTGGCGGCGCGCCAGATGAGTGGAGGATTTGGGGCCATGCTGGCGGTCGAGCTGGACTGTGACGCGGAGACCGCGGAGAGCGTCTGCACCGCCACCAGGATCTGGACCAACGCCACCAGCCTGGGTTCGGTCGAATCGCTCCTGGAGCGCCGGGCCAGGTGGTCGGGCGAAGAGTACCTTCCCGCGGGGCTGCTCCGCCTCTCAGTCGGGGTCGAGGACGCGGACGACCTGTTTCAGGATCTGACCCAAGCACTGGCCCAGGCCGGCCTCACGGCTCCCGCCTCCCGGGAGTCTGCAGGGCGGCCGCCAGCAAGCTGACGATGGCGTCGCGGACGGCCCCAAGGTCCAGCTCCGGCCCTGATATCGCCCACGCCGTCACCACTCCATCGAGCATCATCGCGATCGCCTGGGTGAACTCCTCGATCGGGGTGGTGGCGGGAACCTCGCCCGCTTTGACTCCCTCCTCCAGATAGCCCCTCACGAAGTCACGGATGGTGGTCGCCCTAAGTCGCATCACCTCACGCACCTCGTTGTTGGCAGGGGCTTCGGCCAACGCTCCCAGAATGACCCCGGCGCTCTGCTTTTGCTCCATCTGGCGGAGGTAGAACTCCACCCCCTGGCGCAGACGCTCGGTGGGGTCGCTGATCTCGGACAGCTGGCGGGTCAGGGACTCTATCTCTGACTCCAGCTCAGACATGCAGATGGCGGTGAACAGGTTCGCCTTGCTGGGGAAATAGCGGTACAGCAGCCCCACTGAGACTCCCACCTCCCCCGCAATTTGGGGGACGCTGGTGCCCTGGAAGCCCGAGACCGAGAAAGCGCGCGCTGCCCCGTCGAGGATGCGCTGGCGTACCTGGTCGGCGTGGGTGGTCGCCACGGTCACCTCAGTCGCTCCCAAGGGTCACTCTCCTGCCGTGAGAGGCGGCTTTGACAAGGCCGCCCTAGTACTCTCCATAATCTACCTGAATGAACATTCATTCAGCAGCTGAAAGCTAGTCGCGGGGCAAGGAGATGTTCTGGCGTCTGGGCGGCTTCGCGTATCGCTTCCGCAAGTTCATCCTGGTGGGGGCGGTGTCCCTGACCGTGATCTTGGTCGGCCTCTCGGGGCCGTTCGGGGGGCAGTTCACATCCGGTGGCTATTCCGTCCCCGGCTCGCAGAGCCAGAACGCCACCAACCTACTCTCCCGCTATTTCGGCAATTCGGCCACCCAACTGTTGCTGGTCTTCCACAGCGCGAAGGCCAACGCCGCGTCGCCCGCAGTGCAGGCCCAGGTGAACGATTCATTCCGTCGGCTAGCCCGGCAGCCGGTCACCGGCAGCGTGCTGGACTTCACCAACACCGGCGAGCGCATCTTCATCGGGGATCACGGGCACGACACCTTCGCGGTCGTCAATCTCAAGTTGAGCGAGACGGCGGCCACCAGCCAACTCACCCATTTGACGTCGTTAATCGATCGCCCGTCCAGACTGCAGATGTACATCAGTGGCTCGGCCCCTATCGACGCGCTCTACAACACAGCCCTGGAGAAACAGCTACAGCACGCCGAACTGATCGCTCTACCCATCTCCTTGATCCTGCTGTTTTTGGTCTTCGGGTCGGTGATGGCGGCGCTGCTCCCACTGGTGATCGCCGGCCTAGCCGTGCCCACCTCCTTGGCGGTGATCAAAATCCTGGCGGCGCACTTCGGGATGTCGATTTTTGTGACCAACGTGGCGACCATCATCGGACTCGGACTGGCTATCGACTATTCGCTGTTCTTCGTCAAGCGGTTCCGAGAGGAGATCCCCACCCACGACTCGGCCGAAGCGGTCCACATCGCCACCGCCAGCGCCGGGAAAGCAGTGGCGGTTTCTGGCACCGCGGTCGGCATCGGCCTGCTTTCGCTGACCCTCTTCCCGGCGTCAGCGCTGGTGAGCATGGGGATTGGTGGGGTGCTCGTGGTGGCCTTCACCCTCCTCTTCGCGCTCACCGCGCTGCCGGCCCTGCTGGGACTCCTGGGACCGAGGGTCAACTGGCTGACGGTGCGTCGAAGCCTGCGGGGTGCCCACCTTCGGCCCGCCGGGACCTCCTCCTTCTGGGGTTGGGTGGCGCGCGCGGTCATGCGTCGGCCGATCGCGATCGCATTGCCCACCGTTGCCCTGCTGCTCCTGCTGGGCACACCCTTTCTTCACCTGAAGCTGTCGACGGGCAGCGACGTCGCCAATATCCCCCCGGGCGAGGCTCGGACCGGCTACGCACTGCTCAACTACGACTTCCCTCAGGCGGGAGGGGTCGACGACCTCAACTTGGTGCTGAAATACAACTCCTCACTCGACAACCAACTGACTCGGGTCCAGCAGCAACAGCTGTCGACCTACCTGAGCAAGCTTCGAGCGATTCCGGGGGTGCAGGGGGTGACCGGGGCTCTAACGCCGCCGGCTGGCCTCGCCAGAGCGACGTATCTGAAGCAGCTGGTGCGTCCAGGGACCCAGCGGAGCCCCGCTCTCAACTCCTACATCGGGGGCAATCTGGCCGGGCCTATCGCCCAGTTCGAGGTGGCCAACGACTACTCACCGGACTCCACCCGGGCCGCCACGCTGGTCCACCGGCTGCGGGTCCTCGCTGGCCCACCAGGGGCTCAGACCCTGATCACAGGGGGCGGAGCCCTATCCGTGGACTTTCTGCAGGCGTTCGGGGCCACCATCCCCTGGGCCGTGCTCCTGGTCGTGCTGGTCACCATGGTGGTGCTCTTCCTCACTTTCGGCTCCGTTCTGCTCCCGCTCAAGGCAGTACTGATGAGCCTCATCTCGATTTCGGCGGCCTTCGGGGTGATGGTCTGGATCTTTCAGGAGGGCCACCTAGCCAACGTGCTCCAGTTCACCCCCGCCGGCAACATCGCCGCTACAACCCCGGTGCTGATGTTCGCCATCCTCTTTGGCTTGTCGATGGACTACGAGGTCTTCCTGCTGTCCCGGATCCGCGAGCGCTACTGCGAGGTGGGGGACAACCGGGACGCCGTCGCTCACGGACTGACCGTGACCGGCGGGGTGATCACCTCGGCCGCTCTGATCATGATCACCGTCTTCAGCTCATTTGCAGCCGGGGATGTGCTCGAGATCCAGACCCTGGGGGTGGGGATGGCGGTGGCGGTGGCGGTCGATGCCACCCTGGTGCGGGGGATCATGGTCCCAGCTCTCATGAGGCTTTTGGGCAGAGCCAATTGGTGGGCCCCGGCTGCACTCCAGGGCTGGATCGCCAAGTTGGGACTTTACGAGCGGGAATCGGTCCCGGAGGCACCAGTGGCGGCGTGACTACCACCGGCCTTCGCATCAGATCTCCCCACAACCCGGCATAGCGCGGATAATCCACCTATGATCGCGGCATCCCCGGAGACGGCTGAGCGCCGCTCGATCCTGCGCCGGCTCGATGACCTCTTGGAGGCGCTTGAGCAGTTAAACCTGCACGAGAGCTCTCACCTCACCGAGCGGATGCGGCAGTCCCTGGCGGCTCACGGGATCCCGTTCGACGACGGAGCGGAGATCCGGGTGATCATCGAGAGAGTCTGGCGCAAGCAGGAGGGTCACATGGCGACTGCCCGTCAGGACCGTCGCAAGACGCCCTCTCGGAGGAGCTCCGCCCACCGTCCGCCCGGCCACGACGTGATCGAAAGCATCATCCGGCAGTCCCACCAGGGACCCGACTGAGCGACCAAAGCGGTGCTGCGGATTCACCCATCTTGGTAGGCGACGACGCCGATTTGCCGGCTATCGAGGCGAGACTCGAGAAGCTGCTACCGGAGATAACTCGCCGGTATTGGCAGTGCGTGTCGTGGGCGGTGGCCGCCTTTGGACTCATGCTGCTGACCCTGCTGGCGGCCTTCCTCATCACCGCTGTCACGGAGCCAGCGAAGGTCATCGTCGTGGCGATTGGATGCGTCGCGGCCTTGCTCGCGCTGAGTCGGGCGTGGCTACTGATGTTCCAGTTGCTGCCTCTAAACCGAGAGAGGAATCGCCTGCGACTGGCGAGGTTAGGCCCCAGCCCACCGTAGTAAGCAGCCGTCAAGGTAAGACGGATTACTCCGCCTCTCCCATCCCGTGACCGAGGTAGGCGAGACGCACATGGTCATCTGCAAGTAGCGACGCTGCCGTTCCCTCTAGGACCACCGCCCCTAGCTCCAGCACGTAACCGTGCGAGGCGATTTCCAGGGCGCGGTGCACGTTCTGCTCGACGAGAAGGACGGCGATCCCGGTCGCCACGATCTCTCGGATGAACTAAAGGATCTGCTCGGTAGCAGTCGGGGCCTCCACGGTCACGCCGTAACTGAATGGAGCTGGTGGTTGGCAGCGCCCCGTGGACTGGGCCCCGGCGCCCCTCACAACGCAACAGTCGCGGCTCGCCCACCTAAATCGTGGTCTCCCCCACCTTGGTGCGGCGGCCTAGCGACCCTTCAGTCGCCCGAACCCTCACGCTAAATCTCGAAGCATTCCGAATTGCCGTTTACTAAGGCTGACTCCCGCTGAGGCGACGTTCTCCTCTAAGTGCTGTACCGAGGCGGTCCCCGGGATTGGCAGCACATTTGGTGATATGTCGAGGAGTCACACGAGTGCCACTTGGGGCACAGTTGCATTCACTTCGGTGGCGATCTCTGACAGTGTTCCACCTGCCCTTGCGAGTTCTCCATTCGCCAGCGGGAACCAGGGAATGAACGCGAGGTTCTGCTGTTGGCAGTAATCGATGATTGCCTCCGATCCGCGATCCGCGGTCCGTTAGGCTGTACCGGGTCTGTATGGAAACCACACTGACAAATCGTCTCGCGGCCTCGATCTGGGTTAGCGTTACTTCCGAAAGTCCGATGTGCTGGATCTTGCCCTCATGCTGCAGTGACTCTAGTACCCCAAGTTGGTCGTCCAAAGCTACGTGAGAATCGATCCGGTGCAACTGGAACAGATCAGACGGAGTCGACGCAGACTCATCTCGCATTGCTGTCGTAGATACTCCGGCCGCCCCAGCGGGTGCCACTTTCCGGGGCCGATCCTGACTAGTCGGACGGTTTGACAGACCATAGGGGCATCCACTCTATGGGGCACGACCAAAGGTCGCGCGCGGTTGGGTCATCCTAAACTGGAGCCATGCTGAACTCTCAACTCGCCTCGCTCTTTCCCCACCGACTGGCGGCGATCATCCGCTGGCACGACCGCGGACAGGCGGCTCAGGCGGCGACTGCGGTAGCCCTGGCGGGAATCGGCTCCGTCGAGATCACCGCCGGAACTCCGGGAGTTTTCGAGCTGATTCAAGAGTTGAGATCTCGGCCGGACCTGCGCGAGAGTTGCGCCTTCGGCGTCGGCACGGTCACCGACGTGGAGATCGCCAATCGGGCGATCGAGGCGGGAGCGCAATTTCTGGTAACGCCATACCTGGTTCCCGCCGTCGCGGAGGTCGCCCGCACGGCAGCCGTGCCGCTGGTGATGGGAGCCCTGACCCCGAGTGAAATCGCCCGGGCGGAGGAGCTGGGGGCACAGTTGGTCAAGGTCTTTCCGGCAGCTCCGGTGGGTGGGCCGGCTTACATCAAAGCGGTCAGAGGACCCATGCCCCACACCCCCCTCTGGGTGAGCGGCGGAGTGCTGGTCGCTGACTGTGAGGAATACCTGCGCGCTGGCGCCGACGTGGTCGGCTTGACCAACGACCTCTTCAGACCTGAGCTGCTGCTCTCCGAGGACTGGGTCGGTTTGACCAGCCTCTGCGAGCGGGCCTTGGCCGGTGCCGGCGTGGCGCCGACTGCCCGCTCATCCGCTGCTGGGTGAAGGCCCCGCTCCGAGTAGTCGTCGTGGGTCTGGGAGCCATGGGCTCAGCGGCGGCGTTCCACCTGGCCCGCCGGGGCGCTCAGGTCACCGGACTGGAAGCCTTCGGTCCTGCGCACGACCGGGGTTCCTCTCACGGGGAGTCGCGGATCATCCGGCAGGCTTACTTCGAGGGTACGGGCTATGTCCCGCTGGTGCTCCGTGCCTACCAGCTCTGGCGAGAGCTGGAGGTGCTAAGCGCGGAGCGGCTGCTGGAGACCACGGCCGGGTTGATGATCGGAGCTCCCGACGGCGAGGTCGTGGCAGGTTCTCTGGAGAGTGCCCGCAAGTGGGGCATCCCCCATCGGCTCCTGACCGCCGGCGAGGTCGGTCGGGAGTTCCCAGCGATCCGTCCACAGCCAGACCAGGTGGGGCTGGTGGAGTTGGAGGCCGGGGTGCTGGCCCCCGAGTCGTCGGTGCTGGCCCATCTGCGCCAAGCGGCGCGCCTGGGCGCCCAGCTTCATTTCGGCGAACGGGTGTTGGACTGGGACGCATCGGATGCCGGGGTCGAGGTTCGCAGCGAGTCCCGACGGTACCGGGCGGACCGGCTGGTGCTGACCGGAGGCGCTTGGAGCGAGCAACTGCTGAGGTTACCCGAGCTGCAGCTGCGGGTGGAGCGCCAGGTGATGGTCTGGTTCGCGCCGTCCGACATCGGACCCTTCACGCCGCCGCTGTGTCCCGTCTACCTCTTCGAACTACCTGACGGCGCTCAGTACTACGGGGTCCCCACCAGAGACGGACGGACGGCCAAAGCGGCACGTCACTATGGCGGCGAGGAGACGACCGCCGAGACCGTCCGGCGCGAGGTTACAGCCTCCGATATCGAGACCGTCCGAGCAGGACTCGCGGAGACCATTCCGATGCTCTCGAGCGCGCCTCTCGCCCGGAGCGCCACCTGCCTTTATACGAACAGCCTGGACAAACACTTCGTGATCGGGCTCCATCCGAGCTCCGCTCTCGTCTCGCTGGCAACCGGTTTCTCCGGTCATGGCTTCAAATTCTCCCCGGTGGTGGGCGAGGTGATGGCCGATCTGGCCGAAGGTGGCCAGACCGCGCATCCAATTGCGGACTTCGACCCCACCCGGTTTGCACTTCACCAAAGCGGCGGGAAGGGAATCTCCGGATCCGGCGGGATCCCGACCCCAAGGGCCGACATCACCTCGCCGATCACGTAGATCGAGCCCAGCGAGACCACCAGCCCGTCTGGACCGGCCAGCGCTCGGGCTCGAACCAGTGCCTGGGAGACCGGCTCCACCACCTCGAAAGGAGCGGACCAGCAGGCTGCCAGGGTAGATCCCGCTGCGGCGCGGGCGGAACTCGAGCGGGTGAACACCGCCGCCTGGAAGCCGACGGTACGCAACAGCTGGAGCATTCCCTGGTGGTCGTGGTCCTCCATGGACCCGAAGAGCAGAACTCCGCTTCGCCCCGACAGCTGACGGCGAATCTCCGGGAGCACCGCATCGACCGCCGCCGGATTGTGGGCCGCGTCGATCAGGACCTCGGGTACGGAGCCGAGGGTCTCCATCCGCCCCGGCCAGTGGACCCCGGCAAGACCGGACCTGATTGCTAAATCCGAGATGGGGAATCCCAGCTGAACAAGGGAGTCGGCAATACCGACCGCCAGAGCCGCGTTCTCAGCCTGAAAGGAGCCGCTCAGGCCGAGAAGAAGCTCCTCCCGAACTGCCAGGGGGGTGCGGATCATCAACCCGTGGCCTCCGTCGGGGGCAAGCTCCACGTTGATCTCTCGCCCCAACTGCCAGAGTCGCGCGCTGGCCCTAACCGCCGCCGCTTCGACCGCTGGGCGGGCGGCGTCCGGAGCGCCGGAGACCACCAGGTTACCCGGCTTGATGATTGCCGCCTTCTCCCGTGCGATCTCCGGGATGGTGTTGCCGAGCTGGGCCTGATGGTCCAGCGCGACCGAAGTGAGCGCTGCGATCCCTCCGTCCCATACGTTGGTGGCGTCCAGTCGGCCTCCCAGCCCGACTTCACACACGACGAGCTCGGCGGACCAGCGCTGGGCGGCGAGGAACCCCATGGCAGTGAGCAGCTCGTGGTGGGTGGGCCGGCCCTCGGCTGAGGCCATCTGATCCGCGGCGCCGCTCACCGCGTCGGCGATCTCCTGGAAGAGGTTCTTCTCGACGGGTTCCCCGTTGAGACGGATGCGCTCGCGATAAGTGGTGAGGTGGGGTTTGGTGAGCAGAGCCACCCTGATCCCCGCCCTCTCGGCGATCTCGGCGACGATCGCGCACACTGACCCCTTTCCGTTGGTTCCCGCGACTAAAACCCCCCGAAGACTTAGCTGGGGATCACCCAATCGCGCCAGCAGCTGCCGGGTTGACTCCAGACCCAGTCGCATCCCCGGCGAGCTGGCACCGACCAATCGCAGCAGCGCCGCCCGATAGGGGTCAGCAGCCACTTCAGCTTGGCCGGGCAGATCCGCCATGGAGGGCCTTATCGGCCCTTCTGCGGGTGCCTAGGGGCCCTCAGCGACCCCGGGCCCGCCACCCGGCTGGAATGGCGAGGACAGCCGGGCTGCAGGTTTGGCCGCATTCCGCAACCGCGAGTCGTCATGTCCGAGAACAGCCCGTGTATCGCACTCATGGCATTCTGCACTGGTGAAAGTGCCTCGATGGTGTCCCGCAGCCCTGTCCGCTATCACGCTGCTCAGCCTCTCGGTGACCGGCTGCGGCAGTACCCCGACTCATCCTGTCGCGTCACCCTCGGCCAGCCCATCCGCAGCCCTGCCCGGACTGCTGGGGCTAGCTGGGGAAACCGCCCTTCCGCTCGCAATCGCCGGCCCGTACTACGTCGAGGACAATGTCGGCACGGAGCCTAGGGAAGTCGATTCGGCGACCGTTCCGGATACGGCGATGGCGGCCGTGACCGCCCTCGCGCAGGACCTCGGTGTGCCCGGCGCTCCCATCAGCACCGCCAACGGCTTGGGATACAACCTGGGCGCGACCAGTGGCTACCAGCTGACCACTAACCCGACGCTCACCAGCTTCAACTTCCACCCCAACACCCCAACCGACGAGGTAGGGACCACACCGACTGTCGCCGGGGCTGACCAGTTTGCCGAGAGCTTTCTGAGCGGAGATCATGTCCCGACCGATGGTGGCCTGATCCCTCTCCCCCAGCTGAGCTTCACCAATGGATCGGACCGAACCGTCTATTTCCAGTGGTCGTTGAACGGGCTGCCGGTAGTCAACATCCTGGGCCAACCGGAGGAGATCTACGTGGATGTGGCCACCGACCAGCACCAGGTCACCCAGTTGGTCGGGATCACCGGCGCCGTGCCTTACGGAGTAATCGGCAACCCCGTGGCGTATCCGACGATGACGCTCCCCCAGGTGCTCAAGTACCTCAACTCAGGAGTTATCGAACCCGACCGATACCTGCTCTCGCCGAGCGGCCTTCCGTTCCCTGCTGTCTCTCCGGCTCCCTCGGGTCCGTCGACGATCAGCTCCGAGTCGAGGGGTGTGGTGGACAGCTACGGGACCGCGGTGCCGGTCGACATCTTCAGAGTGTCGGGGAATCCCAACGTGACCCAATTCGTGACCTGTGCGGCGCCGCCGGACGGCTGCGTGCCGCTTAGATTCGAGAGCGCTTCTCCTTCACCTAGCCCGTCGCCCAGCGGCTGACCCGCTCCAAGCAAGGTTGTTCACGCTATCTCGGCGGAAGTGAGGCGGCCACGCGTGCGGCAACCCGGCTGAACTGACCGCCGCGCGTCGGATCCCCGACCGGGATCAGCTCCAGATCTTGGCGATCACCATGCGGCCCGACTGGGCGTCCAGGAAGACCATCATGTGGGCCGGAGGCGGCCGCGGAGTGGGGCGACCTGCCGGTCCTCCGAGAAAGGAAATGCTGGGACCCGGTGTCATAGAGATCGCCCAGCAGGTCGTGCTCTGAACAACCTGGCTGGTCGGCACCTCCATCTCGACCAACGTGGCGACCGGGTCGGTGCACCCGGTGAACCGCTTACGAGCCATCTCCTCTGCCTGCTCCGCCGAGATCGCCGGCGGGCCAAGTGGAGGCCCGATGGTCATCCCGCGCTTCGGCCACTGAGCCGGGGTGAGCCCGGCCACTAGGAGCTCGTCTGCATCCGCACTCATCGCTTATTTCGCCGGCACCAACTCCTTGAGAGCGGCGATCAGGTGGACCACCGAATCCCGGGCGTCCCCGAATAGCATCAGGGTCTTGGGGTTGTAATAGAGGTCGTTCTCGATGCCGGCGAACCCCGGGTTCATGCTGCGCTTCAGCACCACCACGTTGGCCGCCTGATCGACGTTGAGAATCGGCATCCCGTAGATCGGGCTCGAGGCGTTGCTGCGGGCGGCGGGATTGGTCACATCGTTGGCCCCGATCACCACCGCCACGTCCGTTCTCGCGAAGTCAGGGTTGATGTCATCCATCTCATACAGCTGGGTGTAAGGGACGTCGGCCTCCGCCAGCAGGACGTTCATGTGTCCCGGCATCCGGCCGGCCACCGGGTGGATCGCGTACTTGACGGTGACCCCCCGCTTCTCCAGCTGGGTCGCCAGCTCCCGGACGTCGTGCTGCGCCTTGGCCACCGCCATGCCGTAGCCGGGCACGAAGATCACCTGGCGGGCGTAGCCAAGCAGGATGGCCACGTCGTCAGCGGTGACACTGTGGACCGCCTGGTCGGAGGTGGACGCGGCAGCGTCCCCGCCGCTCACCTGGCTGCCGAAGGCACTGAAGAGGACGTTGGCCAATGACCGGTTCATGGCCCTGCTCATCAGCTGAGTGAGGATCGTTCCCGAGGCGCCCACCAGAGCGCCGGCAACGATCAGGACCTCGTTGTCGAGCACGAACCCGCTGATCGCTGCCGCCAGTCCAGTGAAGGAGTTGAGCAGGGAGATGATCACCGGCATGTCGGCCCCGCCGATCGGCAGCACGAAGGCCACCCCGAAGCTCAGAGCGAGGACCTCGTACACCAAGAAGAGCCAGGGGGAAGCGTCGGCGGTGACCATCACCACTCCCAGTGCCACGATCACCGCCAGCAGAAGCCCGTTGGCGATGCGCTGGTTGGGGAAGGTGATCGGGGTGCCCCGCATGATCCCCTGCAATTTGCAGAAGGCGATCAGGCTCCCGGAGAAGCTGATCGAGCCGATCAGGCAGCCGAGCATGATGGGGATTGAGTTCCCGGCGGAGATGGTCGAGGTTCCCGCGGCCAGGTGGGCGGTCCGCCGCACGAATTCATCCGCCCCGATCAGGGCGGCAGCGCCACCCCCCATGCCGTTGAACAGCGCGACCATCTGGGGCATGGCCGTCATCCGCACCGCACGTGCGGCCACGGCGCCGATCACGGCGCCAGCCACCAGTGCCGGGAGCACCGCGAACCAAGGCAAGGCTCCCAATCCGACGAAGGTGACGACCAGCGCGACCAGCATGCCGACGGCCGCCAGCCGGTTGCCGTTTCTGGCCGTCGCCGGGGACCCCAGCAGCCGGATACCGAATACGAATAGCACCACCGTGACCAGGTACCCGAGCGCTACCAGCTGGGGGTAGTGGATCACTTGGGCGCCGGCCGCTCCGGCTCAGGACGGCGCTTGAACATCTGGAGCATCCGGTCGGTGACCACGAAACCGCCCACCACGTTGATGGTGCCCAGCAAGACCGCCAAGAAGGCGATCACGGTGCCCAGCGTGCCGTGGGCTCCGGCGGCGATCGCCAGCGCCCCCACCAACACGATGCCATGGATGGCGTTGGTGCCGGACATCAGAGGGGTGTGCAGCGTGGCCGGGACCTTGGAGATCAGGTCGAAGCCGATGAAGATCGCCAACACGAAGATGAACACCCCGATCAGCAGGGCGCCGCCGAAGGCGTTCACGAGCGGGCCCCCGCCATGACCTGGCCGTCGTGGGCGACGCAGGTGGCCGAGATCACTTCATCGTCGAAGTTCAGCTGGAGCTGGCCGTCCCGGATCAGAGAGAGCGCGAAGCGGGTGAGGTTGCGGGAGTAGAGCTGACTCGCGTGATAGGCCATCCGCGAGGGCAGGTCCAGAGGCCCCAGGATCCAGACGCCATTCTTCTGGATCTCCTGACCGGGCTCGGTGAGCTCGCAGTTGCCCCCGGCCTCCGCGGCCAGGTCGACCACCACCGATCCGGGCCGCATCTTGCCGACCGCCGCCTTGGTGACGAGCACCGGTGCCCGTCGGCCCGGAACCAGGGCCGTGGTGATCACCACGTCGGCCTCAGCGACCTCGCGGGCCAGACCCTCCTGTTGACGTTTCTGGGTGGCGGCGGATACCTCGGCCGCGTAACCTCCCTGACCCTCGGCCGCCTCCACCGGCTCGCCGACCTCGACGAACTGGGCTCCCAGGCTCTCCACCTGTTCTTTGACCTGGGGCCGAACATCAAATGCCCGCACCACCCCGCCCAGCCTTCTGGCAGTGGCGATCGCCTGCAGACCGGCAACGCCGGCTCCCAGCACCAGGACCCGAGCCGGGGTCACCGTCCCGGCGGCAGTCATCAGCAGGGGAAAGAAGCGGGGCAGGCGGGCGGCGGCCATCAGCACCGCGTGGTAGCCGGAGACCGTGCTCATCGAGGAGAGCACATCCATGTCCTGGGCGCGGCTGATCCGCGGCAGCCGATCCAGGCTGAAGGCGGTCACCCCCCGCTTGGCCAGCTGCTCGATCAACTCCGGCTGGGTGAGCGGCTGGAGCATCCCCACCAGCACAGAGCCCTTGGGCAGCATGGCGATCTCATCGGTTCCCTGGCCGCGGGTAAGCGGCGGGCGGACCTTGAGGAGCAGGTCGGCGCTGGTCAGAACCTGGCGGTGGGTGGTCAGGATGGTGGTCCCCACCGCCTTGTAGGCGGCGTCCGGGAAGAAGGCGGCCTCGCCTGAGCCCCTTTCCGCCACCACCTCCGCCCCCACGGCGATCAGCCGGGCGGCGGACTCTGGCACCAGCGCCACGCGGTGCTCGACTGAGACGAGTTCCTTCGCGACCCCAATGCGCACCGATCGACTTTATCGGTTCGCGACCCCGCAATAGCGAGAAACCCGCTCCGCCCCGGGGTCCGTCATCCTACCCGGGTGCCGGGGATCGAGCCGTATCTGCGACGAATGCTCCATGGATGGCAGCCCATCGTGGTGGCCAACCGACCCCCGGTCGAAAGTCAACTCGGTCCGGGTGGCGCCGAGCGGATCACCAGAGGTGGCGGCGGGCTGGTGACGGCCATGTCCGCGCTGGCCCAGGCCAGCAACGCTCCGTGGGTGGCGGTTGCCAGGGGGGAATCCGACGTACGGCTGGCCGCCAGAGCGGACCCGGACGGCGTGGTCCGGGTCTCCTCCGACGACGGAAACAAGTTTCGGATCGCCTATATCCACCCAGATCAGGAGGCTTACGACCTCTACTACAACGAGATCAGCAACCCCCTGCTCTGGTTCATCCAGCACTACCTGTGGGACCTGGGCCGGGAGCCGATACTGGACTCGCGGACCGAGACGGCGTGGCGCGACGGGTACGTCAAGGTCAACTCCGAGTTCGCCGACCGGGTGGTCGCGCTGGCCGAGAAGGCGACCGGACGGCCGCTGATCCTGAGTCAGGACTACCACCTTTATCTCCTGCCCGGCATGGTCAGGAAGCGCCTTCCCGAGGCCCATCTCCAGCACTTCATCCACATCCCCTGGCCGACTCCTCAGTACTGGAAAATCCTGCCCCGGCACATGCGAGACGGCATCCTGACCGGCCTCTTGGGCAGCGACCTGGTAGGACTCCAGACCTCCCTGGACGTCCGCAACTTCCTGCTCACCTGCGAGGAGAACCTGGGGCTGGCGGTAGACCACCGTCAGTCGACGGTGTTCTATGAGGGCCGCAGCGTCTGGATTCGGGCCTATCCGATCTCGATCGACGTGCGCGCGATGGCCGAGCTCACCAACCATCAGGAGGTTCTGCGCCAGGAGGAACTGATCGCCGCCTGGCGCCCTGAGTTCCTGATCCTCCGGGTGGACCGCACCGACCTCAGCAAGAACATCGTCCGGGGCTTCCTGGCCTACGAGCGGCTGCTGGAGAGCCATCCGGAACTGCGGGGCCGGGTCGTCTTCTGGGCGCTGCTCCAGCGCAGCCGCCAGAGCGTCGACGCTTATCGCTCCTACCTGGGCGCCCTGGTGAGCACCGCCGCCCATGTCAACCGACGCTTTCAGACCGGCAGCTGGATGCCGATCCGCCTCGAGGTGGAGGAGAACCTCTTCAAGGCGGTCGCCGCCTACAAGTCCTACGACGCCCTCCTGGTCAATCCCATTTACGACGGGATGAACCTGGTAGCCAAAGAGGGTGTGCTCTGCAACACCAAGGACGGGGTACTGGTGCTGAGCGAGAACGCTGGAAGCTATGAGGAGCTCGGTACCGAGGCCCTCACCATCAACCCTTTCGACATCGACCAGACCGCGGAGGCGCTTCACTCGGCTCTCACCATGCCCAAGCGGGACCGCTCGACCAGAGCCCGGCACATGCGCCAGACGGTCCGGAAGCATGACATCGTGCGGTGGATCACCGCTCAGCTCCAGGACCTCAACGAGCTGGCAGGTCGCTGAGCCTCAACCAGACGCTCGGTCAGGCGGCGGTAGCCAGCTCCTCCAGGACTCCAGCCAGCAACTTGGCCCACTCCTCGGGTCCGTCCAGGCAGACGTCCGCCTCCTCGCGGACCTGGTCCGGCGTTTCCGGACTGAGCACCCCAAAGGCGAGCGCCAACTCCAGTACCGGGCGGCGGCGGTGCAGCTGCACCATCGCTGGCAGGTCGCCGAGATCGTCGCCGGCAAACACGCAGCCTCTCGGTGAGATGCGGTCCAGCAACTGCACCAGGGCGGTCCCCTTGTCGCCGGCGTGGCGGTCGCGCAGCTCCAGGACGCGCCTGCCCCGCAGCAGCTCCAGCTGCTCGCGATCGGAGACCACGGAGAGGATTCGGCGCAGCTCGAGGCTGGCGGCATGGCGATCGCGGGCGTTGCGGTAGTGGACGGCGACCCCCAGAGTCTTGGTTTCTACATCGACTCCGGCGAGGTGTCCGACTGAATCCCGCAGCTCGGCAGCGATTCGCCTCAACCGGGGCGAGGGGTTGGAAGGAGGCAGTGGTCGGGGCAGGTTTCCGGCCTCCTGCCAGGGCTCCAGGCCGTAACTGCCCAGGAGCAAGACCCCGGGCAGGGGGCACTGGACGAAAAGGTTGGCCAGGTCTCGCCCGCTGATCACTGCGACGGGAGTTCGGCGGGCCAGGGCGGTGAGCGCCGCGGCGGCCTCGGGCAGGGGTCGGGCCCGACGAGGATCCCGGACAACCGGGGCCAGGGTGCCATCGAAGTCGGTTGCCACCAGCAGGCTGCCGGACCGCGCGAGGCGCACGAGGGGGGCGGCCAGTTCATCGAGGGACTGGATTGCAGGGCCGGGCACGACTTGATCATAGGCGGCGCGGAAGTTCGACCCCCGATCCGGTACGCTGCAGCGATGGTCAGCCCTGAAGTGCCGGAGCAGACCGTCGTGGAGTTGGTCCACAGCCTCACCGACGATGTCCGCCAACTGGTGACGGACGAGCTGGCTCTGGCCAAAGCCGAGTTGAAGGGAGCCGTCCGGCGGGCAATTCGGATCGCCATCGGGGCCGTGGTGGCCCTATTGGGGGTCGGCCTCTTTCTCATATTCGCCTTGGTGACCCTGGTGGAATGGCAACCCAACCACACCCTGGTCGCCGGGGTAGTCGGAGCGGTCGGGCTAGTGCTCCTGCTCCTGGGATCGGCGGTGATTTGGGCCAACCGCCGGCTTTGGCCGTTCAAAGAGACCAGAGCCAGCCTTGAAGGGGATCTCGAGTGGGCACGTCGACTGAGCAAGCGCGCCAGGCCGTAGTCGCTACCCGTGGGCGGGTGGAGGCCAGTGCTGACCGTCTCGAAGCACGCCTTCGCTACGACCTCGATCCCCGGCAGCGGCTACGACGGGATGGTCCCAAGCTGGTTGCGGGTCTGGCGGTGGTGGTCTTGGTCGGAGCGGTCTACGTGACCCGATCCAGGCGGCGCCGCCGCACTGAGGCGCCGGCCGAAGTCGATTGGATCGCCCAGATGCCCAAGCAATGGCGCGAACGGTTGCAAGAACTTTTGGCGGAGGCTGCCGCCGAGGGACCGCTGACCGCGGACCGGGGTCGCTCGAGTAAGGCCCGTCGCAGGTCTCTGGGAGCCACCCTGGCGATGAGGGCAGCTCGGATGGCGGCTCCGGTCGTCATCTCGGCGGCGGCCGATCGGATCGGGCGCCGACAGTCGGTAGCCGGGACCAACGCTAAACCCGAAGCCTAGGGACCCCGAGTTCGGCGACCGGAGCTTCCGGGCGACAGCGATCAGCGTCTCCGCTGGAGGATGGCACTCACGATGAGGAGGATGTAGGCCCCGACCAGCAATCCGATCCAAATTGACGAAGTGGTTCTCGTGAACTGCCCCCGGTCAACAAACGCCAACACGGTCTCACCGGCGATTCCGGCGGCCAGGGCCGCCACCACCAGTCGGCGGCCGGTGCGGCGCTTGAGCAGCATCAACCCCCCTCCGATAACCGCGACCACGGCGGCACCCACGTCCAAGGCGAGTCCGATCAGCCCCAGCACCACCGGCCAGAAGTAGATGTCGCCATGGGTCAACAGTGCGGAAGCCGCACGCAATGCCTGGTAGAGTTCCGACCCCGTTAGCACCCCGGCGGCAGCAGCCAGCCCCAGCGCAGCCAAGCCGAGGGTCCGCGTTCCGAAGAGGAGACGAGTCAGCGAAATTTCGAGAAACGGAATGTTCACAGGGCCTCTGTTCGACTGGACAGCACAAACCACGACTGGGGGCTTCCGACCTCCGGACGGGTCATACACGACTTCTTGGCGGGCGTCAAGGGCCGTCGGGCAAATTGCTACGCCGGACACGGCGTCTATGCCGGTCGGACCTTGCTGATCGACCACGCGGCGGTGACTATCTGCAAATATTAAGATGACAGTGGGTCGCACGGGACGTGGAGTGGCCCAATTGGACCGCGCTCGACGCAGACGACTCGGCTGCACCAGCCGCACTTTCGGTCGCCGCACCCGACGACCACCGCAGCGGTCACCTGATTAGCGGGAGCCCACCGTGGGGGAAGAACGATGTGAGGAGCCAGCCGCTGCGTACGGAGTTCTGCCCGCCAGCGCGCATCGATGAGGCACGCTGCACCCTATTTCTCGCAGTCGAGGCTTGCTTACGACGCGGAGCGATAGTCAGCAGCGGCGGCGGGCACCGTCTTCGATGGTGCTTGATGATCCACATTGACTGCGAAGGTATCGCTGGAGTCTGGGCCACACCGTGAGCATCCGTCCTTAGCAGCCTACCCGTCCTTCCCCGCCGAGTGGGAAAGGGCGATCGCCACATTCAGCGCTAAGGCCTTGGCGCCGCCGTCTCTGCGGCGTATATACGGTCATAGCGAAAGGCGTCCTCGGGGCAAATGGCGGGCGGGTGCGTCCCCAAGCCGCGTCACTCCGTTTCCATCTTCTTGCGGTGTCGGGATCGCTGTAATCCCAACGCAATCCCACTTCAGATTGGGCCGGCTGCTGCTCGCGGTCATCAGTAGACTTCCGCGGCCCTAAGGCAAACAAGAGTCGTGAGTGAATGACTCACATTACCGCCGGGAGGTGAACGTGTGAAATCTGCGCTGCTTACCAACCTAGCTCCGAGCTAGCGATTACGGACCCTGATGGTGGCGGTCGGAAAACTCAGCATCCCGGTCCTCTTTTCCACGACAGCCTTGGCAGCGATGGCACAGGTCGCTGGGCCGGGTGGGGGACAAGGCGGATCGTTTGCTTGTTCCCTGAGCCACAGCATGTACATCTCCAGTGAGACCGTCCATGTAACCGTGTCGGCGTAGTGCGATAGTTCGACCGACAAATTCATCGGCTTGTCGGTAGACAGTTGGCCGGCGTATGTTGGCGGAGAGGCGAGCGGCCGTGCTAACGACTCCAACTCGGACAGTGCATCTTGTTCCGGTTTGTGCGCGCCAGATCACGCCAAATATCAGGCGACCGGCACGCTTTTCGTGAATAACAGTCCGTATGAGTCCTTCCAGTACTTAGCCGGGATGACCTGCAGTCTTAAGATCTAGTTGCTCAGCAATTCGAGTGCGGACCCCGGAGCCGGTAACTCCGGGGTACATTTCACCCAGAGGAGGCTCGGAACGAGCGAGCCGACGCGGGTGCTCCCAATTCCAGGGTTCGGTGTTCCGTCTGCCGCCGGGCGACCGCTAAATCAGTGCCTGGGATCATCCGGACTCGAAGTCCCGGGTTCGGCGTTCCGAGAGGTTCTACTCATAGCGCAGAACTTCCAGCGGGCGGACTCTGACGGGGCGCCACGCTACGAGCGCTGCTGTACCAACCGCGACCAGGATGGCGCCCAGGACTAGGGCCAGGGCCAGCGGTGTCGGGATGCCGAGGGTGACCTTCAGCACCAGCTTGCCCAAGGGCACCAAGACCAGGGCGATGGCCGCCATCCCGAACGTCGCGCCGAGCCAAGCCACGGTCGCGGTCTCCACCAACACCTGCGCGTAGACTGCCCGGTTGCTGAGCCCCACCGCCTTCTGCACCCCGATCTCTCGGCGACGTTCCATCAAGGAGAGCGCCACGGAGTTGGCCACGATGACGATGCCCGCCAAGAGCGCTAGGGAGGCGATGGCCGTTAGGAAGAGGATCGCGTTGTTGAGGAACTGGTCGATGATGAGGGTGAAGTCGGCCAAGTTCACAACTTCAGCGGAGGGGTCAGCCTTGCGCAGCTGCGTGGCGGCGGCGTCGGCGCGATCTGGCGGGAACTTCATCTCCACGACCTGGTCGAACGAGCCGCCACCGACGGTGGCGGCGGTCGCGGTCAACCCAAGAATGGGGGCCACGGTAGTGCTGAACGCGATGCCCTTGCCTTTCGTCACCACCGGTATGTAGAACCCGACGACCTTCAGCGCGACCGTAGTTGGGTGTTCAGCGAAAGGATTGGTAACTTCGATCGTGGCCCCCGGATTAAGCCGGTAGGGGGCCGCGCGGAGGGCCGAGCTCACCAGCACGCCGTTGCTGGCGCCATCGCTCGCCCTCAACTGCCGCCCGCTGGTTATGTCTACCTGCGGGAGGACACCGTCCTGCACCTGGTATCCCTGAATCCCGTCCAGAAGGGAGACCGCGTCCTGGGCCCGCCCGCGGTTGGGGGACGACGTGCCCACCTGGACGAAGGGACGGCCGTTGATGGAGACCGGGGACGCCAGGGCGGCGACCGTCGAGAGCTCCGACTTGGCGTGCAGAGTTGCCACCGCCTTGAGCAAGGGGGCCGCGCTCTTGCTGGGGGCCACCGCGATGATGTTGTAGGTGGTCGCCTTGGTGATGAAGCTGTCGAGGTCGCCGCGAATGTCGGTGCCCAAGACCAGGATCAGACCCACCGCGAAGACGCCCACGAACAACGCGACCGCGGTGGCGGCGGTCCGGGTGCGCTGCCGGGCTGCGTTGCGCAGGGCCAACCGGATCACCGAGCGCACCGGCCGGGGCACATAGACCACGATGAACCCGAGCATTGCGGCCGCGATGAAGAGGGCTCCGACGGCTCGCAGGCTGGGCAGCGCGGCGATTCCGATCGACACCAGAAGCGCCAGCCCCACCAGCATCACGTAGGAAGGGCTGAGCCGTTCGGGCACTGGTAGGTGGCCGACCACTAAGAGCGCCACGCTGAATATCCCGGTTAGGACCGCCAGCGCCACCCCGGTGCCCAACACCAACCAGAAGGCCAGCCACGGAGAACCCAGGATCGCCGCGGCCAAGAGCCAGAAGAGCGCACCCACCAGCGCCAGCAGGGCCAGGCTGGAGCCCACCACCCCCGCGGTGGGGCCACCGGGCATGTCGCGCAGAACCGCGACCGGCCTGACCCGGCTCAGCCGGACGATTGGCAGGATGGCGAAGATGCAGGTCGTGGCGACTCCAATACCAACGCCAGCCAGGATCACTTCGGGACTGAGGACGAAGCTAATCTGCACGCTGGCGAAGTTCTGAACCAGCACACGCACCGCGTCTGAGAGGGCGATCCCGGCGGCGGCACCGGCCACTCCACCCATCAGGCCTAGCAAGGCGGCCTCGAGGCCGAAGAGCAGGTAGAGGTCTTGGCGGCGGTAGCCGGTCGTCTTGAGCATGGCGATTTCGAGCCGGCGCCGGGCCAGGCTCACCTGCATCGCATTGATGATTCCAATCCCTCCAATCAGGAGAGCGGCCAGCCCGGCCACCGAGAGGAACTGGGTCAGACTCTGGCTGGCGGTCTTGTCCGAGTTGAGCGCCTGCTTGACGGTGGAGACGGTTGCGAGTGGCATCTGGTTGCGCACGGTGCTCGCGACCCTGTTCGCGTCGCTAGAGTTCTTGGTGGTCACGTAGACGGCGGCGTAGGCAGTTTTCACTCCCGCACCCAGTACGCCGCTGAGCTGGGCGTTGGAGACCAGCACGTCGTTGCTGAGCCCGGCTGGCGGCGAGCCAGAGAGGGTGCCGCCCACGGTCCACCGGACGGCTGCTCCGGCCCCCGGAACGTTCACTTTCACCAGCTGTCCGACCCGCACTCCGAGGAGGCTCGCGACAGACCCGGAGAGCACCATGGTGTGGGGGCGGGTGATCAGCTGGTGGAAGGCCCCCAGGGCACCAGACTTGAGCGGAAGGTTGCCGACCAGTGGGAAGTGGGCGGGGTCCACTGAGTCGATGGTTATGAAGAGACCTTGACCGTTGGGCCGGATGAGGGTGGCCGAGAGCTCCCTCACCGCGGTGTAGCCGGTGATTCGGCCCTCGTGGCGGAGCTTCTTGAAGAGGTTCAGCTGGCTGGCGGGGAAGGGGACGGCCACCGAGACGACGGAGATATCTCCCCCGTTAGCGGACCGGACGTTGGCGGTGAGCGAGGTGGTGACCATGGCGGCGGCCAGTTGAAGGCCGACGATCGCCATCACTCCGACCCCGACGCAGAAGCCGGCCAGCACCGTTCGGTTTCCGCCACGGCGTAGCGACCGGGTCCCGTAGCGGAAGTAGAACCCTGCCTTCACCCGGAACCGGCTCGAGGGCCGGGGCTGTCGCTGATCAGGGCCCCGTCCGCCAGTTGCAGCCAGCGGGTGGCGTACTCACCCACGGTGCGATCGTGCGTGGCGATCACCAACGTAGTGCCGAGCCGCTCCCGCAGATCCCAGAGCAGGTCCAGAATCTCCTTGCCCTGGGCCGCGGCCAGATTCCCGGTTGGCTCATCGGCCACCAGCAGGGGGGGCTCAGTGGCCAGCGCCCGAGCGATCGCCACCCGTTGCTGCTCACCGCCGGAGAGCTGGCTCGGTCGGTGCTCCAAGCGGTGGCTTAGTCCCACCAGACCCAGCAGCTCCTGGGCCCGATCAGATGGTGAGCCGTGCCAGCTGCCCGCGTAAAGCGGGACCTCGACGTTCTCCCGGGCGGTCAGGGTGGGGATCAGATTGAAGGCCTGGAAGACCATCCCGACAGTTCGATTGCGGATCCCCGCTAATTGGGATTCGCGCATCGTGGAGATGTCGGTGCCGTTGAGCAGCACCTGCCCGGTGGTCGGGCTGTCCAGACCCGTGATGCAGCCAAGGAGTGTGCTCTTACCGCTTCCGGAGGGGCCAGCCAGCGTGACGAACTCGCCCCGATGAATGCTGAAGTTGACGTCGCGCAGGATCTGCAGCAACTCACCACCCAGGGGCAGCGATCGGCCCAGATGCCTGGCCTCGAGCACCGGAATGCCGGAAGCGGAGGGAGCAGGCGAGGCGGCCGCTAAGGCGCCTGCCTCAGCCACGGTTTCCGCCGACCGGATCTACCATGGTCGCCTGGTGATCGCCACTGCGCAGCCGGCGCGCGTAGCTCTCATCTTGTGCACCTCCCATATATTGACGGGATCTTGCTAGCTACCGCTCACCGATCTGCTGAACTCTCGATGCCCAGAGGTGCCAACCTGGTGCTAGTGCAGCGCGCCCTGACCCACCTCAACGGGGCGGTCAATCTGGTGGGCCTCACCGACAACCACATGGGCCGAGCCCGCCTCTCGCCACTGGCGGCGATCCCTGACTGCCTCAGGTTCGGGCTGCGACCGGTGCTGCACCTTTCGTGTCGAGATCGCAATCAACTCGGACTGCAGCAGCAGGTGGCGGGTGCATCAGCCCTGGGCGCTGCCGGGGTGCTGGTCGTACAGGGGGACCGCCGGGGCGGCCAGGCCGTCGACTCTGCGATGCGGGCGACCGAAGTCCTGCGGTTAGTGCCGGAGTGGGCGGCTCCCAACCGGATCCTGCGAGGGGCGGTGGTCAACCCCTTCGCCGATCGGCCTCGAGAGTTGGCTCTTCTGGAGCGCAAGATCGCCGCTGGCGTGGACTTCATTCAGACCCAGATGGTCTTCGATCTGTCGCTCTTCGACGACTTCCTTCGAGAGGCGGCCCCCATCCTCCCACCCCAAGTGGGCATCTTCGCCAGCGTCGGGATTCTCCGAGCCGCCCGGAACCTGGATTTCGTCCTCCGCGCGGTCCCCAACTGCCCGGTGCCGGACTCGTTGGCCGAGCGGATCCGCAAGGGCGAGGGGGTCGCGGTGGCACGGGAACTCGCCGGGGAGATCGGGAGCCGACCAGGGCTGCGCCTCCACGTGATCCCGCTCGGCGCCGAGCGGCATGCTCGGGACGTGGTGGAGTCCTTCGATGGCGCTCGCTCCCGAGCCAGCGCCTGAGCAAAGGACCGTGGCCACCCCACCGGACGACCCGGACCCCGACACTGAGGCAGAGCCCATGCCGGGCGCCGAGGGCTTCCTCGGCGACATGGAGCCGGCTGAGTTCCGAGCCGTGGCCCATGCGACCGTCGATCAGATCGCCGACTACCTGGAACGCCTCCCCAGCCTGCCACCGCTATCCAGGGTCCAGCCGGGAGAGCTGGCCAGTGCCTTGCCCGAGGACGCGCCGGTGCAGGGCGAGCCGATGGACCAGATCCTGCGCGACGTCGACAGCCTGCTTCTGCCGGGGATAACCCATTGGGCGCACCCGCGTTTCTTTGCCTACTTCACCAGCTCCGGATCGGCTGCCGGGATCTTGGGCGAGATGCTGACAGCGGGGATAAACGCAAACGCCATGCTCTGGCGCACATCGCCGGCGGCGACCGAGCTGGAGTTCGTGGTGTGCCGGTGGCTGGCCCGGATGATGGGGCTACCGGACAGTTTCGACGGGCACATCAACGACACCGCCTCAGCCTCGACATTGGTGGCCCTGGCCGCAGCTCGCGAAGGACTCGGCCGGGACATCCGCCAAAGAGGGCTGGCTGGCAGGTCAGACCTGGCCCAGATCCTGGTGTACGCCTCCGAGCAGGCTCATTCCTCGGTGGAGAAGGCGGTCATCACCTTGGGGCTCGGTCGGGACGGCTTTCGACCGGTTCCGGTCGATTCTGACTTTCGAATGGACGTGCCGTCGCTTCGTCGCCTGGTATCAGAGGACCTAGCTCGGGGAGCCTTGCCCATGGCGGTGGTGGCGACGGTGGGCACCACCGCCACCACCAGCATTGACCCGGTTCCTGAGATCGCGGAGCTGTGCAAGGAGTTTGATCTGTGGCTCCACATAGATGCCGCTCATGGCGGCGCGATGGCAGTGGTCCCGGAGTGGCGGGGAGTCTTGGCGGGGGCGGACCTCGCCGAATCGCTGGTGGTCAACCCCCACAAATGGCTGTTCACCCAGCTGGACTGCTCGGTGCTCTACACCAGTCGACCTGAGGTGCTGAAGCAGGCCTTCTCGGTGGTCCCGGAGTACCTCGCCACCCCGGAGGCAGGCCGGGAGAGCGGCCTCGGCTCCCGCAACCTGATGGATTACGGCGTGTCTCTGGGGCGGCGGATGCGAGCTCTCAAGCTCTGGTTCGTGCTCCGCCACTACGGCCAAGAGGGGCTGGCCCAACGAATCCGCCAGCACGTCCAGATGGCCCACTGGTTGCGCGGTCGGATCAGGATCACCCCTGGCTGGGAGCTGAGTGCTCCGGTCCCGATGGCGACGGTGTGCTTTCGCCACCATCCGCCCGGGGTCGTCAGCGAGGCTCGGCTGGCGGAGCACAACCGCGAGATCATGGCCCGCGTGAACCAGGGTGGTGAGGCGTTCATTTCCCACGCGGTGCTGGGCGACCAGCTGGTCCTGCGCGCCGCGGTGGGCAACATCCGGACCCAGCCGCAGGACGTCGCCGCCTTGTGGGATGCGCTCCAGCAGGCTGCGGCCGCCTAGCCGACCGACCTTAGACCGCCTTAGATCGCGAAGAGCCCGTCCAGCCTGCGGTAGCGCTCCCGCCGGCGCGCGGGGTCGACCCCCTGGCTGACGAGTTGCTCCAGCGTCGCCTCCAGGCGGGGACGAAGCAGTGCGCCAGTTGCGTCCCAGTCGGTGTGGGCACCCCCCGGAGGCTCGGGCACGATCTCGTCGGCGATGCCCCACTCCAGGAGGTTCTTAGCTTCGAGGCGAAGTGCGGCGGCGGCGCTCTGTTTGCGGCCAGCGTCGCGGAAGAGGATCGCCGCCGCCGCTTCGGGTGAGGCTACCGACAGGAAGGCGTGCTCCAAGATCAGTACCGAGTCGGCGAGGAGGGTGGCCAGTGCTCCGCCACTGCCGCCCTCCCCGATCACCACCGCCAGGTAGGGAGTGGGGAGGGCCAGCTGCGCCTCGAGAGTCTGGGCGATCGCCCAGGCCTGGCCCCGTTCCTCCGCCGCCACCCCGGGATAGGCCCCGGGGGTGTCGATGAAGCTGATCACCGGCAGCTGGAGCCGGCCGGCCAGGGCGAAGAGCCGCTGGGCCTTGCGGTAACCCTCGGGGTGGGCCATGCCAAAGTTGCGGCGACCTCGCTCTTCCAGAGTGCGCCCCTTCTGATTGGCGACCACCCCGAGGCGCCGTCCGCCGAGCCTGGCGAGCCCGATCACCATCGCGGCGTCGTCGCCACCCTGCCGGTCGCCGTGGAGCTCGATGAAGTCGTCCAGGCAGCGCTGGATCAGATCCAGGGAATACGGGCGGTCAGGGTGACGGGCCCCTTCCACCTGAGCCCATGCCGCGGCCTGCTCCTCGACGGTGGCGCTGCCATCGCCATCAGGGGAGGTCATGCGGCGGTCTGGTCGATGTCTCCCGGCGGAGCGGATAGCACCCGAAGTAGCTGGGACAGCACCTCGCGCAGCTGGCGGCGGTCCACGACCTGATCGATCAGCCCTCTCGCGTGATGGAACTCACTGGTCTGGAAGCCGGCTGGCAGCTGCTCATAGGTTGCCTGGGTGATCACCCTAGCCCCGGTGAACCCGATCATCGCCTTGGGCTCCGCCAGGATGACATCGCCCAGAGCCGCGAAGCTGGCGATACTGCCACCCATGGTGGGGTCGACCAAGATCGAGATGTAAGGGAGATGACGCTCCGCCAGGTCGTGAAGGGCGGAGACGCTCTTGGCCATCTGCATCAGGGAGAAGACTCCCTCCTGCATCCGCGCCCCACCTGATGAGGTGACGCAGAGGAAGGGCATCCGAGCCTCGGCGCTGGCCTCGATGGCCCGGGCCAGGCGCTCGCCCACTGCGGTGGAGAGGCTGCCACCCAAGAATCCGAAGTCGAATGCCGCCAGCCCGACCGGGATCGAGCTGATCTCCGCCGCGCCGCTCAGAATGGCGTCGGGTAGGTGCTGCCTCAGCCGTGCCTCGTCCAGCCGATCCACGTAGGCTCTGGTGTCGAAGAAGCCCAGGCGATCACGGCCCTCCAGCCCCGCATCCCACACCTGGAAGGTGCCCGGGTCAGCGAGTTGGCGAATTCGTTCGTGGGCGCTGATGCGGGCATGGGCACCGCAGGCGGGGCAGACGTATAGATTCGCCGTCGCCTCTTCCGCAGACTGGCTGGAGCTGCAGACGCCGCAGACGACCGGCCCGGTCTCCTGGGCCATGGCGGCCTGAGACGGGGAGTGGATGGGACTCGCCGACATCGCTTCCTCCCTCACGAGCTCAGCACTCGAGGCGCCGTACGACAGCACGGCTCCGACGTCACCACTGACTCAAGCAGAGTCCCGCAGCACCCCGCAAGGTTACGGCTCCGGCAAGAAGGGGAACGCCAGGCCGTAACCAGGAGGGCCGTTCGGGCCTTGAATGCGTGTGGGGTTGCCCTGGTTCGGAGAGGTCGGCGCCAACGGCGCCAACAGGCGCCATCCGGGTCTACCAGGGTGTCGGGTGGTCGGAATCGGCACCGCCGTGCCAGGCTCCCGAGTCGCCAATTCTGAGATCGAGGCCTTCCTCGATACCTCCGATGAATGGATCCAATCCCGGACCGGAATCCGCGAGCGTCGGGTGGCCGAGCCGGATCTGACACTCCTCGAACTCGCCGCCCGGGCAGCCAGGGCGGCCCTGGCGGCGGCCCAGCTGGACCCGGCTTCGGTGGACACGGTCATCTGCTCCAGCAGCTCCCCGGATGCCACGTTCCCCTCCCTGGCCTGCCGACTACAGGCAGAGCTCGGCTGCCCGCATGGTCCGGCGTTCGATCTTCAGGCAGCCTGCTCCGGGGCACTGTATGGGGTCGCGCTGGCCCAGTCGATGATCCAGGGCGGACTCAGCCGCACGGTCCTGGTGGTGGCTGCCGAGATCTTCAGCCGGGTCCTGGACTGGAGCGATCGGTCGACCGCGGTTCTGTTTGGAGACGGCGCCGGGGCATTCCTGATCGGAGGCTCCGACCAGAAGGGGGCTGAGATCGTCGCTCTGGACCTGGGCGCCGATGGCGACGGGGCCTGGGCCCTGGACACCATCCGCTACCGCCCCCCCGAGCAGACGCCTTCTGGACCGCTACCCGAGTACGCGGCGTCGGCGAGGGCATTGGACCGGGTGGTCCACATGGACGGCCGAGAGGTCTTCCGCTTCAGCACCAAGATCCTCGAGCACATCGTGCTCCGGCTCTCCCGTGCGGCGGGGATCGAAACGGATGCGATCTCCCTATTCGTGCCCCACCAGGCCAACTCCCGGATCCTGGCTACCGCGGCCGGTCGACTGGGAGTGCCGTTCGAGCGTTTCGCCTGCAATGTCGACCGGCTGGGCAACACCTCCTCCGCCTCGATTCCGCTGGCGCTCGCCGAGGCGGAGCGCATGGGCCGGTGCCACGACGGCGAACTCGTTTGTTTGGTAGCGTTCGGAGCCGGGCTGACCTGGGGCGGGGCTATTCTGCGCTGGCAGCCGACCGGGGTGGTCATCGACGACCCTGCCGATCTCGAATCCAACCAGGGGACTGGGGTCCGGCAAGCACTTCCCGCCCAGGATCACAAGGAGGTCACCCGGTGAGCGCACCGACGCCAACCGACCGGTGCCGCGTCGTCATCACCGGCATGGGTGCAGTGACCCCGCTGGCGGTGGGCGTGGATCCCACCTGGGAGGGACTTCTCGCCGGTCGCAACGGTATCGCCAGGATCCGGGCCTTCGACCCCGAGCCTTACGCCTCCCAGATGGCCGGCGAGGTCCTGGACTTCGATCCGGTCGATTTCATCGACCGCAAGCAGGCCAACCGAACCGCCCGCTTCACCCAGTTCGCCCTGGCGGCCACCACCGAGGCGATGGAGCAGTCCGGCCTGGTGATCGACGACTCCAACCGGTTCGAGGTGGGGGTGATCGTCGGCTCAGGGATCGGGGGTCTCAAGGTCACCGAGGAGGCCAGCTACACCCTGAGAGATCGCGGACCCCGGAGGCTCAGCCCCTTCACGGTCCCGATGATCCTGGCCGATATCGCCGCAGGTGAGATCGCGATGAAGCTCCAGGCCTGTGGTCCCAACTTTGCATTGATCTCGGCCTGCGCCACCGGAGCCCACGCCATCGGCGAAGCGACTGAGATCATCCGTCGAGGTGACGCCGTCGCCTGCGTGGCCGGAGCCAGCGAGGCATCGGTCACCCCGCTGGCGGTAGGGGCGTTCGCGGCAATGCGGGCGCTCTCCCAGCGCAACGACGATCCCGAGCACGCCAGCCGGCCCTTCGATAAGGGCCGCGACGGGTTCGTGGTCGCCGAGTCGTGCGGAATCGTGATCCTGGAGGAGCTCGACCACGCGCGCCGTCGGGGAGCCCGAATCCTCGCCGAGGTGGTTGGCTACGGCGCCACCGCGGACGCCCATCACCTGACCGCTCCCGATCCGAGCGGCCGGGGGGCTCGATACGCCATGAAGCGGGCGCTCGAGAAGGCCGGCGCGGGTCCCGAGGATGTCGACTACATCAATGCTCATGGCACCTCCACCGAGCTCAACGACGCCGCCGAGACGGCCGCGATCAAGCAGGCCCTGGGGGAGCAGCGAGCCCGGCAGATCCCGATTTCCTCGACCAAGTCGATGACCGGCCACAGCCTGGGTGGGGCAGGCGCCATCGAGTCGATCTTCTCGGTGATGGCCATCGTCGACGGTCGGGTGCCGCCGACCATCAATTACCAGGATCCGGATCCGGAGTGCGACCTGGACTACGTCACCGAGGGGGCGCGCCGCGTGGACCCTCAGCTGGTGCTGAACAACTCATTCGGATTCGGCGGCCACAACGCCTGCCTCGCGTTCCGCCGCTTCTCCGACTGACGAAGCCGCCGACCGGGGGCTGAACGAGCTCCGACCGGGCCCCGACCGCGGTCCGGCTGGAGCGGCCGAGCGAGGGCGGGAATATGCTCGCGGCGTGCACCCGACCCCTCGCCTTGGTCGAGCTCTCCGACTGGGCGCTGCGCTCACCGTTTTCGGTCTGCTGCTCATCTCCTGCGGCGGGCCCGGACTGAGGCCGGTCGCCTCCCCCAGCCCCTCCCCATCGATCTCTCCGTCGATCTCTCCCAAGGTCCCGGCGTGCTCCAACCAGACGGCGTTAGCAAAGTGGAGCGTCGACCAGCTGGCGGAGCAGTTGGTGGCGGTACCGGTGCAAGAGACCGACGTGGGCGCGGTCCGGGCCGAGGTTGCCCAGGGAGTGGGCGGCATTCTCTTGTTTGGCAGCACCGCCCCTATCGATCTAGGTTCTCAGCTGAAGAGCCTGGAAGCTGCCGCGCCTAGTGGAATCGTGCCGCTGGTCATGACCGACGAGGAGGGTGGTGAGGTGCAACGGATGGCCAATCTGGTGGGATCGCTGCCCTGGGCGCGCCAGATGGGCAGCGCCATGACTCCAGCCCAGATCGAGGCCGCCGCGGAGTCCGTTGGTCGGGCGATGCTCCATCAGGGCGTCACCATGGACCTGGCTCCAGTCCTGGACATTGACGGTGGCGTCGGTCCCAGCGCGACGGACCCGGACGGCTCTCGGTCATTCAGTCCCAATCCGACGGTGGCCAGCGATGATGGGCTGGCGTTCGCGCAGGGTTTGGAGGCAGCCGGGGTGATCCCGGTGGTCAAGCATTTCCCGGGGCTGGGTGGGGCCAGCGCCAACACCGACGACAGGCCGGCGACCACTTTGCCCTACTCGACGCTTCAGAGCGCCGGACTGCTGCCCTTTGAGGCGGCGGTAAACGCGGGCCTTCCCGCCGTGATGGTTTCCAACGCCTCCATTCCGGGACTGACCACTCTTCCGGCCAGCCTTTCCTCGGCGGCGATCCAAGGCCTTCTGGTGGGTCAACTGCACTTCCAGGGATTGATCTTGACCGACTCCCTGAGCGCTCTAGCGATCACCGACATCGGCCTCAGCGTGTCCCAGGCGGCTGTAGACGCGGTCGCCGCGGGAGCCGACATGATCATGTTCAGTTCGGGCGACCCCGAGCAGGTGACCGCCGCCATCGATGCCGCCGTGGTGGCTGCGGTGGCAGATGGCCGGTTATCCAACTCGCGCCTGGTCGACGCGGTGAGCCAGGTCCTGGCAGCCAAGGATGTCGACCTCTGCTCCTAGGTGCGTGACGGGGTCTGATGGCGATCGGCCTGAGAGTGCACCGAGGGCGCCTGCTCGATTGAGTGAGCGATCGCCGGTGCGATAATCGCCGGCCGTGGAGCAATATCGCGCCGCCAATCTGGCCAACTGGGACGAGCGCGCCCCGGCTCACGCCAAGTCTCCTGACTACGCGTTTGACCGATTCATGGAAGACCCGACCTACCTCAGCGACGTGGTCCGCTTCGATCAACCGCGCCTCGGAGAGATCCAGGGCGCGCGTTGCGTGCACCTTCAGTGTCACATCGGCACCGACACCATCTCACTGGCTCGGCTCGGGGCCTGCATGAGCGGATTGGACTTCTCGCCGGCAGCCCTGCGCGAAGCGCGACGGTTGGCCACTGCGACGGCTCTGGACGTGGATTTTGTTCAGGCGGATCTCTATGACGCGGTGACCGCCCTGGGGAAGAGGAGATTCGACCTCGTGTACACGGGGATTGGAGCGCTCTGCTGGCTGCCGGACATCGATGGGTGGGCCGCAGTCGTCTCCGACTTGCTAGTACCAGGCGGGCGTCTCTTCATTCGGGAAGGCCATCCGATGCTGTGGTCGGTGTGCAACCCCCGGCCTGACGGGCTGCTGGTGCTGGAGTATCCCTACTTCGGAGTGTCTGAACCATTGGTCGAAAGCGAAGTCGGCACCTATGTCGAGACCGATGCGGTCTTCCAGCACAACACGGTGTACGAGTGGAGCCGCGGGTTGGGAGAGATCGTAACCGCCGTGCTCCGACATGGACTGCGGATCACCGGGTTGGTAGAACACGACAGCGTTCCCTGGAACGCGCTTCCGGGTCAGATGGAAGCGCTAGAAGGCGGTGAATTTCGATTGGCCGACCGCCCTGGGAGGTTAGCCCACAGCTTCACTCTTCAGGCGATCAAGGAAGCCTAGCTTCCTGGGTGAGAATTCCCCTCATGCCGACTCCAGTCTTCTTCTCGTGGAGCGCAGGGAAGGACTCGGCCTTTGGTCTGTGGTCCCTCCAGCGAGATCCCGAGTTCGAGGTGTGCGGCCTCCTCACCACGCTCACCGAGGGTTATGGCCGCGTGAGTATGTCGGGGGTTAGGGAGGAACTCCTCGACAGCCAGGCTCGGACGCTCGGGTTGCCGCTCGTCAAGGTCTGGATCCCTCCCGACTGCCCCAATTCGGTTTATCAGGCGCGGATGTCCCAGGCTTTGGCCACCGAGCCTCTCCTCAGCGTCCATCACATGGCGTTTTCGGACCTGTACCTGGAAGACGTCCGGGCCTACCGAGAAGAACGCCTGGCCTCAGTCGGCAAGGTCGGAGTATTCCCACTCTGGGGCCGGGACACGGCAGCCTTGGCCAAAGAGATGATCTCTTGCGGTATCCGGGCAACCGTAGTCTGTGTCGACCCTCGGGTTCTGCCTACCTCGTTCGCTGGCCGGGAATTCGACGAGCGGCTCCTAGCCGACCTGCCCGATGGCGTTGATCCGTGCGGTGAGCGGGGGGAGTTCCACACGTTCGTCTGGGCGGCTCCCATGTACTTAGCCCCGATTCCCTGCCGGACGGGCGAAGTTGTTACCCGGGAGGGGTTCGTTTTCTGCGATGTGGTGGCGGCGCCGACTGGCTGAAGACTGTCTGAAGCCACACGGGGCACCGGTGAGCCACCTGGGCGCGGCTCACCTCCTCCGTGTCCGCATCCAGCTTTGGTCACGCCTCAGAGGGGACGTCGCGTCGTCGGTATGCGCGACGGATCATTCTGTTGGAGATCGAGGCGCTCGATGCCCGCGCCGACACCAGATACGGAGTGTCGCCGGATCATTCCGCGAGGGCTCCAAAGCGCGCGCCGGGTAAACGGCCACTTGCCGGAACTGTTCCGATAGGCCAGCTGGTTGGGCGGTCCGCACGCCGGTATCGCCGAGCCACGCGACCGCGTCGCCCGCGTAGAAGGTCAGGCAGTCTCCGAGCGACGAGAAGAGCGGCGGCCAGCAGACAAATAGGGTGCGGTCCGAATGAGCGGCGAGCATGGTCTGGTCACCCTCCACAACCGTCGTCCAGCTAGGGGCGTCTGGGTGGTACCGGTTCGTGCACAAGCCGCCCGGAGGGCTCTGGTCGATGGCGATGATGTCAGTCTTCATTTGCCGAAGCCGATGCGCCCAATAGCCAGTGCCGGCCCCGATCTCAACCAAGGGAGCGAGGCCCCGAAGGACGCTGAGCAGCAGCGGGTCCGGAAGCACATATGAGAACCGAACGGCGAGTGCGGTCAGTTCGTCGTCACGGATTGGCTGCGCCTCAAGCCGGTCGAGGGAACGGGTGAACGGGTCCCCGACGTTCGGCGCTTCGCCTCGGTCAGCCTGATCGCCAAGTCTCACCATCACCCGACTATCCCACGGGACACGGTCCACCTGATCCTTGCCGAGAAGTGGCCGCCGCAAGAGGGACGTGGGCGGTTCGTCCAACGATCCCCTCGGCGAGCTAACGGCGAGCCGTCGTCCCTCGCCGTGGTAGCGGGAGTAGGGTTCAGCCCGGGGCTACCGGGGGTGGGTAATACCCACTTGCCCATCCCGCGTATGATCTGAGGAAGAACAACTGTGTTTGGAGGGAAAAGACCGGTATGACCCTGATGCCCGGTTTCGAGCCGCGAGGTGAAGTAGCAGCCGACGACAGGGCGCGCGTCGCCTTTGGCAGGGCCGGAGTGCGGGGGCGGGATCGGTTCCTGGTCTCCGTAAGCTCCCGCGGTGAGATCCTGCTGACCCCGGTAGCGAGCATCCCGAAGCAGGAGTTGCTCATCTGGGAGCGGACTGACGTGATGACCTCGCTCCTTCGGGGGCTGGACGACTATCGGCACGGGCGCGTCCGCGACCGCGATGACTTTCTCGACAAAGACCTGGAGGAGTGAGCGCCCCGCCGTTCAAGCTGGTCTTCACCGACGAAGCTAATAGGATCCTTACGGACTTAACCCGACCTCAATACCGGGTGAAACTAAAGAAGGCGCAAAAGGGCCTGCGACTTCTCCGCGACGTCGGTCCCAGGCATCCTGGTCTGGATAGTCATCGTTACGAGTCGATGGTCGGCCCGAGAGGAGAGGAGGTGTGGGAGTCCTATTTAGAGAACCAGACTCCGAGCGCGTGGCGCGTGTTTTGGATCTACTCGGGACCTGACACGCTGACCATCGTCTCAATGGGTCCGCACCCCTGAGCCACTGGCATTTGTGGGGTCCATTTGATCGCCTACCAGACGAGTTGAAGGGAGATCTGTCCCGACCAGAGCGATTCTGGAGCGGCGGGATGCCATGCACCGGATCTCCGAGGTACCTCGACCGGGCCTCGGGCCCATCCTGCAGACTCGAACTCAAACTGCCTTGGTGGGGTTGTTTGAAGGTTGCCAATCGGGCCCAGCTGGACTTCGAACGGAGTCCCTTTCAGGGTTGCGGGGCCGGGGCTTGTAAACCCTGGTGACGGCAATCTGTAAACCCGAGATCGGTGCACGCTGGGCCACGCCTCCGCCGACTTTAGGCAACTGGCCTGAGCCAGCCATTCCAGAGAGGCTCGTACACGCCGAGAGCGTCAAACCGGACACCGACAGGGCTGATCTCATGGTGAGATCAGGCGGACTGGCGGTCGAACCGCAAATAAGCGACAGCGGGGACCTCCGTGCTGGCCAGGTTGAGAGTCGCCTACGGCACCTTTGAGCGGCATCTTGACCCCATCGAAGCTCCGATCTCAGCGAGGTGCGCCTGTGCATCACTGGCCGAGTTCCCAGGGACGCGACCCAGCCGTGTTTGCCGTTGCGACCGAAGTCTGTGCCTCGCAGTAGAGCTTTGGTGGCCACCCTGCGCCCGTTGCAGGGACGACCACATATCCGGCCGCCCCTCGTCAATTGAGGATCGGAGTGGCGAACCAGTTGGTCCCGTTCAGCTTCGCAACGGTGTAAGGGCTCGCCGACTCGACCAGGTACGCTCCCCACGCGTTGAGCGTCTCGGTGTTTGCGGGTTGATAATAGCCGTGCAGCCAGTAGCCACTGTTGTTGTTGACCGTCACCGTCGGATTCGTGCTGATAGCGGTAAATGACTCGTTTGTGCGCGGTGTTTCATTCTCGTAGTCCTGAAACGTAAAGGTGGCAACGTAATAGCCCAGTGTGTAGTCGTAGATTTCCCCCTCTGGGGCTGTGGTTACGTTCACCATACGGGAGGACATGTTGTCTCCGGGATCCGCCGGCACGTTATTGTCGAAAATGGCGTAGATGCCATCAGAGAAGAACGGGAACCAATATGGCGAGTAGGTCCCTTGGGGTCCCCAGACGCCGTTTACGAACCCCGCTCTAAACAGTTGATAAGGATCCTGTATTGCGGCACATATTGAGATCGTGGCATTCGTAGGAACGTATTCATAGTCTGGCAGGACGCCGTCCTCTGATGTACCCCACGTCGTGCCACTGCCGGAAACTGCCAGTGGCTCCCAAAGGTTGCTACTGGCCGGGAAGAGATCGGGCTCCGGAGAGGGTTTAGGTGGGAGTGCAGGACTGACTGCTAACGGCTCAAAGTCTTGGTAAACGCAATTAGGTGGTGCGCAGAGGAACGTCGTGGACTTCATCGTATAGGAAAGCGGCTGTGCTGGTTCCTCCGGATTTGGCTCAGTGTTCACGGCATTCTGGCAGGCGGGCGTCATATTCGAAGCGAAACACGTTACGTAGTAATCACCGGGAAGCCCAGCGATCGGCGAGGGGATAGCGGACGGAGTCGGGGTGGGTTGCGGCGTGTACGAGGTTGGCGAGGACGGGGAACTGGAGGCAGAAGCGGATATCGGTCCCGACGCGGCCACTGCTGGCGCAGACGCACCGAGGGCGGCGGCGGCGGAGACGAATAAGACGCCAAAGGCGGCCACTAATACGCGCTGCCTAGTACCCATCGACCCCCTCCTTGAGTTCATCCCTCTCGGTTTACCGCGGCCTGGAGCGTGACTTACCAACGTGAGCCATCGCCTTTGCAAACTGCTTGTAGTAACACTTAGGCGGTCGGCAGGCAAACGTCATGGACCATCCAGCATCTCGTTTCGTAGCCCCCGGTAGCGATTCGACAGTGAAGATCGCGCGGCATGCTGCCGTGAGGTCGACGGCGTAGCACGTCACGTAGTAAGCACCGGAGACTCCCGGAACGGGTAGCGGCTTTGTTAGTTCCTCAGGAGCCGGATCGAGCGAAGCTGGCTTTGCAACATGTGCCGAGACCTTGACGTGGGGAGGGCCAACGGCGCTCCCGGTCCCCCAACCTGGCGCGTTAACCGCCGCTAGGACGACGACGGCCGCCACGGGAAGCCCGACCTTCCGGAGCAGGTGCATCATTCCGTTCGATTCTTGCTTGATTGCATTACGGAATCGGGTGCCGTCCGACTCCGCCGGATGGAGAAGCGTTGCCTGCTGCTCACGCCAGCACGGTACGCCATATCTAGGGGAGTGTCAACCATGGGGACCGGAGGGTGGTGGCTCAATTTGGCGTGTAGGGAAAGCGAGATCAAGGTGGTGAAGATATTTGAGATGGCCGCCGCCGGACTGGGATCCGCGATCACGAGGCTCAGGCGGCCGGCTTCGATCCCACCACGGTGCCCTCTGAGGCCAATGACCACAAGGCTTACTACCCGGGAAGCCACCCGATTTCCATGCGCTACACGGGCGATCGCCGAACTAGCCAGCTCTTAGGTGTCCAGCTATTCGGACACCGGCATGCGGAGGTGGCCAAGAGAATCGACATCGCCGCCACAGCTATCTTCCACGGCATCACCGTCGACGCGATCAGTGACCTGGAGCTCTCCTACACGCCGCCCCTAGGGAGCCCCTGGGACGCGATGCAGATGGGTGCGCAAGCGTGGCAGAGAACCACTCCAAAAGTTAGCTGAGCGCGGTCCCGGGTCAGAAACGGCGTGGCGTCCATCGAGCCGGGCAGCTTGTCGGCTGCCTTCCACAGGGTCTCCTCAAAACCTAGAGGACCACCCTTAGCCACGCTCAGATAACCCAGCTCTCATCCAACCAGCCGCAACCAAGCGCTGGCGAGAGGGTGATCGCACTCCGCTGACCCTCCGTGGCCGGAGGTGTCCGGCTACGGCGCGGCACTAGTGCTTGTTTGAAGTCTGAGATCAAATTGGTGAGTCAGGTGCCTCGCTAGCGCTGTTTTGACATTAGCGATTGTTTGAACTCCGAGATCAAATCGGCCGCAATGGTGCCTCGCTAGCCGTGTTTTGACATTAGCGATTGTTTGAGAGATCATGCCCAGGTAGGCACATACTTCGCATATCGCTTCCCCTTGCTCTCTTCGGCTACTCGGATAAGGTTGGAGCAAATGGCCTCCGCGATGATCGTGGACATCTGTGACGTATGAGTTCGCGTCGGGGTCAAGCCAAACCGCTCTCGAAGACTCTGATTGGTCGTTTGCCGATTGCTCACCCACCTCAAGCAGCAATGCAGGTAACAAGCATTCACCCGATCTAGCAGGCTCATGTCGGCGAAAGCACGAGGAGCGAACAGAATTGTTGTTGTGCGGGTGGGGCTGGTTCGAAAGTCGGGTGCAGGGAGCTGGTAGAACTCAGTGCTCGCTACCACCCGATCGATCCCACTTCCTCTCACCTCGCAGATACCAAGTCGCCGCATCACATCCGCTAAGAGCTCATTCCGTGACTTGTATTCGTCAACAAACCGGGCTGTCTTGATGAGCGGCGTGCCAGGATTCCCAAACTCGATACGATCCGAGTAGATTTCCACGGTGACCGGGGATCCGGACTCGCCAAAATCCTGGTGAATTAGGGCGTTAGCCGCTAATTCTCGTATGGCGTCGGGAGGAACGAGCAAGAAGTCTTTGCGAAGTGCACCGGCGAGTACCTCGTTGGCTGGCAGGAGGTCTTCGATATGTCGAAGTAGGTCGACAAAACCGATCGCGTAGCCGCGAGGCAGGAAATCGTCGTGCTCCGCATGGAGTTTGTCGGTGGTGCGGAAAGTAACCACACGAACAGCGCGATGTTCGATAGAGGGAAAATGGCGGACATCCCTTGCCAGCGTAAGCGCTCCCAAGTTCGTGATGGCATAGAGCGACCCGTGTTTCTGAGCGAACCGCTCGCTGATGAGCCGCTCGACCGCGGCATGCCTGCTTGATGGGAACGGGAGCTTGACGAGCTCGAAATACCCCGGGATGTCGAGCGCAGCGAAGAGGCCATCGTCATCGAGCCCACTGGCGGCCGATTGAAGCAGGAAAGCGGCTTCGGTCTCCGAGAAAATCCTTCGCAGTTGCTCGGGTGTCATCGCGATCAGTTGTTCTCCGCTGCGCATCAAGTATGTCCCCTCGAATGCATACGGATGACCTTGCGGTCTGGAAGGCACTTCGATGACTAGCACACGGCCGTTCGGATGCGCTACTTCAGTGATCTCGATGCGGAGGTGAAGCTTCTCAAGGATCCACGCCTTTGTCTGTCCAGGAGCTGGGAATGCTCCAGTTCCCGCCACTCTGCGGGGCCGTCGGTCGGTGACGCCCAGTATGAGGAACCCACCTTGCTCATTCGCCAGAGCGACGCAGTAGCGTGCAAGCTTGGTCTTGTCGAACTGACTTCTCGCTTCCTTAAAGTCGAGGTGTTCGTCCTCGGTCGGAGTCGCAAGCCAGGCATCTACTGTGGAAGAGTCCATCATGGCGTTAGGCGCCGGATACAGGTTCGTCTGCCACGTAGGAAGAGTGGGGCTTCATGCCAGTTTCCAGTATCCACGGTTGCCCGGTGACTTCTTGAACCGGTTGTCCCTAGCGAGGGTCTTGTACAGGGTCGGGTAGGCCGACGCGCTCAGAGGGAGCTTGCCCACATCCTGGAGCTTTCGGGTGAGGTCGGCTACGCGCATCGGACCACTACGAGCCAGGATCTCCGCGGCCGCTTCGCCGATGGTTGTAGCGGCAAGTGGTGCGTCTGCCGAGTTGCTCCCCATACGCATCCACTCGAGGGTCGTCTGAAGAACCCTTCGCTCGCTCGCTAGGCGTCGCCGGGCATCCTTCAGGTGAGCCAGCTGGCCAGCCAGTCGGTCTTCGTCCGCCTGGATCGCCTCAAGCCGAGCCCTGATCTCGGATGCCGAAACCCGGCGGTTCTCGTTGCCCACCACAGTTGGGCAGTCTAAGCCCCACGTCGGCGCAACGGTGGTATATACTCATAGGGTATTACCGGATCACGTTGAGGAGGCCCTTGTGACCACGATGGATCCGACCACCATCTAGCGCCGCGCCACCATTCCCTTCGGCCACACTCCAATCACGGGAGTTGAGTTCGCTCTGGCCAGGGAGACTGTTGCTCACTTCACGCCACTTGCCCTACGCCGGCAGCTTGACGCCATGTTGCTGCTCGCCCGAGGCGCTGGGGCCACGGCCTCCGACATGAGCTACGTGGCTGGGGCAGACGTGGTCGCTGTACCAAAAGCCGGCCTCTGGGTGGAGTTCACTCGTCCAGGTCACGACCGTCGAGTGCCGGTGCTGCACCGCTTCGCCGACGACCTGAGGCAGCTCGCCCGCCAGGCCCTCGGAGGACCCCTGCTTGGCGACTCTGATCAGAGCCTGCCCCTCCCAGCGAGCACCGCTAATAGGTTGGTTCAGCACCTTCTGGACAGACTCTGCGCTCATCGCCCGGGGGCACTCATCACGGTGGAAAGGCTGCGTCGGGCTTGGCTGGTCGAGCAGCTCACCGCTCCCTTGCCTCTTCGTGAGTTCCTCCAAGTGACCGGGGAGAGGTCGCTACAGGCCATTCGCGACCTCGCCGACTTCTGTTCCGCCCCAGAGATCGACCCCCTGTATACGGCCCGCGTCATGGGCGGCGTTGGCGACCCCGAAATCTTCGACCTGGCGGCCTGGGGACCGGACTGAGGGCCAGAAAGACACCATTCAGCGACTAATCTGAAATGAATTTTCGAACTCGAGCGGGTCTCTGCTCGAGATCGACGCAGTCAAGTCCCATCGTTGGTGTAAAAGCGGGCGGAACTCAGGGATAGATTCATCAGGCCGCTAAGCCTGCAGTCAGGGGGTTGGTGAGGCGGTCTTGGTTGTCGGGGTCCAGGCGGGCCATGGACTGTTGGGAGAAGTGGCAGCGTCCGTCCTGCCACTCGTCGTGCTGCTCTTGGAGCACGGCCGTGGAGAGCCGCAGCAGGGAAGCGCTGTTGGGGAAGATACCCACCACCTTGGCTCTGCGGTCAATCTCGGCGTTCACCCGTTCCAGGGCGTTGGTGGAGCGGATGGAACGCCAGTGCTCAGTGGGAAACGCCAGGTAGGAGAGGATGTCCTGCTCGGCATCGCGCAGCAGCTTGGCCACCTTGGGGTACCTCGGCTCCAGCAGCTCCAGCGCTTGGGAGATCGCCTGGCTCGCCGCCGGCTGGCTGGGCTGGGCGAACACCGTCTTCACCAGCGCCAGCACCGCCGGAGCATCCTG
>DATKSR010000096.1:0-4947 GCA_035531555.1 Candidatus Dormiibacterota bacterium
CCCCGAAACCGTGGCATTGGTGCTGTCACTGAGGAGGAGCCGAACCCCCTCGGCCCCCAAGTGGCTCAGCCGTCCCAGGTCGGGAGTCATCCCTCCCACCGGAGTCTGGTCCAGTTTGAAGTCCCCGGTGTGCACCACCAAGCCGGCCGGGGTGTGGATCGCCAGTCCGCAACTGCCCGGGACGCTGTGGGTCATGTGGAACAGCTCGACCGTCAGCTGCCCGACCGGAATAGGCTCACCGAGCTCTGCTTCGCGCAGGATTGGCTGTCCGGGGAAACCACGCCGCTCCAGCTTGTTGCGGAGCATCCCGATCGTCATTTCCGTGCCGTAGACCGGAACGTTCAGTTCCTTCAGGTAGAACGGCAGGGCTCCGATGTGGTCCTCGTGGCCGTGGGTGAGCACAACCGCTCGCAGTCGGCTCAGCCTGGTCCGCAGGAAGGAGATGTCCGGCAGCACGACATCGACCCCCGGGGTCTCCTGCTCTGGGAACGCCAGACCGGCGTCGATCACTACCACGTCTGGACCCGCTTCCAGGAGGGCCAGGTTCTTGCCGATCTCCCCCACTCCACCCAGGGGAATGAAGCGCAAGGTTCCCGACGCGGGCTGACCAAGGAAATCCCCGGAACCGCCAGTTCCGAGTTCCTTAGAAGAGTCCAAGCTGCTCGTCAGCCGGTGCTGGAGGGGCAAGCGCTGGGGAAGCCGCGGCGGGGGTGGCCACGGGATGCTGGAGATGGGTCTGGAGCCGCTGGAAGTCCTGGCGTAGGGTTCCCAGCAGGCCCCCCTTGTAGAGCGCTGCCGCGGGATGGTAGCAAGGCATGTAGGTCCTGCCGGCGCGGTGGATCATGGTGCCGTGAGCCCGGGAGATACCAGGCGCCTCCGGCAAGAGTCTCTGCAAGGCGTGGCGGCCGAGCACGAGGATGACCTCCGGCTGCAGCGCCTCGATCTGAGCGTCCAAATAAGGGGCGCAGGCCAGGACTTCTTCCGGCAAGGGATCTCGGTTGCCTGGGGGCCGCGACTTCAGGACATTGGTGATGAAGATATCCTCTCGGCTCAACCCGATCTCCTCGAGGAGCTGGGTCAGCAGTCGGCCGGCCGCCCCCACGAACGGCCGGCCTTCCCGGTCCTCGTGCTCTCCCGGAGCCTCGCCGACCGCCATTACCCGAGCCGTGGCCGGTCCGGTCCCGGGAACACCTTGAGTTCTGGTCTGGTGGAGAGGACAGAGGACGCAGGCCCTGACCTGCGAGGCGATTGCCTCGAGGTGGGCCTGCGCCCCTGACGTGGGCTCTTCGGGCAGCTCAGCTACCCGGGGGCCGCTCACCAGTCGGAGCGCCATTGCCGCTGGGTGCAGACCCACCGGCCAACTCCAAGATGGCCTGCTTGCGGGAAAGGTTGACCCGGCCCCGGTCGTCGATCTCGGTGACCTTGACCATGATCTCGTCGCCGATGTTGACCACGTCCTCCACCTTACCCACCCGCTGCTCGGCCAGCTGGGAGATGTGCACCAGACCGTCCTGGCGGGGCAGGATCTCGACGAAGGCCCCGAACGGCATGATCCGGACCACCTTGCCCTTGTAGATCCGCCCCACCTCGACGGACTCGGTGAGGTCGCGGATCATCGCGACCGCTCGCTCCATGGCCTCCTCGTCAACGGTGGCCAAGAAGACCTTGCCGTCGTCCTCGATGTCGATCTGGCAGCCGGTCTCCTCCTGGATACGGCGGATCGTCTTGCCGCCCGGTCCGATCAGATCACGGATCTTGTCGGGATGGATCTGGATGGTGGTGATCCGGGGAGCGTAGGTGGACATTGCCTGACGGGGGTTCTCCAGAGCCTCCGCCATCTTGTCGAGGATGTGCAGTCGACCCTGGCGAGCCTGCTCCAGCGCCTTGCGAAAGAGGTCGGAACTGAGCCCCCGCGCCTTCATGTCCATCTGCAGGGCGGTGACTCCGCGGCGGGTTCCGGCCACCTTGAAGTCCATATCGCCCAGGGCATCCTCCATCCCCTGGATGTCCGAGAGGATGGCGTAGCGGCTGGGATCGCTCTCGTCGGTCACCAGTCCCATGGCGATGCCGCCGACCGGGGCGGCGAGGGGCACTCCGGCGTCCATCAGCGCGAGAGTGCTGCCACAGACGCTGGCCATCGAGGTGCTGCCGTTGCTGGAAAGGATCTCGCTGACGATCCTGATGACATATGGAAAGTCGTCCGCCGGTGGCACCATCACCTTGACCGCGCGCTCCGCTAGGGCTCCGTGTCCGATCTCTCGCCGTCCAGGTGAGCGGAGCGGCCGCGCCTCGCCCACTGAGTAGGGCGGGAAGTTGTAGTGGTGCATGTAGCGCTTGAAGTCTTCCAGGCCTAGTCCGTCCAGCTTCTGATGGTCGGACATGGTGCCCAGGGTCACAATCGAGAGAGCCTGGGTCTGACCCCTGGTGAAGATCGCGCTGCCGTGCGCCCTCGGCAGGACCCCGACCTCGCACCAGATGGGACGGATCTCATCAGTGCGCCGGCCGTCTGGGCGTATCCCCTGCTCCAGGATGGCACGGCGGACCGCCGACTTCAGCACCGACTCGAAGGCGCCGCCGATATAGCCCACCTGGTCCGGGAAACGGGAAGTCAACTGAGCCAGCACCTCGGCACGGAGCTTCTCGACCTGGTCGTCGCGCTGGGCCTTGTCGGCTTCCCGGAACACCTGATCGACCCGGCCAGCGGCGGCTTCGGCCACCGCCTGCTTGATCTCGGCTGGCACTCCGACGTGCGGGTATTCCATATTCGGCTTGCCGACCTTGCCCACCAGCTCCTCGACCATCGCGATGATCTCGCGGATCCGGTCGTGGGCCCGAGCCAGCGCTTCGACTAGGGTCTCCTCGGAGACCTCGCGGGCACCTGCCTCCACCATGTTGAGTGAATCCTTGGTACCAGCGACCACCAGGTCGAGCTGGCTGCGCTCCAGGTCCGGCATCCCGGGGTTCTCGACTAGGTGACCCTCAAATTGCCCCATGCGGACGGCGGCCACCGGGCCGTCGTGCGGGATGTCGCTAATCGCGACCGCGGCGCCGGCGCCAACCAGAGCCAGGATGGAGGGGTCATGGACCTGGTCGGTGGAGAGCACCGTGGCCACGATCTGGACGTCATTGCGGAAGTCCTTGGGAAAGAGTGGGCGCATCGGCCGGTCGATCATCCGGGAGGTGAGGATCGCCGCCTCGGATGGTCGCGCCTCACGGCGCATGAAGGCGCCCGGGATACGGCCGACCGCATACATCTTTTCTTCGTAGTCGCAGGTCAAGGGAAAGAAGTCGATCCCGGGCCTGGGCGTCTTGCTGGCGGTAGCAGTCACCAACACCACGGTGTCGCCCTGGCGCACCAGCACGGCCCCGTTGGCCTGCCCGGCCAACCGGCCGGTTTCGAGGGTTAGTTCCGAGCCGTCAAACGTACGTGAGACAACGGTCTTGTCCATCGGGGTCCTCCCCGCGCCTTCTGGGCTGAGAGAGAGGTAGGCTCCACAGCGGATCGGCCGTCGCGGTTAGGGAAAGGGGATGAGAGCTGAACTTCGGTTCGGCTCCGATCGCCAGTCTCCAACCGCGCGCTTGGCACTCCGGCAAAGTCTGCCGCTGCTCCCAACTAGAGAGTCCGCGGTCGTAAAAGTAACCAGCTCTCGGTTGCAAGCGAGTGAGCCGGATATCGATCAGCGTCAGTGGCGCAGCCCCAACTTGGCGATCAAGGCGCGGTAGCGGGTGATGTCCACCCGCATCAGGTAGTCCAGCAGGCGCCGCCGCTTCCCCACCAGCTTCAGCAGGCCACGCCTGGTGTGGTGGTCCTTGGGGTGCACCTTGAGGTGCTCGGTGAGCTCTCGGATTCGCTCGCTGAAGATCGCAATCTGGACCTCAGGCGAACCAGTATCACCTTCGTGTTGGCGGTGATCCTCGATCACCGCAGCCTTGGCTTCACCTTGAAGCATGTCTGGGTATTTCTCCTTGAGCCGCCACGGAGCCCGCCCCACACGGCACGACCGGCGTCTAGCTGGGCTCCGGGTCCGGGTGAGCATAGCACAGGCCCAATCTGCCGAACGGAGCCTTGTCAGGGAGTGGTCAGCGCGGACATTCCGCCTCGTAGATGGGGTGGCTAGAGGGACTTGAACCCTCGGCCTCCAGGGCCACAACCTGGCACTCTAACCAACTGAGCTATAGCCACCACGAGGGGCCAAATTATAGGTGAGGCCCTAATTCTCACTTTACCGAGGATCGCTGTGTCAGCACTCCACCCCACCCCTCTCCCCTCGCCCGAGACCGATCGGCAGTTCATGCAGCGCGCTCTGCGGCTGGCCCGAGCCGCCGCGGCGCGAGGTGAGGTCCCGGTCGGAGCCCTGGTGGTACGCGATCGCTCGGTCATCGGCGCGGCGTCCAACAGGGTGGAGAGGACCCAGGACGCGGCGGCCCACGCCGAGCTGCTGGCCCTCCGTCAAGCCGCCCGACGCCTCAGTTCCTGGCGCCTGGACAGCGTGACCGTATATACGACCCTGGAGCCCTGCCCGATGTGCGCCGGAGCCATCCTGCTAGCCCGAGTCGGTCGCGTGGTCTACGGCGCGGATGACCCAAAAAAGGGGGCGTTCCGGTCCGTCTACGACGTACTCGGCAATCCAGCCGGCAACCACCACCCCGTGGTCTCCCCGGGGTGCGAAGCGGAGTCCGCCGGATTGGTGCTGCAGACCTTTTTTCAACAGCTCCGCTCCCGATCCGGCTGGGCTTTACCACCACGACCGGAGCGACCTCCAGGGGGTCTGACCGTCGCCGGGGACCGTCAGACCGGCTCGGCTTGACCCTGGCCGCTGGGACCCCACTTGGCCCAGCCTACAATTCCCGGGGATCACGGAGAGGTGTCCGAGTGGTTTAAGGTGCCGCTCTCGAAAAGCGGTGTGGTGCAAGCCACCGCGGGTTCGAATCCCGCCCTCTCCGCCA
>DATKSR010000097.1:0-2974 GCA_035531555.1 Candidatus Dormiibacterota bacterium
GAACCTTTCCGCTAGCATGACCGGGTGCTTGGCGATCAACCGGTGGCGCTCGTCACCGGGGCAAGCGAAGGCATCGGCCTAGTCATTGCCACGCATCTGGCGGCCAATGGCTATCAGGTAGCCGCTGCTGCTCGCTCGACCAAGAGGCTCGAAGAGTTAGCCGAACGGGTCGGAGTCCATCCGATCACCCTTGATGTAACCGACACGGATGCGGTGAGGGAGGCCACGTTCCGTATTGAAGCCCAGATCGGACCAGTTGAACTACTGGTTAACAATGCCGGGAGTGCTGGGCGTTCAGGGGTCTCCTGGGAGTACCAGCCGGAAGACTGGTGGCGCATTCTCGAAGTCAATCTCATGGGTTCATTTCTCTGCAGCCACGCGCTCCTGCCCCACATGACGCAAAGGGGTTCGGGAAGGATCGTGAACTTGAGCTCAGGAGCGGCGGCGTTCCCGATCCCGGACGACTTCGGCGCAATGATCAACTCTGCTTACATGGCCAGCAAGGCCGCTATCAATCGATTTACCGAGGCACTGGCAGCGGAAGCTCGATCCTACGGGGTCTCCGTATTCGCGATTTCACCGGGGACGGTCAAGACGAACATGACTCGCGTGGCGTTCGCCGACGACTGGGACGACCCGGACCTGTGGTCTCCACCGGAACGGACAGCGGAACTCATCGCCTGCATTGGATCTGGAGCACTGGACGACTTCACCGGACGGTACATTCATGCCGTGCAAGATGATTGGCGTTCGATGGCTCGAGGTTGATCACCCCGTAAGGAGCTCATGGAGGTCCTAAGCAGGTTTCAAGGGCAGGGCGTCGAAGGTCGGCCTTCGGGCGCCTCGCAACCGGACGCATGCTCCACACGAAGAAACCCATCCAGTTCCGCTTGCGCACCGCGATCAGACGCGCCACCGCTCAGCCCAGTTGACTCCGGCTGGCTTACCGGCCTACATACCTGCCATCGGGCGATCGAGCGGACCGACGCACGGGCAGACTCCTGACCGTTGGCCGCAGTTTCGGGGAAGCGATCCCAGACAGCTGGTACCGGGGGACTCGCAGCAGGTCGCCCCCGATTACCCCTGGCAGCCCCGTGACCGGGATGGGGGTGGGTGTGCCACCCGCGTTCAGAGATCGGGCGCGGTGGAAGCCGCATCCTTGGTCTCGGGCCCGGCCGAGTCCGAAGTCGGCCGTCGCCACCGTGTCGCGCCCGGCCACCGGGTCACTACCACCGAGGAGGCGTACACCGCGGCCATAAACGGTACCAACGGCAGCCCCCCACGCCACCCAGCGGCGACTAGGACCCAGGGAGCGAGGGCAGCCAACAGGGCGAGCACCAAGACCGTCCCCGGGCGCCATCTTCGGGTCCAGCGCGCGGCGGTGCCGACCAGGACCGCGATGTCGAGGATTCCCTCGCGGAAGTGGCCCCCCGTCCAGAGGACGGTGAGGTTGCTGACGAAGTTGGGGCTGGCACTGGGCGACGGCCCCCCTTGTGACTGCACCCCGCTGGCGAAGGAGGCCAGGTCGAGCAGAGCCAGCACGATGAGGACTCCGGCGAACCATCGCCCGGGCACCCGCCCATAGAGGATGCCGCCGGACCAGGCGACACCCAACACGAGCACATTGGACCAGGGGTATGGGTCCACCACCAACAGGGCGGTCAAGACCGCGCTGACTAGGGCGAGCGCAAGGACCACTGCGACCGTCCGCGAAGTGCTCCGCGACGACAGCTCCGCGACCAGTACGGCGCCCGCCGCTAGCAGGGCGGTCAGCGCGGCCGGCCCCGCCAAGGCACCTGCGGTCATCCCGCCGTCCCCCGTTCCCTCACGCAGCTGACTGTACCGGTTGGCACGACGCCCGTCGGCCAGAGGCGTGCTGCTACCGAGCTCGTCGCTCTCAGCTTGCCAACCGAGAGGCGGTCTGGATCGCGGGGAACTGCACGACGAGACTAAACCATCGTTTACGCATGTTTGTTGGGTATCTGTGGTCCGAAGGTGGTCGTGAGCTGGCATCGCCGCGCACCTCGTCCAATACGTTCTGGACCTGGCCCGCCTCACGCCGCGAGCCGCGATCAAGAGGTGCCACCTTGGGGGCAGACGGCGTCTCCTCACCTGGGGACGAACCTTCGGGGCGGGTAGCAGCAGACAGGCCGTCCATGGCAATGAGAAGAGCGCAGGCCGTTTGGCAATCGCGCTTCGCCCGGCGGAATCCGATGCCGGCTATGGCGCGGCCGCCAACCTGGAAGCGTTGGCGGAGCTGAGGATCGACGCCTACATCGCCCCACGCCGCGAGCGCGACCCGGTTGCCGCGGCCGCTCCTTGGAGACTAATCCCCCAAGCCATGGCGATTGAGCCCCGGATGGCGCGCAAGCTGCGGACCCAGGCGGCACGAGCGGTCCGCAAGCGACGCAAACCCGTGGCTGGGCCACCTTTTGGGGTGATCAAACAGGCGATGGGTTTCCGCCGGTTTCACATGCGAGGCCTGACCAAGGTGCAGGGTGAATGGCAGCTCGTGACCACTGCCTACCACCTGCGCCGACTGCACGCCAGCGGGTGGACGCCAGCCCCGAGGCCCCCTGGTCCGAAGTCGCCAGGGTGCCTTCGGCGGGGATCAAGCACCCTTCCAGGGCTTCCCCCCAGGAGCGGGGGATCCGCCCGCAGCTATCCGGTCCGCTCAGCTGCCCTTTCCCACACGGACTCCTAGCCGGCCGAGCTGTGGCATGCGACGTGCTGGCGTCGGCAGGGGGACCCCTCCTACCGGTAAGTTGTCCTCGTGCATTCAGTGGAGAGCTTCGAAGTACGAGTCGGGGCCGCGGACGCCGGGCCGACACGCCCCGCCGCCATGCCTCGCGTCGCCTACTTCTCGCCTGAGTTCGGGGTGAGTGAGGGCATTCCCCAGTACTCCGGCGGTCTCGGGGTGCTGGCTGGTGACTATCTGAGGGTCTGCGCGGACGAGGGCAAGCCTCTCCTAGGC
>DATKSR010000098.1:0-13621 GCA_035531555.1 Candidatus Dormiibacterota bacterium
CGCTTCCCAGACGATGAGGGCATCCTCTTCATCGCTGGCAAAGGCCAGTGACCTGGTAGCCGAGATGGCGATAGATGCGGCCGGTGCCTACCGCGAGCTCCAACGCGTCGGGCTGGCCGGCGAGCCGGGCGAGGAACTCAACGGTCTGCTCTTCGTCTCCTCGGGTGTCCTCGGCGTCGTAGCGCTTGGACTCCTGGTGGCCGAAGCTAGTCATGGGTTGGTAGCCGTGCATGTCACCGTCCTTTCTGGAGCAGCGGTGCAGCGTCGGCCAACACGGCGCGCGCCATGGCGAGGCGGGCGGCGCAGCGCTCAGGCATGGTCTGCCAGTAATACGGGAAGGTCATCAGCGCGATTGCCAGCGCCCAGGCACGGCCGCGCAGCCAGGTGACCTCGTCGAGGCCCAGGAGAGACCGGAACAGCTCGCGGCTGGGAGGGTCGAGCACTTCCCATGCGACGATGAGATCGACGGTGGGGTCACCGACGGAGAGACAGCCGAAATCGAGCACCGCAGCCAGCCGGCCGGTGCGGACGAGCAGATTCTCCGCGAGCAGGTCGCCGTGCAGCCACCGCGGCGCGACCGCCTCCCCGCTGCCGGACAGGGCCATGGCAGTCTCCCAGATCCGCAGACAGGCGTCGAGGTCGAGGTCGAGGTCGGGCAGCTGGCGGCAGTCCGCGAGGTAGTCGCGCGTGGTGGCATCCATTGCTGCGAGTGGCTCACCGCGGTAGCAGCGCAGCGCTGGGTCTGTGAGCGCTTCGGGGGGTACTTGCAGCTCGCCGAGAGCCCTAACGAAGTCGGCCAGGTCTCTGGCAAGGCCGTCTGCCGGCCCGTCAGGACCGGCGACGGGCACATCGGGCGTCTCCCCGTCGGTCCAGCACACGACCGACCAGCGCTCCGGGTAGCCGAGGTCGGGTTCACCGACAGCCACGATCTTTGGGGCCGCGACGGGCAGCGCAACGGCGACGTGAGGCAGCCATCGAGCTTCCTTGTCGATCGCCGCTGACCCGCCTGGCTGGCGGGGCAGCCGTACCAGGAGGTCGTCGCCGAGCCGGAACAGCGCGTTGGTCGACCCGGAAGCGTCGAGAGGTCGGAGCGGTCGGCCGGCGAGGTGGGGAAGGGCGGCGTCGACCAGCGCCCGCGCGAGCGGTAAGTCGATCTCGATCGCATCCTCGTGCAACGGTGTCACGGCTCCATCCTAGCAACCGCCTGCCGCAGCATCGAACGAGGTGGGTGGGGCTCTTCTGGGACGACCTCGGCAGGGCTTCTACCAGCATATTCGTGGCAAGGGAGCGGGTGAAGCCGTCCTCTGGAGGGGACTTCCTCCCCGTGCCGTGTGGCCCGTGGCGCACGGCCGGGAGGACGTCGCAGGTCTCGCCGTCCTGCTCCGCACTACCTCCAGCCCCCCAATCGAGGGATCGAGGCCCTTGCATCCCTTGGCGACCCGATGGGCGCTCGGCATGACTTCGTCCCTCGGAGCGAACGCTGAGAGTGCTGCGCGACGTCCCTTCAGAAGAGCCGCACCCATTTGAACTAACGTCAGCACGGCTTGCGGCGGCTGACGGGGTTGTTGTCAGTTGTCCGGTCCACTTGTCGATAGTGGGTGCCTCTGAGATCAAGAATCGGTGCCGAGGGGCGGGATCGAACCGCCGACACCGGGTTTTTCAGTTGATCTGGCGGATGTCCGCGACTGTTCCCAGCCGTCCGTTTTGAGATCAGAGGGACCGGGTTGCGGCAGTCAACCATCCGCCGGAATCCGTCACTGTACGCCCGGGTAGGGGTATCCGCTGGGGTAGGAGCAGCCAGCTTGACACTGGGACGCAGCCCTCGGAGTCGCTGGCTGCCCCGGTGGATCGGTCCTTGTGGAGCGGGCACCCAGGGATGCCGCCGAGGTGCGGATGTGTCGGCTGTGAGCGGCTCCGGTCACACCTCTGGGGTGAGCACGTGGACGTGCGACGCTCCGCTCTGGGCTCAGATCCTACCTTCGAAGGTTCGAATCCTTCCGCCCCAGCCCATTTGATCTCATTTGGTGGGCAGTGCGACCTCGGCAGTCATTTGACATCTTCGCGCCAGGGGACAGCTCTGCGAGTGGCTCCGCCATGGGCGTGATCATAGGAAGCGTGCCGACGGCCATGGTCGCGCGGGCGCCGACAGGGGTGGACCCAGCTCTCCGTCAGCCTTCGTGGCGCTCTCCTGATCCGACTTCTCGCCCGCCGGCTTGTGGTAGGGCCACTTCATTCGTTCTGGGCCGAATCCAGTCCGAACACGGTCCCCGGCAGACCCCTCAGAATCCACCGGACTGCTGGCTGGCACCGGTCACGACTCCACTCCGAGCTGGGCATGGACCGCTCGTGGAACCCCAAGCCCCCGCTGTCATGAGGGGGGCCGCATCTCCGCTGACGGTCTCCCACTAACCCCATCTGCTACAAGACCCGGCGCGGTTCGCTGCTCGATCGTGGTCGCGGGCTCACACGCCTGAGGCGGCTGGGTGGTGAGTGGCTCGGCGCTCATGCTGTCGGGCGTGCTATATCATGGCCGCGTCCGAGGCCCACACTAGGACCTACCGTGAAGCTAGTTGGTCCGATAGCTCGATCGTGGCTGCGTACCACCAGAAGATCCACTCGATGAATGCCTCGGCGTAGTCTCCACGTTGCCGATCGTTGCCATGGCGTATGTGGAACTGGTTCGCGATAGAGAAAAGGGCTGCTTCGTCCTTGGTTAGCAGCTCCGACTTGAGCAAGGACCGGCGCTGCTCCAAGACCTCGGCCAACGCCTTCACGGCAGAGCGCTTCGCCTCGAAGCTTGCTCCACGGCCCCGAAAGAGAGCGACGGCGTGCGCAACCGGATCTAACCCGACATCTGGATGGCGATCGATCAGGCGGTCGATCAAGGGGGCCCGTGCATCGTCGGACACTGTGACAAGCCTCCCAATGTCCTCCCCATCGTCAGCAAGCTGCACGCGCACGTCCGAGCGAGCGAGCAGATCGTTCACCTTCCAGCGGTAGAGAACCTGTCCCGGCTCCACTGCGAAGGCTGAGTAGTGCCAACCGCATTGAGAGAAGTCGTGCCACGATCTCCGTCGCGGCCGGGCGGCGTGGTCGTGAAGGATCTCGATGATGCTGAACCAGATGTCATCTTCCCAGGGGAGGCTGCTCCGGAGCGGCCAGAGTGAGCGAATGCCGACGATCCCTTGTAAGAAAGCGGAGACATCGGGCGTCGGTTCGGCGTCGTCCACGCAGCGCTGCGGGAAGTCCCTGGCGAAGTATCCGTGGTCCTCAAACTCGGCGATGAGGTGAGCGAACTGGCGCTGAGCAGCTTCCCCGGTCAACGTGGGGTTCGCTTGCCGCGTGTCGCGGTCGTGCCAGTACGGCCTCGGAGGAGCAACTGGCCTGAACGTGTCGGCGACTGCAACCGCCTGCCTCAGGAACTCCCGCAGGTCCAGCGGTGAGCTGCGGAGCCTCGGTCCGACGGTGGCGACCTCGTCCCGAGGGACGGTGCTCGCGAATGCTTCCTCGAGGAGGAGCGCTGCGCGCTCGCTCCAGTCGACGTCGGTCGCCGAGTCCCCGCAGAGGAGATCGATGGCCTCGGAGACGAAGAGCGATGTGGGCCAGCGGAGAGCCCAGTCCGGACCAACAAACATGACTGATCGTACTCTACCTTGGTGAGCGGCGCCGGGTGGTTGCCTCTTGCCTCTACGGGCCGCAGCTAGGACTCCATCAAAGTTGCCCCGGGTGGTGGTGCCACCCGACTACGAACAAATTAGGCTGATGGGCAGACTCGGCGTCTGGTACGTTCGCCGCTACGAAACGGCGATTCGCACGCTGATCCATCTCGTGCGGGGTGAACTCCAAGCAGTTCAAGGGTAATCCAGAACGGAGGACGTGACGTGGACGTAGCACGCTGGGTGACGATTTGGTCCCCGGAGATCCCATGTCCCCCAACCGGTTGCTGAGAAGGTATTCGCCCTCGCGGAGGCGATTAGGGACACTGGACCTGGCAAGCCGAGCGTATCCGTGCCGTTGTCTCTTTGCGAGCGCAGTTGCAGTTCGGCTCGTACCTCATGTAACGGCGTAGGATCTCCTCGCTGACGTTCCGGGAGCACCTTCGGACTGTGGGTGGAGCTATTAAGGAATAGCCTGGCACCCGGTCTACTTTGCGGGCAACGTCCCGGACCACAACGGACCGGGCCACCGTGGGCGGTTCGCCGCGGGTACGCTCGTGGAGGAAACCGCCCACGGTGGCCTGGGAGCTGAGGCAGTCGAGGAAGCCCAGCGCCATCGCCGACGGGAGCCCCGTCGGGCCGGGTGCTCTGCTGAGGGGACGTCCCCCAGGTCGACGAAGCCAACCGATGAGACCGCGCAAGCGGGCCCTCCAATGGGCCAGGACGAGTGGCCTCTGGAATGCTAACCTTTCGGTAGCATGAGCGAGGCAGTTTTCGTCATCTGCGCGATCGGTGCGGCAGACGATCAGATTCGGAAGCGGGCCGACGATGTGTGTGACTACGTCATCGCGCCAGTAGCGAAGGAGTTCGAACTCAGGGTTGTACGTGCCGACCGTGAGGTGACACCGGGGCACATTACGACCCAGATACTCCAGGGCATTCTGCGGGCCCGGGTGATCGTAGCTGACCTGACAGGTCGGAACCCAAACGTGTTCTACGAATTGGCGTTTGCACAGAGTTTCGGGAAAGCTGTGGTGTTACTGGTCGACGATGCGGAGAAGCTACCGTTCGACACACGGAATGAGCGAGCCATAGTTATCGGTGACGCTGGCTCGCCAATCTCGCTCCAGCAGGGAGAATCGGCCAAGAGCCACCTCAAGGCAGCATTTGAGAAAGTGCTGGACTCAGACTACAAACCCGCTTCCCTGATAACTGAGGTTGCAGGAGTAGCAAGTCTCGCCAATCTCGAGCCTGAGAACCCAATGGCGGCGCAACTCGCAACGGTCAAGGCGACCGTGGAGGAGATTGCCAAGCGAGTGAACGCCCCTCGGGTCGTGGTCTCTGCAGAGATTTCTGAGGAGCGGCGACAACTCAGGCACCTGCTCGAAGTCCTTGTTGGTCAAGGTGTTGTTGACGACCAGGAATTAGAAGGTCTCATCACACCTGCGACAGGCCAGCCCTTCGATGGATGGGTAGAGCAGCTTCGATCCAAGAATCCCCGAAACGCTTCTGAAGCAAGCAGAGATATCGATCCCGACGACATTCCCTTCTAGATGGTGTGGGGACCCCGTTATGTGAGAGCAATCGTGTAGCTTTCCGTTTCGGGAATCGGTCTTCGGGGTCATGACCGATACCTGATCTATGGTCCTCGGCGCACCACGGCATGGGACAACTATGTCTCGTCGACTCGGCAGTGACTTACTCGAAAGCCCCTCGCTCGAAGTGCCTGCACGGTGTGCCGAAGATTGATTTTGCTGAAAAATGGGAGGGCCCCCTCCAGGGTTCTGCCCTTCCACTCAGAGATGATCGCATAGACAATCTCGAAGTCGCCTGGAGTGATCGGATACCGGGAGAAGAATGTTCGCGGGAGGTCGGTCGGCATCGAGCTCAACAGTTGTATCTTGGCGTCGGCCCTCCGGAGGAAGTCAGAACTGTCCTGGAGCAGGGTCGCCGACGTGAGCCCCTGCGCGAATAGATGGCTCAACTCGCTAGAGCCCAAGTGCCGCTTAACGTGGATGAGCTCCCTGGATGGAGTGAGGAGATCACAGACCTCCACTGCCGTGGTCGTGGCTTCGATCTTGATCGTCTTCTTGTCAAGTAAGAGCCATCCCTGATTCGTCTTCTGGGCCGCCGCGTTGTAGTCACCTTCCCAGGTTCCGCTGGCACAACTGGGAAGGAGCCCCGAGCGGTCGGGAATGGTCGCAATTGCATTGTTCAGGTCGGAGAGGAAGCCAGGCTCAACAGAATAGAACTCACCGTCATCAAGAATATAGGCGGCGCCATCGAGAGGCACCTCCCCGGAGAGGCATCGCCAGATGCTCCAGTGCTCAACGGAGACATGGTTTCCATCGAGGGCTACCATTCGGTGGTTCTTAAGGTAAGCGTCAGTAAGGCCAGCAAGATGCTTGCGAGCGTCTAGCCCGGCAAGGTAGTCAATCAGGCGCGGGAGAGGACGGAACTGATCGTGGTCAAAGTGGAACTGAAACACCTCGACGCGCGACCAGTCGATGATTTCGGGTGGTGCTAGAGAGAGGTTGGCAACGTCCTTGTCCCTCAGGAGCTCGACTACGCGTTGGGTCAGCGCTTGCCGTGCGCCGGGCTCCACTACGGGTCGAACGTGGTCGATCCATCCAAAAGTAGCCTGGTAGTCAAGACGCGCGTGGACGTCGTGAATTTCGCGGCAAAGTGACCCAAGTGTGTCGTATGTGTCGTCGCTAGTGAAGTGGAGGGCGTCGCTCCCGGTCAGTCGCGAGCCCCAGGGCTCCGTGCCACCGTGCTCTCCCGTGGCAGAGTGAAGGAGTTCGCGAGTCTGGTCCAAGTCTAGGCTCTCTGCAGTCGTGGGTCGACTAGCTTGCCTCCTAGACCGTACGATCTCAGCTCCCCGCCGTTTCGCATCAAGGGCAATTAGGCGACCAGGCGCAGGGGATTGAGCTCCTCCTAATGGGTAGATTGCGTTAAGGGCCACGCGGAGGCCATATGATCTGACCCAAGAGTCGTCCCTCAGGAGGTGCCGCCCGACCGGGCCGAAACAAAAGGCGAAATGGCCGACTTCTTCGTCGCGCACGATGATGACCGCGCCCGAAGTAAACCCGGAGAGGTGAGGAAGGTCTCCAGGCATGAAGGCGGCCCGTAGGAAGTCAGTCCACGGTGGGGACTCGACCGGATTGGCTACGATGAATGTCGTCGCAACGAATCTGTCCCCGAGGAAAGGAGGCGACTGGGTAACAGTTCGCCCGGTCAGTTCGAGGAAGGCGTCAGCTGGCGGGGGAGAGTCAAGGGCAGGGGAATCGTGTAGTTTGTAGCACGTAAACGACGGCACGTCAAACTTCCCGGATGTCGCCAGCCGGTCCTAGTCGTCGAGGCCAGCGTGTTCTAGCGGCGATGGTTGAGTGGCACACGACGCAGAAGCAATCACTGTCCCATCGCCCTGAGAGAGGCTGACGCGAGCCAAGGACAACGGCATCGGCCCCTCTCCACCCCGCAGTCCGCAATGATGTGAGGGACGCCAGAAGACCCGCGACGCTGGCTCCGAAAGGCATGACGTCATCCTCCAGGGCGATTGTAGCCTCTCATGTCGGAACGCCCAGCCTTTTCCTTCAGGACAGCTGTGCCACGGTGGCAGTAAGTCGCTCATTTCTAGGCGATGCCAAGACTTGGTCGGTGACGGGCACGCTACCACTACACCTCGCGATCTGTGTGCCGTCCATCTCAGTTATCAGTCGGTCGCGGCACTGCTAGCGCCTACCCCGTGCAGAAACGGATTCCCAGGTCGTCCAAGTTCTGAGCGTGTCGTGCCCGAGAAGGGATGAAGTAGCGGGGCTCCAAACCGCTCCTGCGAGGCCTCGATCAGGGGTGGCGCTGACCCATACTCGTAGTGGCCTCGAGGCTTTGGCGTGCCGCGCTCTGGGCCTGCTGTGTCTCTCGTGTGAGACCAGATCGGCACCATGGAGCGACCCAGGCACTAGACCGGAGATTATTGGGAGGTAAGGCAAGACGCTTTACTTTGTCATTCCCGAAGTCGACGCCGATGCAATCCCGCCACCTGGACGGCGTTTCCGCTGGACGTGGAGGGCGGTGCGGATTAAGGAGTGGGAGTCGCGGCCCTGTTCAGCGACGTAGGCACCGACGACGCGGCCGACGTCACGCGCTAGAGGGTGAGTAGACCCCATGGGGCCGCGAAGAACGTTGAGTGAGAGGGGTCAGCGTGGGGTGATGGCGGGTTGATGACGCACAGCGGTGAGTGTCGTTCTGAGGATCGTCCGTCGGATGTGCGGTTCACAGGTCAAGGTGGATGAGGCTACCTGGCGGATAGGCGCGGGAGGCGGCCTTGAGACTAGCAACCTCAGTAGCGATCAGCTCGGCAGCGTCCGCTGTGCTACGCAGGATCGTGCTCTCCCATATTCTCACGACGCGCCAACCAGCCTCCGTGAGAGCGAGATTCACGGTCCGATCTCGAGCCATATTCGTCTGGATCTTATTGGTCCACCATTCAGTCCGTGTTGGAAAGAGGGACGCGAGATCTGGCTTGCCGCGGAGGCGCCATGCGTTGCCGTGCCACATGTCGCCGTCGACAAAGATTGCGATCTTGTACTTACGGATTACGAGATCGGGTCGCCCCATGACCTCAGCGGCGTGAAGGCGGTAGCGCACGCCCAGGGCGTGCAGACCCTTGCGCAGAGCGAGCTCGGGGCGGGAGTCCTTGCTGTGAACTGACGCCATGATCCTGGAGGTGACCGCGGGATCGCGGGGGACGGCGCTCCTGCTCATGGTGTGTCAGTTTCAGCGGCCTCGGCGGCCTCGGCGGCCTCGGCGGCCTGAGCCGCCTGGGATCTCGCGGCCGCTGGATTGGTTTCAACGGTGTGGTACCAGTCCCCAAGCTGACGAAGAGCATCGGAACGGGTCCGCGTCTGCCGCAGGGCGGAGGCCGCAGTCCGACCCGGGTGGAGCGCGTCCCACCATGAGACTTCTTGCCGCTGGCGTCCGCTGCCCTGAGGGTGGTTGCCGAACCCATCCAGGCAGAGGTTCCAGATCGGCTGGAAGTTCTCAATGAGGAATCGCTCGGCCATGGTGATCCAGAGCGGCGTGACGACGAGGTATCTGCATTTGAAGTCCGCGAGGTCCAGCTCAGCCCCCGCTGCGATCGATCGGCCGTGCTCGCGAAGACGATCAAAGAGAGGGTGGCCTGGGGTAGAGGTTCCCCCTCTGATCCCTTTGCGGGCGCCTCGAGGCACGGCCTTGCCAACGTAGATCGGCTGATCGCAGTCAGGTGACGCAACGCGACCGTAGTAGTCGACAGCTCCGGTATAGAACAAGGCATAGACGCCAGCCCCCGCAAACGCCTCAGCGGGTGGCAGTGGGTACGGGCCCCGGCTCATCAGCTCGCGGACCAAGTTGACGGTGAGGTTGCCGTAGTCGAGCGGGTTGTACTCTGACGTGGGACCCTCGGTTGGGCCGACATGGGGGGATGCAGACAAGCTAGCCTCCGCAGAAGGCAGGGTTGACGTCCGTTGAGTGTGGCGATGTGGAGGAGCTGACGTCAACCATCTCCATGCCGAACGTGCACTCGGGCCCCATATTTGGCCATCGGTGGGCCCCAGGGATGGCTGATGCCGTGATATCATGAGACGTCGATGGACCGCGCTCAAGACAGTATCAGGCTACCAGTGACTCTACCCGTCGGCCTGCATGAGTGGCTTCGGCGGACATCCTTCGACGAGAGAAGGTCGATGGCGGAGATCATCCGGGAGGCGGTGGTGGAATACCGGGACATCCATGACTCTCAGGGAAACCTTCCCTTCGATGCTAACGAGGGGTCGACGCGATGAAGCCGCTGCGGTCACTCGAACTTTTCGCGGGTGCGGGTGGCATGGCCCTGGGCCTTGAGGCGGCAGGCTTCACCCACCGGGCCTTGGTGGAGTGGGATCACAACGCCTGCGCGACTCTACGGGCAAACGCGGGCGGAGCCGCGCGATGGGCGTCGGGCGCCGTACTGGAGAACGACGCGAGGTTAGTTGACTACTCTCGCCTCGGGCCCATCGAGTTAGTCGCGGGAGGCGTGCCGTGCCAGCCGTTCTCTCTCGGCGGTAAGCATCTGGGGAACGGCGACGGACGCAATATGTTCCCGGTGCTGCTCGATGCGGTGCGCGCTACGCGTCCCCGCGCCGTGCTTGTGGAGAATGTGCCTGGGTTGCTGAGGCCAGGCTTTCGCGCCTACTTTGACTACGTCCTGTCCCAGCTCCGGTGTCCGTCCATGCTGCGGGCGGAGTCTGAGAGTTGGCTGGCGCACTACCGCCGACTCACGCGGGAGATGCCCCGTGACGGCTCAGAGTACGTGGTGGGCTGGCGGCGGCTGAACGCGGCTGACTTCGGGGTGCCACAGAGACGACATCGCGTCTTCATCCAAGGCATCCGGTCTGATGTGGCAAGAGAGTGCGTGTGGCCGGTCGAGACGCATTCCGAGGCCGCGCTAGTTGAGGCGATCGCGTCGGGGGAATACGCAGATCACCATGGGCTCGCGCACCGTCTCCCCAACGGCGTCTCCGGCCCATGTGCCGGATCCGGGGATGGATTATTCGGTCATCCCAAGCGGTGGAGCACCGTAAGGGACGCCCTTTACGGCTTGGGAGCGCCAATCCCTGCTGGACCCGGGAACGATTACGCGTGCGGACGCGACCATGATGCGGTGCCAGGTGCGCGTAGGTATCCGGGGCACACCGGGTCGGTATTGGACGAACCCTCCAAGACCCTGAAAGCTGGCGTGCACGGTGTGCCGGGTGGGGAGGGGACGGTGGTCCTGGAGGATGGCACCGTTCGCTACCTGACGGTTCGCGAGGCCGCGCGGCTTCAGGGCTTCCCTGACGACTATGTCTTCTGTGGATCCCGCTCGGAGAAGATGCGGCAGATTGGCAACGCGGTGGCTGTCGGCGTGGCCACGGCGGTTGGAGTGGAGCTGGCGCGGGTCCTAAGTCGTGAGGTCGTCATGGAACTCTCAGGTCAACGTCTTTTGGAACGGCCGATCGAGACGCGCCAAACTTTGCGCCGCGGCCCAATTCCTGCCGCCGGCTAGCCGCCGCGCGGCCCACAGGGCCACTGGCGTCGGAGGCGTCAGTCGCCTACTATGTCGACCGGGCCCCGGAGCTTGTCCATGATCTCATCGGTCGTGGCGTTGAGCTGGAGGTAGCCTTGTAGGGGCCTCTCTTCGCCTACGGTGTCGACGGGCCCGCGCAGCCTGTCCATTATCTCGTCGGTCGACGCGTTGAGGTGGAGGTAGCCAAGTAGCGGCTCCTCATCGGATCCCACTCTGGTAAGGACCAAGCCGGAACCTTCCAGATCCGTGGTGAGATCGAACTGGTCGCCGGGCTTGGGGGTGATGCCGGAGATCGAGTCGCCGGGAATAACCAGGTCGCCGTTGTCGCTAACAGTTATTCGCATCGGCGCAGATTAGATCAGCCGCGGGGAAATTGCAAGAGGTTCGGGCCGACTTCTTGGGGAACTTCGAGGCACCGCTCGGAAGTCGCTCGGTCACTGTCGTGACATCGCACAGTTATCGCTCTCTTTTGACACTAGCAAATCTGGTCCGCACCAGCTAAGCTGTAGCAGTCGTGAAGCCGAAGCTAGATCGCGAGAGCCCGGTGCCGCTGTACAAGCAGCTGGCAGACCTCCTGCGCGCGGACATCGAGGAGGGGAGGCTGCCCGCGGGGGTCGCCTTCCCATCAGAGCGCAAGCTCATGTCCCGCTACCAGGTGACTAGGACGACGGTGCGGAGTGCCATCGGGGTGCTGAAGCAAGAGGGTATGGTGGTCGCTGAGCACGGGGCGGGCAGCTTCGTGAGGGACCCCAAGGCGGACCGGCACCGGGTGGACGCAACCGGAGTGGGTATGAGGCGCCCGGCTGGCCAGACGGAGGAGTCCCGGAGCGAGGGGCCAACTCGAGCCTTTCGCCTGACTGGGATCCTGGAGAGCACCGAGCGGCGGATGCCGACGACTCCATGGATCTCGGAGCTGCTGCAGGTGGAGGATGGGACGGAGGTCCTGGTGCAGGAGGCAACTGGGTTCGACTCCCAGGGGGCTCCTTCTCTCTGCCGTGCCTGGCTGCACCCCAGCGTGCAGAAGGAGATGGGGCTGTCCGAGGAGGACCTCGAGGGCTACTGGCTTCCCGATGTCCTCGCCATCAAGGGGGTGCCGGCCGGGGAGGGGGAGGATGTGGTCGAGGCCGCCATGCCGACCCCCAACATCAAGCAGGTGCTGGGGCTCCCGGACGGAGTGCCGGTGCTGCAGCTGTACCGGGTCATGAAGCAGGACGACCGGGTGGTGGCGGTCATCGAGACGCACCTGCCCGCCGACTTGACCACCTTGGTCTTTCCCCGGGTGCCGCTCACCCTCTAGCCCTCTCTCAGTCTGGAGTCGGCATCAGCTGACGGCCGCTCGCCTGGGTCAGCTACTCACAAGGTGGCCCCTCCGACCGGCTCCGCGATCTCTCTGAGTGGAGATTCCGCGTATCCCTTGACACCGCTTGTGGTCGTGCTAGAATGGACCGTACCACGCGGAACGGTCCAGTGCCCAGACAACAGGAGGTGTGATATGGCGGATCACCGGCGGCGACAGGGACAAGAGGAAGAAGAGGAAGAGCCCGTTAGGACGGCAGGGAGCGGTTGCCACTTCCCACTGAGGGCAGCGGACCCAGATCTCGACCGGCTCATCCGGAGCCGTCGGCGCGAGGAGCTGCGGCGCCGGGAGCTGGGGGAGGAGGGGCGATGAACCACGTCGAGCTGATAGGGGTGGTCGCATCCCAGGTCAAGGTGGACGAGTTCCCGTCGGCGGCCAACGGGCCGCAGACCAAGGCGACATTTCTGTGCGCCGTTAGAAGGCGCACCAAGGATCAGGCGCCTGATTGGGTCCGGGTAGAGACCTGGGGAGTCCAGGCAAGGAACCTGGTCCGCTTCAACGGCAAAGGGTCCCGCGTCGCCATCACCGGCCGGCTCCGGGGCACCTTCTACAACCCCGACGGCAAGGACCGGGGCGGTCAGCTCCGGCTGACCGTGGTGGCGGAGTCCATCACCTACCTGTCCGCTCCCAAGGCTCAGGAGGCGGACGAGCCGCAGGCGCGGACCCGCGGCAAGTGAACGGGCTCTTTGGGGCCGCCCTCACCTTCGTGGTGGGGGCGGCCCTCCTCTTGCTGAGTGGAGTCGCTCTGTTGGCGGTCCTGCGCGGTCTGCTCAACTGGGGCAGGGGAGGAATGCGGTTGGGCTGCGTCCTGGTGGTGGTGCTGTTCGTCCTCTGGCTGGTATCGGGGCTGGCCGCCGGCGGTAGTCAGCCGTATAGCCCTTCGCGGGCGACCGCGGCCCCGGCAAGGGTGGTGGAGTGATGGGGGTCCGGTACACGACCGAGCGGAGAGAGTGGTGGGACCCGGTCGGGATCGTGGCGCGCCTCTTGCGCCAGCCTTCACTCTGGGTGGCGTTCGTAGTCCTCATCGGTGGCCAAGCGATGGGGTGCACTCAGGGTCTCGGTGGGGCCGTGTTCGGGCTGGTCGAGCTGCTGGCCGTGATCGCGACCTTGTACCAGGGTCACTGGTCGGTGGGGGCGCGCCTGCGGAAAGCGATGGCCGAGTCGGGTCTGGCCGCTCGGAATGCCCGGGGCAGGGTGCTGCATCCCAAAGCCCGTCTGGGAGCCCATTGGGTAGGTCGCAACGTCACACTGCGCTGGCGGATGCCTCCCGGGGTGACCCTGGCGGATCTCCTAAACCGGCAGGCCTCGCTGGAGGCCAGGTGTGACTGCGCGCTGCGTTGCTGGGAGGAGCCAGGGGTCCTGGTGATGGAGGTTCTCCGTCACCGGATCCCGGACCAGGTCCCGTACCGCACCTTCTACTCCGGACCGCGTCCGCACGGGCGCTGCCTGATAGGTCTGGGCCATGGTCGGCGCGGTGCTCTCTGGGTCGACTTGGACTCCTGCCCGCACTTGCTGGTCGGA